>CAZWCX010000180.1:0-11936 GCA_964632945.1 uncultured Planctomycetia bacterium | reverse complement strand
AAGAAGACCAACGACTACTACTACTGGTACTACGGCACGCTCGCCCTCTTCCAGTTCGACGGCCCGGACAGCGGGAACTCGGGCAAGTACTGGAAGCACTGGAACAAGGCCATGGTCGAGGCGGTCGTGAAGAACCAGGACGGCCAGGCGGCCGGCTGCGCCCACGGCTCCTGGTCGAGCGACGACCGCTGGGGCTTCGAGGGTGGCCGCGTGTGCGCCACCGCGCTCCTGACCCTCACGCTGGAGGTCTATTACCGGTACGACAACGCCTTCGGCATCGGCAAGCGCAAGTAACTCCGACCGACTCCACGGATCCCAGGGCCTCCCGCGCGGGAGGCCCTGCTTTTTTTCTCCCTTGACCCGACCCCGCGCCCATCCCGCTCCCCCGCTCCCGCCGGCAGCCCACACCGCGTCCCCTCCGGAGCGCGTGGATCACCTCGCGTCTCCCCGTGTCGGGACTCTCGAAGCCGACCGGTCTTGAATCGCGGCCCCGCGCCCGGACCGGATCGCGAGCTCCCGCGCCCTGCGAAGTCTCGCCCGAACTCGAACCCCGCCTCCTCGAAGCCGTTCGCGCGTCGCCCACCGCGGCGTAAGTCCAAAACGACCGGCTCCCGTCGAAGCCACGCCGAGGAGCCGACGGCTCGCCGGGAGAATCCGCAAAAACAAAATCTCGTCCAGCGACGCCGTGAACCCGCAGCGAGAGTCCTCGTTGATAGGCCCCGGCTTCCACGGCGAGTTCTCCGGCCTTCGCGTTCGTGCGGCGTCCCCTGTCCCCTAAGAAGGAGTTGGAACGATGGCGCGCCACTCCCAGCCCCCCCCTCCCCCGCCCGCGGAATTCGACGAACCCTACGACGACCAGGATTGGGTCGCTCAGGCCCTGTCGGGCCGGGACGATCTCGACTTCAATGCGTGGGTCAATCGCCAGATCAGGACCACCCCCTGGTGGGCGGTCTCCCTGGCCCTGCACCTCCTCATTCTCGCGATTGCGATGGCGTTCAAGGGGTCGCCCGCGCTGCAGGCGGAAGAGCAGCCGATCTTCGTGAACATCAAACCGCCGCAGGTCGAGAAGATCAACATCGAGCGGCCGAAGGACATCATTCAGAACGACAAGTTGCTCAAGGATCCGAATGTCGTCGAAGATCCCGTGGTCAAGAACGCCGAAGTGGCGGAGCACAACGAAACGGCGGACAACGAGGAATTCAACCAGGCCAAGGGAGAGAGCGAAGACTTCATTTCCGACAAGCCGCTCAAGGGCCAGGGCGTCTATGACGCGATCGGCGTCGGCGGCGGCGGCGGCGGCAAGTTCGGCGGACGCCTCGGCGGCAAGCGCAACCGCGTGGCGCGCGGCGGCGGCGGCGACCGCACCGAAGGCGCCGTACTCGCCGGGCTGCGCTGGCTCGCCCGCCATCAGGGCGACGACGGCTCCTGGGACGCGGTCAACTACTCGGCTCAGTGCAAGAAGACGATCTGCGAGGGAAAGGGATACGCGGAGTACAACGCCGGTCTCACCGGCCTCTGTCTCCTCGCCTTCCTCGGCGCGGGCTACACCCACCAGTCGAAGGAAACCTACTCCGATCCGGTCACGGGCAAGGAGATGAACTTCGGCCGCACCGTCAAGGAAGGGCTGCGCTGGCTGATCAAGAACCAGGACGCCGAAGGCTGCTTCGGCTCCCGGTCGGTCGCCAAGATGATGTACAACCATACGGTGGGCGCCCTGGCGATGGCCGAGGCGTACGGCCTGACCTCGAGTCCGCTCTTCAAGGAACCGGCGCAGAAGGGCATCGACTTCCTGATCGCCGCCAAGAACCCGTACAAGGCGTGGCGCTACACCCCCAAGTGCGGGGAAAACGACTCCTCGGTCACGGGTTGGGCGGTCATGGCCCTCAAGTCGGCCGAAATCTCCGGTCTCTCGGTCAGCCGCTCCGCCATGGAAGAGTCCAAGGCGTTCATCGACGAGATCACCGAGAAGAACTACGGCAAGTGCGGCTACCAGAAGGTCGAGGATGCCGGCGTCAAGGTCGTCGTCCAGGGCAAGAATGACGACTACACCAACCACGAGGCGCTCACCGCCGTCGGCATGGTCGTCCGCGTGTTCGTCGACCACGACATCAAGGATCCGATCCTGGATCTGGGCGGCAAGGTCCTCGTTCAGGATCTGCCCGTGTGGGACAAGGTCAAGAAGACCAACGACTACTACTACTGGTACTACGGCACGCTCGCCCTCTTCCAGTTCGACGGCCCGGACAGCGGGAACTCGGGCAAGTACTGGAAGCACTGGAACAAGGCCATGGTCGAGGCGGTCGTGAAGAACCAGGACGGCCAGGCGGCCGGCTGCGCCCACGGCTCCTGGTCGAGCGACGACCGCTGGGGCTTCGAGGGTGGCCGCGTGTGCGCCACCGCGCTCCTGACCCTCACGCTGGAGGTCTATTACCGGTACGACAACGCCTTCGGCATCGGCAAGCGCAAGTAACTCCGACCGACTCCACGGATCCCAGGGCCTCCCGCGCGGGAGGCCCTGCTTTTTTTCTCCCTTGACCCGACCCCGCGCCCATCCCGCTCCCCCGCTCCCGCCGGCAGCCCACACCGCGTCCCCTCCGGAGCGCGTGGATCACCTCGCGTCTCCCCGTGTCGGGACTCTCGAAGCCGACCGGTCTTGAATCGCGGCCCCGCGCCCGGACCGGATCGCGAGCTCCCGCGCCCTGCGAAGTCTCGCCCGAACTCGAACCCCGCCTCCTCGAAGCCGTTCGCGCGTCGCCCACCGCGGCGTAAGTCCAAAACGACCGGCTCCCGTCGAAGCCACGCCGAGGAGCCGACGGCTCGCCGGGAGAATCCGCAAAAACAAAATCTCGTCCAGCGACGCCGTGAACCCGCAGCGAGAGTCCTCGTTGATAGGCCCCGGCTTCCACGGCGAGTTCTCCGGCCTTCGCGTTCGTGCGGCGTCCCCTGTCCCCTAAGAAGGAGTTGGAACGATGGCGCGCCACTCCCAGCCCCCCCCTCCCCCGCCCGCGGAATTCGACGAACCCTACGACGACCAGGATTGGGTCGCTCAGGCCCTGTCGGGCCGGGACGATCTCGACTTCAATGCGTGGGTCAATCGCCAGATCAGGACCACCCCCTGGTGGGCGGTCTCCCTGGCCCTGCACCTCCTCATTCTCGCGATTGCGATGGCGTTCAAGGGGTCGCCCGCGCTGCAGGCGGAAGAGCAGCCGATCTTCGTGAACATCAAACCGCCGCAGGTCGAGAAGATCAACATCGAGCGGCCGAAGGACATCATTCAGAACGACAAGTTGCTCAAGGATCCGAATGTCGTCGAAGATCCCGTGGTCAAGAACGCCGAAGTGGCGGAGCACAACGAAACGGCGGACAACGAGGAATTCAACCAGGCCAAGGGAGAGAGCGAAGACTTCATTTCCGACAAGCCGCTCAAGGGCCAGGGCGTCTATGACGCGATCGGCGTCGGCGGCGGCGGCGGCGGCAAGTTCGGCGGACGCCTCGGCGGCAAGCGCAACCGCGTGGCGCGCGGCGGCGGCGGCGACCGCACCGAAGGCGCCGTACTCGCCGGGCTGCGCTGGCTCGCCCGCCATCAGGGCGACGACGGCTCCTGGGACGCGGTCAACTACTCGGCTCAGTGCAAGAAGACGATCTGCGAGGGAAAGGGATACGCGGAGTACAACGCCGGTCTCACCGGCCTCTGTCTCCTCGCCTTCCTCGGCGCGGGCTACACCCACCAGTCGAAGGAAACCTACTCCGATCCGGTCACGGGCAAGGAGATGAACTTCGGCCGCACCGTCAAGGAAGGGCTGCGCTGGCTGATCAAGAACCAGGACGCCGAAGGCTGCTTCGGCTCCCGGTCGGTCGCCAAGATGATGTACAACCATACGGTGGGCGCCCTGGCGATGGCCGAGGCGTACGGCCTGACCTCGAGTCCGCTCTTCAAGGAACCGGCGCAGAAGGGCATCGACTTTCTGATCGCCGCCAAGAACCCGTACAAGGCGTGGCGCTACTCCCCCAAGTGCGGCGACAACGATTCCTCGGTCACGGGTTGGGCGGTCATGGCGCTCAAGTCGGCCGAGATCTCCGGCCTGTCGATCAGCCGCTCCGCCATGGAAGAGTCCAAGGCGTTCATCGACGAGATCACGGACAAGAATTACGGCAAGTGCGGCTACCGGACGGCCGAAGACGCCGGCAAGAGGGTCATCGTGGAAGGCAAGAATGACACCTACGCCAACCACGAGGCGCTCACCGCCGTGGGCATGGTGGTCCGCGCGTTCGTCGACCACGACATCCAGGACCCGATGCTCAAGCTGGGCGCCCGGGTCCTCGTCGGAGACCTGCCGGTCTGGGACAAGGTCAAGAAGACCAACGACTACTACTACTGGTACTACGGCACGCTCGCCCTCTTCCAGTACGACGGCCCGGACAGCGGAAACAAGGGCGATCTCTGGAAGCTCTGGAACAAGGCGATGGTGGAGGCGGTCGTGAAAAACCAGGATGACTCGTCCGCCGGCTGCGGTCACGGCTCCTGGTCAAGCGACGACCGCTGGGGCTTCGAGGGCGGCCGGGTTTGCTCCACCGCGCTGCTGACCCTCACGCTGGAGGTCTACTACCGGTTCGACAACGCCTTCGGCATCGGCAAGCGAAAGTAGCCGCAACCGAATCCGCGGATCCCCGGGCCTTCCTCATGGGAGGCCCGGCTGGTTTTCGGTCCGACACGGAGCGCGGTTTCCCCACGGAACGAAATCGGGATCCGGAGCCCGCTGGTGTTGCAGACCGCTCCCGGCATGCCCGGCCTCCCGGCGCGGTGGAGGTCGACGACGGCCCGGTCCAGGGAAAGACCCCTTGCCTCCGGGCCCCGAGGTGGACTCCCCGCACCGTTCCCCTTCGGGGACGGGCCTCGGCCGGGGGTTGCGACCGGAACCGGACCCGGCGGCCGCGGCCGGATGGGGGCCGCGTCAGTCTCTGCCGCCGCGCAACCGCTCGCCCCACTCCGGCAGGGTCAGCGGCTCGACCGGTGCGGCCCGCGGCCGGTCGCCGTCGAATTGCGCCCCCACGTCAAGCCCGTCCGAGCCCGCGCCCCGACAGGGGCTCGCCGCGGACAACCGCCCCGGCGGCGCGTCTCCGGCAGCCGGTTGGAATCCCGGATCCGCGTCCGTGGAGCGACGATCCAGGTCGGTGCGCCGCCTCCATTCGTCCAGCGTCGCGAATGTCTCCGTCCGGCGACCCGAGGTCCAGCGCGCAAGCACGGCATTTCCGGAAAGCGCGTTGTGGTCGCTCGAAAGCGCGGCCCCCATCGCCTGCTCCTCTCTCAGGTGCAGGCCGACGCCGGTTCCGTGAGAGATCACGTTGTCGAGAATGCGCAATTCTCCCTGCTCCCCCCGATGGGTCGCCTCGATCCCCACGTCCCGGAAATCCGTCACGGTGTTGTGCCGGATCTCGCACGGAGCCGCGTCGGCGAGGATGCCGCGATCGGAGGTATGCACCACGTTGTCGAACACTCGGACGCGGCGGGTACCCCGGTGGAGGCCGACCCCGAGTCGCCGGTTGCGCGCGAACACGTTGGAAGCCACCGTGACGTCTTCGGAGTCCTCCAACTGCAGACCCGCGCCCCGGTTGTCCGCGAAGCGCCCGTTCAGAATCCGGACCCGCCGCGCCCTGCCCTGCAACCCCGCCTCCCGATTCTCCAGCAATTCACAGCCCTCGATTCGCACGTTTTCGCGGTCCACCAGCAGCACCCCCACCTGGTTTCTCTGCGCCCTGCATTCGGTCATCGACAGCCCGCTTCCCGGGCCGGCCAGCAGACCCACCGCCCCGTCTTCCAGCGCGAGACCATGGACGGCGACCTCTTCCGCACCATCCACTTCGAGGCAGGCCTGGTCCGGCGCCGGAGCACGAATCACGGTCCGCCCGGATTCCCGCGCTTCCAGACGCAGATGCGACGTCCGCACCCGCACCGCTTCGCGGTAGGTTCCCGGGGCCAGCACGAGCGTGGTTCCGGGGAGGGCGCGATCCACGGCGGCCTGGAGTCCGGCGCCGTCCCCATCCGGCGCCACGGGCACCGACGCGAGCGAGAGTCGCGCCTCCCCACCATCCGGACAGCGGAGCGTCAGACGCCGCAGGACGGTCCGGCCCGACGTAATGACGAGGTCATAGTCGCCGGGCGGCAGGGCTTCCGTGACGGCTCCCGGGCAGTCGATGGCGCGCGAATCCCCGCCCGTCAGGGGACGAAGGAAGAGCCTGCACGGCGCGGGGCTTTCGACATGGAGACGGGCCAGACCGCGGGCCTGGGCCAGCACGTCCCGGATCACCGGGTGACCGGGCCAAATCGACTCCGCCACCCGGGCGTGCCCCGCCGCCATCTCCCGCGCTCCCGCCTCGGAGGCGGCCAGCGCATCCTTCATGGCCCCGGCGAACAGCAGCGTGTCGCGCGCCCGCGAGCGTCCCGCCCGCGCTTCCGGGTGGTCGGGCTGCAAGCGAAGGAGCTCGCGCCACTGCGAGAGGGCTTCCTCCAATTTGCCCTCCTGCTCGCTCGCCGTGGCCCCCCGCATCAGGTCGGCGATGGCGCCGCGGCGTGAAGATTCCCGTTCTTGCGCGCGGGATTCCCAAAGCCAGAGCAGGGCGGCTCCCGTTCCCAGGACCGCCGCGGCGAGCCGGAGGCGGCGATTGCGGTCCGTCGCCCGGGCGACCGGCGGCACGGACTCGGCAGGTCCGACCGTTCCGACCCCGGCGGACGGCGTCGATCCGATCCGGCCGTCGGAGTCCCCGGGCGCGCCCAACGCCTCGCGCAGGGACGCCAGAACGGCGTCGCGTCCCGCGGCGGGCGGGAGGCGCGATTCCAGGAAGGCCGCGAGATCCGTCGCGTCGCCCTTCGCCCGACGCCACGCCTCGAGGGCCTCCGGCGGCAGGCGGCCGGCGGCCACGAGCCGTTCCAGCAGGTCACCCGGGTCGGGCATCGCCCCCACGCCGTCCTCCGGTTTCCCGTCGATCCCCCGACCGCGTCCTCGCCGCCGGCCGGGGCGCGAACGGACTTACGAATTCCTGGCCGCGCGGCCCTTCGCGAACCGAACACAGTGAATCGGCGGCAGATGGTTCGTGACGCAGGTCCAGGCGTCCCCTTGGTTCTCCGAAACCCAGAGCGAACCGGTGGTGCTCCCGAACGAAAGCCGGTTGCCCGCTTCGTCGACGTCGAGCGCGTGGCGGTAGACCAAGTCGTACGCGTGTTCTCCGGGCAACCCGCGGTCCAGGATCTCGAATTTCTTCCCGCCGTCCCGCGTGCGGGTGACCACGACCCGACCATCCACCGGAATGCGATTCTCGTCCTTCGCGGCCGGCACGAACCAGGCGGTGTCGGGGTCCTTCGGGTGGACCGCCACGGCGAATCCGAAGGTGGACGGCTTCACCCCTTCGATCTCCCGCCAGGAGACCAGGTCGTCCCCGGACCGAAAGATCCCGTTGTGGTGCTGCGCCCAGTACACTTCCGGGCGGGCGGGGCATTGAACGACCAGGTGCGGATCCTGGATGTTGGGGTCGCGCTGGCGCTCCGGCGGCATGTATTCGGCCCGCATCCCGTCCGCGCGACAATTCCAGGTGGTTCCGTCGTCGAGGGTGAGCCAAACTCCGCCGCAGGAGACGCCGAGAGCCACCCGCTTCGGATCGCGGGGGTCGACGAGGACCGAGTGGATCCCCGGATAGTCCGCCCCGCCACCGAACCATTCCTTCCGGGCGGGATGGTCCCACAGGGACCGGACCATCGACCAGCTCTTTGCGGAGTCCGACGACCGGAAGAGCCCCCCGGGGATCGTCCCGCACCACAGATCATCCGGCCGGTCCGGGTGCCCGGGGGCGAGCGCCCAGATCTGCTTCAGACTCCACGCGACTTCGATTCCCATTCCGTCCTTTTCGACGAGGCCCGCCGGCTTCTCGGGGTAGACCGGCGCCCCGCGCTCCTCCCACGGCGCACCGTCCCCTGCGGAGCGATGGACCTTCGAACCGAAGTGCTCGTGTCGGACGGCGGCGTACACGGCACCGTTCCGGGGGTCCTGGAGCACGAGCGTAACGTTGATGCCGAGGAAGTCGCCGCGGGTGACGGTCCATCCCCGCGCCGCGCGATCGACGGTGAATAGGCCCTTGCGCGTCGCGACGTAGATTCGCGTGCCCTCGTTCATGTTCGACCTCCCGGACACTTCCCCCCGGACAGCGCCTGCATGACGTAGATCTCGGCCCCGGGGGATAGGGGATCGCCGAGCCGGACGCGGTCCTGGACCTGCACGCCGTTGACGAAGACGATCATGTGCCGGCGCAGGTTGCCCTGATCGTCCAGGACATATCCGCGCACGCGGGGATTGGTTGCGAACGCCTGTTCCAGGGCTTCGCGGACCGTCTCCCCGCCGCACTCGACCGGCGGGCAGTCGAGGTGCCGCTGCAGACTCTGGGTGAACACCACTCGCGCCATGATGGCCCGAAGTATGCGAATGCCGAGGCGGGGAGGCAAGCCTTACCGACCCGATTTTTCCGGACGGCGGGTTCGATGGGGCGATCCGGGAAAGCGGCGAACGGTCGCCGGTCCGCGCACCCGTCGAGGGGCGAGGCGCCCTCCGAAGCGGGCGGCCGAGGAGTCGAACGACCCTCCCTTGCGCGGACCCTCCGTGCGCGGTACCCTGTACGCGGATCCGAATTCCAGGAGCGCTGCGCGCATGATGTATGACCGGGCGGAGTGGCACCATCATGGGGAGTACTACCCCAAGGACCTGCCCCCCGAGCAGGCGTACGTCCACATGGGCCTCTTCCTCGGATGGGCGGTGGAGCGGGAACTGACGAGCGCCGAGTTCGCCGAACAGTGGAAGGACGACCTGGATCTTTTCCGGGAACACCGGATCACGGGCCCGCAGCTGTTCCGGCGCTGTGGCGGGGCTCTGGAGGCCGGCATGCTCACCGCGGAAGGCCGCCAGTTTGCGGGGTATTACCTCGCCCTGCCCCCCGTCCGATTTTGGGAGGACTATGAGGAGGTCCTCGCGACGGACCTCCCGAGCATCTATCACGTGACCGACAATGCCGCCAACTACGAACAGTTGCGCGACCGTGTGGACCAGAGGTTTCGGGACTGGTGGGCCCTGCTTCCCGCCCACCGACGCCGGATCAGCCTGTTCTTGGAACTGCTGCAGGAGTTCCAGCTCGGTGAGACCGAATTGGCCGATGTGACGCGCAAGCGGGGAACGCCGTCGGACCACTTCGACCAGCAGAACGCGACGTTCATCCTTTATGACGAAGTCGATGCCACCTCGATCGGGGAGTTCGACAAGCTGGAGTTGACCTTTCTGGACGACGTCCTGATGGCGATCATGTACCTCGAGCCCACCGGCGGGATGACCCAGACCGGGATGCGGGCCGAGCTCGGGGATCCCGACTTCACCGAGGACCGGGCGGACGGGGCCGAATACAATGCGCACGTGGACGTATACGTACTGGACCCGGAAGCGGACTCCCTGTTATGCCTCGCCATCCACGCCGATCCGGCCCGCCGCGTTCGCTGCGTCAGCCTGACGATGCGATCGGTGGACGAATCCGAGGTCGAGGAGTCCCCGGAAGACGGCTCCTGAGGGCGCCGGCCCCCGGACCACGCACGCGACCCGTCTTTTTCCTTGTCCCTTCCCAGCCATCGGCTTATATTGGTTTCGTCACGGTCGGTCGGGCCTGGAGCCGCTGCCGATCGGAGGGAGCGTGACAGCCGACCGCCCTGGTCGGGGGGGACGAACGCATGCCGCTGGCCCCGCTGGCACCGCGCGAATTCGAGCGGGTCCCCAAGCCGCTCTGGATCAAGGTTCGCCCGCCGGGAGGCGCCAACTTTCATCGCATCAAGGGGCTCCTTCGCGACCTCAACCTGCACACGGTTTGCGAAGAGGCGCGCTGTCCCAACATCTCCGAGTGCTGGGCCGGCGGTACGGCGACCTTCATGCTGATGGGTGACCTGTGTACCCGCGGCTGCAAATTCTGCGCGGTCAAGACCGGCAATCCCAAGGGATTGCTGGATCACGACGAGCCGGGAAACATCGCCCGCGCCATCGGGCAGCTCGGGCTCGACTACGTCGTGCTTACGTCGGTGAACCGGGACGACCTGGCGGACGGGGGTGCGGACCACTTCGCGCGCACGGTGGAGAATCTGAAACGCGACTTCCCCGAGTTGCTGGTCGAGACGCTGATTCCGGATTTCGATACGGCCGGCCTGACGCGACTGGTAATGGCGAAGCCCGACGTGGTCGCCCACAACGTGGAGACCGTCGAGCGGCTTCAGAAGACGGTGCGGGACCCGCGTGCCGGCTACGCCCGCTCCCTGGCCGTGCTGCGGGGAGCCAAGGAGATCGATCCCACTCGATTCACCAAGTCGTCGATCATGATGGGGTTGGGCGAAACGGACGCGGAAGTCCGCCAGGCAATGGCGGACTTGCGCGCGGCCGGCGTCGACATGTTGACGCTCGGCCAGTACCTGCAACCGACCCTCCGACACCTGCCGGTGCAGGAATTCGTGCATCCCGATCGATTTGCGGCCTTGGGGCAGGCGGGGGAAGCGATCGGCTTCCGGTACGTCGCCGCGGGGCCGCTGGTCCGCAGTTCCTACCGCGCGGGAGAGTTCTTCCTCCGCCGGTTGCTGCGGGGGAACGAGCCCGAGGAGCGGGAGCGGCCTCGGGAGGTCCCGGACGGCCCGGCCGGATTCGCGGTCTGACGCGGACGCGGACGGCAGGGCCGGAGCGCAGAGTTATCGGTTCAGGAGCCTCGAAATGGCCGAACAACTGCTCCAGGTTCTGCAAGCCGATGGAACCGTTTCGAGCAAGACCGCCCGGGTCATCCCCGAAGGCGAGCTCCTGCGCTGGTACGAGTACATGGTGCTGACCCGGGCGATGGACGATCGCTGCATGCTTCTGCAGCGCCAGGGGCGATTCGGGTTCTACCTCCCCTCGACCGGCGAGGAGGCCCTCCAGATCGGCAGCGCCGCCGCTTTCCAGCCCGAGGACTGGATTTTCCCCTCGTACCGGGTTCCGGGAATCTTCCTCTGGCGTGGCGTGTCGATCGACGACATGGTGTGCAACCTCTTCGGCAATACCGGCGACTTGGTGAAGGGTCGTCAGATGCCGGTGCACTATTCGTTCCGCAAGCAGAATCTGGTCAGCATCTCGAGCCCGATCGGTACGCAAATCGTGCAGGCGGCGGGCGCGGGGATGGCGGCCGGCATCCTCAAGCACAAGACGGTGGTCGGGACTTACTTCGGCGACGGCGGGACTTCATCGAACGACTTCCATACCGGAATGAACTTCGCCGCGGTGTTCCGCGCCCCGGTCGTGTTCTTCTGCAACAACAACCAATACGCGATTTCCTGTCCCTACGAGCGTCAGACCGCGTCCGAGACGATCGCGGTGAAGGCCAAGGCCTACGGGATGCCGGGCGTCCGGGTCGATGGAAACGACATCCTGGCGGTGTATGAAGTGACCCGGCAAGCCGTCGACCGCGCCCGCGCGGGCGAGGGGCCGATGCTGATCGAAGCAGTCACGTTCCGCATGGGTCCGCATTCGAGTTCGGACGATCCGAAGCGCTACGTGCCGAAGGAGACCTTCGCCGAGTGGCACGATCGGGATCCGATCGAGCGGTTCCGCCGCTATCTGAAGCGGGAAAAGTTGCTCGACGAGGCGCGCGATGCCGAGATCCAGGAGGCGGTGAAGAACCGGGTCGCGGACGCCATCCGCCGCGTCGAGAAACTGGCGCCGCCGCCCGTGTCGACCATTTTCGAGGACGTCTACCGGACCATCCCGCCTCACCTCGCTGAACAACGCGAGGCGCTGCTGGAAGAGGAGAAGGCCAAGGGGAAGTTCACCGACACGAGCGTGGCCTTCCCGCTCTAGGCTCTGTCTTAAATCTCGAATTGTGCCGATATCTCTCCAGTATGGAGGGAG
>CAZWCX010000179.1:0-12040 GCA_964632945.1 uncultured Planctomycetia bacterium | reverse complement strand
GGCGGATTTTTCACGAAGCCGCTGGCGCGGCTTCATGAATAATCCGGGCTAGCCGGGCCAGCGAAGTCGCGACCGTTTTTTCGGTGGACCGCGGCCGGGGCGCGCGGTATTCTCCGCGGCATGTGGAGACCCGCTTCGTGGGCGGCGCTCGGCCTGATCGCGCTGCTCCCGGTCGCCGCGGCGACCGCCCAGGAACCGGCCGGGGAAGGCGCCCGAAAATCGCCCTTCTCCTCCTTCGTCCCGGTGGCCAAGGTGCCCTCGTGGATCACGGCCGCCGTCTTCACGCCGGACGGCAGGTGGCTGGTTGCGACCGCCCAGCAGGCGGATCAGGGCGGGCCGACGGCGCTCCTCCTCGTCCCCGGACTGACGGTGGTGCGCGAGTTCCCGGGCTTCCCCGACTATCCGGGCAGCCTGGACGTGAGCGGCGACGGGCGGTTCCTTGCCGCCGGCGGCAAGATGGGATTCGTCGGGCTTTGGGACCTCGGCAGCGGCAAACCGCTCCTTTTTTCCCTTCCGCGCGGCAACGTCGTCGACCTGCGGGTCCGCTTCATGCCGGATCCGCGCCGCCTGTACCTCGAGGGCGGTTGGTTTACGGGACAGGTGATCGACTGGTCGACCGGCGAACCGACGCCGGTGGTCTCGACGACCCAGATGGTGTCCGCGTCCATGTTTGCGGTCTCCCCGGACGGCAAGACCGTGGCGCACGAGGACCAGTCCCTCGTCGTCCTCCACAGCCTGGAGAACGGCCGGCTCTTGTGGACGCAGGAGACCACCGACTCCCCCAAGGCCGTGCGGGCGATCGCCTGGTCCGCGGACGGCAAGCGTCTGGCGGCCGTCGTTGGGAGCCACTGGAAGATCTGGGACATCGCCGCGGGTCGCGAGATCTCCTCGACCCCCATCGAGGCCGGACCCGGCTGCCGCATCGTGTTCACGCCCGAACTCGATTTCGCGGTGGTGGCCGCGGGCCGCTACCGGCGGGACGGGGAACCCCTGCGAGTGTGGGCGGCGGGCCGGAAGGACTCCGTTCACGACCTGCGGACCGACTGCCCGATCATCACCGGGCTGGCTCTTTCGCCGGACGGGAAGCACCTGTTCGCCTACGGTCCCCAGGGGGCCGCTCTGCTCGGGGCGGCGGACTAGTGGGGCTTCAACCTTGATTTCCCAGGTTGGTCCGGTCGCTTGTCGCGCCGGGCTTCGTTGCTCGTCGTCGGCGATGCACGGGGGCATCGCCTCCTCCTCGCGCCTCGCCGGGCGCGAAAATCGCCTCGGCCGAACCTAGGATCCCAAGATTGAAGACCCACTAGGCGTGATCCCGGGGCGGGTTCCCCGCAACCCTCACAGCCACTTTCGCTCCCGATACCAGGCGGCCGTGCGGCGCAAGGCCTCCGCGAGCGGGGTCGCGCACTCGAACCCGAGATCGGCCCGGGCGCGGGAAACGTCGCAGACCCAGGATTTCTGCGCGATCTCGCGGGCCTTCTCCCGGTTGAAGATCCCCATGCGGCCGAGCAACCGGTTGCCCGTCTCCGCGGCGAATGCGAGCGCGGCCGTGACCGCGTCCGGGATGCGGACGGGAATCGACCAGGTGCCGAGCGCGCGCGCGATCTCCTCGCCCAGTTCCTCCCCGCGCACGCAGCGCGGGTGGGCGATGAACCAGGTTGCCCCGCCGGCCCGCGGCGATTCCGTGGCCGCGATCATTCCCTGCGCCAGATCCGTGGCGTACACCCAGGACAGCGTCTTTCCCCATCCCAGGTGCGGCCGGATGTGGCGGGAAACCGCCTTGAAGACCTGGAAGAACTCAGCGTCGCGCGGGCCGATCACGATCGGCGGGCGGACGATGACCAGCGGCAACCGGTCCCCCAGCGCCTTGAGGCGCTCCTCCGCCGCGACCTTGCTCTCTCCGTAACTGCTCACCGGACGGCAGGGATCGTCCTCGCGGACGGCGCGTCCCTCCGGCGCCGGTCCGGAGGCGGCAAGGCTGCTGACGAGCAGGAACTTTTTCAAGCCGGGCGCGGCCTCGAGGGCGGCCTCGGCCAGCCGCACCGCGCCGTCGGCATTCCCCCGCATGTACCCGTCCCGATCGGGGGCCTTGGTCAGTCCGGCGACGTGGTAGACGACCTCGACTCCGGCCACCGCCTTCCGCAGCGCGTCCGCGTCCTCGAGCGTGCCCGTGACGGCTTCCACCTTCATCCCGTCCAGCCACTTCGGCTGGCGGGGGTCGCGCACGAGACAGCGCACGGCGCGGCCGCGCGCGAGCAGCGCCTCCACGAGGTGGCTGCCGACGAAACCGGTGCCGCCCGTCACCAGCACGGGACCCGCCATGTCGCCCCCTCCTCCCGCAGCCGCCGCCTGCGCTGGCGCCGCCCGCTCCCCGCGCGCGAGCCTACTCGCGGCGTTCCCACCAGCGCTTCCATGCCTCGACCTGCCGGGCGCGTGTCGCTTCGTCGGCTTCCGGATCGAAGGCGAGGCCGACGTTCGCCGCCCGCGCGATCGCCTCGCCGGCCTTCTTGCGCACGAACCGGTCGGAGTCCTCCAGGCAGGTGAGCAGGACGGGGACGCAGTCCGGTTTCGCGATCTCGCCGAGGGCCTCGGCCACCCAGGCGCGCATCATCCAGTCGGTGGTCTTCAGCGCCTCGCGCAACGCCGGGACGTGCGCGGCATCGGCGCGTTCCCCGCAGATCTTGACCGCGAGCTTGCGGACCTCGCGGTCCGGGTCCTTGAGGCGATCGTCCAGCCAGCCCCACTCGCGGACGCGCGAGCGGAGGTTGAGCAGCGCCGCCATGGCGGTCGCGCGGACACGCGGTTCGATGTCCTTGACCATCTTCTGCAGCGTGACCAGATGCCGTTCCTCGCCGAGTTCGACCAGGCTGGACAGCGCCATTACGCTGATCTCGGGGTCTCCCTCGGCCGCGATCTTCTCGAGCGCGGGGATCTGCTCCGACCCGCCCAGTTTCCCCACCGCCCAAACCGCGGACAGGCGCACGGCGCGGACCGGGTCGCCGAGCCGCTCGACCACGCGCGGGAGGTAGGCGCGGTCGCCGCGTTCGCCGAGCGAGTAGACGGCTTCCATCCGTCGCTGGCCGTCCTCATGGCCGAGGTCGGCCAGCAGGCTCTCGATCTTGACCTGGGGGCGCTTCGGGTCCTTGGCGGGCCCGCCCGGCTTCACCGGCGGCGCGATCCCCATGCGGTTCAGGCGCGCCAGATTCTCCTGCTGCAGGGCGCGCGCCACCCGGTCTTCCGGGTTGCTCTCCACCGCCAGCCGGTACTCCTCGGCCGCCTCGAGGTAGCGGCCCTCGTACTCGATGGCATAACCGCGGATCGCATGGCCGCTGCCCTTGGCGGCGCGTCCGACGCGTTGGACGATGTAGGCGCGGGTTGCCTCCTCGCCTCCCGGGGCCAGCAGGGGGATCGGGTCGCCGCGAAGCTCGAGCAACCGGTGCATCGTGGCGGAGAAGGCCTTCGACACACCTTCGCCGGCGCCGAAGAATTCCAGCGCGGGGCGGTCGTCGGTCACGACCGGCGCGTCGCCGACGGCGGCCCGGAAGCCCTCCGGATCGAGCAGGAAGCCGCCCAGCAGGGCGGGGACGCTGCCCATTCCTTCCTCGGCCAGGTGGGCCAGCACGCTGGGGGAAGACTCCAGCCGGCGGGAGAGCGCGGCGTAGTCGAGTCGCAGCGGCTGCAGGGTGCCGATGGCCAGTGCGCTGCTGCGGTAGTACCAAAGGGTGGCCCCGGGGAAGACATCGAGGAACGAGGCCAGCATCTGCCGGTAGTGGCCCGGGCGGGTGCCGTGGAGCGGCATCCACTGACACACCACGCCGGTGGGGGACAGGCGCGCGCGACAGGCGGCGTAGAAGTCCCGGGAGTAGAGCGCGGAGGCGCCGGCAAGGTAGGGCAACGGGGGTTCGGCGGTGATCACGTCGTAGTCCCCCGCGGCGGCGAGCAGGTGGTTGCGGCCGTCTTCGAGGACAATGCGGATTTCCGGGGCGATCACTTTTCCGGCGGCGACGCCGCGGTTGACGGACTCGAACCAGGGGGCGGCGCGGAGGATCTCCGGGGAGATCTCGGCGATGTCGATGCGGCGGAACGGATGGAGCGACAAGGCACCGGCGGTGGTGCCGGTGCCGAACCCGACCACGAGGGCGGTGCGGCGTTCGGGCGCGAGCAGGGCGGGCAGATGTCCGAGCATGCGCATGTAGGCGTAGTCGGGGCTGACGCCCGCGACGAGAAAGGAGTCGGTGTAGAGCCAGCGGCGCGCGGGCTCCTGGGGGCCGGCGGGAGATTCGGCGACGGCGATGGAAACCGTGGGTCCCTCCTCGCGGTGGAGGATCTTCTGGCCGCCGCGGAAGCGGTGTCCGAACAGGGTCTCGGTGGGTCCACCCGCGGCGTAGGTGCCGAAGGCGGCAAGGGCCAGGGCGGCGCAGCCGCAGGCGGCGGCGGGGACGAGGCGCGGGCGCAGCGAGGACCGCACGGCCAGCCAGATTCCCAGCAGGATCGGCAGGGCGGCGACGGCGACGACCGCGCCGGCCAGGGTGCCCAGGAGGGGGAGGATGGCGTACGTGGCCAGCGGCGGGCCGACGATGGCCCCGAGGGTGTTGGCGGCGTAGATTCGTCCGGTGGCGTCGCCGAGTCCGCCGCCGCGCGCATCGGCGGCACAGCGCAGGGCGACCGGAAAAGCGGCGCCGAGGCAGAGGGCCATCGGGCCGAGGTACTTGAGGGAGAGGGTGAAGAGCCAGCCCAGGTACCGGGCCCACTCCTCGCCGCCGTAGGCGGCCGGGACGTTGCCGGTGAAGGCGGGGTCCTGACTGCGGAGGAGGGCGAGGGAAAGGCAGGCGCAGGCGCCGCCGGCCGCGAGCAGAAGTCCGAGGAGACGCGGCCGGTTGCGCGCGCGGTCGGCCAGGAGGCCGCCGGCCGCCCCGCCGAGGGCGAGCCCGGCGAGGAAGACGGTCAGAAGCGCGGTGAAGCTGTAGGTGATGCTGGCGACCAGCAGGGCGAGGATGCGGGTCCACAGAACCTCGAAGGCGAGCCCGGCGAGGCCGCTGACGGCCGCCGCGGCGGCAAGCAGGGGAAACGGGATGGCCGTTTCCCCGGTGCCGACCGGCTCTGCCGCCGGTGCGGCGGACATCGTCCCGGGGTCCGATCCGGCCGCCCGTGCGCCGGCAGCCTCCGCGACTTCGGGGGACGCGGGGGCTTCCGCCGCTCCCGCGCCCCGGGCCAGGAGGAGGGAAGCCACGCCCACGAGCAGGCTGACTCCCGCGGCGCACATCCCGGCGGCGCGCGCGCCGACGGCCTCGATCAACCAGAACCCGGCCAACGCGCAGCCGGCCATCGCCCCCAGGGTGTTCACGCCGTAGAGCCAGCCGAGCCTGCGCCCGGTGTCGGGCCGGCCCGCGCGCAGTCCCGCGGCCAGCACCGGAAACGTCCCGCCCAACAGGACCGTGGGCACGGCCAGCGCCGTCAGCGCGAACCCGAAGCGCACCACCGTGAGCGTCACGGTTGCGCCCTCGGCTTCCCGGTAGAGCGAGACGTACGCGCCCGCGAGCGCGTCGATGATCGTGGGCACCGCGAGCGCCGAAAGCCCGGCGCCGATTTCGAGCCAGCCGTAGAGAGCGAGCGGATTTCGCGCACGATCGGCGGCTCCCCGCAGGGCCCAGGAACCCAGGGCCAGCCCGCCCATGTAGGCGGACAGCACGGCCGTCACCGCGTAGCTCGAATGGCCCACCAGCTGCGTGATCAGTCGGGTCCACACGACCTCGTACACCAGCGCGGCCAGGCCCGAGGCGAGGAAGAGCGCCAGCACGAAGCCCCAGCGGTCACGGACGGGGGACGGGACGTCCGACCCGGCGGTAGACGAGGGCGGTAGCGTCATTCAACGTCATCTCCAGTTCCCGGCGCTTCTCCTCCAGCGCCTCGTCGTCCAGGTCGGAAGCGACCCGGATCGGGGGCCCGAACACGATCGAGGCCCGCGCAAACGGGAGCGGCAGGGTGAAACGGTCCCACGACCGAAAGGTCACGAACCGGTTGGTCGCTCCTGCCACCGGACAGATCGGGAGTCCCGTCGCCTTCGCCAGATGCATCACCCCGGACTGCGCGCGGTAGATCGGACCCAGCGGGCCGTCCGGCGTCAGGGCGAGGCAATCCCCCTCCCGCGCCCGCCGCATCATCCCCACCAGCGCGGCGCGGCCTCCGCGCGTGGTCGATCCGCGCACCGACCCGACCCCGAACCGGGTGAAGAACTTCGCCAGATACTCCCCGTCGCGGCTGGCGCTGATCATCGCGCTCGCCCGCATCCCCTGCCATACGTACCGGGTCGCCAGGTAGTAGGAAACCAGGAGGATCTGGTTGTGCCAGAAGGCGAGAACGACCTGCTGCCGGTCCCCCAGGATCGTGCGGCGCCAGTACTCCTCATTCTCCGAGCGGATCTCCGTCGTGCGACCGAGGAAACAGATGATCGCATGAGCCAGATCGGAAACCACGGCTGGGGACATGGTCGGCGCGCCCCGAAACGAGCGGCCATCTTATGGGACGCGCCGGGGACGGGCAAGATTAATGGAGGGCTACTTGCCCTTGCCGAGTCGTTCGAGACGCGGATCGACGAGGGGGCGCAGGGCCGGCCAGCGCTTCGCAATCGTCTCCAGGAGCGCGCGCGCCTCGTCGAGCTCCGCGCGGCGCTCGTGGAGTTCGACCAGAGTCCACAGGGCATCGCGATACCCCAGGGCCGCCGACCGCCGGACGTCCGCCTCCCCCTCCTTCGGCTCGCCGTGCTCGAGCCTCAGCAGACCGCGGTGGTACATCGCCCGCACGTGGTTCGCGTCGGCGAGCAGACAGCGGTCGAAATCCTCCCGGGCCAGGTCGACCTGGCCTCGTTTCGCGCGGAGCAGACCACGCTGGAATTGCGCCTCGGATCCCACCGCCGAGCGGGCGGCGGCCGCGTCGAGGTCGCGCTGAGACGCGTCGAAGTCCCCGTTCTCCCGCAGCGCCGCCCCGCGGTAGATCATCGACTCCAGGTCGTCCGGTCGGGTCGCGAGGATCCGGCTGAACAGCGCGATGGAAGTCTCATAGTCCTCGAGGGAGTACGCGCATCCGGCCCGGTAGAATTGCAGTTCCACATGATCGCGGTCGAGCGCCAGTCCCTGATCGAGATAACGCGCGGCGATCCGCCAGGCCTGCAAGTCGTACGCGATTCTCCCGATCTGCAAGTAATCCCCAGCCGCCTGTTTCGTGCGCTCCGCCAGGGCGTCCAGATCTTCCACGGCCCCCGCTTCGTCACCGAGCCGCAGACGGCACTCCGCGGACAATCGGCGCAAGTGGAGCGAATCCGGGTGGACGGCGAGGCCGCGGGACGCATAGACCAGTCCCAGATCCGCGTGTCCCGCCTCCACGCAGCAGGTTGCCGCCGCGTGGAAGGAGCCCTCCGACTCCTGTCCCGAGCGGATGGAGACGTCGAGGTCCTCCTGCGCTCCCGGCAGATCCCCCAGGCGCAAGCGAACCACCGCCCGCCGGCCCCGCCCGGATTGATTGTCGGGATGGACGCCCACGAACCGATCGTAGTCGGCCAGCGCCTCTTCGAGCCGGCCCAACTGCAGGTAGACGTATCCACGATTGAAGTTCGCTTCGATGCGGGCGGGATCGAGAGCCAGCGCGCGGCCGTACGCCGTCAGGGCCTCCTCGTACCGCCGCTGCTGGCGGCGCAGCGCCCCCATCAGGATCCACCCGCTCGGGTCCCGCGGGCTCAGTTTCAGTGCCCGCTCGAGGTCCGGAGCAACCTTGTCGTACTGGTTCAGATTCGTGTACAAGGTGGCGCGATTCGACCACAGGCTGGCTTCGTCGTCCTTGAGCTCGATCGCGCGCGACAGTTCCTCGATCGCGCGCGCGGGGTCGTGGAGCGGATTCGGCGGTCCGGCGATCCGGATGTTCGGTTGCCCGTACAGGTAGCCCAGGATCTGGTGCACTTCCCAGAAGTCGGGCTCCAGGTCCCGGGCCTTCAACGCCTGCTCGAGCGCCGCTTTCATGTCGCCCAGCATCGCGAACGCGAACCCCTGCCCGATCCGGCCGTACACGTTCTCCGGCGCTACGCGGGCCAGCTCGCGGTAGGTCTCCAGCGCGGCGCGGGCATCGCCCAGCCGGTCCTGGAGCGTGCGGCCGATCCAGTACAGGAATCGGGCCTGCTGCTCGTGGTGTCCCAGCTCTCCGGCGATGCGGGAGCACTCCCGCCACGCTTCGACCGCTTCCTTCGGTCGCCCCATGTCATTGTACTCGCCCCCCAGGAACGAACGCGCCTCGACGAAGGTGGGGTCGAGCTGAACCGCCTCTTCCAGGAACGCGAGGGGCGTGCGGCCGGGTCTGCGGTTGGTCGATGCGTCGATCGCCTTCTGGTAGGCTTCGTACGCCCGCGCCCGCGCCTCCGACCGTCGCCGCTGTTCCTCGAGGGCGTCCATGCGCAGCCGCGCTTCGCCGGCCGCGCGCTGCTCGGCGGCGACCTTCGTCTCGAGCAACTGGATGCGTTCGCGTTCCTGCGCGCGGAGGACGGTGAAGGCGATCGCGCCCCCCACCAGCAACAGCGCTGCGGCGGTCAGGGAGGTGGCCAGGATCGTCGGGTGGCGGCGCATCCATTTCGCCACGCGGCGCACGAACGGCTCGGAGTAGGCCGAAATCGGCATCCCCTCCAGGAAGCAAAGCAGATCCTGGCGCAGGGACTCGACGGTAGCGTAACGGTTTTCCGGCTTGACCGCCATCGCCTTGAGCACGATGGCGTCGAGTTCGGGCGGCACTTCGAGTCCGGGGAACGGGTCGGTCGGCGCGGACGAAGTATCCGTCCCGATCGCTTCCCCGGCGGCCGGAGCGGCCGGCGCCGGGACCCGGGCGGCCCCAACCTGCGTCTGCGCGACCTGAGTGGGGGACGCGGCCCTCTGCGCGGCCGCTTCCCGGGTGCGCCGGCTGGGCGGCACCAACTCTCCCTGAAGGATGCGCCGCACGAGTTCACGATCCTGGGGCGCCTCGAACGGGGGACGCAACGTCAGCACCTCGTACAGGAGCGCTCCGATGGCGTACACGTCCGAACGCTGGTCGAGGCTGGCGACGTGCCCCAGCGCCTGCTCGGGTGGCATGTATTCGAGCGTTCCCATGATGGTGCCGACCTGAGTCACGGCATGGGGAACCACGTGGACGGAACCGCTGGAAGAAGAACGTCCCCCGATGGCGCTCCGATGCACTTCGCGGTTCGCGGGCGGGTCGCCCGCTCCGGTCGCCGGCGGGTCGGCGTGATTCGACGCGGGCGCGGGAGCGCGTTCGGTCGAGTCGCGCAACGGTCGGGCTGCCTTCCCGGGCGCATCCCGGTCCTCGATCCGCTCCGGAGCGCGCTCGGTCGACGCGCGGGCGCCCGCGGCCGCCGCGGGCGTCCCTTCCGGGGGAGTCCGCGCGGCATCCCGCTCGCGAGGAGAAGCCGATGCCGCGGCCGTGCGCGCGGCACGCAGCGCGTCCTCCGCCGGCGGAGGCGTGTCCGCGGTCCCGGCCGCCTTGGCCAGGCCCCAGTCCACCACCAGCACCTCTCCGAAGCTCCCGATCATCACGTTCGACGGCTTCAGGTCCCGGTGGATCACGCCGCGGGAATGCGCGAACGAGATCGCCTCGCACACCTTCAGGATCACGTGCAGGACCCGCGTCAACGTGTAGTTCCGCCCTTCGGGACCGGTCGTCCGCACTTCGTCGACCAACCGCGCCAGCGTGATCCCGTCGATCCGCTTCATCGCGAAGTAGAGATTCCCTTCCAGGTCCTCGCCGAGTTCGTGGACCGGGACGATGTTGGGATGTTCGAGCTGCCCGGTGATCTGGGCTTCGCCCAGGAAGCGACGGATCGACTCCTCGTCGAGCCCCCCCTGGGAATTCCGCGCCAGCTTGATGGCGACCATGCGGCCGAGGTGCTTGTCGAACGCGCTGATCACGACCCCCATGCCGCCCTCGCCGATCGTGTCTCCCAACGTGTACCGGTGGCGGAGATCCGCCGGGCGCGGGCGCGCCGACGGGTCGGCGGAGCCGGGAACGGTGGCGGCGCCGGGAGGGGACTTCGGACCTACCGTCTCGGCCGTGGACAGGCGGCGCGCCTCCGCTGCCTGCGGCGACCCGGTCCCGCTGGACGGGGGGCGGACCTCGTTGGGGAGGGACGATGCGGAGCCGACGGGCGCACCGCGCGGAGTGGTGCTGGGGCGCCGCGCGTCGGCGCAATTCGGTCGGGACACGGGATACCCTTCCCAGGCGGCGCGCACCGGCACGGGAGGTCCTCCCGCGCATCCCCCGGATTCTAGCAATCGCTAGGGGGTCCATCCAAGGGGGAATCGGGTCGGACCGGGTCGAGGGTGGGCGCGCGGCCCGGCGCGACCGCGGCGGCGCGCGATCCTCGCCCGGCTTGCCCGGGGATGGACGCCCGGGCTATCATCGGTGCTTGGCCCCCATGAGGCCACGACTCCGGCCCCCGCATTCCCGGCAGGGCTCCGTCCATGCCCGAGCGCTCCCGTCCCCTCCTGCTCTATGACGGCGACTGCGGCTTCTGCCGGCGGTGGATCGGGCGCTGGCGGCGCGCGACCGGCGAGGCCGTCGAGTACGCGCCCTGGCAGACCGCCGCCGGCCGCGCACCCGCCATTCCCCTCGCGGAGGTGCAACGATCCGTCCACCTCGTCGAGCCCGACGGCGGCGTCCACCACGGGGCCCGGGCCGTCTTCGCCGCCCTCGCCCACGCGCCCGCCTGGGGCTGGCTCCTTTGGGCCTGGCTGCGCGTGCCGGGATTTGCGGCCGCCAGCGAGGCCGTCTACCGCTTCGTCGCCCGCCGCAGGCAGGGGCTGTCCGCCATCACCGGCTGGCTTTGGGGAAGTCCCGACCGCGCGGAGGGCCACATCCTGATCCGCTGGATTTTCCTCCGCATCCTGGCCCTCTGCTACCTGGCCGCGTTCTGGTCGCTCGGGGCGCAGGTCGACGGTCTCTTCGGCTCTCGCGGCATCGTTCCGGCCGCGGAATTCCTGGAGCTCGCCCGCGAGCGGCTTCCCGATCCGGTCCATCGCCTTCCGACCCTCTTCTGGCTTCACCCGACCGACGGATTCTTGCGGTTCCTGTGCGCGGGCGGAGCCGTTCTCAGCGTCCTGCTGTTTCTCGGCGCCGCCCCCGGGCCGATTCTCGCCCTGCTCTGGGTCGCCTGGCTCTCCCTGGTCTCGATCGGCCGCGTCTTTCTCTGGTTCCAATGGGACAGCCTGCTCCTCGAAGTCGGGTTCCTGGCCATCTTCCTCGGGCCGCTGCGGTGGAGGTCCCGCCCCGCGGAGGAGACGGAGCCGTCGGCGTGGGTGCTCTGGCTGATGCGATGGCTGTTGTTCCGGCTCATGTTCGCGTCGGGATTCGTCAAGCTGGCCGGCGGCGATCCGGTCTGGGCGGATGGGACCGCGCTCACGTTCCACTACTTCACCCAGCCGCTGCCGCCCTGGACCGCCTGGACGGTTCATCATTTCCCCCTGTGGGTTCACCGCGCCTCGTGCGCGGCGATGTTCGCCATCGAACTGGCGGCGCCATTTCTCATCTTCGCCCCCCGCCGGCTGCGCTTTCTCGCCTGCGGGGCGTTCCTGGTCCTCATGGGACTGATTGCGGTCACCGGCAACTATGCCTTCTTCAATCTCCTCACGATGGCCCTGGCGGTACTGCTGCTCGACGACGCCGCGCTGCCCGATCGTTGGCGGGAGCGGTTCCGTCCGGCTGCGCCGCGCGCGGCGGCGCGTTGGCGCTCCCTGGCCCTCGCCCCGATCGTCCTGGGCCTGGCGCTCCTCTCGTGGTCGGTCTTCCAGGCACAGGTGGGGGTCCCCCCGGCGCCGCCCGAAGCCGTCCGGCGGTTCGAGGCGTGGGCTCACCCCTTTCACCTCGCCAACCGCTACGGCCTGTTCGCGGACATGACGACGACGCGCCCGGAGATCATCGTCGAGGGAAGCCGGGACGGGCGCGAATGGAAGGCGTATGAGTTCAAGTACAAGCCGGGCGCCCTCGACCGCCGTCCGCCGTTCGTGGCGCCGCACCA
>CAZWCX010000178.1:0-12212 GCA_964632945.1 uncultured Planctomycetia bacterium | reverse complement strand
GACGGAGCCGGATTGTTCGCGAACAGCGAAGCGGTTCGCGAATCATCCGGGCTAGAGGAGGCCGCGGTGCTTGATGTCCATGTCCCGGCGCAGGGTGGCGGCGGTGATCCGGTCGGCGGGCACATGGATCACGTGCGCACCCATGGTCTCCAGGGCGCGCAGGGTCAACTGCGTGTCGAGATAGAGTTCGCGCGCCACCGCCTTGTCGTATACGTCGGACACGGTGCCGACCGGTTTCAACATGGCGCGCGGGACGTCGGGATCGGCAATGCTGACGCAGAGCGGCAGGTGGCGCGGAACCAGGCGACCGAGCCGGAGGATGAGTACCTTGCTCGACTCGGAGTCGAGCACCTCGGTGAAGGCCACCACCAGCGACCGCCGACGCACCTTGTGGGCCAGCGTATTGAACGCCACATCGTAGTCGGGCTCGCACAACTCGGGCTGGAGATTCACCAGGCGTTCCGCGATCCGATTCAATTGGCGCCGCCCCTTGGCCGGGGCGAGGAACGCCTTCACGGAGTCCGCGAAGGCCAGGATGCCGACGTGATCGCCGCGCAGCAGACCGAGATGGACCAACTGCAGGGCGGCGTGCACCGCGTAGTCGAGCCGGGAGAACTCCCCTACCGGGGCCGTCATGCGGCGCCCCGCGTCGATCAGGATCATCACGTGCTGGTTCCGCTCGCTCTGATACTCCCGCGAAACCAGCCGGTCCTTTCGCGCCGTCGCCTTCCAGTCGATCCAGCGGTACTCGTCGCCGGGGACGTACGAGCGAAGATGATCGAATTCCCGACCCTGTCCCCGGGTCGGACTGGCGCGCATGCCGGCCTCGCGCAACAATCCGCGGCTGGTATGGAACAATCGGGCCAGAGCGCCGGAGAGATCGGGAAAGACCCGGATCGTGCCTGGGGCCGTCACTTCCCACTGGCGCAGCGCGAGACCCAGCCGGCCATGCGCGCGCACATCCATGGGCCCGAACGAGTAGTCCCCGCGAACCCGCGCGCGGGCATCGTACGCGACCTCGACTCGCCCGCCCGCCGGCAACCGGACCGACAATTCCTCCGCCTCGGGTTCCAGCGCCGTCGTCAAGGAGTCCCGGATCACCAGACGAACCGCGCGGGACGCCCCATTCTCGAGCCGCAGCGTGATCCGAATTCGACGCCCGAGATTCGCCGAGCGGGGGGCGGACCGGGTGACGCCGATGGCGCGGGGATTCGGGAGAAGGATGAAATCGACTGCGAGCAAGAGGGCGAGCAGAAGGTCGTAGGCCAGTCCCACCCGGTAGAATGCCGGGTGGATGACCCCGCACATGAGCGGGAGCGCCCCGAGAGAGAGGAAGATCAGGAACGTCCGGGTGACCAGTCGGCTCACGGCGTCGCGGGCCGGGGCTTGCGCAGCAACGGCTTGCGATTCTTGGAGGAAATCTCCGGCAACGTCTCCAGATACTCACGAATTCGCCGGCGGTCGTCCTCCTGGATGTCCGTGAACTCGACCGCGAATCCGATCGAAGTCTCGTGCCGCTCGACACGCACCGGTATCGCCCGCACGGTGATCCCGTCCAGCATCGATCCGAGCACGGTGATCTCGAAGTGGAAGGCATCGATCGGCAGGACGCGCCGTTCTCCCTCGAAGTTCCCGACCACCAGACCGGACAACCCGACGTTCGTCACTTTGGCCTTGTATTCGCCGAACACCGAATTGTCACCGGCCAGCAGGACTTTGCAGGTGGCATCGGCGCTGATGGACTTTCGCTCGGAGTCGCGGCGCTTGGGAATGATGAGCGAGGGGTGCACGTACCCGAATTGTTTTGCCGCCGCAATGACCTTCTTCCGGGTTTCCTCCGGAAACGTGTCCTGATCGTATCCCGTCAGGATCTTCGAGACCGTACCCTGGCAGATGCCCAGGTACTTCGCGATATCGTACTGGGTGACCTTCTTCACGGATCCCCCCGCACCGAACGGATGAGGCACCGACTCCGAGAAGGATCAGCAATCGCTTGCCATTCCTTCGCTTATGACGTCAACTGCGGAATGTATCAGAATGCGTGGAATGAGTCAAACAAAAAATTCGTGATTCTCCGGAACCGGCATTCGTGGCCGCATGCCGCCCGGGCGGACCGGAAACTCCAAGCGACAAAAGGACTTGACCGCTTGACCGGGCGCCGGTAAAGGGGACGGGTACGAATATCGGAGCCCGTCATGCCCGAATCCACTCCCCCGAGCACCCCTGTGCGCGCCTCGCGCTTCCCCGACATATTTGTCGGATTCTCGTATCCGTTTCGCGGCATCTATCTTCTCCTCGGCAGTCCGAAACTGTGGAAGTATGCGCTCCTGCCGTTCGCCATCAATCTGCTGGCGATGACCGGACTGCTCTGGTTGACGATCGGGAATTGGGACGCGATCGTCGACTATTTCACGCCCGAACGAACGGCCTGGTATCTGCACGTCCTCTACTGGATCGTGTACGTCCTCGCGATTCTGGTGGTCACGATCGCGTTCATCTTTCTGTCGACCTTCCTGGGCACGCTGATCGCCTCGCCGTTCAACGACCTGCTCGTGCGCCACACCCTGCGGATTCTGGACGGGGCCGAGGCGCCGGAACTTCCGTTCACGGCGCGGATCATTGCACAGGACGTGTGGCGGGCAGTGCGACACGCGGGTCTGACGCTGTTGACGTGGGCGCTCGTGCAGGCGCTGCTGCTCGCGGTGAACTTCCTGCTGCCGGTGGTCGGGACGGTGATCTACCTGATCCTGTCGAATCTCGCCACGTCCCTGTTCCAGGCGGAACTGCTGCTCGATCCGGCGATGGGAGTGTTTCGCTGGGGCTGGCGCCGGAAGTGGGGGTTCCTGCTCGACCACAAGTGGCCTCTGGTGGGATTCGGTCTGACCACGACCTTGGTGCCGTGCTTGAATTACCTTTTCATGCCCGTCTGGGTGGTGAGCGCGACGATGGCGTTCCGGGTGTACCATCCCTATGATCCGAAGGACGCGGAGTCGGTGCGTGGGGCGTTGGATCCGGCGCCCTCGTTGCCGGCCCCGTCGGCGCCTGGAGGATCGTCATGAGCGCTCGGGGTCGGGAGCGGTTCGAGGCCGCGTTGAAGCGTCGCGCGGGCGGGTCGGTCCGCGACGACACGGACGCGCGCGGGGATCCGATCGCGGGGGACCCGGCCTCCTCCTCCGCGGCGACGGCGTCGGGCGGAGTAGGAAGCTCATCCTGGACTCCGGAGGACGATCTCCTGGCCGGGGCGTGCCGGGATTGGCTGGACCGGGAAGCGCCCGACCGGCACGGGTCGTGGATCGTCGAGGGGCCGGCGCAAGGAACGGACCGGGAGGCGGCGTTCCAGGTGCGGCGGGAGGACACGGAGGAGCGCGGCATTCTCTATCACCCCCGGATCGGGCGACGACGGACGGCGGACGAGCGGGGGCATTGGCTGCGCGCGGCCGGTGCCGCCGGGCGGGTGATTCACCCCCGTCTGGTCCGCGTGCTGGAGTGCGGGGAGACGGATGGGCTGCCGTGGCGCGTGGAGGAAGGGGGGGTCGGGAACGAGTCGGGAGCGGCGGCGACGCGCGGGCCGATGGACCCGACCCGCGCCGCGGAAATTGTGCTGGCCGCGGCGGAGGGGGTCGCCCGGGCGCATGCGCTGGGGGTGGTCCATGGCGCGATCGACGTCGCGGCGATCCGGTGGGATTCTGAGCGGGGCGCGCGTCTCGCGGGACTGGGCGGATCGTGGCTTGCGGACGAAGGAGCCCCGGTCGCGGGGCCGCCGACCGCCGCCGACGATCGGTTTGCGCTGGGCGCCCTCCTGTACCGGTTGTTGACCGGAGCGGAAGTCTGTCCCGGGCGACGTGCCGGGGAGATCCGGGGGCGTGAGTCGATGCTCCGGCCGCCCTTGCCGCGGGATCTGGATGGGCGGATTCCCGCGCCGCTGGAGGCGGTGGCGCTGACGGCGCTGCGGCTGAATGGGTCGGCTTCCTACGCCGATGCCGCCGAAATGGCCGATGACCTGCGCCGTTGGCTCGGTGGGGTGGAATCCCGCCTGGAGGGTCCCCGCGGCCGGGGACGGGTTCTTTACCGGCTGCGACGGGACCGGCTCGTGTGGGCATGCGCGTGCGGCGCCGTCGCCGGGCTGTTGATCCTGCTGGCGGCCTGGGGGGCGGCCTGGATCGGCGAGGCGCGCGCGGACGCGCGCGTGCGCGACCGGTTGGAGCGGGCGGCGACGGACCCGAACGCCACTCCGGAGGCGCTCGCCCGGCTCGAACCGGCGTTGGAAGCGCTCGCCGACCGGGACGGGCCCGGGTCGCGCGCGGCGCGCCTGCTGACCCGACTGCGGCTGCGACGCGCGGAGGGCCTCGAGGCGGCCGGGCGTGCGGCCGAGGCCGGCGCCCTCTACCGGCTTCTCCTGCTGGAGGACCCCGGGCACCCGGCGGCGCACGCGCGGCGGCCTCCTCCCGCGGGACGATCGGCGCTGGTGTTCCATCATCCCCCGGCGGGCGCGGAGTTGATCCTCTTCGGCCCCCATCGTCCGGGCACCGGATACGTCCAGGACCCGGCCCCGGAGCGGCGCGGGGTTGCGGACGGCGTGCGGATTCCGCTGGTCCCCGGCCGGTACCTGGCGGCCCTTCTGGTCGAGGGCCGACTGGATCGGATCTTCGACGTACCGGTGGGGAACGACGGCGGGACGGAGCTCGACCTCGCGGTGATTCCGGTCAGCGCCCATCCGATGTCGAAGTTCCGGAGGATCGAGGATGCGCTCGCGCAGGCCCGTCCGGGCAACGTGATCGAGATCGACGACGGACTCTACGAAGAGACGGTGCGCGTGCGAACGCCCAACCTCACGCTCCGGGCGCGCGCCGGCGCGAGACCGGTGATCTCCGGGGTGCGCCGCAGCACGACGCTGGTTGCGGAGGACTGCCCGGGCCTGATGCTCGACGGGCTCGAGGTGCGGAACGGCCAGGGGGCCGGGGCGCGGCTGATCCGCTGCGACCGCGCGTGGGTGCGACACTGCGTCTTCGCGGAAAACTCGGAGGCGGGATTGAGCGTGATGCAGTCCGGGAACGTGCTCGTGGACGCCGTCAGCGCGGTGCAGAACGGCGGGACCGGGATCGAACTGGAGGAATGCGCGCGGGCGACGGTGAATGCCAGCCAGGTCCGATCCTGTCGGCGCGGACTCGGGGCCCGCGATTGTCCCGACCTCCAGGCGGTGCGCAACGTGTTGTGGCAGTGCGAGGAGACCGGAATCCGGCTGGAGCGGGGATGCGCCCGCGCCCTGGTGTACGGGAATCAGATCGCCGGGGGCGCGTCCGCCCTCGAGGTGGAGGGAGGGGTGGACATCCGGGTGATCGGCAACGGCTGCCGCTGGCAGACTGCGGGTGGGGTGCGCGCGCGGGGGGAGCGACTCGTGATCCGGGACAACGCGGTCTGGAACGAGCGGCGCCCGGATGCCTGGGGCCTGGATGTCGGCGGGGCGCAGGTCACCGTGGCCAACAACCTCATCTCGGGCGGCGGCCGCGGACTGCGCCTGGATGCGGTCCTCGCCACGGTGAGACGCAACGTTTTCCACCACGTTCAAGGTCCCGATCTGGTGTTCGACGCCCTCGTCCACGAATGCGACGAGAATCTCTTCTGGCCCGATCACCGGATCGGCAGCATCCTCGGGAACGATCTGGGCGTCGACCTCGACACCTGGCGGGGTCTCACGGCGCTCGCCAATGAGGGACGACCGCTCGACGGCGCAAGCCGGGCGGCCGATCCGCGCGTGGAACCGACGGAGTCGGGCGGCGCGCGCTTCGCCGCCGACGGGCCGTGTCGCCTCGGACTCGCCGAGGATCGGAGGCTGGGACCGGTCGGGGAGCGCGCCGAGCCCTTCCATTTTCCGATCGACGACGCCCTGCGCGGACTCCTGGACGAAGATTGAGGCGGGCGCCCGGGATCCCGGGCCCCCTTCCCCACCCATCGGCAATCCACTCGGAGGGGTCATGGCCGCGCAATCCTCGTATCGCGCCCGTCCGGTCGACCCGGGCCGGAGCGGGCGCCGGTCCGGCCGTCGCCCCGCCGCGCTCCTCGGCGTGATTCTGACGATCGGGCTTGCCGGGTGCGCCGGCGCGCGAACGCCGCGGGCGGAACCTGCGGCGGACCCTCACCCCGCGCCGGTGCGCGAGATCCTCGCCGCGGCCGTCGATCCGCCCGCCTCGGCCCGCCTGCGCACCCGGATCGAACTCCTCGACGGCGAGGCCACGATTCTGGAATGTGCGCGCTGGCTCTCCACCCCTGCTCCGGCGGCGGAACGCGCCGTCGTGATCCGATTCCTCGCCGGCATCGGAACGGATGGCTGGATCGACACGCTCGTCCGGCTTCTCGGGGATCCGGCCGTCCCTGCCGAACTGGCGGTTGCGTCCAATCGGGCCCTTTGCGAAGCGGCCGCCTACCGGGTCGACCTGGATCCGCTCCTCCACTTCGAGGAACGCCGGACGCTCGTTGCGCGGGACTGGGCGCACTGGTGGCGGGCGAACCGGGGCCGCACGCAGACCGATTGGCTCACCTCACGAATCGCGAATGCCCCGGAAGCGGAGCGCCTCGACCTGATCCGCCACATCATCCGTGTCGCCGACGAATCCGCGGTCCCGACCCTGATGAAGTACGTGGACACCGGCACGCTCGAGTTCCGCGGGATGACCCTGCTCGCCGTCAGCTACCTGGCCAATACGGTCTTTCTCGAGCCCGAGACCCTTCGCCCGGAGCCCGATCCGAGGCTGGCCGGATCCGGCCTGTCCCCCGCCCCGGCCGAGATCAAGCTCCTCGATGCGGTGCTCGCCTGCCTGGAGTGGTGGAAGACCGCGCAGTTCCGGACGTCCGCGGAGTGGGTCCGGGAAGGATTCCTCCGGCGCGGCTATCCGATTCATGACCCCCCGGCGCAGGAGGACCTGTTCGCGCTCACGCGCGCGCTGGAGGACCCCCACCCGGCCGTGCGGTCGCAGGCGCTCCGGCACCTGATCCTCTGGACCGGCCACGTGGAACTGGCGGGCGCCGCCGGCGGCCCGGGCGCCTTCCGCCGCCTGGCGGATACGTGGCGGGCGTGGCTCTCGGAACGGCGGATGACCTGGGATGCGGGCTCCCGCCGATTCGCACCCGACCGGGGGCAGGCGGATCCGCGCTGACCGGACCGGGTCGGCACCCCGCCCGACCCGCGCCTACGCCTGCCGGCCAATGGCGAAGATCGTGATGTCGTCGGACTGTTGGGCCTGGCCGCGGTGGGCGGCGATCCCCTCCATCAGCGTCCGGACCACATGGGTCGATCCCCCCTCGGCGGAAGCGCGGATCATGTCGAGGGTCATGGCGTTGCCGAAGTCCTGTCCCTCGTCGTCCTTGGCCTCCGTCACCCCGTCCGTGTACAGCACGATCTGGTCGCCCGGCTCCAGGCGGACCGCAAACTCCTCCACGGTCTTCTCGAACACCTGCGAGGTGCTGATGCCGAGCACCATCCCGGGCGACCGCAGCATCTGTACTTCCCGGGAGCGGGCGCGAAAGAAGATCGGATGGTTGTGACCCGCATTCGCGTAGCGCAGCATGTGTTTCGCGGTGTCGAGGATGCCGTAGACGAGCGTGACGAACATCCCCTTCTTGATGTCCTTCGAGAGGATCTTGTTGGCCTGCACCACCGTTTCGGCCGGCGACTTGCCGAGCAGGGCGACCATCTTGAAGACGCTGCGGACCATCACCATGACCATCGCGCCCGAAACCCCCTTGCCGGAGACGTCGGCGATGATGACGGCGTATTGGTGCTTGTCCACCGGGAAGAAATCCAGGTAGTCCCCGCCCACATCCTTGGCCGGACGGTAGACCTTGCCGAGATCGTATCCCGGCAGATCGGGGATGCGCGCCGGAACGAGCTTGCTCTGAATGTCCCGCGCGAGCAGGAGGTCGGACTTCATTTCACTGGGCGCGCCGGTGTCCTCTTCCTCCTCCGCCTCTTCCTGATACGACTGGCGGATGAAGCTGTCGTCGAAGGTGCGGGCATAGAGCTCGGTCATCTCCTCGACGAGCGCCCCGGCCGAGGCCGCGCGCTTGCGCGGGTCCAGGTTCATGAGGCGCAGAACGAGGCCGTCCAGGACCTCCGGGAGCTTGGGGTTGGAAAAGGACGGCGGCGGCACCGACCCGGACTTCAGCCGTTCCAGGGCCTCGCCGATCGAATTCGCCGTATAGGGGGTGGTGCCGGTGAGCATCATGTAGAGGGTGACCCCGAGCGAGAAGAGGTCGCCGTTGGCGTCGGCCTGGGCCTCCGACCTGAGCAGTTCGGGGGCGAGGTAGTTGAAGTCCCCGAAGGCCACGCCCGGCTTGGTCAAAGAACCTGCCCCGGTCGCCTCGATCCACTTCGCGGTGCCGATGTCGATCAGTTTCGCCTTGTCGCCGGGCGCGATCAGGATGTTCACGGGGCGGATGTCCCGGTGGACGATTCCCTTGCCGTGGGCGTACTCGAGGGCGCGGGCCACCTGGATGGCGATCTGCAGGGCGCGACCGGGCGCGAGCGCACCCTCGTTCTGGATCAGTTTCTGGAGATTCGGCCCCTCGACGAGTTCCATGACCAGGTAGAAGGCGCCGTCCTGTTCACCCGCGTCGAACATGTTCACGATGTTGGGATGGTTGAGCGCGGCGCCCGCCCGCGCCTCGCGCAGGAAGCGGAGCTTCGCGCTCTCCTTGAAGGTGAGACGCTCGAGCAGGATCTTGACCGCCACCTGACGCTTGATGGTCACGTGCTCGGCCTTGAAGATCCGCCCGGTGGTGCCTTCGTTGAGGAGTTCCATGAGCCGGTATTGGCCGATCACGCGTCCAAGACCGGGGACCCGGCAGTCGGCGCAGATGAACCCCTTGTCCGTCCGGGTCACCTGGCCGCCGCCGACCTCGCGGCGGGCGATCATCCGCCCGCACTGCACACAGGTCGGGTGGGTCTCGAGGAATTCCTGCTCGGCGGCCGCCGCGGCGAGTTCGGGGGGAAGCCTTTCCGCCGTCGCCTCGGTAAACGCTTCCGGACCCGCCAGGCCGGGCGTTACGGTGACCAGGGCGGCATCGGACGCGGTCGAGACCGGTTCGTCCTCCGGGCGGATTCCCTCCAGGGGCAACTCGCTGGGCGGGGCGGCCGCCACCTCCTCCTCGGCGACGTCGGTGGTGACCTGGATCACCGTCGAGCCGATTTGCACCTCGTCGCCGCTGTTCAGCAGGCACTCGGCGACCTTCTGACGGTTCACCTGGGTGCCGTTGCGGCTCTGCAGGTCCTTCAGGCTCAGGACGATTCCATCATAGGAGAATACGGCGTGCTCGCGCGAAACTCCCGGGTCGTTGAGGGAGAGGTCGTTGTGGAAGGTGCGGCCGACCTTGAGCGCCTGGCCCTCGGCGAGATAGAGGACCTTGCCGGCGAGTTCGCCGGTGGCGATGAGCAACTGGGCCTTCATCCCGGAAGCTGTCCCCAGAAAGCGCGACCGCGGGATGATAGCAGGGCGCGCCGCGCGCGGTCAACCGGAAGGCGGATCGCTCCGCACCGTCCGGGACCGGGGCTCCCCGCACCGGCTGCCGCGGGGAGCCGCGCGGGACCGGGATCAGGCCTTGCTGGCCCCGACCGCCTCGGAAGCGCGGACTTCGGGCTGGAGCGAGACGAGGAACGACTGCAGGGCTCCCCGCGTGTCGTACTTGTACTCGAACCCGGTCTCGCGAACGAACTTCCCCGGGTCCCCCACCCACGGATAGCGGATGAAGGGGAGGATTCCCGCCGGGGCCTCGGTGAGCTTGCGCATGCGCAGGAACCAGCCCAGGGCGACGGCGAAGTGCATGGTCCAGGCCGGCAGCTTGAGCAACCGGGTCCCGGTCAGGGCGACCACCTCGTCCGGGGTCATGGTGCCGGCGCCCCCGATGTTGAAGGCGCCGTGGACCCGATGCCGAAGCGCGTGGGCGAAGGCGCGCGCGGCATCGTCTTCATGGACGAACTGGCAGGGGGGCGAGGCATCGCGGAAGGCGTACATGACCGAACTGCGAATCATCCTCGAGATGAAATTGGCGACGTGGGGCCCGAGGACGATGGAGGGGCGGAGCAGCCCCACCCGGGCCTCCGGATGGCGCGCGGAAAACTCGTGGAACATCCGCTCCATCATCATTTTGTCGTGGCTGTAGGAGTACTCGAGGTTTCCCCGCAGCGGTCGGTCCTCGGTCAGCGGAACCGGGTTGTCGGCGTGGGCGCCGTACGCGGTGGCCGAACTCGCGGCCACCACCGTCCGGACGCCGGAGGCCTCGCAGGCCGCGATGAAGTTCTCGGTGCCCCGAAGGTTGATCTCGCTCATCCGCTGGATGTCGTGCATCGGATCGACGATGAACGCGAGGTGGATGGCGGCATCGATCCGGTGCTCGCGGAACGGCGCGTCCATCGGCCGGGTGACGTCCTGTTTCACGAACGTCAGCTTCGGCGAGGACTCGCGCGGGGGATTCAGGTCGAGGCCCACGATCGCCTCGACGTCGGAATCGTGCGTCAGGGCTGCGACGAGCCGGGACCCGATGAAGCCGGAAGAACCGCTGATGGCGACGCGCATGATTCGAATCCTCCTCCGATCGGCGGCCGGGGACCGCGGAACGCCTCCAGACTACCCGGGATAACGCACTGCGTCAAGAGAAAGCCCCGGCATCGGGCCCGGGACAGGATTTCCCTTTCCCCTCTGCCGCAACTGCGGTACAAGCACGCATCCACCGCAAGGAGCCCCGTCCGTGCACGACGATCCCGCCGCTGCCGCGCCTGCCGGTCCCGGGACCCCTCAAGGCGCGCTCCCCGACGGCACGTCGTCCGGCGTTCCCGCGGGGGCGGCCCCGGCCGACGCCGGCGCCGACTCCCCCCTCGAGACGGTTCTCGGCCCCGCCGCGGAACCGCGCTCCGCCCGCATGGTGCGGTTCTCCTTCGGCGGCCTGCTGGTGACCCAGTTCCTCGGGGCGTTCAACGACAACGTCCTGAAGAACTTCATGGTCCTCCAGGTCGGGGCCGCCGGTCTTCTCTGGCCCGACATCCTCGGGCCCGGAACCGTGGGATACCTGAGCGCCGCGTTCGCCCTCCCCTTCATCCTCTTCTCCGGCTGGGCGGGCCAGTTGGCGGACAAGTTCAGCAAGCGCTGGCTCGCGGTGGCGCTCAAGACGATCGAGATTCCCATCGTCTGCCTTGCCGGCGTGGGCATCCACTACCACAACTTCTGGCTCTCCTCGATCGCGCTCCTCCTGCTTTCGGCCCACTCCGCCTTCTTCGGCCCGCCCAAGTACGGAATGATCCCCGAAATCGTCCCCGAAAAGCGGCTGCCGCGGGCGAACGGGTCGATCAACATGACCACCAACGTGGCCATCATCGGCGGCATCGCCATCTCCGGCCTGGCATCCCAGTACTACCGGGCGCACCCCGACGTCTGCTTCACCGTGCTCCTCGGCGCGGCCATCCTCGGGCGCATCACCGTTCAGTTCATCCAGCCGCTGGAACCTCGCGATCCGGGTCTGCGCATCCACCCCAACCCGTTCCACACCTACTGGCGATCCCTGCGCGACATGTGGACGATTCCGGGTCTCATCCGCGCGGCCATCGGGTGGTCGTTCTTCTATTGGATCGGTACGGCCGTCATCAGCGCGGTCCCGGACCTGAAAAGCGTGGTCCTGCACCGCGGAGAGCCGATCACCGACCTCGACCTCTCCGGGCTCACCGCCTCCCTCGGCGTCGCGGTGGGCGTCGGGTCTCTCGCCGCGGGATTCGTGTCGCGCGGAACCATTTCCCTCCGCTCCGTCCTCGTCGGCGGCGCCGGAATGTCGGTCGGTCTGCTGATTTTCCCCTTGCTGCCGGCCGAATTCGTCCCCACGCTCCTCGCCCTGATCGTCCTCGGGCTCTTTGCCGGCTTCTACCTCGTTCCGCTGATGAGCTACATCCAGGCCGCCGCCCCGCCCGGGGAACGTGGGCAGTTCCTGGGCACCAGCAATTTCCTGTCGTTCGTGATGGTGGGCGTCGGAGGCGGGTTCTACTCGCTGCTGCGCAGCGCCGCGGCGGCCACCCCGCAGCAGGTGCTGGGGGCGAATGGGCTCCTCCTGATCGCGGTCACCCTCCTGCTCTCGCGGGCGGAGTTCCGCCTGGGAGCCGTAAAGCGCGAGGCCGCGGCCGGGAGCTAGTGGGGCTTCAACCTTGATTTCCCAGGTTGGTCCGGTCGCTTTTCGCGCCG
>CAZWCX010000177.1:0-12306 GCA_964632945.1 uncultured Planctomycetia bacterium | reverse complement strand
CTCGCTCCGGCGAAGATCGATCCCGGGATACTTCCACCGGCGGAGCGCAGGAAACGCTGCCGAGCGGCGATGCGGCAGCCGCGTCGCTTCCGGTCGCGGAGTCCCGGGGGGAGGGCTTCGCAGGGGAGCGGATCGGTCGATATGTCACGCTCCGGGAACTCGGCCGGGGATCGACCGGAGTCGTTTACCTCGCGCGCGACCCGGACCTGCGGCGCGAGGTGGCCCTGAAAGTGCTTCACCCCTCCGCGGCCGCGGACGTCGAGGCGCTGGAGCGGTTCCTGCGTGAGGCCCGGTCCGCCGCCACGCTCGCGCATCCGCACGTCGTGGCCCTGTACGAAGTCGGTCGGGCCGGGGACTGCCACTTCCTGGCGATGGAACCCCTGGCCGGAGGAAGCGTCTCCCAGCACGCGGCGCGGGCGGGGCGCCTGCCGCCGGCCGAGGCCCTGCGCCTGGTCGCGGAAGCCGCCGACGGCGTCGCCCACGCGCACGAGCACGGGATCGTGCACCGGGACCTGAAGCCCGCCAACCTCCTCCTGGACGCCGCGGGGCGCGTGAAGGTTTCCGACTTCGGACTCGCCCGCCTGGTCACGGATCTGGATTCCTCCCGGCTGACCCGCATCGGCCAGGTGCTCGGCACGCCCGCCTACATGGCGCCGGAACAGGCCGAAGGGGAGCCGCGCGAGGTGGACCCCCGGTGCGATGTGTACGCCCTGGGATCGATCCTGTACGAACTCGTGACCGGGCGGCTGCCCTATACGGGCAGTTCACCCATGGAGGTGCTGTTCCGGAAAGTCGCGACGGAACCGTCCCCCCCGCGGGCGGTGCGGCCGGAGCTGCATCGCGACATCGAGACCATCGTCCTGCGTGCCATGGAACGCGAACCGGCGCGGCGGTATCCGGACGCGCGCGAACTGGCGGCAGACATCCGGCGCTACCTTGCGGGGGAAGGGATCCGGGCGCGGCCCTCCACGCGGGCGGAACGGGCCTGGCGGTGGATGCGGCGCAACCGCGGCCTGGCCGCTGGACTCGCGGTGGCCGCGGGAGCGCTGCTGGCCGGCAGCGTCATCGCCGTTCAGGAACAGGCGGCGCACGCGCGAGCGCTGGCTGCGGCCGACGAGGCCCGCGGCGCCGCCGAGCGGGCCCAGGCGCTCGCCGAGAACCGCCGGCTGGCCCTCCTCGTGCAGGTCCGCAACGTCGCGGAACTCGCCCTCGCCGGCGCCCTGGAACTTCGACGCCACGGGATCGTGGACAAGACCGACACCTTCCGCGTCGCCATGGAGCGCGCGTTTTCCGAAGCGACGCGCGAGGCGCCCGAATTGGCGGAGCCCTACTATCACCGGGGCCGCATGGCCCGGGCCTTGCGGGAGTGGGAGACCGCCGATGCCCTCCAGGAAGAGGCCTTGAAGCGCCAGCCGGACTTCGCGCCCAGCCTGTACGAGCGCGCGGTCCTGTGCGCCCGAATGTACCAAGACGCCTTCCTGCATGCGCGGGGGAGCGACCTCGCGCGTCGCGGCAGTCGGTTGGCGCAGTCCGATCGCATCGAGATTTCCGTCGCCGCGGTCCGGGAGCCCACCCTCGAGGCTCTGGAAGCGGGGTTCCCCGCGCTCCTCCAGCGGAAGGAGGCGACCCTGGAAATGGTGCGGCGCCTCGAAGCGGCCCTGGACGGCGATCCCGCCTGGCGCGAACATCCGGTCGCCCTCCTGCGCGTGGGGGAGGCCAAGCGCGCCTGCGCGCGCGGCCTCCTTCCGGGCCTGGATCCGACGTCGATCGAGGCGGCCCGCGCCTCCCTGGAAGCGGCCTTGAAACTCGATCCCGGGCTCGAAGAGGCGTACGAGGCCCTGTGGCGCATCGCCTACCGGGCGAGACGATACGCGGAAGCGGAGGAGATCGCCGGAAAGGGGATTACGGTCGACCGGGGGTATCTCATGCACTGGCTCAACCGCGCCTCCGCCCGAGTTTCACTCGCCTGGGACCGGGCCGGCAGCGACATCGAAGCGGCTCCGCTCTTCGCGGCCGCCGTCGCGGACCTCGACCATGCGACGGCGCTCGCGCCGGAGGACCCCCTGACCTGGTACTCCCGCGGCATGGCGTACTATTCGTGCGCGGTCGAGAAGCGCATGCGGGCTGAACCGGCCGACGACGACTATCGGCGAGCCATCGCGGACCTCGGGCGGGCTGGCCAAGGCGCGGGCGAGGCGTCGGATGCGCGCCTGCAGCGCGCCATGGCGATGGAGAGCTACGGACTTCACCTGGCCGATCGCGGGGAGGATCCCGAGACGCTCTACCGGGCGGCGATCGAAGAGTTCGACGCCCTGCTCGCCGGTCCGGCCGTGCCTGCCTCGACCTGGCAGATGCGGGGGATCACCCGGGTTCACTGGGGAACCTGGCGCCGCAACCGCGGCATCGACGTGGAACAGGAATTGGAAACCGCGGTTGCGGACCTGGAGCGGGGCGTGGTCGCGGAACCGGTGGACGGCGAGGCCTGGCGGGCGCTGGGAACCGGATACGGGATGTGGGCCGTGGCCCGGATCGCGACCCAGCGGGATCCGACGGACTCGTTCGAGCGTTCGCTGCACGCGTTCCGGCGCGCGATCGAGCTCGATCCCGGGCAGGTGGAGCACTGGATCGCCCGGGGTTCCACGCACGCCAATCGCGCGGCCTGGATGGGGAGCCGCGACCTGGATGCGGTCGCCGAGAACGAGGCCGCCCTGGCGGACATCGAACATGTGCTGAAGCTCCGGCCGAAGGGGGCCAAGGCGCTCGTGCTCCGTACCGGGGTGCTGGTGAATCTCGCGTCCACGCTGGAGCGCAGGGGCCTGGATCCGTCGGGGACGTACGAACGCGCCCGCGAAGCCTGCGATCGCGCCCTGGAGGTGACCCCCCGGATGGCCCAAGTGTGGGCGACGCGGGGCGGGATGTGGCTCAATCACTCCCTCTACCGACAGGCCCGCGGGGAGACCGGCGAAGCGTCGCTGGCGGCGGCCGAGCAGGACCTCGGAGAGGCGATCCGCCTGAATCCCTCCCTTTCCGGATCGTTGTTCCTGCGCGGGGTCGCTCGCGTCGGTCGGGCGCGATGGAGGGAGTCGCGCCGGGAGGACGCCCGGGCCCTCTACGCCCAGGCGGCCGAGGACTTCGAGGCTGTGCTCGCGACGAATCCGCGCCACCCGGAGGCCCGGGCCATGCTGTCGAGCGCGCGCCTCCTCGCCGTCTCGGAGCCGCGGGAGCCGTGGGAGGCTCTGCTCGTCATCGGCGAGACCTGCGTGCAGGTGGGACGGTACGGCGCCGCCCGGCGTCCGCTGGAACAGGCGCTCGCGCATTTGATCGGCCCGGCGGAAGAACGCGCCAAGGTCCGGGCGGATCCGGGGTTCGCGGAACGGATCGCTGCGGCGCACTACAACCTGGCGTGCGTCCTCTCGCTCGCGTCCGCCGGCCGGGACGGGCCCGGGTTTCTCGCGCGACCCATTCCTCCGGACGAGGCCGCCGGCCTGCGCCGGCAGGCCATGGACCAGTTGCGTCGCTCTCTGGATTTGGGCGGGATCGATCCGAACCACCTGGCCGCGGATGCCGATCTGCAGCCCCTGCACGGCGAACCGGACTGGGTGGGGCTTCTTCCGTCCCCCGCGAAGTGACTTCGGCGCTGCGCGTAGCCGGCGCGGGGTTCCGGGGCCCGCCGCCGTTCAGGGGTGCCGGCGCGTGCGGATCATGCTCTCGAGATTTGCGGCCGAGCCGAGGGCCGCGCGCAGGGGAGCAGAAAACGGCTGCCCGGGACGCTTGGGGAGGATGAAGTCGCCTCCCGCGCGCACGATCGCCTCGCTGGCCTCCGCGAGGCTGGAGTGACCGATGATGATCGGCCCGGCCTGGGGGGCGTGGAGGGCGCGAATCTGCTCCGTGACCGCGGATCCGTAGACTCCGCCCAGAAAGTAGTCCATCAGGATGATGTCCGGGGTCGCCCCCCCCTCGGAGTGTCGACGCTCGAACTCATTCAAGGCGACGGCTGCGTCCTCGAACGGTTCGAGGATCAGGAAGGGGGCTCCGATCGGGAAGAGAGACGCCTCGATCATGCGCAGATTGTCCAGGGAATCGTCGATCGCCCAGACGCGCCAAAGGGATGGAAAAACGCCCATCGCGGCGGCCCACGTCCGGACCGGGGCCCGTCCACGCGAACGGGATCCCGGGGAATTCCGGACGAACTCCCCGGGGGGCGTTGGCCGGCCGGCCTGACGCGCTGGCCCGGAATTCAGATTATGCTCCCCGGGGGCGCCGCGTCAATGCCCGGCGCGGGCGGCGCCGGGTCGGGTTGAATTCGGAGTCGAAGAATTGCGTCGCTTCCGACCGTATTGAAGGTGGGCGCGGGTAGGTGTCGCCGACGGTTGGCGATGGCCTCCGGGCGCCTCCATCTGATAAAGTGCTCCGGTCGCCTTTCTTCCCGGGAGTATTCGGCCATGGCGGAATCTCCGACGCAGCCATTCGCCCCGCAACCGGCCCCGCTCACGGGGCCCAGGGCGGCCGATACGCTCGCGGGGCACTCGCACCCCTTTGCGCCGCCGCCGGGCCCCGGCGAGGCCTCCGGGGAGGCCGGGCCTCCGCCGGCAGTCGGGCCGGGCCCCGCGCCGGCGGGGTCCATCGCGATTCCCCGTCCGGTCGAGTCGGGGTGTGTCGAACGGTTGGGTCCGTTCCGGCCGATTCGCGAACTCGGGCGTGGGGCCATGGGGGTCGTCTATCTCGCGGAACAGGAGGGGCTCGGGCGGCCGGTCGCCCTCAAGGTGCTCGCTCCCGCCATCGCTTCCGACCCGGAGGCGCTGGGACGATTCCAGCGCGAGGCCCAGGCCTGCGGCCGGTTGCGCCACGCCGGCATCGTGCCCGTGATCGCGGTCGGGCAGGAGCACGGCATCCACTACCTGGCGATGGAGTTCGTGGAGGGAAAGACGCTCAAGCAGGTGATCCAGACCGAGCGCATCGACTTCGACCGGGCCGCCGATATCGCAAGACAGATCGCCGAAGGGCTCCACTATGCGCACGAGAACGGGATCCTCCATCGCGACATCAAGCCCGCCAACGTTCTGATCACGCGCGTGAAGTCCACCCGGCGGCGTCGCGACAAGGCCGGGGACGGCGGCGGGGACCGACGCTCCACGGCGTTCGGATTCACCCGCCTGCGCGCCCGGGAGACCGCGTCCACGGTGGCGCAACCGAGGCCGGGCGCATCGCCGGAGGATACGTCGGTGCCGCTGTCGGTGGCCGAAGCGGCGGTCGGCGACCCCGGCTTCGATGACCGCGCGCTCATCACCGACTTCGGCCTCGCGCGCGACATGGCTTCCGCCGGCCTCACGCAGACCGGCATGATCGTCGGGACGCCCATGTACATGGCTCCCGAACAGGCGGGGGATCGGACCCATGTCCTGGACGGGCGCACCGACGTCTATGCCGTGGGAGCGACGCTCTACGAGATGGTGACCTTGCGACCCCCCTTCGGCGGGGACAAGATCGAGACCATCATCGCCAAGGTCCTCCTCCAGGATCCCGAGCCGCCGCGGCGACTCCGCCCCGACCTACCCCGCGATCTCGAGACCATCCTGCTGCACGCGATGGAGAAGGACCCGGCAAGGCGGTACGAAAGCGCCCTCGCCCTCGCCGAGGACCTGGAGCGGTTTCTTCGCGATGAACCGATCCACGCGCGCCCTCCCGGCCGGTTGGATCGGGCAGTCCGCCTGGTGCGTCGCCATCGGGCGATGTCGGCGCTGGTCGCGGCGCTGATGTTGGCGGTGCTCACCGGGCCGTCGGGCTTCCGGGCCTACCGCCGCTCGATCGTGGCCGAACAGGTGGAAACCGGCCGACGGATCATGGCCCGGGCGCATGCCGACACGGCGGGCATCCCGGAGGTCCCCGGAACGCTCAACCGTCGAGAAAGCGAGGCATTGGCGCAGGCCGCCTCCCTCTGTCACGATGCCGCGGAGTCGTTCCGGGCCGCGTTGCGGTTCGATCCGGAAAGCGAGGACGCGCGACACGCCCTGGCTGACCTGTTCGGCCTGCGCCTTCGAATGCTGCGCCGCTCGGGAGATCGGACCGCCACCCGGGACTGGGCCGCCCAAGCCGGGAGTTTCTTCGCCGTCGAACGGTTCCGCGAGGAGCTGACGGGTCGCGGCAGCCTCACCCTCGCCAGCCGGACCGCCGGAGCGGAGGCGTGGATCGCGCCCTGGCAGGATCCGGTCGACCCCTCCGTCGGGCGGCGCGCGCTGGGTCCGCTTCCGATCAAGGAGCTCCCGCTCGAGCCGGGCGTCTATCTCCTGCTCGTGCGCGCCCCGGGTCACGTCCCCGCCCTCTCCGTTCTCACCATGGGATGGGAGGAACCCGTCACGACCGGGGCGCGCCTCTACCCGGACTCCCCGCGCACCGCGGACATGGCCTACGTCCCCGATCCGGACGGCGACTTCTTCATCGACCGGTTCGAGGTCACCTGCGGTCAGTATCGCCGGTTCCTCGAGGCCGAGCCGGACCCGATCCAGCGCCGCCTGCATACCCCGCTCAACTGGCCGGACGGCCGGATGCCGGAGGCTTGGGACCGGCTGCCCGTAACGACGGTTTCCTGGGAGTCGGCGATGCGATACGCGCAGTGGACCGGCAAGCGCCTGCCGGGATGGCGGGAGTGGTCGCGAGCGGCGGTCGCCACCGCGGGAATTCCGTATCCGTGGGGCTCCCGCTTCATCCGCGACCATGCCCGCGTGCGCGAGGCCGATGAGCCGACCGGCCCGTCCCCCGTCGGATCGCATCCTCTCGATCGCTCCCTCCACGGCTGCTACGACATGGTCGGAAACGTTGCGGAGTGGCTGGATCGCGAGGGGGCGGTCAGTCGCCGGGCCTTTCTCGCCGGCAACGACTTCGCCCACTCCGGGATCCGCCGCATCGACAAGCGCGGAGAGGAGGTCGGCATCCATGAGAAGTTCGAGTACGTCGGGTTCCGTTGTGCGATGAACCCGCCGGATCGCGCGGACAATCCGCAAATCGCCGGGGCGCTGCACCTGATTCAGGCGACCCTGGACGGAATCCCGGCGGAAGCCGCGCCGCGCCTGCAGGCGGAAGCGCTGGTGCGCGAGGGGAACCGCCTGTTCGTGGCCGGGCGGTTGGACGAGACGCTCGGCCTCTACAATGAGGCGGTGATGCGGGCCCCCGACTGGGCGGCGCCCCGGTACAATCGCGCCCTCCTTTTCCTCGCTCGCCGGGCGTTCGAACTGGCCCTGGAGGACCTCGATCGCGTCGAACGGGCGGCGCCGGATTTTCATTCGGCGAGGATTCTGCGGGCGGGCATCTACCACTTCCAGGAACAGTGGGACCCGTCCGCGACCGCGCTCGGGCAGGTGGCCGATCGGGTGCCCCTCAATCCCTTCCTGTGCGGATTGCGCGCCTTCGCCCTGCTCGGAGGCGGCCGCCTCAAGGCGGCGGCGCGCGATTTCAAGCGCTTCATCGTCGGCGTCGAGCGCCTGCTCGATCTCCTCCGCGAGCTGGAACTCGAAGACCGCCTTCAGTTCTCGAAGGGCGCGAGCGTTCGGCGCTCCTTCAATGCCATGCTCGCCGATCACATGGGCAAGGCGCTGGACTACCGCGCGGAGGAGGACCTCGAGTTCTTCCTCCCGCTCGACCGGTCGGTGATTTCGCAGTTGTTCGACCGGAACCCGGACCACGAGGCCGTGCTGCGCCTGCGACTGAACCTGCTCATGAACGCGGATCCCGACTTGAGCATCCGCGTGGGCGTGCGGGTCGGGATCCTCGGCCAGGACGCCGATTCGACGATTGCCCGCCTGGCCGACCGGCCGCCCGGAGAGGAAGACCGCTGGGTGCGGGAACGGATCACCGGCCGGGGGATCTGCCACGCGGCCCGCGAGAGGTGGGACGAGGCCCGGGCCGAGTTCTCCCGGGTCATCGAGCAGGTCGACCCCGGGTACGCGCCCGCCCGGATCCAGAGGGCGATCCTGGAACTCGACCGGGCGCGGTCGCGGGAGCGGGCGGGAGATCGGGACGGCGCGCAGTGGTCCCGGGAACGGGCGCTCGCGGATCTCGATGCGCTGCTGGAGCGGGAGCCCGGATCCGCGGAGGCGCGCACCTACCGGGCCGTGGCGCTGCTTCGGCTCGGCCGCCGGGAGGAGGCGCTGGCGGCGATCGGCAAGGCGTGGGAATCCGACCCCTCCGCCGCGGAAGTGCACCTGCGCCGCGGAGAGATCCTGCGGGCGCTCGGCAGGGTCGAAGAGGCGGAGGAGGCCTGGCGCGAGGCCGCTCGACTCCAGCCCATCTTCGCGGAGCTGGTCCCGGCGCTCGCCGGGCGATAGCGGCGGTCCCCCGGAGGCCGGTGCGCCGCGCGGAATCCGCTACCAGCCCGAGATCGAGAACAGCCACCACGAGAGGGCGGCAATCGAGCCTGCGGCCGGGATGGTCAGGACCCACGCCCAGATCAGGCGTCCCGCGACGCCCCACTTCACGGCGCGGATCCCGCGCGTGGCCCCGACGCCGATGATGCTGCCGGTGATGGTGTGGGTGGTGGAGACCGGGATCCCGAAGAGGGTGGCCCCGTAGAGCGTGAGCGCCCCGGCGGATTCCGCCGAGAATCCGTGGACGGGCTGGAGCTTGCAGATCTTGTGGCCCATCGTCTTGACGATGCGCCAGCCGCCGGCGAGCGTCCCCAGGCCCATCGCGGCGTGGCAGGAAAGCACCACCCACATCGGAACTTCGGCCTTCGGGTCGAGGCTCCGCGCCGCGATCAGCACGGCCATGATGATTCCCATCGTCTTCTGCGCGTCATTGCCGCCGTGCCCCAGGCTGTACGCGGCCGCAGAAAACAACTGAAGCTTGCGGAACAGCCCGCTCACCCGGGCCGGCGCGGAACGCCGGAACACCCAGTAGGTCGCGACCATGAAAAGGAAGCCGGCCGCCATCCCGATCATCGGGGCGAGGAAAATGAAGGCCCCGATCTTCAGCAGGCCCGGCAGGATCAAGACCTCCGTCCCGGCGAACACGACCGCCGCGCCGGCGAATCCGCCGACCAGGGCGTGGGAGGAACTCGACGGGATCCCGTAGAACCAGGTGATCAGGTTCCACGCGATGGCCCCGATCAACCCGGAAGTGACCACCTGCAGCGTGGCGGCCTCTTTGACGATGATCCCCTTGCCGATCGTCGAGGCGACGTGGGTGTCGAAGACCAGGAATGCAATGAAATTGAAGAAGGCGGCCCAGATCACCGCCCACTTGGGAGAAAGCACGCGGGTCGAGACGATGGTCGCGATCGAGTTGGCCGCGTCGTGGAATCCGTTGACGTAGTCGAAGGCGAGCGCCAGCAGCACGATCGATGCGACGAGCCAGAAGCCGGCTTCAGGCATTCTTGAGAATGATCCCCTCGATGACGTTGGCGACGTCCTCACAGCGGTCGGTCGCCGCTTCGAGCTCCTCGTAGATGTCCTTCCACTTGATCACTTCGATCGGATCCACTCCGGTTTCGAACAGGGATGCGAGGGCATGCTGTTCGATGCGATCCGCCTCATTTTCCTGGGTGTGGATCATCCGGCCTTTCTGCTGCACCTGGTCGAGGTTCTTCATCGAGTGCAACATCGGCATCGATTCCTGGATCAGGGCGGTCTGGTGCAGCAGGCAGTGCGCCAGGAGCACGGCGTCCTTGGTGGGTTCCTTGATCTTGTACAGCACCATGCGATTGACCGCGGTGTCGATCATGTCGAGGACGTCGTCCAGCCGGCAAATCAGCTGGTGGATGTCCTCCCGGTCGAGCGGGGTGACGAACGTCCGGTTGAGGCGTTCCACCGTCTCGTGGGTGATCTCGTCGCCCGCATGCTCGATGTCTTTGATCCGCTTGGCGCGCTCCGCCAGGTTGTCGAACTTCTCGAGAAACTCCACCAGCGCCCGCGCTCCGTCGTTGACGTTGCTGGCGGCGCGTTCGAACAGGTCGAAGAAGGACTCGTCTTTGGGAATGAAGCCGAACATGGCGCGCATTGAATCCCGTGCCGGGGAGGGAGTCAAGAGATTGCTCTCTGGGCCAGAATTATGCATTCCGAACCGGCCGGGAACGTGGAAAACCGGTCGGGTGTGGCCGCCCGCCCGGGTCGGCCCGCGACCGGCATGTCCTCGCTCGACGTCGTTCGGACCGAGGATCCGCCGCCCGCTCCGCCCGGGCCGCCGGCCGGGAGGGGCGGGGCGCGGGCGAACGATTCCGCGCGCCCGCATCCGCCCGGACCCGCGTTTCGCGGCGGGTCGATTTCTTCACCCTTGATCCGACGCGCGTCGCACCGTACAGTTTTCTTCCATCCGGATCGGTCCTGCGGAATCGTCGGAGACAGGGTTGAGATGAGCACGAACCCCCGTTCCCGCAAGCAATCCTGGTTCGGGATGGTATCCGTCCCGGCGCTGGCCCTGCTGGTCCTGCTTGGCGTTCGGGCGGCGGCGCCCGCCCGCGCGGAGTCTCCCGAATCCCACTATCGCGTTCGCGGGACGGTCGCCCCGGGGGGCGCATTCGTCGGGGACCTGGTGCTGACCGGCACGGGCAACGGAGTGTCCGTCCGACAGTCGGTCCGGCTGGCGGACGGCCGGGAGTGGTCCGTCGAGGGGAAGGGGATCCGTTCCGGCAACACCGTCCGCGTGGCGGTGGATGGCGGGTCGACCGGGATCCTGGACGCGCTCGCAGGCAAGGCCCCGGCGGCCGGGAAGACGGGCCGGCTGGAGATCGATCTTCGCGAGCGGACGCTGCGCAGCCGCTACGTCGGTCCCGACGGGAAGTCGGATGCCTCCGGCGTCTCCTCCGGCGTGGACTGGTCCGGGGAGGAGGAGTTGCTCGTCGCCGATCCGGCGCGCGGCACGGCCGACGACATCCTCGACTACTGGAAGCAACACGGGATCTTCGGCACCACCTCGGGGGTCGGGGGCGTGCGCCTGGCCACGGCCGTGTTCCGCGCCCCCAACGAGAGGGCCGCGATCGTCTTTGCGCCGGGACGGACCGAGACCTTCACCAAATACGCCGAGGTGGTGCGCGACCTGCACCCGCTGGGCTATTCCTTCTACTTCCTGGACCATCGCGGTCAGGGCCGCTCGGACCGGCTTGCCGGGCGTCCCCCGGCGCCGCCCGATTTCGTGTCGCCGCCGGGTCACGTGGATGACTTCGATCATTACGTGACCGACGTCGCAAACTTCGTCGAGCGGGTGGTTCGCGCCGAGCCCCACCGGCACATCGTGGGCTGGGGCCATTCGATGGGCGGCGGGATCCTGACCCGCTACGCGCAGCGACACCCCGGAAGGCTGGATGCGCTCATCCTCAACTCTCCGCTGCACGGGCTTCCCGTCGCCTGGTGGCAGAAGGCGTTCGTGAACCTGATGTCGACGGTCGGATGGCGTCGGTCGTTCGCCTGGGGGCACGGGCCCTGGAAACCTTCCGCGGACTCGTTCGACGGGAACGACACGACGAAGAGCCGCGGGCGCTACGATTTCAAGATGGACATCTACGCCAAGGACCCGTACCTCTGGCTCGGCGGGCCGTCCTACGGGTGGGTGCGCGAGGCGATCCGGGCGGGGAAGACGATGCGCGCGGAGGCCGCGAAGTTGACGCTGCCGGTGCTGCTCTTCCAGGCGGGGGAGGAGTCCCTGGTCGACAACGATGCGCAGGACGCGGTGGCGGCAGCCGCCCCCGACTGCACGAAGATCGTGTTTCCCGGCGCCCGCCACGAGCTGCTCCACGAGCGGGACGAAGTCCGCGACGCGGTGCTTGACCACGTGCTTTCCTTCCTGGAATCCCGGCTGGGATCCTGATCTTCGTTCGCCCCGCGGGGCCCGTCGGAGGAGCGCTCATGAAGACCCGGGACTTCTGTCGTGGGATCATGGAGAGATATGCAACGTCCGCGGGGCTCGGCGTCATGTTCCCGCTTCCGGGGCTCACCGCCGTGGTGACGCTCGTCGAGGTGCGCATGGTGCAGGAGATCGCCGGCGCGTACGGGGAAGCGCTGACCCGCGGCGAAGCCGCGCAGTGGATCGTCCTGTCGGGCGTGAAGAACTACGGCGTCAAGCTTGCGGGGGAGGCGTTGCTGTTCGTGCCGGTCTTCGGCTGGCTGGCCCGTCCGGTCCTGACCCGGTGGACGGTCGAGAAACTCGCCGCCCGCGCAATCGACCATTTCGAGAATCGGCATCCCGACGCCGAGTACGAACCGACCGCCGCGACGGCGGAAGCGGCGGCGGGGGCCTGCGCGGGGGCAGTGTCGCCCGGCGCGTGAGCCGGCCTAGTGGGTCTTCAATCTTGAGATCCTAGGTTCGGCCGAGGCGATTTTCGCG
>CAZWCX010000176.1:0-12376 GCA_964632945.1 uncultured Planctomycetia bacterium | reverse complement strand
AGAGATCTATCAGAAGTACAAGACGCACGATTCGGTGGGTCGAGGCGTGCTCGCCGATCCCGAGATCCGCAGGGTCTTCGAGGACGGCGCCAAGACCGCAATCGCCGAACGAGAGACGCAGGCGAAGTCTGAGCCCGATGCCAAGCGACGCGAGTGGCTTCTCGGAGCAGCCGACGCCTGGCGCCGTCAGATCAAGGAAGTCAACGGGGAGTGAATCGCGCGGTCCCCCATCGATGGGCAGGCCGCCCGGCCGCCGGTCCGCAGCCTGATCCCCGATCGATTCCCGTCGAGCCCTGTCGAGGACCCGCGGAATGGCGAGCGTGGAAGACGTGCTGCTGGCCGCCCAGCTCGCCGCGGCGGGGGTCGTGCGGGCGGAAGACCTGGCCCGGGTGGTCCGCGAACGGGACGGCGGCGGCACGGGGCTTCCGCTGGGGACGCTCCTGCGGGACCAAGGGCTCCTCACCGCGGATCAGTGGGACCGGTTCTGCGGAGGATCGGCCACGGCGTCGACGGCCCATCCACCGGACACCGCACCCGCGGCTGCCGCCGCGGCGGCGACGGGACGCCCCACCCCCGGCGACGCCGAAGCCGGGGCGCGCACGGTGCTCGCCGGCGACGCCGGCGGCGGGAAGGAAGCCCTCGATCCGGTCGGGTCCGGCCGGCGCCTGGGCAGGTACCGACTGCAAAAGGAACTCGGCCGGGGCGGGATGGGGGTGGTCTATCTCGCCCTCGATACCGAATTGCGTCGCGACGTCGCGCTCAAGACGCTGCTCCTGGACGCAGGCGAAAACCGGACCCTGGTCGAACGACTGCAGCGGGAGGCCCAGACCGCAGCGGCGCTGCGACATCCCGGGATCGTGCCGATCCACGACGCGGGCACGATCGACGGCGTGCCGTTCCTGGCGATGGGGTTCGTGCGCGGACAGACCCTGAGCCACGCCCTCTCCGCCACGCCACCGGCTCCCTTGCGCGAACGCGTGCGCTGGGTGGCGGACGCCGCCGATGCGGTGGCGCACGCCCACGACCACCGGATCATCCACCGCGACGTGAAGCCGTCCAATCTCATGATCGACGAGGCGGGCGGCGTCCACGTGCTCGACTTCGGCCTCGCCCGCCGCCTCGAAGGCGAGACCGCCCTCACGCGCTCGGGCGAGGCGGTCGGGACTCCCTTGTACATGGCGCCGGAGCAGATGAACGGCGAGCGCAAGGCCGCGAGTCCGGCCGCGGACGTGTACTCGCTCGGGGCCGTGCTGTACGAGGCGCTGGCGGGGCAGCCTCCGTTCCCGGGCGCGACCATGGGCGAGGTGGTCGCGAGGGTCCTCACCGAAGACCCCGTTCCGCTCCGTCGCATCGATGCCCGCATCCCGCTCGACCTGGACACGATCTGCGCGCGGGCGCTGAGCAAGGAGCCGGAGCGGCGCTTTCCGACCGCGCGCGAGTTTGCGCAGGAGTTGGTGCGCTGGCGGAACGGAGAGGCGATCACCTCGCGTCCGGAGAGCGCCGCGGAGCGGTGGTTGCGTTGGGGGAGGCGACGCAAGGCGCTGCTCGGCGTAGGCATGACCGCCCTTTCGTCGATCGTGCTCGCGCTCGGATTCGCATGGCAGGAGGAGTCCGGCCGGCGCGAGCGGGCGGACCTCGCCGCGCAGGTGACCGCGGGGCTGCGCGAACGGGCGGCGACGCTCCTGGAGGCGACGCTCGTGGTCCGGCGCTCCGGGGGCATGCTGGCCGAGGCGGAACGCGCGTTCGCGGAGCCCCTGCGCCACGCCGCCGCGGCCGCCCAGGACCGGCTTCCCGAACTTCCCGATCCGCATTTCCAGCTCGGACGGCTGTATCGGGCGCTGCTGCGTTTCGACGAGGCCCGCGCGGAGCAGGATCGCGCGCTGGCCAAGGACCCGGGGTACGTTCCGAGCCTGTACGAGCGCGCGGTGCTGTCGGCGCAGGCCCATCGCACCCGCGCGGCCGCCGTGCGCGCCGAGATCGCCGCCCGCGAAGCGCTGGATCGACCTGCGGGCGGGTACCGGCGGTCCGGCGCGGGTCCGGCGGCGCCCGTCGCCTCCGCCGATGCGGAATTCGAACGGCTGCGTGCGGCGCTTCAGGCGGACCTGGCCCGGCTCGCGCAGGCGGTATCGTCTCCGGCGTCGGGGGCGGACCTCGCCGGCGGCCGCGCCGATCGGGCCCGGCTTGCGGCGGCACAGGGATTGGCCGCGGCCTATTCCGGCATCCCCGGCGAGGCCGCGCGCGCCCGCGAGCGTCTGGCCGAGGCCCTCGCCCTCGACGACTCGCTGGAGGAGGCGTACGAGACGTTGGCCGACGTCGCGTTGATGCGGGGCGAACTGGAAGCCGCCGAAGCGGCCTGCACCGACGGCATGCGGCGCGACCGCGGCTACGTCCCCTATCCGCTGGTACGGGGCGAAGTGCGCCTGCGCCGGGCGCTCGATCCTTCCGTCCCGCTGGACAAGACCCTCGCCTTGATGCGCGACGCGGCTGCCGACTTCCAGCGCGCCGCCGAACTCGCGCCCGCGTCCGTGCCCGCCCGGCTCGGCCAGGCCCGCGCCCTCACCGAACTGGGCCGACACCTCGCCGCCCATCAGAACGATCCGACCGACGCCTTGCAGGCCGCCCGCGACGCCGCTTCGCGCGCGCTCGAATCCGCGCCCGACGATCCGGACGCCTGGTTCGCACGCGCAACCGCCTGGTCCGAGTGGGCCGACCTGGTCGAAACCGGCGGAGAGGACCCGGAAGACGCCTACCAGCAGGGCGAGTCCGACTACGGCGAGGGCCTGCGCCGCGCGCCCGACTCCCTCATCGGCCTCCTCGGGCGCGGCATGCTGCGCGCCAACCGCGCCCTCTACCGCATGGGGCAGGAGGAGGAACCGGAATCCTGCCAGGCGGGCGCCCGCGCGGATTTCAAGCGCGTGCTGGAGATCGCACCCGAAGAACTGGAGGCCTGGAAATTTCTCGGGATCGTCCACGGCAATCAGGCACAGTGGGACCACGATCACGGGCAGGATCCGGAACCCTCGTTTCGCGCGGCGGAGGAACACTACGCCCGAGCGTGCTCCCTGGAGCCGGCGGAGAAGCGGCCCTGGGCCGAACGCGGCACCCAACTCCTGGTGCACGGGTTGAGCCTCGTCGCCGAGCACCGACCCGCGCAGGACCGGTTCGAGCGCGCGGTGGCGTGCTTCGACGAGGCGCTGAAGGCGGATCCGTCCGACGCCGCCGAAGCGTGGGAAGGTCGCGGGCAGGCGGAGGTGTTCCTGGCCGAAGCGCGGGCAGCCGGCGGGGACATCACGGGGGCGGCCGAGTGGTTCGCCCGCGCGGAGGCCGACCTGACCCAGGCGCTGGACGGCATCGAGGAAACGCCGGAGCCGCTCGTCCTCCGCGGACGCGCCCGCGCCGGCCGTGCCTTCACCACGGACGACCCCGCGCAGCGCGCAGCGTTCCTCCAGAGCGCGCTGGGGGACCTGGATCAAGCGGTGGGCGCGGACCCCGAAGACCTGGAAGCGAGAATGCACCGCGGACGGCTGCGGGCCGCCCTCGGACGTTGGCAGGAGGCGGTCGAAGACTTCGACGCACTCGCCCGTCTCGATCCGGATGCCGCGGAGGAACGGAGCGAAGAGCACGCCGCCGCGCTGCTCGAAGCCGCTCGCGCCGACGCCCTCGACCTGGCGCGCGGCACGAACGCCGCACCGCACGCGGAGTCGATCGAGGCGATTCGGGATCGCCTCTTCCAGCGCCTGCGCCGGGCGATCGCCCTCGGCCTCGCGAATCCCCAAGCCGCCCTTGCGGACGATGCCTGGGCGCCGTTGCGAAACGATCCGCGCTGGTCGGAACTGCAACGAGATGCGGGCGCGGAAGACGAAGACTGAAACGCCGCATCGGGTCCGAACCCGAGCGCGAGCGCGATCACGATCCCGGTTCGCCCAGGAACGAACGGCTCCCGGCCTCACTCCGTCGCGCATCCCGCGCGTTCCTTCATCCGCCAGGGAGAGCCCGGAATCCGCTGGTGAATCAGGCTCTCGCTCCTCTGGTTCGGCGCATCCATGATCTGGGCGCTCCTCAGCCGAGGTCGCGGCGATCCTCGCCCGCCGACGCTCGCGACGGGACCCGGAGCCGCGGTTGCCGCAAGAGGCGCTCTCGTCACGAAGTGGTTGGCCATCCTCGCGTTCTTCCTGGCCCTGGTCGCCCTGCTCATCGCCTTCCTCGAGACCCTGACCAAGGGGATCCCGGCCGCGATGCGGACGACGCTCACTGGAGTGCAGAACCAGAAGCTTCCGGTGCGCGAGAACCTGGAGCGGGAGAAACGGCATGGGCAGCCCCGCCTCCAGGAGCGGTCATTTCTGCGAACCTGCTTGCCCTGGAGGGCGGCCTCGAAGGCGGCACGGGTGGCGACTTCCCTTCGCCTTCACTTCCCGGCCCCGGGAAGGGCCTTTCGGAGTTTCATGAACGAGTCGAACGCCTGCGCGAACCGCTCCGCGTCGGCACCTCTGGACGTCTCCTCCCGCACCATCCCGGCCAGATCCGCCAGAAACGTCCCGTCGTGATTCGCCTTCAGGGCTCCGCAGCACATCTCCACCGTCCCGGGAGAGTACAGCCGGGCCTTCTTGAGATCCGCCAGAATGCCTCGCACCAGGTCGGCGTCGGCCTTCGGGACGCGCAGGATTCGCATCCTCTCCTCGAGCATGGCGTACACGACTTCAGCGTCCGCGGCCTCTCGAGCGACATCGCAGCGATCCGCGAGTTCCCCCTCGGCCGCAAACACGTCCTCGCCTCTGGCCCCGGCCTTTACCCGTTCGTGAACGTGTTCTGCCATGGACGCGAGGAGTGTCGAATCCCCGCGACCGAGATGGTAGCCATGCTCCAGCGTCTGGATGGCCTTGCTCGGTTCAATTCCCGCCGCAAGCAGGTCCTCCAGCAGCCGCGTCAGAGACTCCAAGTCCCGCGGCGAATAACCCCCGAGTTCGGCGAAGGCCAGCAATGCCGCCTTTGCGCCGGCCGCATCGTGAACGGGATCGGTGAGAGCACGGCGCTTCTGCGCGAGGACTGCGAGGGCCGCTTCTCGACGCGCACCGAGCTGCGATTCGATGACTTCGTAGAGGGGGTCCCTCCGCGTGCCTTTGCTCACTTCGTCGGAAACGAGCTTCGCGAGATCGGCGATGTACCCCTTGTCCTCGCGGCGTGCGAACCACGCATCCTGGCAGATCTGCCACGGCTTATCCGTCCAGTACGGATATCGATCCACCGTCACCCCGAGCAGGTCGAGGAAAATGCCGCGGAGGAGGATCGCCTCCGGCTCCGGGACATTGGCGCTCCACAGCCACCCGGCAAACTCGAGCCGCGCCTCGAATGCGGTCTGACTCGCGACCATCGCGCGCGGCCGGAAGGTCGTTTCCCAGGCATGCTCGAGGAACTCGAGTCCCTGGCCGCCACGCTGATCGTCGCCCATGACGGCCTCGGTGGCGGCAGCCCAGTCGGGAAGGAGGCTCCGATCGATCCTGCTGGCTTGCCAGACTTCGATCAGGCGCGAGATTGCGGATTCCGGAGGGCACCCCGCGGCGAGGTGCCGGTCGAGGAGGCGCTCCATCAGCCGGCGGTCCCGCTCCTCGACCCCATGCTCCTCCGCATGCCGGGCGAGTTCCTGCTTCGCCCAGGCTGCATCGCGCGGGACGGCGGGAGCTGCCGGATCCTCAGCGAGCGACGCCGGGAGTGTGAGCAACAGGGCAAGGGAGACCGCCGCCAGGAACCGCATGGATCGAATCCTCCTATCCCCTGCACGGGTCACGCCGCGTGAGCCCGCATCGCCGGTTCACCGGATCCGCGGCTTTGGGGGGCGCCCCGGACAGGCTTGGCTCCCCGAGTTGGCGCTCATGAAGTGGGCGCGCGTCCGGACGTTTGCAGGCGCCCCCGGAGACCCCGACCCGTCGTTCGGACACCACTACGGGGAGGGTATCTCCCCCAGGACCCTGTCGTCCATCCCAAACTGCGCGAAAGTCCACCCTCGACGCGCGGCACGGCGGGGGCCCAGGGAATCCGGTGTGCCGACCGCACCGCGAGCGCACCCGCCTCGGCCGCGCGGGCGCAGCAGATGGCTCGCACTCGCCGAGCAGGCGCCGTAGTTCGCCGACCACGCCGGCGAGGTCGCCCGTGTCGCGACTCCACGCCGCGGTGAAGAAGCGGGAGCGGGGCGGGACGGGGATGACCATTTCGGTCAGGTTCGCGTTCGATCGTATGGTGGCCGGGTCGAAGCGCCTGAGCTCGAGTCAGTCTGATGTCGGGGAACGGAGAAGGTGTTCCCACCGGTGCCGTCGGCACACTGCTCAGGAACCTCTCCTCGTGCCGCTCGTTCCGGGCGGCCGCTTCGTGAGCGCGACTTCCCGGTTGAAAAGGGTAGGGTTTCACTCCCGGACGCGCGCAGCGCAGCGGAGCGTCGCCGGGGGGAGCACTGCCGACGCCCCGCTCCCGCTACTTCATCCCCATCAGTAGGTCGAGCAGGGGCAGGTTCGCTGCGACCACCCACGCCTGCTTCAGCGCCTCGGTCAGGACCAACAGCGCGCCGTTCAAGACGAGCGTGACCCGCGGTCGGCGAACGAGCCACTCTTTCGCCAGCGCACCTACCGCGATGGCTCCGCACCACAACGGAAACTCCGATCCCAGGAAGAACATGGTGATCGGCGGCAGCGACTTCCCGATGTCATCGAACGCCGCGAGGCGGGCCGGGGTGACACGCAGCGCCGATACCAGCAACCCGGCCGCGTAGAGAAGCGCCACCAGCAGTGTGACGTGCGATGCCACGCGCATGGCCCGTTCGCCATCGACCGTCGTCGGTTCGGGGATGTCCGTGCTCGTGCTCGTCACTTCAGCAACTCCAGAAGCGACAGCCGAGAGGCCTCCAGCCAGAGCGTCTCGATCCCCTCCGCGAACACCCAACCGACCGCAAGGACGATCCACATCCACTTGCGTGTGCCCAAAGTCACCCGACCCAAGAGCGCCACGGCTGCGGTACCCAGCAGGAGCCCGCGCACGACGCTCGCGGGCACCGCCTGAACGAAAGGCGGCGGCAGATGCCCAAAGTCGGCAAACAGCCGTTCGATGATCCGTCCGGTCAGGCCGACGTTCAAGGCCACGCACAGCGACTTCGCCATCACCCATGCCGCGGCAATCCAGGCCAGGGTACCGGTCGGGTCTCCGGGTTGCAGGGGCTTCGGCGCCATGCATGTGCTCCGGATGGTCCAAGCGTTTCGCGGGCCGTTCGCCATTCCCGAATTGCCCGTCGGCCTCCCTCGCGAGTCCTGACCAGAGAGGAGGGTTCATGATAGAAATCCGACGCTGGCGGGGCTACCATTGCCGACATGACTCGCAACCCGCGGCGGCGAGCCCGCCGTATCCCTCGACCTTCTGCGGGCCGAACGCAGCACCGAGAGCACCGTCCGTCGTTTCTACATCTTGGGCATGTGCTGGGAACAGTTGGGGTTCCCGTTTTCCGTTTCCCTCTTCTACGCCCGCGCCCACAGGGAATCGCAGCATGAGCGCCGACCTGCCGGGCTCGCCCGGCCACCGGTCCGACGGGCGTAGCCCGTTGCCGCGAGCGCAGTTCAGCCTGCGATTCCTTCTGGTCCTGGTAGGGGCTATCTGCCTCGTCGACGTGCTCCTGGCCGCGGGCTGCCCAGTCGTCACCGGCGTATGCCGAGACTGCGGCGCGCTCCGAATCGAAAATCGGTTTGCGGTCTGGAGCCCCCTCCCCGACATCGCGCGAGTTCGGACCCGGGGTAAGCGAGTCACTCGCTTCCTGGAAATCCGGTATGGAGTCTCCTGCAGCGCGCACTCCTGGACGAGGATACCGCCACCCCGCGTCGCCGACTGCAAGCCGGGCCTCACAGGCATTCGTTGGGGCGACGGATCGCCAGCGCGAAGGTTCGTACTGGCATTCGAGGGTCGCGCGGGGGAGATTCTGGAAGGGATGGCGCTTCGCCGACCGGATGCGGTCCGGGCGTTCCTGGCGCTCGGACTCTCGGACTACTACTACGAGGCCCAATCCGCGGCCGACGCGCTCGAGAGGCTGGAACGGACGAATCGCTCTGAAGCAGAGACCTTGCTCGTTGCGCGCAGGTTCGACGATCTGGTGGCCTTGTCCGGTCGTCTCCTCGGCACGCCGAGCAGTGCCGGCAGCGCCTCTTCGTACCCGTCCTGGCCGAAAAACCCGGGCGCCACGGCGGCTATCTCGCCGAATGGGCGCTAGTGGGCCTTCAACATTGAAACCATAGGTTCGCTACGCCGCCCAAGTGTGGAGAAACGCCCCATCGGCTCGAACTTCGCCCACTCGGCGTACCGGCACACCACCGCAGCGTCCCCCTGCGCCAGCGTCGAGCCTTGCTTGGGCGACTCCCCTGCGGCTTGTTTTATCGATTCGTCGCGGCGGAACTGGATACGCCCCGCCCATCGCGCGATAACGGTGTCGCGCGACGACCACCTCGATCGCCCGTCCTTCCTCCGGCGGGCGGAGCGCGAGATCGTGGACCGGCGCGTTGGTTTCGCCGATTCCGCCCACCCGTTTTTCGAAGCCGCCATTCTCGGTACCGGGCAGTGCGTCTCCGCAGCGCCTTGTCTTCGCGCCCGTGTCGGGTGTCCCTCGATATCCCGTCACTCGATCGCCCGCCGCTTCACGTCGTACGGGTCGAATTTCGGGTGATGCCAGAACTTCTCGAGTCCCAGGTCGGAGATGGTCGCGCGTTCGATGTCGTAGATGGGGTAGACTCCCGCGATATGGATCGGTAGGTCTCGGCCGAGGTCGATGTTCAAGTACGATTCCTTCTCCAGAATCGAAGGGGCGAAGAGGAAGAACGCGGACATCTCCGACTCCTCGGAAATCCGCCCACCGAAGTTGATCACGTTGCCGTAGCAGAAGGGACATTCACCGCGCAGCCGGTTGGCCAGCTCCGCGATCGCCAGCGGCCACGCGACGTCCGTCGAGGCGAGCGAGATCGTGAGCTCCGGGCGGCCGAGCTTCCAGTCCGGATGTTCGACCTCGGAGAGGCCGAACGTTACGCCGGTGATGTGACCCGCCTCGGGGATTTCCCGGTAGACCATGCACACCAACTGCGGTGCGCCGGGAGTGGTCGAGGGAAAGGGATGGAACTCGGGCTCGGTACCGAAGATCGCATCGAGATGTTCGAGGAACCGTTGCAGACGATCTCTCGGCGTGGTCATACATCGCCTCCGGTAGTCGACGCCGCCCGCCTCCCCGTGGGCCGTCAAGATGGATCCGTTGGGTTGAAGGCTCCAGGCTACAGGCTCCGGGGAAGGCAGAACAGCATGTCTTCCTGTAGCCTGTAGCCCGTAGCGCCGCACGCAGCGATTCAAGTTGGACTGCGCACTAGGATTCTTCACGGCTTGCGGTAGACGCCCATCAGGTACCCACTCGTGTACGAAGGACGCCTGGCGATCGTATCCGCGTCCGAGACCTCCCTCAAGGGTAACCCCGAGCGCGATGGCCTTGCCGATCGCGGCCGCCGCGAAAGGCAGCCCCTCGGCCGGACCGCCGAGAACGCAATAAGCGGAACCGCGTCGGCGGGCAAAAGTCCGAGGCTGTTTCGGCGTGATCAACCTCGGCATCCTGCTGGAACTCGAACGCGACATCAATTCCTTCCATCGCAACGCTTGACGCCGGCAGGGCAGGTCGCGCGCCGCGAGGGGGCGAGCGGGCTCGGCGCGCGCAAGGATGATGCAGCGGCGGAATCCGCGCTCCTCCTCCTTCTTCTTGCCCTCGCCGCCCGGGGAGGGGTACCCTGGTTTGGGAGTCCGGCCGAATGCACTGCGGGAAGCGTACGCAAGGAGGACCCCATGCCGTTCTTCGGCACGCGCCAGGCGCTCGCGGCCCTGTCCGAGGAGCAGCGCGACCTGCTGCAGGAAAAGTGCATCGCGGGCGAGCGTCCGGTCGCCGCATGGATCAAGTTCCTCAACGAAGTGGATCGCTTCGACCGCAAGACCGACGACGACCGAAACACCGTCCAGCTCCTCGCCGGCCTGGGCGTCCTCGCGGGCGTCGTCTGCGTCCTTCTCGGCGCGGTCAAGCAGGTGCCCGCCGCCTTCGTCCTCGGCGCCGCCCTGGGCCTCGCTGGGATCGGGCTCGGCGTGTGGTCCTTCCTGGTCGCCCGCTTCGACCTGCCCGAGAAGCCCCGTGCCTTCGCGCGCGAGGTCCTCGACAAGCTCGCGCCGCTCGTCCCTCCGGGCTCGCCCGTGCGCCTCGAGCTCGACCTCGGCCTGTCCGCCCGCGACGGCACGCACGAGACCCAGCGCGGCACAGGCAGCCTCTTCTTCGGCGATTCCCGCCGCACCACCGACGACCAGTGGGTCCACCCGATCCTCGGCGCGTCGGCCGCTCTGGCCGACGGCAACCGCCTGATCGTGCGCGCGCTCACCCGGATCCAGCGCACGGTGATCGAGGAGATGCGCCGCAGGGGGATCGGACCCAGCTACGGCTCGTCCCGGCGCCGCCGCGTGGTGGACCGGGAGACGCGCTTCCAGACCGAGAGCGAGATCGAGCTGACGCTGCAGTCGCCGCCCGGACGCTCGTCGGCGCGTCCAGGGAAGGGCTCGACCTCGATGGGGGACTTCTGGGCGGTCGAAGCCGCAAACAACGGCACCTCCGTCACGGTCCGGCGCAACTCGTACGACCAGGGGATCCGCATGCCGTCGATGGACGACTGGGACGCGGTGATGAGCGAAGCCCGCCGGCGGCTGGCGGGCGGGGTGTGAGCGCCCGCGACGTGGCGACGGACGGCCCCGCTTCCGGCTCGAGGCCGAGGCGTTCGCCCCGCCCGCCCACACCGACCCCGGAGCGCGCCTTTCGGGCGAAGGTCCTGGCGACCGAATGCCCCCTCCGGCCGCGCTCCGCGGCACTCCGGGCGGCACCACGAACGGGAACGCGCCGCGGGGAACGCCGGCTCGGGAGCGTGCGCGCGGGAGGCGTCGTCCGCGGGGCGCGGGCGTGGGGTACGTCCAGAAAAGAGGGCCGCAGGCCGTGGATGCCGAGGACGTGACCCAGAAGATCTATGTGCGCGTGACCGCACCGGGGTTCCTGGAATGGGCGCCGGAATGACCACCGACAAGAAAATCCACGCGGATCAGATCGACACCCACGCGCAGCTGGTCCGTCGTCTCTTGGCGGATCAGTTTCCGCACTGGGCGGACTTGCCCGTGGTGGCCGTCTCGAGTACCGGCACCGAGAACACGATCTTCCGTCTCGGCGACGAGATGGCGGTCCGATTGCCGCATCGACCCGGGCGTGACGCGCAGATCGAGAAGCTCGTTCATTGGCTGCCGAAGCTTGCACCCCACCTGCCGCTCGCGATTCCGGAACCGCTGGCGCGCGGCGCCCCCAGCCGGGAATACCCTGCGGCGTGGTCGATCGCTCGCTGGTTGGACGGCGAGGAAGCCGCGCGGAAACGTCTCGCCGATCCCGTGGCGGCCGCCCGGATCCTCGCCGCGTTTGTGCGCGCCTTGATCGCTTTGGACCCGACGGGTGGGCCGCAGCCAGGGCCTCACAACTTCTGGCGCGGAGTGCCGCTCGGGGCGCGGGACGAAATGACTCGCGAAGGCATCCGACAGTCGCAGGGCCTCGTCGACACGGAGCTCGTTCGGCGAGCTTGGGAGCACGACCTCGGCGCGCCGGCGTGGGACGGGCCGCCCACCTGGCTCCACGGCGACTTGGCTCCGGACAACCTGCTGCTCGCGGGCGGCAGGCTCAGCGCCGTTATCGACTGGGGAGGCCTGGGCGTCGGCGATCCGGCCACGGAGCTCCTCCCCGCATGGAACCTGTTCCGTGGCGCAAGTCGTGAAGCCTATCGCCTCGCGCTCGGGCTCGACGCTGCGACGTGGGCGCGGGGTAGGGGCCTGGCGCTGTCCACGGCGATCGTCGCGCTTCCGTACTACCACCAGACGATCCCGGCACGGGCCGAGTCGGCGAGAGCCGTGATCCGCGAGGTGCTGAACGACCATGAGCGGCAGTCGTGAGCCTCGCCCCCCGGCGGCACCGGCAAGGGCCGCGGCCAACGATCTCTGGCGCGCTCCCCTCGATACCCTCTTCGGGGACGCCCACGACGTTCTTTCAGTTCCTGGCCAGGTTCACTCCTCGGCGCGGTTCTTCGATGGTACCTCGGTCGCTGCGGACTGGAAGGTCGAGCGCCTTTTCTACGCAATGCCCGCCGCGACGATTGGATGCGAACCGGGAGATCCCACTCGGTCGCCCCGCGGCAAGCTCCACCCCCCCCCTCACCTCCCCTCCCTCCGCGCCCCCGGCCACGCCGACCGCCCCGGCCGGCCCCCCGGCTTCTCCGGCGCCGGCTCCGGCGGCGGCTTGGGAATCATCCCGACCGGCTGC
>CAZWCX010000175.1:0-12408 GCA_964632945.1 uncultured Planctomycetia bacterium | reverse complement strand
GTGCCCGATGATCACCTCGTCGATGTCGGTCTGCGCGAACTTCTTCGGCTTGATCGAGTGCTCCTGGGAGGCCCCGAGGAGGTCGTAGAGGAACGCGACGTCGAGCTTGAGGACCTCGATGAATTCGATCACGCCGCGGTTGGCGATGTTGAACTCGCCGTCGAAGTTGAAGGCGCGCGGGTCGCTGTCCGAGCCGTATTGGGCGATCTTCCGGTAGTTGATGTCGCCGGTGAGTTCGGTCGAGTCCTGGTTCTTCTCGTCCTTGGGCTGGAAGGTGCCGATGCCGACGCGGTCCTTCTCCGAGAGGATGAGCCGGCGCACGCGGATGTGGCCGCGCACGACCCGGCTCCAGTCGCCGTTGTAGCGGCGCAGCAGGTCGTTCATGGTCCGGCGGCAGAACGGGCAGAGGTCCCCCTCGACGACCAGTTCGTACGCGCCGCGATGGCGCGAGTTCAGCTCGCGCAGGACCGCCGAACGCGCCTCGGTGGGCACCAGCTTGATCGGCTCCTCGTGCATCGGGCAGTCGGCCCAGGTCCCGTCTTCCTCCTCGGTGCGCCACATGTAGGTGTAGAGGGCGCCGTCCTTGGTGCGGGAATAGGCCTCGAGCCCCTTCTTGAGCAGGCGGACGATCGTGCTCTTCGAGCTTCCGACGGGGCCGTGGAGGAGCAGGATGCGCCGCTCGGTGCCGTACTGCGCCGCCGCCGCCTTGAGAATGTGGACCAGGTTCATGAGCGTTTCTTCGAGTCCGAAGATGGCGTCGCGGCCGTTGGCGATCGGGTCGCGGAAGAAGTGATAGCGCGTCAGGTTCTTGCGCTGGTCGGTGAAGTCCTCGATGCCGAAGGAGAGGATCATGTCGTGCAGGCGCTGGAACGCGTTGCGCACGATTTTCGGGTTCTGCATCACCTGCTCGAGGTACTCCTCGAAGCTGCCTTCCCAGTGCAGCTCCTGGTAAGCCTGGACGTCGACGACGCGCTCGGCGAGCTGCATCAGCTTCTGGCCGACATCGATCTTGGAGGTGGACATGCGGGGCTCCTCAAGGGACCGGTCGAGGACGACGTCTCGCGTTCCGGGGGCGCCGGACGAGGTTGCGGGGAGGGGGCGCGGGGCGTCCCCATCCCCCGTTCATTGTAGGGTTTCCGGGGGGGGAGTCAAGCGCGGCGCCGTCGCGGCGGCGCGACCTCGGCGGCGCAGGACGCCGATCGCGGCAAGCGCGCCGGCGGCGCCGGCGGAATCGGCCACGGCGTCGGCCGCCTGCGGGCAGCGGCCCGGGACGAACGACTGATGGATCTCGTCCGCCACGCCGTAGAGCGAGGCGGCCAGGAAGACGGCGCCCCAGCGGGCAGGGGAGAGGGGCCCGAACCAGCCCTGGACGGCCACGGCGTGGAAGAGGAGCGCGGCCAGGACGGCGTACGCGCCCGCGTGCATCAACCAGTCGGGCGCGCGCGCGGCCGCGGCGGGGAGCGGGCGGGAGGAAAGCAGGAAGATCAGGATCATCCAGGCGAGCGCCGGTCCCCAGCGGTAGCCGCAACAGGCCCAGGTCCCGAACCGACCGGTCACTCTTCCACGCGCTCGATGTTCAGGAAGCCGTCCAGCTTCAGGATGCGGAAGATGCCGTGGACGGCGACGGAGGCGCGGATCTTCAGCTTCTTGCCCGCGTCCTTGGCCCGCTTCACGGCCGTGACCAGCACGGAAATCTCGCGGCTGCTGACGAACTTCACTTTCGTCATGTCGATCACGAGTTCGTTGTGCTGCACATCGATCAGGTCCGCGCAGGCCTGGCGGAATTCGGGGTCATCATAGCGAGGATCCTTGCGGACGTGCAGGATGTGCCCCGCGATCTCGTAGCTCTTGGTCGCCTCCGTCATGTTCCCCTCCCGCCAGACACTTTCTCGATCCGGCCCGACGCGCCGGGCCTGCGACCCTCACTCGCGATCCGCATCTTCCCGTTTGAGGCCCGCGAGGAAGTTGCGGATCAGTCCCTCGGCGAGCTCGTGATCGTCCTGGTAAACCCGAATGACTCCATACCCGCGCTGGGGCAGATACATCCCGTCATAGGCCCGATCGACATAGGTGTCGATCAAGTAGGGGATGCCGTGCTCCTCCAGCAGGCCGGCGAGCGCTTGGGCCTGAACTTCATGCTCGAGGCGCCAGAGCGGCAGGGTCTCTTCGCCCGGGACGCGCATGGCCTCTCCTCCTATCGAGAGTTCGCGGAGGAAGTGGATCCTCCCACCGGGGAGAGAGGCTTCCGGAAGCGAACGGTCATCGATCGGGCAGCGCCGCGGGATCAGAACGAACCCATTACTAGCAGAATCCCCTAGGAGTGTCAAGGACACCACCACCCCCGGCGCGACGGTACGGGATGGACCCCGGACGGACCTCCTCCCCGGGCTCGCGACCAGGGCTCGGGGCGCAGGGGTGCGGTCCCGGGTCGCTCGCCGCGGGGCTGTCCACGGAGACGGACGATTGTCCCGTTCGCGGGTCGCCCCGGCGCGGACGGGTCTTTGCAAGTCCCGACCGATCCGGCACTTTGAGGGGCGCGGTGTATGGTACGATGGTTGCATCCGGAATTCCGTCGTATCGATTCCGTCTGCCGGAGGAATTCGCCATGAACCGCCTGCTTACGAGTCTCGCGGCGCTGGTCTTCCTGCTCCCTGCGCCGGCCCGCGCCGACATCATCCACCTCCGTCACGGGGGGACCATCGAAGGGGAAATTCTCCGCGACGACGGGTCGGTGCTCGAGGTGAAGCTGCGATTCGGCCGGATCACCCTGCGGCGTGACGAGGTGGTGTCGATCGTGGAAAAAGTCACGCCATGGCAGGAGTATCGGCAGCGGGCCGACCGGATCGCCGCAGGGAATCGGGAGGCGCACGTGTCGCTCGCGCGGTGGGCCGAGGGAGAAGAGTTGATTCCGGAGTCGGCGGAGCAGTGGATCGCTGCGTGGCGGATCGACCCGGCGAGATCCGACGCCGAAACGGCGTTGGCGCGGCTGGATTGGCACCTCGTGGAGGACGAGTGGCTGGCCCCGGACGTCTACTACTCCGGGCTTGGCTGGAAGCAATACCACGGACAGTGGACGCATCCCCGGGAGATCGACCTGAAGGAGGCGGAGAAGGACCTGATCGCTCGCGAGGGGGCCTGGAAGCGCGCCGAGCGTCGGGTCGAGGAACGCCGGGAACGGGCGGATCGGGCGGGTCAGGAGGTCGAGGAGAAGCGGATCGTCGCGGAAGAAGCGGCGGGGCGGACGGCGCTGTTCGAGCGGGAACGTGCCCAGGCGCACGAGGAGGCGGTGGAGGCGGCGCGTCGATACGACTTCGCCCGCGGAGAGGCGGAACGCGCGTACCTGGTACTCGAACTGGAGCGGGCGCGGGCGGAGCGGAATGAGCCGAACGCGTTGCCGGCTGCGACGCATTTCTATCACGAGGCGCAGCGGCGCCTGTCCCACGCGCGCCGGGTGCTGCGGATTGCCGAGGACGCCGTCGGCTCCGCCGATCGCAAGGTCGCGCAGGCGCGGGGGCTGGAGATTGCCGCGGCCCGCTCATGGAGGGCGGAGGCCGAGGCGCTGCGCCGGGCGGTGGAGGACGTGCGCGAGGCGGAGGACCACCGGAACCGGATGCAGGGGGAATTCGACCTGCAGGCGCGGGCGGTGGAACGGGCCCGGCAGGCGTACGAGGAGGCCCTGCGCAACACGGCGACCCGCTGAGGGCGGGGAGGCCGGAGGATCGGGACCGCCCCTTCGATGGTTCCGTTCCCCAACCGTTGACACCCCCGCCCGGCCCCGGCTATAGTCAGCCCACCATCCTTCCTGCCCACGGACACGCCCAGCGCGTGCAGACCGCGGCGCATGTTGGTTCGCCACCAAGGGAAGGCCGTTCCGCATGGGCTTCAAGGGGGACCTGACCAGCATCAGCCTCGCGGACGTCTTTCAGACGTTGGCGATGTCGCAGAAGGAAGGTACGCTCGTCCTCACCGAGGCGGATCGCTCGCGGACGATCTTCTTCGGCAAGGGGGCGATCTCCCTGGTGGGCCGCACCCCCCCAAAAAGAGATTGCCTGGCCAACCTGCTCCTGCACGCCGGCTCGGTCAATTCCGAGCAGATCGCCGCCGCGCTCGAAAACGGCAAGGCGACGCGGCGGACCCTCAGCGACGTCCTCATGGACATGGGGCTTGCCACCCAGGACGAGATCGATCTCGTGATGCGTTCTTTCCTCGAGGAGGAACTGTACGACATCTTCTGGTGGAAGACCGCGCACTTCGAGTTCTTCGACGGACCGTTGCCGGAGCACGAGGTCGGGGAAGGCGCGCGCCAGCGGGCGCAGCAATTCGACATCAACGGTCTGCTCTTTGAGGCCGCTCGGCGCCTGGACGAGTGGGATCGGATGCTCCAGGTGGTTCCGGATTTCTCCGCCGTCTATTTGTTGTCGGTGGACGGGCAAACCGTCCTGGAGTCCGGTCAGGTGGGGGATCCCAACGAGGCGGCGGTCCTGCGCCTGTGCGACGGCACGCGGAACGTGAATCAGTTGATCAAGGATGTGCCGGTCTCGCGTTTCGACGCCGTGCGGCTGTTGTCCGAGGCGACGGCTGCCGGCAAGGTCCTGAAGGCCGAGGTCGAGCATCTTCGGGACGCGGCGATCCGGTTGCGCGACGAGGGGGACCGCGAGCGCGCCCTGGCGATCCTGTCGGGCGCCCTGGCCATGGCCCCCGACGATCTTCCGATGCTCGAGATGACGGCTCAGATCCAGGACGAGCTCGGCCGCAAGGCGGAGGCTGCGGGCACGTACCTGCGCCTGGCCACTCAGGCGAAGCTCGAGTCCGACGCCGCGCGCGCCACGCAGGCCCTGGAGCGCGCGGTGCTTTGTGATCCGGTCAACCTGGAGGCGCAGCTTGCGCTCTGCCGTCATCATGCCGACGGCGGCAACAAGGAACGCGCCGAGGAGCTCGCCAAGCCCCTCGCGGTGAAGCTCGTCGCCTCCAAGCGCAGCGAGGAGGCGCGCGACCTGTGCGTCTGGGCCGCCGGGTTCGCCCGCGAGCCGCTCGACCTCCATGTCGTGCAAGCCCGGGCGCTCCTCGAACTCAAGAACCGCGAGGGGGCGCGCCAGATCCTCGAGAAGGCCGTGCATGCCCTGTCCGGCAAGGAAGCCCGGCGGTACGAGCAGTTGACGCGTCGCGTCCAGGCGCTGGCCGGCGAAACGCCCGACCTGCTGTCGCTTGCCCAGGGGATGTCGCTGAAGCGGGTGAAGAGCGGGAAGACCCTCAAGTTCGCCCTCGTGGGCGCGGTCGTGTTGGCCGTCCTCGTCGGCGCGGGCTGGTGGTACAAGCAGCAGGAGGCGAAGGCGAGCGCCGCCTTCGAGCGCGCCCGGGAAGAGGCGGAGCGCCTGGCGAGCGGGAAGCAGTGGGATGCGGCGCGCGACGCCCTGCGCAAGATCGGCGCTCAATTCCCGCTCAGTTCGGTCCCGGCCCGCGTCACCACGGCCGTGGCGGACATCGATCGCCGGCAACGGGAGGAGGCCGAGCGCGCCGCGCGGGAGCAGGCGGCCCTGATCGACGCCCACAAGCGGGCCGCTCAGGAGCGCCGCGAGCGGCTGGAGCAAGCGGCGGAACTGGAGAACATCGCCCCGAACCTGGCCCAGTCCCTGCAAGTCTACGCGGAAGTGGAAGAGTGGGCGACGGCGAATTCCCAGCCGGACATCGAGAAGGTCGCCCGCACCGGCCGCGAACGCGTACAGGCCCGCATCGACGCCGCCGCGACGCTGGCCCGGGAGGTGGAGGGCCTGATCGCGAAGGGGGAAATCGCCCAGGCGAACGCCAAAGTCAAGCTCCTGTGGGAGAAACACGACCGCACCCCCGCCGCCCGCGAGTCGGCGCTGCCGATCCAGGTGCGAACCGTTCCCCCCGGGGCCAGCATCAAGGCCGGACGGATGGACGTCGGAAAGTCTCCGGTCGTCGTTTCCCTGCCCCGGGACGCGGAACGACTCTCCCTGCTCATCGAGTACCCCGGATTTCTGCCCAACACCCGCGAAGTCTCGCTTCAGAGCGAAGCGCAGGTCTCGGTGACGCTGGAGAAGATCATCCGGTGGCGCTACCGCACCCGCGGCCCGATCGAGGGGCGCCCGACGCTGCACGAGGGCCGCGTCTACTTCGGCAGCCGTGACGGGCATCTCTACGCCGTCAACCTCTCCGACGGCAGCCTCGCCTGGGCGTTCCGGACGGCCGACGGCGGCGACATCCTTTCCTCCCCTTTCGTTCACGGCGACTCGGTGTATGCGGGCAGCAACGACCAGAAGGTCTATCGGATCGCGCGCGACACCGGGAAGGAGAAGTGGCGCTACGCGGCCGGTCTGTTCGTGCAGGGCGACCCGCTCGTGCTCGACGACCTACCCCTCGTGGTGGTGGGAAGCCACGACAAGAAACTGCACGGCATTCATCGCGACACCGGCAAGGCCCTCTGGACGGTCCCGACCGGCGGCCCCATTACCGGGCAGGCGGCGGTCTGGGGAAACAGCGTCCTCTTCGGCTCGGAGGACGGCATCCTGCGGGCCGTGGAACCGGCCGGCGGCAAGGTGTTGTGGACGATCGCGTGCGGCTCGGACATCGTGGCGACCCCGGTCGTCGCGGGTGACCAGGCGTACGTCGGCACCAAGGCCGGCACCCTGATCTGTCTGGATTTGCCGTCACGGAAGACCTCCTGGACCCTCCAGATGGGGGCGAGCATCACGCGCCGGGTCGCGCTCGGGGCCGACGCCGTCTATGCGGGCTCGAGTGCGGGATGGGTCTTCGCCGTCAGCCGGACGGAAGGCAAGGAACTGTGGCGCGTGAACCTGGGCGCCGCGATCTCCGGCGGCCTCGCGCTGTACGAGGATCAACTCGTGGTCGGCGCCCGCGACGGCAACGTCCATGTCCTGCACAGCAGCGACGGATCGACCCTCTGGAAGCTGGGTACGCGGGGACCGGTCAACGGGATTCCGACGGTCCAGGACGGCATGCTGTACGTCGGCTCGGACGATGGCCATCTGTACGCCACCGACGTGCCTTCTTCCGCCCGCTGACGTTCCCTCCGGGTTGGCCCGGATCCCCCTCCGGAACCGCGGTCGAATGTTGACGACGCTCCCTCGTACCCGGTATGATGCGGTGCTGCCTTGCCAAGTCCTCCTGGCTTCCGGTGTTGGCGTTCCTTTTCCGCCTTGCGTCTAGGGCCCGCTGCGGCGCTGTAGGAAATCCGGAGCATGGCACTCAAGGGCGACCTGACCACCTTCAGCCTCGCCGACATCTTCCAGACCCTGGCGTTGTCGCAGAAGGAAGGGACGCTCTTCGTCGTCAACGGGGAACGACGAAAGACCATCTACTTCGGCCGCCGGGGCCTGCGGCTGCTCCAGGTCGGCGGCCGGAACACTTCCCTCCTCGGCGACCTGCTCGTCCGTTCCGGCGTGATCACGCAGGGCCTGCTCGATTCCGCGCTCAAGCAGCAGCGGATCACGAAACAGAAGCTGGGCGAGGTCCTGATCGATCTCGGCCTCGTCTCGCAGGAACAACTCGACCACGTCGTGCGCACCCAGATCGAGGAGGAGGTGCACGACCTCTTCTGGTGGAAGGAAGCCAACTTCGAGTTTCAGGAAGGAGCGGCGCCCGAGGAACTGCAGGATCCGTCGTCGCCGGTCACCGCCATCGAACTGGACGTGAACGGGCTCCTGCTGGAGGCCGCGCGCCGGCTCGACGAATGGGCGCGCATGGGCGAGGTGATCACCGACTTCGAGGAGGTGTATTGCACGGGGGCGCGCACGAAGGGGGCGATCGCCAATGGGCAGATCACCGCGCCGGCGGAGGTGGAGGTGCTCAACCTCACCGACGGGACGCGATCCGTCCTGGAGGTGATCGCCGCCTCCACGCACGGGCGGTTCGAGACCTGTCGGCTCCTCTACCAGGCGATCACCGAAGGAAAGGTGTTTCCCGCGGCGACGGACGAACTTCGCGCCGGGGCGGAGAAGCTGCGGACCGAGGGGGAGAAGGATCGCGCGCTTCGCCTGGCCACGCGCGCCGTGGAGCGGACGCCGGAGGACCTGGGGGCGCTGCGGCTGGTGGCCTCGCTGGAGATCGAGACCGGCGATCTCAAGTCCGCCGTGCAACACCTGACCGCAGCGGCTGCACAGGCCGACAAGGGGGACAATCCTTCGCTGGCGATCCAGCTCCTGGAGCAGGCGCTCAAGTGCGATCCGAATTCGGCCGGGGTGCAGCGGAACCTCCTGTCGCGGTACCTGGCGACGAAGCAGAAAGAGAAGACGGCGCGCGTCGTCATGCCCCTCCTGCATTCGCTTTCCGCCACGCAAGGCTGGCAGGAGACGGTCGATCTCTATCGCGAGACTTCGGGTCTGCTGGTGGATCACGTGGATCTGCACATCCTGGGGGCGCGCGCGTTTCTGGAATTGGGAGATCGGGATGCGGCGGCCGACGCGCTCTCGGCGTCGTACCAGAACATGCTGGGAACGCCCAGCAAGCAGGCGGAAGCCCTGCAGCAGCGCCTGAACTCGCTGGTGCCGAACGCCGGCGACCTGCACGGGCTGGCGAAGGAGACGCGCATCCGGCGCCGCAAGCGGACGCCGATGCCTGCCTGGATGTTGCCGGCCGTCGCCGGCGCGGCGGCGCTCCTCGTGTGCGGCCTCGGCGTCTGGTGGGTCTTCGGACGCTCGGAAGCCCCGCCGACTCCGCCCGTCCATCAGCCGACGCCCGAGGAGATCGCCGCCAAGGCGGAGGCCGATCGCCTCGAACGCCTGCGCAAGGAGCAGGAAGAACGGGAGCGGCTGGAACGCGAGGAGGCCGAACGGCAGGCCAAGGCGCGCGCGGAGCGCGAAGAGAAGGAGCGCCTCGAGCGCGAGGAGCGCGAGCGTCAGGCGCGTGAGGAGGAGGCGCGACTGGCCCGCGAAGAGGCCGAACGCAAGGAGCGCGAGACGATACAGATGCGCTTCCGCGAGGCCACCGCCATCGCCGTGGACGGCCCGGACCTGGAGGACGCCCGTCGGGTGTTCGCCGAGGTCGAGGACTGGGCGAAGAAAAAGGGGGATGCGGACCTCGAACGTCAGGCGCGCGAGAACATCGGCAAGGTCGACCTCGCCCTCGGGCAGGCGCAGGAACTCGCCGCCGCCATCGCCCGGCAGTCGGGCGCGGGAAATCTCGACGAGGCCTATCGGCTCGTGCATCAGCTGTGGAAGGAGTACCCGTACACGCCGGCCACGCGGGCATCGTTCTTGCCGATCCGCGTGGTCAGCTACCCGCCCGGATCGACCGTCAAGCTCGGTCGCACCGACATCGGCAAGACGCCGACCGTGCTGCGCCTTCCCTTCGGGTCGCCCCAGGCCACGCTCTGGGTCGAAACCGCCGGCTTCTTGCCGGCGAAGTCGGAGGTGACGCGGGACAGCCCGCCCATCCTCACCTTCCACCTGGAGAAGGTGATTCACTGGCGCTTCCGCTCCCGCGGGCCGATCGAGGCCAGGCCGGTCGCGCACGGGGATCTCCTCCTCGTCGCCAGCCGCGACGGGCACGTCTACGCGGTGACGCGCGAGAAGGGGGAAGTCCAATGGACCTTCGCCGCCGATACCTCGGGGGACGTCATCGCCTCGCCGGCCCTGCACGGAGATTCCCTCTACATCGGGACCAACGATCACCGGCTCTACCGGGTCGGGCTCGCCGACGGCCGGAAGCGGTGGGAGTATGCCACCCAACTCTTCATCCAGGGGACCCCGTTGGTGCTCGACGATCCCGCCCTGGTCATCGTCGGCAGCCACGACCGGCTCGTTCACGCCGTCAAGCGCGAGTCCGGGGAGGCGGTCTGGACCGCGCAAGCCGGTGGACGGGTGACCGGCGGGCCGCTGTTCTGGTCGGGCCAGGTGCTGTTCGGCTCGGAGGACGGCAAGCTCCGCGCGGTCGACGCCGCCAAGGGGAAGCCCCAGTGGGACGTGGAGTGCGGCGGCGAGATCGCGGCCGCGCCGGTCCTCGACGGCGACCAGGTATTCGTGGCCACCAAGGCCGGTCGCCTCGTCGCGGTGGATCTCAAGACGCGGAGCGTGACCTGGTCGGTGGAGACCGGCGCCTCGATCCTCGGTCGGCCGGCCGTCGACGCCGACCGGGTCTGCGTCGGCACCCTCGCCGGGCGCGTCCTCGCCTTCGCCCGCGCCGGCGGTTCCCCGGTTTGGACGTTCACCGCCGACGGTCCCGTGGCGGCCGGCATCGGCTTGCAGGGCCGGAAGGCCTACTTCGGCGCCCGGGACGGGTGCCTCTACGTCGTCGACGCCCAGACCGGCGAACTGGACTGGCGGGCCGTGATCCGGAGCCCGATCAACGGTACGCCGCTCCTCCACGATGGCGCTCTCTATGTCGGCTCCGACGATGGACAACTCTACGCGATCCGCCTGGGAGGGGGATCCTAAAACCCGGCCGCGCCTCCGGGACCGCCCCGGAGGGACGCGGAATTCCTGGACAGGGCCTGACCCCGAGAAAGGACGTTCATGGGCATCTTCGACAACCTGCGCCGGAAACGGGAACTGGACAAGCTCGAGGCGACCGCCAAGGACAGCCCTTCGCCCATGAATCTCTGCGCGTTCGCCGAACGCCTGATGGCCTATGAAGAGGCACAGCGGGCCCTGGAAGTCGCCAAGAAGGCTATGGAGAGCTTCCCGGAAAACGACCGGGTGGTCTCCACCTATCGCTACATCACCAAGATGATCCACCAGTCGCGGATCAACGAACTGCAAAAGAGCATCGAGAAGTCGCCCAATCCGGGCGGCTACGCCCGCCTCGCGGAACTCTACTTCCGGGAGTTGGGGGATCTCGACGGCGCCATGGAAGTCGCGCGGCGCGGTTTGGCCCATTTCCCCGAGGACGAGTCGCTCCACCAGATCAGCGGCCAGATCCGCTTCTGGCGGTTCCACGAGGACTACCTCGCCAAGGACGGCACCACGGCGGTCGAGCATTTCCAAAAGTCCATCACCATCAACAATCTGAACTATCGCTGCCTCTACCTCCTGGCCGTTCTGGCCGCCGAGATCGAGGCCTGGGACCTCGCCCGGCAGTCGATCGGTCAGATCTACCACTTCGCCCCCGATGACGAAGCGGTGCGCTCCCTGGAGACGAGACTCAACGAGATCCAGCCCAAGAATGCCCCGCGCGAGGCGCTCGACCAGCTGTTCCGCAATGTGGAGGTGCGCGGCCGGCTGGGGGATTTGGGTCAGAAATTCTCTTCGCTGCATCCCGCGGAATCGACGGCCAAACACGCCGGCAGCCGCATCGACTCCCGCCGCATGCAGGATCTCCTGCGCGGCTTCAACAACGTCGAGGGATTCCAGACGGCGGTCATCATCGACGCGCGGGGTCGCATGGTCGCCGGCCACAGCGTCGGAAAAATCCCCGAGGAGGCCCTCGCCAAGTGCGTCGCAGTGATCTCGCAATGTGCCCAGGAATCCTCCAAGCGGATGGACATCGGCGCTTTCCAGCGCGGCGAGTTCGAAACCCCCGCGGGCACGGTGAATGTCATCGGGATTCGCAACATGACCCTTGGCGTCGGCTCCGCCCCTCACGCCAAGCGGGACGAAGTCCTGGCTTCGATCGACACCTTCCTCGATTCGGTATCGCGCGAAGAAGCCGCCTTCACGGCGAAGAAATAGGGGAAATCGTTGACACCCCGGGGTGTCGGGGCTACCCTACGCCGTGAGTGTTTCCGGCCCGACCGCCCGCAGTGACCCTGCGGATCCGCCCGTGTGCGCCGGAACTCTTGCGGGATGGGTGTCTTGGGAGTGCCGCCGCTCTCATGAAGAAGATTCTCTCGGAACTCAACCAGGAGGTTGGGGTCCGGGGCAGCATGATTCTCACCCCCGATGGGATGGTGGTCGCCTCCGTGCTCGGGGTGGGACTCCAGGAAGATCTGGTCGCGGCGATCGCCTCCAACGCGATCCGGGAACTGAAACAGGCGCTGGCCACCGTGGGACACGAGGGCTTCACCCGCCTCATTCTCAACTCGGCCCACGGCAAGCTGGTGTTCGTCGACATCGGGGTCGGGTATCTGGCCGTCGTTCTCGACAAGAGACTCAATATGGACCTGACGCTGATCGCCATTTCCGGCGCCGCGTATCGCATCAAGAACATGACCAAGCTGTAGGTCTGCGGCCAGCGTTTCCCCGGGGCCGACGCGATCCGACCCCATTGCGCAACCCCAGCCATCACGGTAACCGAACATGGTGCAAATCAACTTCGCGCGGCGGGAAGTCAACTGCAAGCTCGTCTATTACGGACCGGGTCTGAGCGGGAAGACCACGAACATCGAGAAGGTCCACGAGTTGATGCCCGTGGCGACGCGCGGGCAGCTCACCTCCATCGCGACGGAGGGCGATCGGACGCTCTTCTTCGACTTCCTGCCGCTCGACCTGGGCG
>CAZWCX010000174.1:0-12440 GCA_964632945.1 uncultured Planctomycetia bacterium | reverse complement strand
GAAAATCGCCTCGGCCGAACCTAGGATCTCAAGATTGAAGACCCACTAGCCGCCCTCGAGCATCCGCATCCAGCGCTCCACCTGGTAGCGGAACGGGTGGTTCGGGGCCTTGGCCTGGAATTGCACCATGTCGTTCCGCGCCTTCCCCTTGTCCCCGTGGAGCAGGTGGACGTATCCGCGGTTGATCAACGCCTCCCAGTACTCGGGGTGGATTTCCAGGGCGTGATCGTAGCTCTCGATCGCGCGCCCGAGATCACCCTTGCGGGCCAGCACGGTGCCGCGGTTTCCGTACGCCTCCGGCATCCTGGAGCTGGACTGCAGCACCTCGTTGAACAGGGCCAGGGCGCGGTCGTTGTCGCCCTGCAGCATGAGCGCCACTCCCATGCCCAGCTTGGCCCACGGATACCCGCCTGCGAAGCCGTTGGCCCGCTCGAAGGCCGCCAGGGCCTCGCGTAGATTCCCGTCCGCCAGCAAGACGTGTCCGCGGCCGATGTGGGCGAAGACGCAGCCCGGGAAGAACGCCACCGCGAGGTCGAAGTCCCGCAGCGCCTCCTCGAGGGAGAGGCGCTGGAGCTTCAGGCGGGCGCGCTCCAGGTAGACCTCCGACGCGCCGGACTGGGCCTCGAGCGCCTTGTTGAAGGCCCCCAAGGCGTCGGATTCGTTGCCGAGGAGCATCGCGGACAGCCCGAGCGCGAAGTCGCGATCGTGGGACTGCGTCGCGTGGCTCGCCGCCTGGCGGAAATCCCGCAGGGCGAGGTCGCCCGAGCGGGCAAAGCGCGGCTCGGTCGGGAAGTGCCGGTGAAGTTCCAGGAAGCACCGTCCGCGCTCGAGATGCGCGAGCCCGTTCGCGGGATGGTGGTGGACCGACAGCGTGAGGGAACGCAGCGCGTCCTCGAAGCGGCCTTCCAGGCGCGCTACCGTGCCGTCGATGAGGTGGGCATCGGTCGAGGTCGGGTCGAGCACCAGTGCATCCATGGCGCCCCGCCGGGCGTCGCGGAGGGCCGTCCCGAACGCTTCCGGGTCCTTCGCCGCGAACACTCGACTGAGCGCGGCGTTCCCGTTGCGCAGGAAGGGTTCCGCCGCCTTGCGCCGCGCCAGGGCCGCTTCCTCGTCCGCCTTCTGCTTCGCTTCGCCGGCGTGCACGCGGACCCCGCGCATGAGCGAGGGCAGCATGAAGGCACCGATCACGCTGGCGATCAGCCAGGCGGCGCACGCGACCAGCGTGATCTTGACCATCTTGTTGCGGGCGACCAGGCGGGTGATCTTCGCCGTCAACCCCCGCCGGGACGCCTCCACCGGTTCGCCGGCGATGTAGCGGGTCAGGTCGTCGGCGAAGGCCCCGGCGCTCGGATAGCGGTCTGCCGGGTGTTTCTCCAGGGCTTTCAGGCAGATCTGCACCAGCGGATCGGGCGTGGAGCGGTCGAGTTCCTTGGGATCCTTCGGGTGCTGCTTCTGGATCGCCTGCAGCGTTTGCGCGGGCGAGTCCGCCGCGAACGGGCGCCGCAGCGTGAGCACTTCGTAGAGGACCGTGCCCATGGAGAAGACGTCCGACCGGGCATCGGGCGCCCCCCCCTTCCGATCCGCCTGCTCCGGGGAGAAGTAGGAGAAATCGCGATCGCCACCCCCGGCGAGGGTCTCCGAGATCTCCTGATCCTCCTCCCGCGCAATCGCAAAGTCGGTGAGGTAGCAGCGACCGGCAGCGTCCAGGAACATGTTCGACGGCTTGATGTCCTGGTGGATCGCCCCCCGTTCGTGCGCGTTCTGCAGCCCGATCAGGACGTCCCGGATCAAGAGGACCAGGTTCTCGTTCCGATCCCATTCGGTCGAGAACCGCGTCCGGGTCTCCTCGGAATTCTCCGCCGCGATCAATTGCTCGAGCGAAGTCCCTTCAATGAAGTGCATCGCCACGAACAGGTTTTCGCCGTACTTCCCGTGATCGAACACCTTGGCGATGTTGGGGTGGCTGAGGGCGCGCAGCCTCCTTGCCTCCCGATCGAACCGCTTGGCGTACTCTTGAACGTCCCCCTTGGTGGCGTCCATCGCCTTGATGATCTTGAGGGCGACCACGTTGCGCGTGCGCGTGTCGGTGGCCTTGAACACGACCGCCGAACCGCCGGCGCCGAGCCGCTCGTGCAGCAGGTAGTGGCCGAACGTCTTTCCGCTCTCCGCCGGAACCGCGCGGGCGTCCACCTGCGGCTTCCGATACCGCATCGTCAGCTTGCCGGAGTCCTTCGCCTTCTGCACGATCTGCACGGCGACGCCCCGCTGTTGCTGCGCGCGCTCGTCGGCGATCTTCACCCGCAGGGTCGAGATCACCCGCTCGTCGCCGTCCTGCACGGACGCGGTCATGTCCTGCAGGGGGGCCATCCGGGTCTTGCACTTCGGGCACGGGTAGACCTGGCTTGGCGACCACTGCGAGGCGAAGTACTTGAGGGAGCACTTCGGGCAGTTCATGACGCGCCCGGACTTCATCGCCTCGTCGCATGCCCGGTCCAGGATGAGCAGCCGCGCAGGATCGCACAACCCCCGTTTCACCATCACGTCCCCGAGCGGTTGGTGGGTCTGGGCCTGCACCTGATAGCACTCTTGGAGTTGCTGCGGAGTGAGCAGTCGATCCTTGACCGCCAGTTTGGCGAGGACGAAATCCTTGGCGCTGGGCATGGCAGGTCCGAAAATGGGCGTGGCAAAGGCTGACGGATGCGATTATAGGGCGGGTGCGGCGAGAGCGTCAATCGAAACGCCGGGCGCGCGCCCGACTCGACGGAGGCCGGTGATGCGTACCATCCTGTTCGACATCGACGGCACCCTGATTGGAACCGGCGAGACGGTCCGCGTGGCGTTCTTCCGGGCGCTCGAGGAGACGTTCGGTTTCGCGCCCCGAGTCGACGGGTACTGCTTCGGCGGAAAGACCGATCCGCAGATCGTGCGGGAACTGATGACGGCCGCCGGCGTGCCGGAGCCCGAGGCCCGCGCGGGAACTCTCCCGTGCCTGAGTCGCTACCTGGACTTGCTGGAGGGGATGCCGGCGGGCACGTTGCACGGCCGCGCGTTGCCCGGAGTCCGGGATCTGCTGGGGCGGTTGGCCGGACGCGCCGATCTTCTGCTCGGCCTCCTGTCCGGAAACCTGGCGCGGGGGGCGCGCCTCAAACTGGCGCCGTTGGGGCTGTGGGACCCCTTCGCGTTCGGGGCGTTCGCGGATGTGAGCGAGATCCGACGGGAGATCGCGGGGCATGCGGTGGAGGAGGTGCGGCGGCGTCTGGGCGCAGCGTTCCGGCCGGATCGCGTGACGGTCGTGGGCGACACCGAGCACGACGTCTCGTGCGCGCGCGCCCACGGGCTGCGAGCGGTAGCGGTCGCCACGGGGAGCCGCACACGGGAACTCCTCGCGGCGGAGGGACCCGATCTGCTGCTCTCCGACTTCGCCGACGTGGATCGCGCGGAGGCCGCCCTGCTCGGGCAGGAGGCTTGACGGGGCGCGCTCGCGGCCGGCGGCAGTGCGGCCTCACCGCTTCGGCGTCACCATCATCAGCCCGTTCGCGACCCAGCCGGACAGCACCGCTCCGAGCAGGGCGAGGATCAACAGCCCGTTGGCGATGGCGGTCTTGGGCATCGTCGCCAGGAGCGCAACGGCGCCCATGCCCGCGCAGGCCATGAGTAGCGTGTAGGTGGCCATGGTCTTGCGGGGCCAGCCGGCGGAACACTGGAAGGTCGCGGAGAGGGGGAGCAGCAGAACCACGCAGACGGCGGCTCCCACCAGCGCCGGAGTGCTCTTGAGGACGAGGCCCGCCGTGAGGCCCGCCGCCGCCGCCAGCAGGCACGCGCCCACCCAGTTGGAGGCCACGATCTGTTCGCGCGAGAGCGCCAGTCGACCGAACCGGTCGAGCCGCAGGAGGAGATTGAAAAGCGGGTCGGCGATCCAGGTGAGAAAGGCGAACAAGCCGTAGGCCACCAGCAGCGGGATCACGTAGGGCGCCAGATCGGGGTATTGCCGGGCGACGGAGCGGAGGCCGCGGTAGGCGAGGTAGCCCCCGATCAGCACGCCCCACTGCGCCTTTTCGCTCAGGCGACCCATCCAGAGGAAGTAGCGCAAAATCCATCCGTAGATCAGGTTGCGCGCCTTGAGTGATTCCACGATGCCGGCGCGGGCGAACTCGAGGGTGGGGTCGAGTCGCAGGGCCTCGCGAAAGTGCTCCAGGGCCTTGGCGTGGTTTCCCTCGTGAAGGAGCGCCCAACCCTGATTGGCGTGCGTGAGAGCGTCCTCCGGCTCGCGGGCCAGGGTCTCCCCGAGGGCGGCGCCGGCCTCGGCTTGGCGTCCCAACTTGACCAGGGCGAGCGCGCGGGCGTTGGCCGCGCCGGTGTGTTCCGGGTCCCGTGCGAGCGCTGCGTCCGCCGCGGCGAGGGCCTCCGTCCATCGGCGCTGCTCCAACCGGATGTGGGCGAGGAGGGCGTGGGCGGAGGCGTCATCGGGATCCAGCCGGATCGCCTCCTGGATGGAGGCGACGGCTTCGTCGAAACGGTTGCGCAGGTGCAGCGCCGTGGCGAGCACGTAGTGGCCGAACGGTTCGTCGGGCTCGAGGTGGATCGCCTGCTTCGCTTCTTCCGTGGCCGGCTGGACCTTGTCCTGCATGGCCAGCACGAGTGCGAGATACCCGTGGGTCGCGCCGTCGTTGGGAGCCTCCGCCAGTTCCAGGCGAAGTTCCTGCTCGGCCTGCTCGTACCGCGACTGTTCGTAGAGCAGCAGCCCGCGTTGAAAGTGCGCGCCCATGGTCCCGGGTCCTTCTAGAGTTTCAAGAACTTGAGGATGTCGTCGTAGAGGCCGCCCTGGTTGGAGTAGAGCGCGTAGTTGCGCGCGGTGCTGAACCACTCTTTCGTGGTCGGCTTGACCTGGCGTGCGGCCTCCGCGAGGTCGCGGGTGGTCAGCGGCGTGGGCACGCCGGCCTTCATCGCCTCCCGGAGTTTGGCTTCGATCGCCACGTCGACCACCGCCTTCAGATCCGCGCCGGAGAGGCCGTCCGTCTTCTTGGCGAGGTGCTCGTGGTCGACATCTTTGACGGGCTTGCCGCGGAGCAGGATGCGCAGGACGGCCGCGCGCGCCTCCGCGTCCGGGGGCGGGACGAAGAGGATGCGGTCGAATCGCCCGGGACGGCGAAACGCGGGATCCAGGTGCCAGGGCGCGTTGGTGGCGGCGAGGATGAGCAGGCCGTCGTTCGAGGACTGTACCCCGTCGAGTTCGGCCAGGAACTGGTTGATCAACTGGCGCCCCGCGCTGCGTTTCATGTCCGTTCGGCTTGCGCCCAGGGCGTCGACCTCGTCGAAGAAGAGGACGCACGGCTTGTGGGAACGGGCCTGCTCGAACACTTCGTGCAGATTGCGTTCGCTCTGTCCGATCCACATGTCCAGCACGTCGTTGATTCCGATGGCGAGAAACCCCGCCTTCACTTCCCCTGCGGTCGCGCGGGCGAGGTGGGTCTTGCCGCATCCCGGCGGTCCGTACATCAGGATCCCGCCGCCGATCGACTTCCCGTACGCCTGGTACAACTCGGGGTGGCTGAGAGGATGGATGATCTTCATCCGGATTTCGTCCTTCAGCCCCTCCATCCCTCCGACCTCGGCAAACGTGACCGCGGGTCGCTCCACGGGGACGGCGGCGGCGTCGGCGGACTCGCCGGCGGATTCGCGCATCTTGCCGTCGACGACCTCCGACGGGGACTCCCCGGCGTCGATTCCGAGGCGGCCCGCGAGCTCGGCGTCCGCCACGGAGGGATCCGCCTGAACGGCGCGCTTGTACTGGCGGACGCCCCGGTCCACCTCGCCCGCGCGGAAAAGGAGGCGGGCGTGCAGGAGCAGGGCCCGCGCCGGCGGGTCGGGGAGCCTGAGGAGGTCTTCGACGATGACGAGGGCGACCGAATCCTTGCCCTGCTGATGATAGGCGTGCGCCAGTCCGCTCTTGAGCGCGGCATCCTGCGGCGCCAACCCCAGGGCATGCCGATACTCCTTCTCCGCCTCGTCCGGACGACCGAGACCGAGAAGGGTCTCGGCGAGGTGGCGGCGCAGCGGCAGGTTGTCCGGAGAAAGGCGGACGGCCTCGCGCAGGGCCTCCAGCCCGTCGTTGCCGGTGGGCATGGGTTCGGTCTCGACTCGGGATGCGTCGTCCGATGATATCGGGGGGCCTCCCCGGGTGTCAATGGCGCCCGGCGGGTCGAGTCGCCCCGCCGGTCCGGCCGCAGGGGGAGAGGGTAGGAAAAGGTCCACCCTGCGGTCGAGTCTCCTCGGGACCTGCGGAATCCCGGGAATTTCGCGGCGTCTCCGGGGTCTAACGGGTGGTTCCCGCGCGGGCGGGAGCCAGCTCTGCTCGTTCGGTGGATCGGCGACGGATCTCCGGATTCGACCGCCGATCCTCCCTTTTCGGTGACCCCCGGAGGGGTACGGCGCCGAATCTGGCGTTGCCCGGCAGGCCTTGGTATACTTCGGCACTGTCGGGGCCCGCCGAGCTTCGGAACGCCATGAACCCTGCCGCGAAGAAGTCCGTCCTGCTCGTGGATGACGAGCCGCTCGTCCGCGAGTGCTTCGAGCACGTGTTGGGCGAGGTCGGCTTCTCGGTCACGACGGCGGCGGATGCGATCGAGGCGATTCGAATCCTCCATCGCCTCGTTCCCGACCTCATCCTGCTGGACGTCAATCTCGGGCGGGGACCGGACGGATTGGCCTGCTGTCGGACCATTCGGGAGCGGAAGGAGTTTCAGTCGACTCCGATTGTCATGCTCACGGGGGATGCCCACCGGGAGACGGTGGTGGGGGCAGCCCGGGCGGGGGCGAACGGCTACATCCTGAAGACCATGCTGTCGATCCCGGACTTCGTCGAACGGCTGGAGAAGTTCCTGCAAGGAACGGGAAAGAAGCGGCCGTCAGGGGCGACCGGGGCCGTGGGATCCGGTGCGCACAAGGCGGAGCCGCCGCCCGCCGCCGGTGATTCCTCCGCCAATCCCCCTCCCGCGCGCACCCTGACGGAACAGGAAGTGATCCGGCGCCTGCCGTCCGCCGCGGAATTGCCGGCGATGCCTTTCGTGGCGATCGAGCTGGCAAAGCGGACGGTCAGTTCCGGGTCCACGACCCAGGATGTGATCAGCGTCATCCAACGCGACCCCGCCGTGACCGCGCGCGTGCTGCGGGTGGCCAATTCGTCCTACTACCGCTCGAAGGACTCGGTGTCCAGCCTGGAGCGGGCGGGCATCGGCTTGGGGTTTGCCGGGCTGCGCAACCTGTCGGCGAACCTGCCCACGTACGGCGGGCTGTACGTCTCCCCGCAGGCCTATCAAGAGGTATTGGGGCTCTGGCTTCATTCCCTGGCCTGCGGGGTGCTCGTGCAATCGCTGATGGCGGGCACCCCGCCCGAGGAGCAGGATCAGGCATTCGTGGTCGGACTGTTGCACGACTACGGACGCATGATCGCCCAGGGCGCCCTACCCGACGCGTACGCCGAAGTCATGCAGGACGTGATCCACGGGGCTCCGCTGTGTCAGGCGGAACAGACCCACCTCCATCTGAATCACGGCCAGATCGCGCAGCGGATCTTCCTCGACTGGAAGTTCCCGGCCGCGCTCGTTCAGCCGATCACGCTCCACCATGAACCCTGGGGGAGGCTGCGGGGGCAGCGCGTGGAATCTCTGCGGGCGACGGCCGCGCTCTGGGTGGCGGAGCGGGTTCTCGCGACCCAGCGGCTGGGCGCACCGGACGACGACTTCCTCGAGCCGATTCCCGAGGAGGCGGCACAGGTACTGGGGCTCGAGCCCGGAAAGATGCGGACTCTGGTCACGGACCTGTACGATCGGCTCGACGAACTGGTGGCGCTCCTGTACCTGCACTTGCCGGACGGGCTGGATCCTCCTCCGCTCGTCCTCGAGCTGCCGCCGGCGAAGCCGACCCGGAAGGCGCTCTGGGTCCGTCGGGTGGAGCCGCGGGTGGACGTGCTGGGGCTGCTGTTGAATCGCCTCGATTTCTCCGTGGAGACCGTGCCCGACCTGGGCACCGCCGCCGAGCGAGGACCGGATCTCCTTCTCGTCTCCGCGGGGGCGGCGGGGGAGGTGGGGTCGCTGCTGAAGGAGGTGCGGGAGCTGAATCGGCAGTTGGCCGGGACGCCGCGGCGATGCCTGGTCGTGGCGCCCACGCCCGCCATCGAGGACCCGTCCATCCTCCCCGAGGATCCGGCCTTGTTGGCCCATCCCTGGCGCGTGCGGAGGATCGAGGATCTGCTCCGCACCGACCGGCTCGTCTAGCCCCCATCCCCGGCTTGTCCGCCAGGTGTTGGGCCTGGACGGGCTCCGATCGATTCGGGGATCGGCCGGAGTGCGCGGGCGCGGTTCAAACCGCTTGAGTCCCTTTGCCGGCGCGTGATATCGTACAGGATCGTCCTTCCCATCCCGATCCCTGGAGGATCCATGTTCCCGACCTTTCGCAGTCTCCTGGCCGTGGTCGCCGGGATTGCGCTCCTCCCGTCGTCCGCGGTTGCCGGCGAACTCGAGGGGAAGGTCCTCTTGCCGGAATCCAAGGGGAAGTCCAAGACGTATAACGACGCCCGCTACCCCGGCTCCCCGAACGCCAAAAAAGTCGAGCGCGTCCGTGGGCCTGCGGTCGTGTTCCTGGAGCCGGTCGATGGGACTTCGCCTCCCGCCGGGACGCCCGAGCGGCGGAAGATGGAGCAGCGCAATCGGCAGTTTCACCCGCTCCTGCTGCCCGTGGCGGTCGGCTCCACGGTCGAGTTCCCGAATTACGACGATGAGTATCACAACGTCTTCTCCCGCTCGGAAGCCAAGGAGCTGGAATTGGGTCGCTACGGCAAGGGGGAGACGAAGGAAGTGACATTCGACCGGTCGGGCGTCGTGCGGTTGAGATGCGAAGTTCACAGCGCCATGCACGCCGTCATCGTCATTCTGGAGACTCCCTACTGGGCGGTGACCGACGAGGCGGGGAACTACCGATTGCAGGGCATCCCGGCCGGGAAGTACCGGGCCTACGCGTTCCAGGAGGATGCAAAGCCCAGGGACAAGTCCGACGATCCGCTGCGCGCCTTCGGCCATGAGGTCGAGGTGAAGCCGGACGGCGCGGTCCAGGTCGAATTCGACCTTCGCGCCGCGGACTGAGGTCTGCGGCTCCGCGCACCGGAGGGTGGGGTAGAGGGGGGTCGGAATGCGGATTTCGTTCCGCACCAAGCTCTTCGCGGTGCTGGTCGTCACGCTCGCCCTGCTGATCGGCGGCGCCCTGTATTCGGTCCATCGCATCTCGGGCGCCCAGATCGACGAGCTCATTCGCGTGCGCGGCGAGCAGGGGCAACAGGCCTTCCGCAAGCTGGTGCAGCGTCGGCAATCCGAGCTCGTCGGCTCCTGTCGGGACGTGGCGAGATCCACCCGGTTTCAGACTCTGTTTCGGGATGAACGGGAACCGGAGAAGCGCGGCGGAGAAGCGATGTACGAGCTTTCTGCGCTCCGCCAGATCTCGTTCGACCTGCTCACCCTGACGGATCTGGAAGGGGTGCCGTTCGTGCGCTACCTGTGCCGCTGTGGGAGTCGCACCGCGGCGGGGGGCCGCGGGGATCTGGAGTGGCGATGCAATCGGGGTGGGGACGCGCCGGAATTGAGGCTGGCCCGCCAGGTACTGGCCGGGGCCCCGCCGGAACTGGTGGATCCGTTCCTCATCATCGAGGGGCGGATCTTCCTGGTGGTGGCCGTTCCCGTGCGCGACCTGGACGAGGAGGTCGGCACGGTCATCCTCGGCTACGAAATCGACGACTGGGCCGCCGGCGACATTCACGAGTATCAGCCGGTCGAAGACCAGGTCGCCTACGCGGTCGGGACGGATCTCGCGGCCACCAGCTTCGGTCCCGAGGCCCGCGTCGCGGTGGCGGAGGCGTTCCGCGGTCCGTTGCCCGCGCGGGCCGGGGACCCTCCATTCGTGCGGGACATGCAGATCGGCGCCGAGCCCTACCGCGCCGTGATTTCGGCGGTCCACGCCGCCGAAGAGGCGCGGCCGATCTATTCCGCCGTGTTTCTGTCGCTGAGGTCGTTGAGGGCGTTTCGGGATCAGGCGCGCGCGATCACGTTCGCGGTCGCCGTGATCGCCCTCGGCGTGGCGGTGCTGACGAGCATCCGGTTCGCGCAGCAGGTTTCGGCCCCCGTGCGCGAACTGGTCCAGGGCACCCGCAGGATTGCGCGGGGGGAATACTCCACGCGCATCCTGGCATCCTCGCGAGACGAATTGGGGGAGTTGGCCGACTCGTTCAACCACATGGCGGCGGATCTTTCGACCAAGGAGAAGGTCCGCGCGGTCCTCCACAAGGTGGTCTCCAAGGAAGTGGCCGAGGAGCTTCTGCGATCGGACCTGGGTCTCTCGGGTCGGCTCGTGCGCGCGACCCTGGTTTTCGCGGATCTGCGCGGATTCACCGCGATGACCCGCGGCATGCCCCCGAGCGCCGTGGTGGCGATGCTGAACGAGTACATGACGGCCATGAGCGAGGAGATCCTCGCCTGTCGCGGCATCGTGGACAAGTACGTGGGGGACGAGATCATCGGCGTGTTCGGCGCCCCCCGATCCTACGGCAACGATGCCGTGTCCGCGGTGCGCTCCGCCGTGCGAATGCGCGCGCGCCTCGAGAAGGTCAATGAGGCGCGCGCGGCGCGCGGCGAACCGTCCCTCGCCATGGGGATCGGAATCCACACGGGCGACGTAGTTGCCGGTTGCATGGGATCCCCGGACCTGCTCAGCTATACGTGCATCGGCGAGGCGGTGAATCTGGCCAGCCGACTGTGCGGGAGCGCGCGGGGCGGCCAGGTGATGATCAGCGACGAGACGCGCCGGGCCGTGGGGGAAACGGTCGTCGCCCGCCCGCTGGACGCGATCCTGGTCAAGGGGTTTCCGGATCCCGTGCCGGTTCATGAAGTCGTGGAGATGCGGCCGGCGGATGCGCCGGTGGCATCGTAGGGGCAGGGAGGGCTGATGGGGAGGGTGGGCCAAACCATGAGGAAGCGACGGGGATGCTCTACGGTCGCGACGGTGGCGCTCGGATGGCTTCTGGCGATCGCCCCCGCGGTGCGCGCACAGGACGAGGACGGCGGATTCCTCGGGTTGAATGACGTGGATCTGTCCGTGGCAAGCGAGTCCGGAGACTTCCTGCTCACGTTCAGCGGGATCCTCGACCTCGAGTACTACCACGTGGATGACGAGGCACCGGGCCTGATCTTCACGGACGACCCCTTCTTCACCCAGCGCCTGATGTTGTTCGCCGATGCCGAATACGGCGACCACTGGCGACTGTTCGTCCAGGGCCGCGCCGATCGCGGGTTCGATCCGTCCGACAAGCCGGTTCAGGTGCGCGCGGACGAGTACTTTCTGCGCTACACGGAGCCCGGGGACGACTGGAGCGCGTCCGCGCAAGTCGGGAAGTTCGCCACTCCCCTGGGGAACTTCGTGCCGCGACACGATTCCTTCCGCAACCCGCTGGTCCGGGCGCCGCTGCCGTACGACTTCATGACCTCGATCGGGGACAAGGGCGTGCCCGCCAACAACCAGGCGCAGATCGACCGGCGCGACATCGAGGACAAGAAGGGCCTATGGCTCACGCCGATCTGGGGTCCCGTCTATCATACGGGGGCCATGGTCTTCGGAACCTGGCGCGACTTCGACCTGCGCTTCGCCGTGACCAACGCGGCGCCTTCCGAACGTCCCGACGAGTGGATGTGGCAGAACGGGGACATCGACAACCTCGCCTTCTCGGCGCGGGCCGGATGGCGCGCCTTTCCCGGTTTCGTGGCGGGGATCAACTGGGCCCGCGGTCCGTACTTCCGTCATGAGGCTCACGATTCCCTGCCGCGGGGCGCGCACCGGCACGACTTCGACCAGAAGCTGGTCGGCATCGACCTGGAGTACCGGATCGGTCACTTCGAGTTTTTCGCGGAAATCTACGGGAGCGAGTGGGAGGTGCCGAACACCGCCGGCGACTTCCGCTCCGTCTCCTATTACGTCGAGGGAAAGTACACCGTCACGCCGCGCCTGCACGTGGCCACCCGCTGGGGACAGATCTTCTTCAACGAGGTTCGCGACCGGACCGGCGCCCGAACCGAGTGGGATCGGGACTCCTGGCGCGCCGAACTGGGCGTCGGCTACCTGTTCGAATCGAACCTGCTCGGCAAGGTGCAGTACGAAGTGAACGAGCACCAGGGCGGCCGCGAGCCGCACGACAACATGCTGAGCCTGTCGATGTCGCTCTCCTTCTAGTGGGTCTTCAATCGTGAGATCCTAGGTTCGGCCGAGGCGATTTTCGCGCCCGGCGAGGCGCGCGGAGGAGGCGATGCCCCCGTGCATCGCCGACGACGAGCAACGAAGCCCGGCGCGAAACGCGACCGGACCAACCTGGGAAATCAAGGTTGAAGCCCCACCAGGTTCGCCGCTCC
>CAZWCX010000173.1:5827-12516 GCA_964632945.1 uncultured Planctomycetia bacterium | reverse complement strand
TTTTCGCGCCGGGCTTCGTTGCTCGTCGTCGGCGATGCACCGGGGCATCGCCTCCTCCGCGCGCCTCGCCGGGCGCGAAAATCGCCTCGGCCGAACCTAGGATCTCAAGATTGAAGACCCACTAGCCGCGCGCCCCCGGCCCTGCCGCGGCCCCCGCTCCCCCGGTCGTGCATGCCCAACCTCGAAGACAACCTGGCTCGCTTCGCCCCCGGCGCCCTCGGCGCGTACGAGGTCTGGTACCTGATCGTCGAGGATCTGTCCGGGCGCAACGCGTTCTGGATCCGCTACACATCCCTCTCTCCCGGTCTGCCCCAGGCGGTGGGGGAGTGCGCCCTCTGGTTCGTGCGCTTCAGCGCCGATCACCCGGAGCGGAATCTCGGCATCAAGCAGTCGTACCCGACCGAGCGCTATCTCCCCACCGGACCGCCGGGCTTCCGCGTGAAGATCGGCGACGCCTCCCTCGACGACGGCAGCGCGCAGGGAAGCGTGACGACGGCGGACCACGAGCTGTCGTGGGACCTCAAGTTCTTCTCGGGCGGCGAGACCTACTACCCCATCCCCGAGCGTCTGCGACGCTCCCGGTTCGCCCGTTCGACCGTGCTCGTTCCGCATTGGAACGGGCTGGCGAGCGGAGAGGTCCGGGTGGACGGGAACGTGTTCTCGCTGCGGCGCGCGCCGATCACGCAGGCGCACATCTTCGGCCGCCGCTACAACCCCGGCTGGGTGTGGGCCCACGGCAACGCCTTTCGGGACCGCCCGGACGTCGTGGCGGAGGCGCTCGGAGCCCGGTTGCGCGTGGCCGGAATCCCGTCGCCCTCCCTGACTTCGTTCGGGTGCGCGGGAATCGGGCGGCAGCACGCGACCCGGTCGGTACGCGCGTTGCTGCGGAATCGCGCGCGGTTGCAGGGGACGCCGCCCAAGGGGCCGTTCACGGGTATCCAGGTATTCGGTCGCGGCGGCGCCGGGGCGTCGACGCCGGGGAACGAGGACCTGGTCTGGACCGTGGAGTCGCGGGGCGAGGACGGCGACTATCGGTGGGAGATCCGCGCCCGGATCCGCGACCTCGCGGTGCTCGAGTACGTCGGGCCGGCGGGCGAGCGCCTCAACTGCTACAACAGCTGCGTTGCCGACTCGCGGCTCACCTTTCGCCCGCACTCCGGGGGTGCGGAACAGGTGTTCGTGTCCGAGCACTCCACGGCGTTCGAAGTCACCATCCCGGTGTAACGCCGCACGGCGGCCGGCGGGGCGAATTCGACGCGGGGCGCGCCGGTTTTCCTGCAGCGACCGCCGCTCCCGGGCCGCCGCCGGCTCCCCGCCCTTGGACGCCGAATTTGCCCCGCCCCGCGTCCGGGACCGTGCTTCGCCCGCGCGGCGGCGCGCCTTCGGGCGTCCGGAGGGACGGAGGCGCCCGCCCCGAGCCCGGAACCCCTTCCCCGACCCCCGAGAAATTCGGCGCGAACGCTCAACCTTTCGCGTGCCCGGGGCCGATGAATTCCGGGAGGAGGCGCGTCGGCGCCTCCCCGTCCCGAGATCCGCGGTTCCGGGAGGACGTCATGGCGGGATTCGGGCGCTTTCTGGGGATCCTGGCCGTTTCCTGCTCGCTCACGGTCGCGTCCCTGGCCTTCCTGGTGCGCGGCTGCCTCGGCATCGAGATGGGCGAGCTCGGTCGATGGGTGAAGGCGCGTCCGCGACCCCCGGTCGACCGGTCGGTACGGATGCCCCCGGACGATCGGTGTGGTGAGCCCGTCCTGACGGTCCTGGGCCGGACGGCGCGGGCCGGGCGGCTCCCCGCGCCGGCGGCGGAGATCGCAGCCGCGGACCCGGTCGAGCGACTCCGCGGTCGCTAGCGGCCCGGGGAAAGTCGGGACCCGACGGCGGGCAGGAGACCGCCGGGGTTCAGCCCTTGTAGCCGTATTTGCGCAGCCACGTCTCCGCCCAGGCGCGTTCCTCCTCCACCAGCGCGGACCAGGGCTTCCCGGTCGCGGTCTCGGCCGCCTCCTCGAGCGCCGCCCCTTCCCCCACGCTCCGGCGCACGAACGCGTGCACCGCCTCGCGGCCGTGCTTGGACGCGAGATACTCGAAGAAGACCCATCCGCGCGGGTAGGCGTCCGGGCCTCGCGGGGCCTGGTCCAGCCCCGGCACGCGGGCGCGGGCGGCCGCCAGTCGGGAGGCCAGACCGTAGAGCACCGACGAGTCCTGTTGCACGTAGGAGGCCATACCCTCGATCAGCCACTCGGGACCGCGCAGTCGGCCCTGGAAGACATGGGCCAATTCATGCGGGAGCGTGGAGCGCAGGTCCGCCGGCGGAATGCTCACGCGCGCCCCCGCCCGCACCTTGGCCCAGGCGTCCTCCATGATGCGCCAGAGCGACGCGTATTTGTCGAGATCGCAGTAGATGACGCCGACGCCCCGGCTCCCCGCCCCGGCGGCCGGCTGCGTGCCCGAGGTCGGCAGCGCGCGGAACTCCAGGGTCACTTCCGGGGTGTCGTTGCGCAGTCCCAGGCGCTCGTCGATCTTCCGGAAGGCGGCGGCCCACGCCTTGCGGTCGAGCAGGAAGGCGAGCACGTCTTCGCGGTCGCGCAGGGGCGTGCGCCCCTGGGCGAGGAGATCCTGCAGATCCTCGGGCTCCGGAAAGCGGACGCCTTCCGCCATGGCGCGGTAGGGGTCGCGCGTCCAGCCGCCGGCTTCCTTCTTGTAGCCGAGCTTGGCGCGCGCGGCGGCATGGTCGGGGGCGATTTCGATCGCCTCGCGGTACAGCCGGTCGGCCAGGTCGGGAAGGCGTTTGGCGTCGCACCACTGGCCCAGCTTCACGCGGGCCTCCGCATCCCCGGGAGTCAGCGCGGCCGCCCGGCGGGCGTGTTCCACGCGCGCCGACTCCTCCGCCGCGACCATCCCGGCGCCCGTGATCCCCGCGAGGACCCAGAGGACCGGGCCCCAGAGGCGCTCCATCGGGCTAGTTCCGGCGCAGCGACATCAGCAACTGCAGGATGTACCAGAACAGCAGCGCAACCGCCGCGAACAGCGAGAGGGACGCCGAGACGTACTGGTCGGAGCGGTAACGGTGCAGGACCGCCCCCGTGTGGTAGAGGATCGCCGCCGAGGCGAAGACGATCATCGCCACCGTGAACCAGGTCCCGAGCGTGAAGCCGAACAGGATCGCGCAGACGATCAGGCCCAGCGCCAGCAAACCGGCGAACCGAAGCCCCGTGCCGAGGTAGGAAAAGTCGCTCCCCGAGAACCAGACGATCGCGGACAGGCCGCCGAACGTGATCAGCGTGAGTGTGGCGGCGTCGGCCAGCACACCCGGACCGCCGTACCGGGTCGCCAGGAAAAGGAGCGGCAGGAAGATGATCGCCTCCGCCACGACGTAGAGGCCGAGCCCGGCGTATTGCATCTTGAGCGACGTCTGGTGGCGCGCCCACGAGTCGGCGACGTAGGAGACCAGGATGAACAGCCCGAGGACAAGGAGCCACCCCATCCCGGTCATCGCGCGTACGACCTTCTCGATGCCCGGAATCTGCAGCAGGAGCATCTCGATCCCCACGAAGGCGACCACCGCCAGGCCGAGGTGGGAGTAGGTCCGGCGCAGGAACGTCGTGCGTTCATCCGCGCGGGCGTCGGCCACCACGGTCCCGGTGCGGGAGTAGAGATCCATGCGTGCGGCTCCTTCATGGGGGGGACAGGCTGGAGTATACGCCCCCGCGGAGGGGCCGGTCAATCGCGACCGGCGGAAACCGGCCGGTGCGCGCAGGGTTCGCGCGCGTATGAGGATTCGCCCATCCCCGGACGGACCGCCGGAGAGGCCAGGAATTGGCTTGCGGCGGCCGAAGGGGCTTTGCTACGTTTGTCGATCCTGCCGGGGTCGCGGGGAATCTCTCCGCCTGTTCCTTCATCCGCCGCCGTCGTGAGTGCGGCTTTTTCCGGAGGTTGGACGTGCTTCACATGGAATGCCGGGGCGATCACGCGGCCATGGGTCGCCAGCAGGGGGAGCAGGCGCGGGGCATCGTGCAGCACTCGTTGCGCGTGCTGGGGACGGCGGAGGCCTTCCGGCTCCACAAGCCCGCCCTGGTGCCGATGTCGCTGTTTCTCTGGCTTGCCCGGCGCAAGGCCACGGCCCTGGTGAAGCCCGACGTCGCCCGGCACTACCCCAATCAGGCCCGCCGGATCGAGGGCATCGCGGAGGGCTCCGGCGTGGACGAGCGGTTTCTCTATCTCGGCCTCTCGGCGGAGCTTCTGATGGCCAAGGTGGAGTACTGCCTGGGCTGTTGTTCCGCCGTCGGTCTGGTCCCCCCGGCCGGGACCGAGCCGATGATCGTGAAGAACTTCGACTACCCGCAAATCTTCGCCCCGCTTGCCGTCAGCCGCCTCAACCGGCCCGACAAGGCGTACGCCTCGCTGGACGTCTCGGTGGGACCGTTCGCGGGCAATCACGACGGCATCAACGAGCACGGGTTCACGGTCTGCTACAACTATGGGTACGGCGTGGGGACGAACGCGGCCGCGGCGCCGATCACCCTCTTGTGCCAGGAGTTGCTGGAGCGCTGCCGGACCACCGCCGAGGCGGTGGAATTGCTCCAGACGCTGCCCTGGGCGGGCGGCGCGATGCTGATGCTGGGCGACGCGGACGGGGACGTGCGCGCCGTGGAACTGGCGCCGGGGCGCATGGCGGTGCGGGAGGCCGCCGAGGGGGTGGTGATCAACACGAACCACTACCTCACGACGGAGCTCGCCCCCCACGACACGCCGCACGACGCGTACTACACCCATGCCGCGGTGAAGGCCTTGCGGGGTCAGCGCGTGCACGAATCGAGCGAGCGGCGGCTGGCGCGACTCGCAGACCGGCTGCTGGGTGCGCGCGGCTGGACGCGGGAGCGGCTCGAGGAGCTGGCGCGGGACCACGGCGGGCTGGACGCCGGGAACAACCACACCCCCTGCCGTCACAGCGACTATTTCACGACGACCTGTTCGGTGTTGTTCCTGCCGCGACAGCGGAAGATGTACCTGGTGGACGGTCCGCCGTGCGCCGGGGAGTACCGGGAATTCGGTTTTGAACCCGCGGGGGCGAAGGTCTTGGCCCCCACGGTTTAGGGTAGAACCAGATTTGGGAGGTGGGCATGAATCGCAGATGGATTTGGTGTTGTGTCGGTTTGCTGGCCGCCGTGGTGTTCGTGGCGGCGCAGGTGACCGCCCAGGATCATCCGGGCGGGGAGCACCCGAAGGGGGGCGATCATCCCAAGGGCGGCGATCACCCCGAGGGTGGCGACCATCCCAAGGGTGGTGACCACCCCGGCGGCGACGCGACACAGGCGCGCGCGATGGAAATGGCCGCCGTCGGTCCGCACCACGCGGCGCAAAAGGTGTTCGTGGGCGACTGGACGACCACGTCGAAGCACTGGATGCCGGAAGGCGGGGCGACCGAGGAGAGCGCCGGGACGTGCTCGAACTCGCTGGTCCTCGGCGGCCGCTTCCTGGAGATGAACTACAAGGGCAACATGATGGGGATGCCGTTCGAAGGCATCGGCTTCGGCGGGTACGACAACGACCGGAAGAAGCACACCATGGTGTGGATGGACACCATGATGACCGCGATCCTCTACAGCGAAGGGGACTGCAGCGACAACTGCAAGGTCACCACGCTCCACGGGACGTTCACCGATCCGCTCACCAAGGCGGCCTCCAAGACCAAGATGGTCACGACGGTCGTCAACGACGCCGAGCACAAGTTCGAGATGTACGACATCGGCGCGGACGGCAAGGAGACCAAGACGTTCGAGATCGTCTACAAGAAGAAGTAGCGGACGGATCGGCACCTCGGCGCGCCGGCGCGCGCCGCGGCCGATCGCGCGTGCGGTCGGCCGGAGTTCGAGGATCGAAACGGAACGGACAGGAAAGGAAACGCGCATGAAGCGATTCTGGATGATCGGTGCGGCCGTCCTCGCGGCGGCCGTGATCACGGTGTCTCCGGTCTGGGGCCAGGACCATCCGGGCGGCGAACACCCGAAGGGGGGCGAGCATCCCAAGGGGGGGGATCACCCCAAGGGCGGAGACCATCCCGAAGGCGGCGAGCATCCGGGCGGTCCCGAAGCCGAGGCGTGGATGAAGGCCTCCACCCCAGGGGATCCCCACAAGATCCTGGCGTCGATGGCGGGTTCGTGGACAACGGCGGCCGAATTCCAGTTCGGTCCCGGCGAGCCGATGAAGTCGACCGGAACCAGCGAGGCGACGATGATCCTGGGCGGGCGGTTCCTGCGCCAGACCTACAAGGGGGACATGGGCGGGATGCCGTTCGAGGGGATCGACCTCGGCGGGTACGACAACCTCAAGGGCAAGTACATCGGCGTCTGGATGGACAACATGGGGACCATGATGATCCAGTCCGAGGGGACGTACGACCCGGCGACCAAGACGCTGACGTCCACCGCCGAGTACAAGGACCCCGGTTCGGGGAACATGACCAAAGCGAAGTACGTGACGAAGATCGTCAGCGACGACGTGCACGTGTTCGACATGTACAACGTCGGCGCCGACGGCAAGGAGATGAAGCTCGGCACGATCACGTACACGCGGAAGAAGTAGCCCGGCCCGCCCGGCGCGGCCGCCCCCCCCGGGGGCGGCGGGGGGGGGGGGGGAGGGGGCGGGCAAATAGCCCCCCCCCCGGGGGGGGGGCCCCCCGGGGGGGGGGGGGGGGG
>CAZWCX010000173.1:0-5817 GCA_964632945.1 uncultured Planctomycetia bacterium | reverse complement strand
GCCGGGCGCGCCGGCCCCGACGGGGGCCGGCGGGTCGGGGTGGGAAGGGCGCGGAATCATCGCCCCCCCGCGGGAGGAGGCTCCCGTCGGGGGGGCTTTCCCCGCCTAATCTAGTGTCTGACATCTTGAAGAACAGGTTCGGCCCAAATCAAGGATGGACGCCCCAACGTGTGAAGGGCGCACAAATAGGTCCCCCTCACGCAGTCGGAATCTCCGAGTCGCACACAGGCCCATTTCGGATCAGATTCGGCCTCCTAAGGGTTCTCCAGGGAACGAACGCCGGGCACGGATGCGTGAATAATCATTCTGACCTACAAACTGTCTGCCGCAGTAACCTATTGGGCAGCATATAGGTGTGTCTTGCTATGAGCCGGTTGGGCGGCATTTCTCATTGGCAAATTGGGTGCTTAGACGCTATAGTACGCCCTCGATTCAGCCGAGGAATATTCTTTGACGTGGCCTCCGTATCGGGGTCCCGCATTCACTGGGATCATTCCGCTTGAGTTTGAGTCAACAAACAATCAGACTCCCAAATGAACTCCGGCGCCGCCCCGCTCATTGGGCGGGACGGGCGGAATCCACTGGTTGATGATCGATCACGAGCGTGGTGGAGGGTGTGTTGATGCGAGAATTTGCACGCAGCCAAGTCTGCCGGTTGGCGCTTCTGGCGCTGATGGCCCTGACCTTTGGGTCGATTTACGCAGACAATGGTGTCCCGAATCCGGACGCATTCGGGTATCGGTCGTCCGGTACTCTTGCGGCTCCGGTGGACGCGGACGCGCCGGCCTTCAATTTTGAAGATATTTCCGGGACCGGTACGCTCCAGGCGCAGGGCGATGACACGTCTGTGGGGCCCACCGCGCTTGGATTCACGTTCAATTTCTATGGTGCGCCGTTCACGGATTGTTTCACGGGAAGCAATGGATTCGTTTCCTTTGGGGCCGGTTCTACATCCCTGGCGAATCAGGCAGTGCCGGTTGCAGGCGCGCCGAACAACCTTGTCGCTGGGTTCTGGGATGACCTGGATCCGGGCTCGGCCGGAACCGTGCATCACCAGACCCTGGGTGCTGCACCCAATCGTCGATTTATCGTGCAGTGGACCGGTGTTCCGCACTTTGCCACGGGTTCGCTGAACACCTTCCAGATCAAGCTGTTCGAAACTACAAACGACATCGAAGTACACTACACGGCGACGACCGCTGATGCGGGTGCGGACGCGACCATCGGCATCGAGAACGGAACGGGCACGGTCGGTATTCTGTACCGATTTACCCCGATTGCGGTCACTGCGGGTACCGCAGTTCGGTTTTTCCTACCTCCCCCGGTAGTGCCTTTCGTGATGCCGGATGACGACCCGGATCGAAACGCCCGACTCAAGGGTTGCTTCGTGGATTCGGTGAGCGCATTTGGAGCCGTGTACCCGTTCGGGGTTCTTGCGCTCCTCGGAGTCGGTTTCTTGCTGTACCGCCTCCCCCACTCAGGGGCCCGTGCTTCTCGACCTGCGTCGAAGGTCGTACCGAGGTTCCTAGCACTCGCCCTCTTCCTTACGGTTCTTGCCACGATTCTGCAGTCGGTCTTGCTCCACGAGTCGATCGGTGATCGAGCGTCCGTGACCGGAAGCGGCGGTGCTCGGGGATCCGATTCCGTTTCCGCTCAATCCGCCATCCCGATTCCGAATGTCGTCCGCCAAGCCGTGAGCAAGTTTGAGTCGCATGGGTATGTGGTAACGAGTTTGGAAAGAGTCCCTTCGGGAACCGGAGGAGAGTCTACCATTGCCGTGAGAATGTCGGCAGACGGATCGGAGACCGGTCTGCCGTTCGCCACCGTGTCAGAGAATCCGGATCAGGAAGAGGGGAGCGAGGGCGATTCTGGCGATCCTTCACCGGGAGAAGGCGGAAGTCTCCTCCAAGAGTCTTCCTCGGAGTCTGAAGCGAATCTGAGTTCGTCCGAGGTCGATGTTCTCTCAGTCCCGATGTCCGAGGAGGATCTGTCCGCGATGGTCGCGATGCTGGCCGCTCATCGGGATCAAATGGTCGCCCTCTGGACGGAACGGTTGAATCTCACGGGCGATCAGGCCGATGCGCTTCGCACGATTCTCTTGGGCTATCACTCGGAGCTGATCGCGTTCCGAACTCGTCCGCCCGCGGATCTGGCGGGAGAGATTTCGAGAATCAAAGGCCTGGGTAGTTCGATTTGGTCTCAGTTCCGTAATCACCTGACGGCCGATCAGCGAGTGATTCTGGACCCGCTTGCTGGAATGTAGCGAGTAACGATCTTCGCGATTTCGCGCGGGAATTCAGGCATTTCGACAGGCGCTCAGGGCGGAAGCCATGGGCGCCTGTTTCGTTTCTTGGCGGAGCTCACGGGGTGATCCGTGGACGACAATCGCGACCTGCAAGAGTAGGCGTCCGGCCTTCCCAGGGGAGGTGCTGGCCAGTCACTTGCGGACAGACTCACGAATCTACCCGTTCCGAGTCGGTGATGGACGATGTTCTCATTCCTCAGCCGCTCGGTCGCCCCCGATTGCGGCCAGAGCGCTTGGTTGGAGACAAAGGGTACGTTTAGTCCCGCATTTGCGAGTGGCTCCGAGATCACGGAATCAGCGCATGGATCGCCCATCGAGATGATCATCGCGAGTATCGCCGTGGTCGACCCCTGGATTTCGACAGAAAAGCCGATCGCCGCCGGGGCGTCATCGGGCAGCGCATCGGCTGGCTCAAGGAATACCGCAGAATCGGCACCCGGTTCGGAATGCTAGCCACCAACTTTCTTGCAATGCTCAAGTTCGCGATGATCCAGTGGTACCTCACTCCGGCTTTCTCGGTCAGAGCCTAGTCTGCTCCAGGACCGGTGAGACCGGTGCACGCCCCATCAACGGGCCGAAACTCGCCTCGCAATTGTTCCAACATCCCGCTCTTGCTACGTAAGCATCCGCCCTGCCCATGTTTCCCCGGCCGGCGCATTCGGCGAGAATCCTCTCTCGCTGCCCGATGACGGGCAGGGAAGGAGGATTCGATGCATTCGACCCCAATCTCGGCATTGGCCGCCAAAGGGTACTGGAGCGAACAGGATGCGCGTATCGTGGTCGAAGCATGGAGGCGCTCGGGGGAGAGGCCCTGGACGTTCGCGAAGCGCCACGGTGTTGTTCCCCAGCGCCTGACCCGCTGGGCTGCGAGACTCAACCAGAACCGGGTAGACGAAACCCCTCGGTTTCATCCCGTTCGACTCGTGCGCTCACCGGCCGACGAGTCGGGCGGACGGATCGAAATCGAGCTGTCGGGCGGTCCGCGCGTTTGCGTCGAGCGGAGATTCGATCCCGAGGATTTGCGGCGTGTCCTCGTCGTGCTCGCGGAGCACGCGACATGCTGACGCTGCCCTCGTGCGTGCGCATCTTCGTCGCGGCGGAAGCCGTCGATCTGCGTCGTTATCCCGAGTACCCGATTATGCCGAGTACCCTGGGTAGTCGCCGTCTGAGGGCCTGCGCGACCGAAGTTGCTGCGTCCCTTGCTCGGCATAATCACAGGCCCTCGAGGAACTTCAGTAGGCGATCCGGCGGGCGATAGCGCGCCCCCTGGAGTGGCGTTGGCGTGGCATGGTCCAGCGCCCGCTGCTTCATTTGGAGATCGGCGTGGACGTAGACCTCCGTGGTCTCCACCGACTCGTGCCCCAGCCATGGCGCGATGACAGTGCGATCGACACCGTTCTGCAGGAGCGTCATTGCCGTGGTGTGCCGGAGCACGTGCGGCGTGATGTGCTTGCTGCGCAGCGACGGTTGCGTGAGTGCGGCATTCCCGATGTGGTGCGTGAGGATGTACGCAACGCCATCTCGACTGAGGCGTCGGCCACGCGCGCTCGGGAAGAGCAGATCCGTGGGGGAGCCACTCCGCTCGTGTAGCCAGGCCCGGAGTACTCGCGCCGCCTCGCGTCGGAGCGGCGTGCACCGCTCCTTGCGGCCCTTTCCGCGACAGCGGACATGAGCGCCCGGCCCGAGCACGCAGTCCTCGACGCGGAGGCCGGTCAACTCCGAGACCCGCAGGCCTCCCTGCACAGCGAGCAGCAACAGGGCCCGATCGCGTCGTCCACCCCACGTGCAGAGATCCGGCGCGGCGAGCAGCGCCGTCACCTCGGGCGCCGTGAGGTGCGGGACGAGCGGTCGCTCTGTCCGCTTGAGTGGCAGGGCGAGTACCCGCTGTGCGATCGCACCATGGCGTGGCTCGCGCAGGGCCACATAGCGGAAGAAGGAGTGCATTGCGGCGAGTCGGGCATTGCGCGTTCGCACGCTGTTACCCCGTGCCGCTTCCAGGTGATCGAGGAATGCCTTGATGAACAGCGCATCGAGATCGTCGATCGCCAGGGCGCTCGGCAGTCGGCCTAGGCATTGCTCCGCGAATGCCAAGAGCAGGCGAAACGCGTCCCGGTACGCCGCGACCGTGTGCGGGCTCACGCCGCGCTCGCGCCCGAGGCGCTCGAGGAAGAACGCCTCGAGGTGGCCGGCGAGGTCTGCGGGGTGATCAGCGGTCATGACCAAGACTCCTTTCTCCGCGTTCGACGCGGTCCACGGCGCACCGGAGGAGCTCCGGATCGGCCGTGAGGTACCAATAGGTGTCGTTGACGTGGGTATGCCCGAGGTAGGTCGCGAGGCGCGGCAGCCATGCCTCGACGTCTCGTCCTGCGCGATACAAGCTGCGCACCGTCCGCACGGCGAAGGTATGGCGGAGATCGTGAATGCGTAGGGGCGCTTGGCCTGTGGCCCCGCCTGCCGGTGTACGCGGTCGCAGCTGTGCGTAGACCCAGCGCACGGCGGACTCGGAGAGCCGGGCCCCCTGCTCGGTGATGAAGAACGCGCCGGTGCCCCGCGACGGCACGAGACGGTCGCGCGTCCGCGCATAGCGCTGTAGTGCTGCGCGCGTGGTGCGATGCACAGGTACGTACCGGGTCTTGCCGAACTTGGTGTCACGGATCGTCAGTACGCCGGCGGCCTGGTCGACGTCGACGGCGTCGAGACCGAGCGCTTCGCTGATCCGCAGGCCCGTCGCGGCCAACAGGCCGAAGAACGTCTCGTAGGTTCGCGAACGGAGCCCGCGCGGCGAGCGGAGGCGTCGAGCCGCGGTGAGCAGGGCCCGGATCTGTGCTTCGGTCCAGAGACCGGGGCGCCGGCGAGGTCGCCGATGCGGCAACAGCTCGTCCGGCGGGATTTCGGTCCTGGGCTCGGTCGCCGCACAGTACCGCGCGAACCGACGCACGCAGGCCAGTCGTTCCGCCCAGGTCGCAGGGTGGACGTTTGTGGGCAGCCGAGCCCAGCGGAGGGCAAGATCGGTGGAGATCGCGGTGGCGTTCGCGCGCTCGGCGAACGAGACGAAGCTCTGAAGCGCCTTGCCCGGGCGATAAAGTCCGACGCCCAGCGCCCGGCGGATGGCCAAGTACTCGGTAAGCGCCTGTCGCAGGGTGGTCATGGGGCACCTCCCGGCCACGGCCGGGTCAGAGCCCGAAGCCCAGCGAAGTCGACCTTCGCATAGACCTCGGTCGACTGGGTGGAGCGATGGCCGAGCACCTGGCCGATTTGGCTCAGCGAGGCGCCGTGCCGCAGCAGCGATGAGGCCAGGGTGTGCCGAAGCAGATGCGCCCCTCCCCGGGGGAGCGCCAGCCCGGCGCGCCGGAAGGCGGCGGTGGCGATCGACGAAACCGTGCTCGAGTGCCCGAGGCCGCGATGGGGCGCGTTCAAGCAGAGGAACAGCGCGCGCTGCGCACACCGGGGCCTTCCCCTGTCAGCGGCCACGGCATACTGAGCCAGTCGGGGCCGGGTTGCGGAGCCACCTG
>CAZWCX010000172.1:0-12649 GCA_964632945.1 uncultured Planctomycetia bacterium | reverse complement strand
CGGCGGCAGCGGCGGCAGCGGCGGCAGCGGCGGCAGCGGCGGCAGCGGCGGCAGCAGCGGCGGCGGCGGCGGCGGCGGCGGCGGCGGCGGCGGCAAGGGGGGTGGCAAGGGCAAGTAGCCGACCGCGAGTTCTCGGAAAGATTCCGATTGAGTCTCGGGCCAAACTTGTCCACAATCGGGGGGCAGGCGCCAACGCCTTGCCCCCCGTTTGTTTGTAGGCGAACTCAGCGTCAGGAGTCGGGCATGCAACCGGTATCCCGTTGGATGATTGCCGCCGTCCTGTTCATGACATTCCCCCCCGCAGCGGCTGCGGACCAGGTGACTCTGCGCAACGGCGCTACGCTGAGCGGAAAGATCGTCGAGGAGGGGGAGCACGCGATCATCCTGGATCTGGGTGGAAACTCGCGGGTGGAGATCCAGCGGGGCGAGATCCGGTCCATCACGATCGACCGCGAGAAAGACGCGCGCGATCAAGGATCGAGGAACGAGCGGGAGACTGCCCCCACAGACGAAGGCTCCCGTCCCGGGGGAGACCCGGAGACGAATCCTGCGAGAGAGTCGGCGAGTCCCGGGAAAACCGACGGTTCTCCTGGAGAGCTGCAGGAGGATCCCGGAACCCAGGACCCGGGGCGGGGGACGGGGGGTGTCCAACCCAGCGAAGAAACTCCGGCGCAGGATGGGAGTTCCGGTGAAGAGGATCCGCTCGCCGATCCGGAGGAGCAACCGACCGAGGAGGTCGGGGGAGACTCCGAAGCCGCGAGGGCGGCGGAGGAGCGATTCGTATTTCTGAGGGATCGATTCGAAGGGGATCCGGAAGGGCTGGCCTTTGCGATCCTGGCCGAGAATGTGACGATTGCCCGACGAGTCGTTCCGTTGATCGCAGCCTTCTCCGGATCCGGCCGGCGCCGGGGATTGGCGACCCTGCTCCAACAGCACGAGGACGGCGAAGTGCAGAGGGCTGCGGCGGCAGCTCTTGCGAGCGAAGAGGACTCTGAGGTCGTCTCCCTCTTCCTAGACCAACTGGAAATCGCCCCGGGTTCTGTTCAGGTGGAGATGCTTCGTCGGTTGCGGCGTACCGACGATGCAGAAGTCATCCATCGGATCCTCGGATCCGCGGGAAAGCTCCACGCCGATGCGCTCGTCGAGGCGGCGATCGTCATCCGGGTCGTCTCGTCCCGCGTCAAACCGGCCCCAGGGACACCGGGGGGAATCGCGGACCCGGTATCCACCCTTGCAGAATTCCTGGGAGGCTCGCCGAACTCACAGGACGCGGCCGCTTGCCTGGACCTCTTGTATCGCCTTCGCCGGCCAGGCTTGGTCCCCGTATTCGAGCGATGGGCAGGGGCCGCAGACCCGGCCTGCCGGATCATTGCCGTGAGGGCGCTCGGTGCATGTCCCGATCCTGAAGCCACCGACGTCTTGTTGCTCCGGTATGGAGCGGAGACGAACGAGGATGCCCTGGTGGAGTACGCATCGGCTCTGGGCGCCCGGAGGTCGATGCGTGCGCTGGATCCGCTCCTCCAATTGGCGAGCAGCACGCACCCCCGGGTTCGCAGGACGGCCTTGCAGGTCCTGTCCTCGCAGTTGGGGGCGGACTATGGAGAGGACTGGGAGGCCTGGCAGGCGGCAGTCCGGCATGCGGTGCAGCGGGTCAATCGACGCGACTGATCTCCTGCGCACGCGCGCCGGCGCTCCCGGTGAGTCCCGTGTCGAGTGCGTCACGGCACGTCTTCGAGTGCGCCACCGGATGGGTCGCGGTGACCTCGCGAAGGGCCCCCCGTGCAGGCCGGGATCAATCGAAGGGAGCGAATCGACCCAGGCGCCGACGGTCCCGATCGTGGGGATGCCGGCTGCTGAACCGGGCGCCCGTCCGACGCGAACCCGCACGCATCCGGCCAGACGGGCGAGCAGGGGGAAGTAGGGGGCCGGGGGCGAGGAGGGGTGGGGGCGCGGAGAATGTATGCCGTGAACCAGGGTCACGCCGTCCCAGGGCCCGACGCGGGTCGCGGACGTCCGCGAGCGTTCATTCTGCGCGGGCGGACCGGATCGCGACTCGTCGCCCTGCTCCTGTGGGCCACGTTCTCGCCTTGGACCCTCGCCGACGAGGTTCATCTCCGCAACGGCAAGGTGCTCGAGGCCGTGTCGGTCGAGCGCAAGGGTGACCTCGTCATTCTCGTTCTCGACTCGATGACGATCCAGTTGCCTGCGTCGGAGGTGGTTCGGGTGATCTCGACGGCCCCCGATCCGCCCCGGAGACCGGAGTCCGCAGCGACCCCGGCAGGCCCGTCCGGAGTCGACTCCGCCGCGATCGCGTCGACGGTACGCCAGGCTGCGCGCTGCACTCCTCCTCCGCAGCCTGTCTTCGGGCAGCCTTGGGCTTTCCGCGACGGGAGCGAGTTGACGGAGCGGTTCGACCGTTCGGGGGATGAGAGGTATCTCAGGATTCGGGAATACCAGGATTCGGGAGACCTGCGCCGAATCGGACCGCTGATCGAATGGTCGGAGGACCCCGAGCCCGCCGTGCGGGAGGCGGCCCTGCGCGCGCTCGGACACTTCGACGACCGCACCTCGCTCGCTCGCCTGCTCAAGATCGTCGATCTCGAGGAGGCAGGTCGTCGGGAGGCGGCGCGAGAAGGGATCCTGCGGTGGTGCGCGCGGCGTCGCGAGGCGAAAGTGCCGCCCGACCTCCAGGCCGTGCTGCGCGAACTGGATCCGCTGCTGTCCTCCCGGTTGCTGGCCATTGCGGCAGGGTTCGACCACGAATGGGCCCGACCTGCGCTGTACTACGGGCTGGAATGGGGTCGCGCGGAGTCCCGGAGAGAGGCGATCAAGGCTCTGCGAGCCGCAGGCGATCCGGGGGTGCGACGCCGGTTGCCGGTTCTGCTCGTCGATGCCGAGTGGTCGGTCCGTCGCGAGGCGGCCCTCTTGAGCGGCGAAATCGGGGCCGGCGAGGCGGCGGGTCGTCTGGTCGACCTGATGCGCGACCCGGAGCCCAAGGTTCGGGAGGCCGCCCACCTGGCGCTGCGGAACCTCACGGGGCTCGACCTTCCCGCGGAGGAGGGCCCGTGGCGCCGGTGGTGGCGGGAGGTCCGGGGAGAGTAGGGTCCAGCACGAGTCGCACGAAAAGATCCGGCCCGATCCGCTCCAGCTCTCGCCACGTCCCGCGCAGGGCGGCAGCAAGGTTCGCCACACCCAGACCCGCCACCGGCCCTTTCGCCGTCTCGCCGCCGATCATCAGCGGGGCGAGATACGCGCGCACTTCGTCGGCGAGCCCGGACTCGATCAAGGAGGCCGACAGGCGGGCGCCGCCTTCCGCGAGTACGGAGTGAACCCCCCGTTCGACCAGATGGGCAAGCAGGGCCCGCAGGTCCACGCGGCCCTGCGGGTCCGCCGGCGCGCAAAAGATCGAGCAACCCGCGGATTCGAGCTCGCGAACGCGATCGGCCGGAGCATGGACGGAAACGGCCACCATCACCGGGTGCTCCCGGGCGGATTGGACGAGAGAGCTCTGAAGGGGCAGGCGCGCGCGCGAATCCGCGACGACCCGAAGGGGCGTGAACGCGGCGGGGTTCGCGGACGTGAGCGAGGGATCGTCGCAAAGGGCGGTGTCCACGCCGACCAGAATCGCGCCGAAATGGGCTCGAAACGCGCGCGCGCGCGCGCGCGTTTCTTCGGACGTGATCCACTTGGAGTCGCCCGTGCGCGTGGCGATCCGGCCATCAAGCGACATCGCCCACTTCAGCGTCACGCGGGGGAGCCCGGTAACCATGGCCTTGGCGAAGGGAGCGAGAATCTCGCGGGCGCCGGCCTCCTCGAGGCCGAATTCCACGGGAATCCCCCGGGCCCGCAGCGCGGCCGCGCCGCCGCCCGCAACGCGCGGGTTCGGGTCGGCCACGGCCGCCACGACCCGGGATACGCCTGCGGCCAGTATGGCGTCCACGCAGGGCGGCGTCCGCCCATGGTGATTGCAGGGCTCCAGCGTCACATACAGGGTGGACCCACGCGCCTCCGCCCCCGCAGCGCGCAAGGCGAGCACCTCCGCGTGCGACTCGCCGACCCGCGCATGGAATCCTTCTCCCACGACTCGTCCCAGCCGGACGACGACCGCCCCGACGCGCGGGTTCGGCTCGACGCGCGCATCCGCCTGGAGCGCCAGCTCCAGCGCCCGCCGCATGAAGGCCGCTTCCTCCGGCATGCCGTTCCGTCTCCCGCTGAAAACGATGCGCGCAACCGTCGGGACCGCGCTTTTCTGCGGTTCGAGCGCGCGGCGCGGTCGATCGCACAGGGTCCCCGGGACTCTTGCGACCCCCGGAAGGGTTCGGGTCTCCGGCCCCCAACGGGGACCCGAAGGCGCGCTCCCACCGTCGTAAGAGCCGATGTCCTTGCGGCTTGCGGCCATCTGAACGATTCCTGAGGCCGCCTTCCCCCGTAGTCTACGGCGGTCCAAACGGCACGTCAACGTGAAGCCGCGGACCCGATCCCGCGGCCGGCCTCGGCCCGGCGCACGGGCCTGGGGTCCGGTTCGCACGCCGAGACCGGATTGCGCCTGCCGGCCACCCCGTCTGCGCTGCGGCGCTTCCATAACAGTCCTCAAGTGGGGGGACGTTCCCGGCGGATAATGAGAAATGGGAGAGCCTGTGATTGGAGGAAGCGGGATGTTGACGGACTTCGGGGAAGGAATCCTGCTGTTTTGGGTCGGGTTGGTCGTGGGTTGCGTGGTCGGGGTGGGTTTCTCGTCGATCCTTCACCGGACGTTCGGACGCTTTTTCGCGTTCTTTGCGACTCCTCGTGAGCGAAAACTCCGGCGCGAGGGGGCGGAATGGCGATTGCTCTCCAGGACCATGGAATCACGGATGAGGAAAAAGGACGCCCTCATCCGTCAAGCGATCCTGACCGCGCAAAGAGAGGATCGCGCGCGGGTGGCGCGGATGGTGGGGGCAGGGGCGGATGGAGCGGTCGATGCCGTCCTCCGGTTCTTTCGCCGGCCGACACGGCCGGTTCCCGAGGAGGCCCTTCAGCGCTGCCGCGAGACCTACCCGCACACCGCGCGATATCTGGAGAAGGCGCTGCGCACGTGAGCGGCCTCGGGGCAGCGGAGTGACGTTGCGCCTCGGGGTTGCAACCGATGTCGTGCGGTGGGGAGGTAGCTGCGGAGCGGGCGAGCGACGGAGCGGGCGAACGACAGCCGGGATGGCCGCCTCGGATACCCCACCGGATGATGGTTCGAACTCCCGCCCGGGGTTCACGAAGAGCCGAATTCGATCCGAGGAGCGTCACGCTCCATCGAGCGTGCATGGCATCCGGTGGACGAATCGCCGCACCCGACGGACCGGGCGGTCGGAAGGGACCGGGTACCGGGTGGCGAAGCGGGCTATCCCCAGGTCGCAGGACGGCCGAGACGAATCGAGGTGGGGCGTCCGGGGCCGAGGTCGTGCCTTCCGCGACCCGAGCCCGGGGGGCGGCCGGTCCCGGGAGCGGGATTCCGCACCCGGGGATTCCCGGGGCGATAGGGCCGATCTCAGTCGAGCCAGTCCTTGTCCTTCATCTTCTTGGGAAGGTAGACGTCGGTCGCAAAGGTGAGCATCTTGTTGCTCAGCGCTTCGAGTTCGAGCTTCACGCCCAGCTTGAGCATGTGGCGGATTTCCTTCTGCCATTCTTTCTTCTGGAACCACGGATACTCCAGCAATTGCTTGGCGCGGTCGACGTCCTCGTCTTTCAGTTTCAACGCGACATTGGGAGGAAGCTCGAACTTCTCCATGTCGAACGAACTCAGCCCGACGAACCGCGCTTGCGGGACGGCCATGCGCTGACTCTCGTAGGCCAGGTTGATGCTCCCCTGCTTGATCACGGAGTAGATGTAGTACCCCCAGGGGTCGTTGTCGACGAGAACGAAGAGCGGCAGTTTCAACTCGTTGACCATGCGGTGCAGGAGCCGGCGGACGCCCCGGGGAGGCTGGCCCTGACCGTGGAGCAGGATGCACTTGTGTCGCTGCCAGTACTTGTCCTCGTTGAGGCGCCGCCACATGGCGGCCTTCTCGACGAGGAGGATGTATTTGGCGTCGCATTTCTTGAACTGCACGATATTGGGCTCGACGATGGAGGGGACCGCCCAGCCCCCGCTGCCCATTCGCCGGGCATCGATGGTGTCGCCCGAGTCGACAATCGTGATCTCGCCGACCAGTGAGCCCTTGTTGTCGGCGTGAAGGTGCAGTTCCTCGCGCAGGGAGTCTACGGTGACCTCGAGGTCTTCGATGATCGGATCCGATTCCGACTGCTCGGAGAAGGCTTCTTCGGCCGATTTGGGCACGACCGGGACCTTGCACATGTAGAAGAGGTCGCGGATCGACGTGCTCTTCCCGTCCTTGATCAACTTATCCTGGATCTGCGCGGCGACGAGGTAGGTCTGCATGAAGCGTTTGGCCATCGACAGGTTGAAGTAGCTGCGCTCCTGGACCTCATCCCCCATCTCGATGATCTTCTTGGCCTCGTTGAACTTGACGTTCCCGAGGGTGCGCAGGGGCACTTCCACCTTGGGATTGCGCAGGCGCAGAAGGTCGGTCACCGCTTTCTGGCCCAGTTGTTCGAGCTTCTTGGACGTCTTGCGGTCGATCTCGGACTTGATCTTCATGTCCGTCAGGTTCTCCTACCGTTTCCTGGGAGCGGGTTTTCGGGTCGAAGGGGGGGCGGCCGCGGATTCCGATTTCGCGGGGGAGGGAGGCCGCTTGCCGCGCGACTTCGCCGGCGATTCCGGTCGAGTCGACGAGCCGGCGGCCGCCGGCGGGCTCGCGGCAGCGTTCGGGCCGGCGGTCGCGGTCGTCCCCGCCGGAGCCGCCGCTGCCGCCCCGGCTGCGGACTCCGACCCGGGCGCGGGGGTATGCTCCACCACGAGGCCCTTCACTTCCTCGAGTTTCGGCGGTTCCGGCACCGGGTTCTTGGCCAGGTCGCGCTTGGCGATGGTCAGGATCGATTCCTGGATGGTCTTCTCCGGCTTGCCCGTGAGCGTCTTGAGCGACCAGGCGAGGAGTCCGGAGTAGAGCTCGAATTGGCTGGCGCGCTTGGCGGCATACGCGGCGTGTTCACGCTTGCGGATGAAGGTCGACAGGCGCCGTCCGCACTCCTGCAGCACGAGCCGGATTTCCTTCTCGATTTCCGGGTAGTCGGCGATCGCCTCCTTGCTTTCGGAGGTGAACGGAACCCAGACGGAGGCCATGTGGACCATCAGAACGGCCGGACCGGCGGGCAGGGCGCCGCGCGACTGCTGGAGGCCGTAGTTCTTCCAGGAAGTGTCCAGGACCGCCTGGGTGATGCCGCAGGCCGATTGTTGGTAGAGGAGCGGGACCCGATTGGCGAGGCGATAGAGCCCGACCAGATCTTCGGGGGGCAGTTTGCCGCCGTAGGCGATCCCGGCCTCGCAGAGGAAGGGGTGTCCGCGGTAGACCGCCGGGGAGCGGGTGACCGCCGTGTAGAAGACCGCCTCCGGGACCACCATGCGAAGGCCCTGAATGATCTGCTCCTCTCCGATCGGGATCACGCAGTCGGAGGGGGGGGCGATGATCTTGACCTTGGGGATGGCGGCGTGGATGCGCTCCGATTCCGCGCGGCCGACGTTGGCGGGTCGGGAGTTCGGCTTCACCATGGCGAGGGTGAGGATTTCGTCGGCGATGCGCGGGCTGACGCGGCAGAATTCCGACGTGAAGAAGCTGCGGATGTTGCGCGCCTTGGTGGTCTTCAGCAGCCGTTGCAGGACGCCGAGTTCCACCCCGTAGGGGTGCGGCTGGATCACCTTCGGCAGCGGCGGCAACTCGTTCACCGCCCGGCGGTACACCGACTGGGCGCCGTCGGGCGCATGGTAGGTGATCTCCGCGTGTGGGTTGGCGATGGCGGTCGCATACAGGTATTCGTCGATCGAGCGGGCGCCCTTCTGGTACTTCCCCGTCATCTCGATTTCCACCCGCGTCCCGTGGGGCTTGTCCCAGGCGACTTCCTCGTCCTTGAGGACGTCCGGTTGGTTCTTGACCGTGTCGATATGGATGACGAAATAGTGCGCCGGCTTGTTGGGGCTGATGCGGGACGTGATCGTCACGGGCGAGCCCGTGGTCAACTGGCCGTAGAGCCCGGCGGCGGAGATTCCGATCCCCTGCTGGCCACGGCTCATCTTCAGGGTGTGGAACTTGGAACCGTAGAGCAGCTTGCCGAAGACCTTGGGGATCTGCGCCTTCACGATGCCCGGGCCGTTGTCCTCGACGATCATGCGGAAGCGGTCTTCCGCGATTTCCTTGATGACCACGAGGAGGTCGGGCAGGACCCGGGCTTCCTCGCAGGCATCGAGGGAGTTGTCGACGGCTTCCTTGACCGCGGTCAGAAGGGCCTTGCGCGGGTTGTCGAAGCCGAGGAGGTGACGGTTCTTCGCGAAGAACTCGGACACGGAGATTTCGCGTTGCTGCGATGCCAGGCGATGCGCCACCGCTTCGCGCGCACTGCCGGCGCTCGGGGCCGAGACTCGCGTGGGTGCCGGCGGCGCCGGCGGGGCATCCGATCCGGCCGGAGCGCCGGCGGCGGAAGGGGGCGTGGTCGGTTCCGGTGCAGTGGAGCTCTTCCCGGATTCGGTCTTGCCTGCGGCCACCTTGCGCTTGCCTCCCGATTTCGTACCTGATCGCTTCATGCGGATCCTCCCTGCCGACCGCGGCAGGACGTGTGTGGCGCGTTCCATTGGCGCCGATGAACCCGCGTATCATAGCAGCAGACTTGACGTTGTCAACTCCTTGCGCTCCCGGCATTCCGCTCCCGCCCGCGCCGGCTCCGCCCGCGCTGGCCTTACTCTTCACGCGCCAGGTCCGCGACGACGTCGAAGGCGGCGCGCTGGACCATCCACGTCTCCGCGTCCGATTCCCGTTCGGGACCCAGGACCACGATCCCGAGGGCGGTGTCCTTCCCACGAAGAATCCGCACCCGGATTTCCCAGGGGCGCCCGTTTCTCGAGCCGGCCAGAATCCTCAGGCGACCCGGTCCGGGCATTCGGTCCGTCCCACTGTCGTGGTCTGCGCGGACGCGCGCTCCCGCGACCCCCAGCCCCGGGTCCCGTTCCTCCATCATGGCCAGCAGTTCGTCGATCCGGGCTCCCAGCGTTTCCTCCTCGACCGCCTTGGGGTCGAGTGCGCAGAGCAGGAGTCGCGGGGGGCGTTCCCCGCCGCCGCGGGAGCGTAAGTCCAGCGCGGGCCGGCCCTGCCACCGAAAGGCCTCCGCGCGATCCCAACCGGCCGGATAGCGTACGGTCAGGGGTTCCCCGATGAGCGGGCGCCAGACGGAGAGTGATTCCGCGCACCCGGTGTCGATCGGGCCGATCGGCTGGAACGACATCACGGCGTCGAGAAGGATGCTCCGGCCTTCCGCCCCGTCACCCGGGACTCCATGGGCATCCAGCCTGTACAGGCGGTCGCCCAGCTTGAACAAGGCGAGGACGCCGGGGCGGGCCGCCGGTCCCTCTCCGATCCAGGTCTCGGCCACCGCCAGGCGCGGACGGCGACCCTCCGCCGGGCGAAGGCGGGTCACCGATCGGCGCGTGCGCTGGAGTTCAAACTCCAGCCAGTCCTCGACCCGGACCTCCCGGGGAAGTCGGCGCCACGCAACCTCGACGTGCCCCGGGATCGATTCCTTCGCCGCGTCGGGCGGGGGGGGCGACCCGGACGCCGCATCCTTCTCCGCCGGAACGTCTCCTCCGCGGGGGGCGCGGGACCCGATCGAAAACCGCCCCAAGGGCCGCCAGCCGTCCTGCCCGATCGCCCTGCTTTCGGCAATCACCCACGCCCATCCCGCCGGGACCGACATGCGAAACGCATGGGGTCCCGCCCGAAACGGGGCCGCGACGCGATCCGAGACTCGTCCCGGAGGATCCATTTCGCCCCAGGCGTCGGAGGGGGTCCGGGCGGTCGCGGACGTCCACCACAATCCCAGCGCCAATCCTCCGAGCAGGAGGCTTGAAGCAATGTCTTCCCGTGTCATGGCTGACCTCCTCGAAAGTCCTCACGCGCGGCCGGCGCTACCCATGGTGGCCGGACGCCGGCCGCCCCCAGGCCGGATGCACGCCTCGTGCCTTCGGGAGGTCGGCTTCGGATTGCCCCGTACCCGGCTCGGCGTCGGGACTTGGCCGGATCGGAGGGGAGCGCCTCGACCGCCATCGAACCCCGGGGCGGCGCTTCGAATCGTAACGGGCGAAAAAAAGTAACGGCCATTCGGTTGACTTCCCGACCGCCCCGCTCCTATGATTCCCGCGAATGTCGCGGAGCAGGGGACCGGATGAACAAGCTGATCGTCGATGCACTCGACCTCCTCCTGAGCACCGAAAAGGGGATCGAGGAGATCGTCGAGGCGCTCATCAAGGATGCCGACGTCCATGGCCCGGAGGCGGACCGGCTCCGCCATGAGGCCGTGGAGACGCTCCGGCGCGCGCGTTCGCAGGTTGTGGACCGGGCCGGCGGCTGGATCGAACGCGTCGCCGCGGAGGTCCTCAAGCGCACCAACCTCCCGAGCCGTGACGACGTGACGACCCTCACCGAGAGCGTACAGGCGCTTCGGGAGGAGGTGGCAAGTCTCCGCGACCGGGTCGACCAACTGCGGAAGGCCCCCGCGCGACCCCGGGCGCGCAAGCGTCCGGGCAAGACGCCCTGATCCGGCAGACCGGGGGCGGCCGTCCTGCGGCACGCGTTCCCCGAAGGAGGGATGTCACGCTCAAGAGCATCACGCGCATCCCGCAGATCTACCGCAACCTGCAGCGCGCCCGTTCCATCCTCGGCATCCTGATCAAGCACGGCTTCGGCGACGTCGTCACCCGACTCGGCGTGGACGACTCGCTCGCCCAGGTGCGCAACTGGCTGAATCGCTCCAAGGAGAGGGAGGTCCTCGAGCAATTCACCACCTTCGAACGCATCCGGATGGTGATCGAGGACCTGGGCGCCACCTACATCAAGTTCGGCCAGATCCTCGCCACCCGTCCCGACCTGATCCCGATGCCGCTGGTGCTGGAATTGCGCAAGCTCCAGGACCGGGTTCCGCCCTTCAGCCTGGAAGAGGCCCGGCTGCAGGTCGAGCGCGAGCTGAAGAAGCCGATCGAGGAGATCTTCACCCGCTTCTCGCCGACCCCGCTGGCGGCCGGCTCGATCGCCCAGGTGCACGAGGCGGAGTTGAAGAGCGGCGATCGCGTGGTGATCAAGATCCAACGCCCCAACCTGGAGCGGGTGATCCAGACCGACCTCGACATCCTGCACCAGTTCGCCCAGGCGATCCACCAGAACGTCCCCGAGGTTCGGACCTACAAGCTTCCCGGGATCGTGCAGGAATTCCACCGCTCCATCCTGAAGGAGATCGACTTCACGCGCGAGGCGTATCACATTCGGAGGTTCGCGCAGAATTTCCAGGGGGACGAGCGCTTCTACGTGCTGCGCGTCTACGAGACGCTCACGACGGAGAAGGTGCTCACGATGGAGCAGATCTTCGGCACCAAGGTCGGCAAACTGATGGAGAACCCGACCCTGGAAGGGATCGACCGCAAGGTCATCGCCGCCAACGGCGTCGATCTCGTCTTCACGCAGGTCTTCGTGCACGGGTTCTTCCACGCCGACCCGCACCCCGGCAACATCATCATCATGCCGGGAAACCGCATCGCGCTCATCGACTTCGGCATGATGGGGGTGATGGACGAGGACCGCATCTACGACATCCTCGTTCTGCTCCTCGGCGTCATCACGAAGGACATGGACACGATCATCAAGCTGTTCCAGAAACTCGAGTTGATCGGGGACGAAGTCGATCTGCGCGCCCTCAAGGCGGACGGCATCGACCTGATCGAGCGGTACTATTCGCTGCCGCTGGCATCGATCGACCTCGGCAAGTTCTTCTCCAGCCTGTTCGAGATGTTCAGCCGGCATCAGGTCGTGGTGCCGCCGGACATCCTCTTGATGGGGAAGTCGCTGGCCACCATCGATGGGATTGCGCGGACCCTGGACCCCTCTTTGGATCCGATCCAGGCGATCAAGCCGTTCGTCTTCCGGCAGTACCTGAAGCGACTGTCGGACCCGAAGGCGTACACGCGCCTCGCGCTGGAGGCGGGCGAGGACTACGCCACCCTCATCCGGACGCTGCCGAGCGACCTGCGACAGATCCTGGGAAGGCTGCGGCGCGGTGAATTGACGATGAACGTGGACGTGCCCGAAATCGACCACACGGTGCGCGAAACCGGGCGCTCGAGCAACCGGATCGCCCTCGGGCTGATCATCGCGTCGCTCGTCATCGGTGCCTCCACGCTGATCGGCAGCACGGGAGGGACGATGATCGGGAGTTTCAGCATGGCACAGTGGATCGGCGCGGTCGGCCTGGCCGCCGCCGGCGTTCTCGCGGGAATGTTGTTCTTCGCCATCCTCCGCTCGGGTGGAATCGGGCGGAGTTGATGGGCGAGAATACGACATTGGAGTGTTGCATTCATGGACTGGGGGGCACTGCTCACGGGTGAAGCCCTGGTGGCGTTGTTCACGTTGACCGCACTGGAAATCGTGCTCGGCATCGACAACATCGTCTTCATCGCCATCCTGGTGGCGAAGCTGCCACCCGACAAGCAGGAATCGACGAGGAAGACGGGACTCCTGGCCGCGATGCTCAT
>CAZWCX010000171.1:0-12659 GCA_964632945.1 uncultured Planctomycetia bacterium | reverse complement strand
GGCGTTAGCGCCAGGAGGGATATCGGCATTTATTCGATTTTGGGATAGGCTCTTAGAACCTTGTGTCGGGCCGCCGCCTGGCCGAACCTTTTCCGGCGCTTCTGGGAAGACTATGGATGGTCTCGGATCGACGGATGAGATCGCTGACGCCCGAGGTGGTTCAGCACACACCGGTGGATCTCCGGCCACACTCCACGTTCCTTTCTGTCAGGAACGGTCAAGGCGGATCTCCTGTCTGCTCCAACCAATGCTATCAGCGGCCACCCCATACTGAGCCAGTCGGGGCCGGGTTCGAGAGCCACCCTGGGCCGGTTAATCTGAGCCACCCGAGGTGTAGTCTCCGACGCCAGGCATGCCCTCCAGGTGCCGCGGTGCCGTGCACACGCCTCGGGACGGGGGGCACGGCTCCCCTTCCCCTGCGTCCTCCGCCCAGCGATCCTTCGCAGCTTCGTTCGATCGGGCCTGGGGAAGGTGCGGGGATAGGTGGATGGAAAACAAGTGTGCTCGACGTTCGCGAGACTCTTCGGCGGCTCAGGCTCAGCGAGGCAGAGCGGCAGGTCGCTCGGGACCTCGGCCTGAGCCGCAACACGGTCGCGAAGTGCAGGTTCTGGGCGGAAGAGAAGGGCTTCCTGGTAGAGGACTCGCCCCTGCCCGATCTCCAGACGCTCACGGCGGCTCTGCCCAGCGAACCCCTCGACGCTTTGCCCGGACCGAAGACGTCCGTGGCACCGTACCACGCGGTGGTGGCGCCCCTGCTCGAGCAGGGCGGCGTACACCACGTGAAGCGAAATACGCTGCCGGACGGACCTTCCGGGACGAGGTCGAGGCGAACGCGCACTACGAGCGCTGGTGCATGACGACGGCAGGGCTGCGCGACCATGGAACGACGCACGGGCGGCCCCCGGAGCGCTTCCAGGCGGTGGAGAAGCCGGCCCTCTAGCCGCTGCCCGCCACACGGGGCGAGCCGGTCGAGTGGAAAGCGGGTCAAGTTGCATCCGAACTGCCTCGCGGTCTCCAATCGCGCCTCCTACAGCGTGCCGCATTGGCTGATCGGGCAGACGCTATTGATCATTACGCCGCCTTTCCTTGCTCATCCACCTCTTCCGGTCATGTCCCCCCACGAACCCCGCCCTGCTCAGAGGTGGTCGCCCAGTCGCTCGATCACCAGAGTGCGCGGCGGACCTTCTTGGAAGCGCAGAAAGAGCCGCCGCGCGTCGCCGTCATGCCAGGCGTCGCACTCATGCGTAAATGCGTGCGTGCCGGCCACTTTCTTGACATCGAGCGATCGCGGGTTCGATCTGTTGTTCAGGTACGCGGCCAGTTGATCGATGCGAAGATTGACCTGCCGCAGTCGCTCCGGGGCCAGATCCCGGACCGTGTCGAGGAACTTCGGACCATAGGCGACGTGGCGATCCGGCGAAGGCCAGATTCCCTCGCGGTAGATCTCCGGGCAGTGCGAGTCCCAGAGCATGCGCCCCCACTCGCTGAGAATGACCGTCGAGCCGTCGGAAAGGAGAAACATGTCTTCGATTCCGGATGCTTCCTTGGAAGACAGTTCGCACCCCTGGGAAAGCCTGCGAAATGCCGAAAGGTTCCTCCGAATCGCGGCGCCCGCGTCCAGCCGGATGGGGAGTCTGGGAATCCGCATCAACTCCGTCCCGGATTCAAAGACGTAGACGGTCTCATCGGCGTGCAGGAGCCCCAGGACCTGAAGGAATCCCTGAATGGCCTTGAACCCTCCGGTGAGATTGAAGACCACCCGGTAACCGGCTCGACGGTAACCCTCGATCGCCTCGGGCAGCAGCCGGGCAAGCGCGGCGAGCGCCGAACGAAAGTCGTCGACGGACTCGGTCCGCAACCCGACCACCCGCTCCGCGACGGTGACGACGGAAAACCGGCGATCGCGGATCAGCCAGGAATGGACCGCCTCCGCCGTCGCTTGTCCGAGCCAGGTATCCGAAGCCACGAGCAGGTGCACGTGCGGCGAGCCGGAGCCGGGATCTCGCGGATCTCCGCCGTACAACAGAGTAATCCCCTTCAGCTCAGCGCTGCTCCGACTCGCCTCCACAGGTCCCGACGCAAGAAGCCGTCTCCGGCATTCCGTGAGATGCGCATCCAGGAGCTGACGGTCCGCCGGCGCCACATCGTCTGCGGAGCGGACATTCGCAAATCGGGAAATGCGCTCACGAAGGTCGACGGAACCCTGATGGGTGAGCAGACTCGTCCCGCAAGGAGAAATGACCACCCAAGGCTGCGACACGACTCGCCCTCACAGACGAGGAAACAAGAAATCCGCGAGCCGGTTCTCCAACTCGCTCGTCCCGCCTACCGCACGAGCGAGGATGCCGCGGACCTGATCAAAAGCCTGATCCACCTGCCGCTCCGGAACCGGCTTGGCCAGGAGACCGTGTTCGAACTCGCTCTTGTTCCGCATCGTGCCGAGTCCCTGCAGGCGGAAAAACTCTTCGGCTGTGATCCGGCCGGGTTCGAGGACGGCGAGCAGCTGCAGGCCGTTTGAGTAATTGATCGAACCCTCGAGAGGCCTCTCGATGTACTTATCCTTAAACAGCCGGGATCCGAGTTCGTGATATTTCTTCATGTCTAGGCGTTGGCCCAGCTTTTCGAACTGCGGACGCTCATCGTCGAGTCCATAGCCGACCCAAAGACACAGATCCACGAATCGCTCGACCGTGGCGTAGAGAAACAGGACCGCCAGACTGGTCTTGCCGATTTCACGGGTTCGAACTGCGGCGGCGTAGTGATTGAGGACCAACGGAAGCCCCGTCTCCAGCGTTCCGGGTTTCTCATCCATACCCCCGGCGTCCTCGAGGGCTCCGAGCGCGCGGAGAGTCGGGAGGTTTCGACTCATGCATCGGCGAAGCTCCGGGGTGAAACTCCAACGCCCCCGTTCCGCATGTCGCTCGACGTGATCCCACAGCAACTGAAGGTGTTCCAGGGCCGACTTGAACCGAAAGGCATCCCACGCACCGTACGCGAGGGCAGCCAGTCGATACGACTCCGCCAGGCGAGGTTCATAGAGGCGTCGGGCGAGGTCTTCGGACCGGCTCGCGGCTTCAGCGTAGCGACCGACGCGGTACGCCGTGACGATGCGCTCGATCTCGAGATCCCCGAGATCGTTGAGCGGATTCGCCATCAGGCGCGGATACTCGCTGCCGGGGACTGGAATCCGACTTTGGGGGTGATACTCCCGGTAGTCGACGTAGACCAGCCTCGCTCCCATCCAGAAAGCCGCCAGCGCGGCAGCGGCCGACATCGACTTCTTGCCCCCCGTCGGATCGACGAAGAGGTCTTGTGGCTCGATCCTGCGTTGACGAAGAAAGTCCCGGATCTCCCGGTAGATCTCGACCTCCGGGGGATCCGGAACCTGGACGTGGACGAAATTGGCGGGCGAGAGTCCGACTTGTTTCCGCACGAACTCCAAGACGGGTTCGCCCAGGACTTCCGACTGCAGGGACTCCCGAGTACCCAACACGAGCATGACTTCCGGACGGGCCCATGCTCCCATCAGCGCGACGGGTTGCCACGACAACCCGAGGACACTCACCAAGGCCCGCGGCCGGCGCATTTCTTCCGGCGCACCTTCCAGGGGAAGGGCGGCGAAAAGGGGAAGAAAGTCGTCCACGAACTCGGCGGCGTAGAGGCGGTCCTGCTCGCGCCGCTCGGCGACGCGCCACCGCTCACGAACGGAAGCGAGTCCGGCAGGTAGCTCGGCTCCCATGGCACCTCCAGATGAGTCAGAGCCATTTCGCACGTCGGGCAAGGCGACGTCGCCCAGGTCGCCGCCGATCGGTGGGCGTGATCGGCCATCTCGATCGGCCATCTCGATCGGCCATCTCAATCGGCCGCACAATCCCGCAGAAGAGGATGTCTCCATCTGGCTTGAATTGACCGGTCCGCAGGTTGAGACCGCTCGAGACGCTGCCGATCGGGATCTGCCGCCGAATCACGGCTACGGTTCCTGCTCCCGACCGCGCCGACGGTCGTCCGCGCGACGCTCCTGATTCTGCCCCTGCGGACCGCCGCTCCGATCTTGCGGCCGCGCGTGGCGTTGCGTTTCGAACGGCTCCAGCCGCAAGTGGATCGTGCGCTTGTCGAGCAGTTTCAGGCGCCACTCCTCCGAATCCCCACTGAAGAGATCGTAACCGGACAGCACCCCCTCCTGAGGTTTCGCGGGATCGAATCCGGGCAGTGCCTGCGCGCGCACCTGGTCGCCGCCTGCGCGCTGAGCAAGATCTCCTCCGACCCACAGGGTCTCCAGCCCGACCGGAACGTCGTCGGCGGACTTCTTGGGGCCCGCATGCCTCTGAAACCAGGCATGGCCCCCGCGGTTCTTGCGGTTTTGGTTCTCGATGACTGCGCGGGGGTAGCGCAGCTTCGCCACCGGCCGCTGACTCGCCTGCCACGCCGCCATCCGTTCCAGATCTTTCGGCGTGAGTTCGCTTCCGAGTTCCGCGGGCAGAGACGCGGGTTCTTCGCCCGGCCGGTCGATGCTCCAGACCACCTGGTCGTCCTCGTCCACGAACTTCGCCGAGACGACGCGGCACCAGCCCAATCCCAACGGCTTGCCCCCACCCAGGCGCCAGTCCACCGCGCAGGCCGCAAAGAGCAAGGCCAATTCGCGCTTCGACAATCCCCGGCAGGCGATTCGAAGCATGCCGTCGAGTCCCGGCTTCAGCAAATCGCAGGTCTTGTTGACGCGCTGACGCCCGTTCGCCTGGACCTGACCGCGCTCGTCGTACACCCCCTGAACCGTGAAGCGCCAGGGGGCCTGGGCTCCGGACTCCCGGGTCGTGCGGTAGACCTTGTAGCCGCGCAGCGGCTTCCCGTGATTCGATACGCGATCCAATCCTGCGGCGCTTCCGTCCCAGTCCCGATAGAAGGCCGCGCAGCCCGGATGGGGCGGCGCGAGGGGGGCCAACGTGACCGCCGGTTCAACCCCTCGTGGGACCGCGTCGCGGAACACGAGATTCTCCGGTCGCACCCGGGCGCTGAACGGACCCGCCGGCTTTCCCGAGACGCCGGCCGCGCGCCCTCTCGTCGCCACGTCCGGCCGCGGGACCTGGCCGAAGAGGTCGGTGACCTCGTCGACCTTTCCGTCCGGGTTGAACGCATCGGGCAGCACTTCCGCATGGTGCGTCTGAATCACGTCAAACAAGCGCTCCCCCTTGCGTCCCCACCGCGCCCAATGAATTCCCACGACGTCGCCCGCGGACTCGATGCGGACGGCGTTCGGGTCCCGAGCTTCGAGCCAGACGAGGTCGCCGGGATGAAGTTCCGAATGCTCTCCGTGTCGATTTCGCCCCGTGTACGCCGACCACAGTTCGCCGGGGAGCAGGATCTCGCGGTCCTCCTCCAGGAACAGCCCCTCGCGCTTGCCGCGAGGATTCACCGGCCGTCCGGACAACTTGACGCGCCAGCAATGCACGTCATCGCGAGTCCGGGTCGCCTTCACGCATGCCGCATCGACCCACAGCTCCTTGATCGGCTTGCCGGACTGCGGCCGCCAATCGCGCAAGTCCCCCAGGCCGCCGGCCGCAAGGGCTTTCTGCAAATCGTCCGCTCGAACCAGCTCGGTCCGACCGAGCCGGACCCGACCGGGGCGAAGACGGTGTCCGGGCTCGGTCACGCGCGCCAGGAAGCACCTCGCAGGCGCACGCGGATTTCCTCGTTCCGTGCGGGGTCCGAGGGGCAGGTCCCGTCCCTGACAAAGCCAGGCCTCGTCGTCCACGTAGCCGAGCGTTCCACCGGTCAAGATCGTCAGGAGCGACCGCAGCGCTCCCCGCACTCCCGTCGCCGGCACGACGGCATCGGAGCCCAGGGCGAGCACGCGGTAGGTCCGGTGACGGTTCAAGTCGGACGTTCCGCCGGTTTCACAGGTCAAAAGCGGGGAGAGCGTCCGCACGACCAGCTCCACGGTCCCGGTCTTCCGATCCCGCCCATGCGGCAGCTCGTCGACGGTAAGCGGCGTCGGCGCACCCCGCCGCGGAGGCTCGGTCGGGAAGGGCAGAAACGTGTAGGGATTGTGAAACGGCTCGCCCAGACACGCGGGGTCGGCCGCGGATGCGTTCCTCCCCGCGGCCGGCCGCCCCCCGCGCGCATTCGGCCGCGGCCCGCCCGGGATCGCGGGCTGCGGGCGACCCTGCGCCGGCCGCGCCGCCGGGGCGGGCGCGTTCTTCCGCGCCAGGTGCTTCTCCCACAACTCGTCGGCCTTTTTCTTCACCGCAGAGCCCGGCGGGCATTTCGCAGGGTTCTCACGAAACTTGGCGAAACCGTCGATGGCCTGCTGGCTGAGCGTCCCTTTCTCCAGATTGGACGCGAACTGAACGATCGCCGGCGGCATCGGTTCGTCGGGCACGGGCTTGTCGTTCGCCACGCTACACCTCGCTGGGGGTCACGGTCGAGAAGCACTCATGGTGCGGTCCAACGGCCTTCGGCGGCGCGACCAAGGCAAGCCGCCCGCTCGACTTCGACGAGCCGACCCGAATGAGGCCCCGGTCGACGGCGCGGATCGCCTTCGCCAGCCACCGTGCCTCCTCTTCGGTCGGATCTTCGATCAGAATCGTCACCGGAAACCGCAACCGCGGCGTCGGCGTGAGGACGGTGTTCTCAAAGAAGAATCCCTCATTCGCTCCTCCGGTCACACGATCGACGGCGACGTGAGCGCGCGCTTGTACGTGTCCCGTTTCCGCCGCGGCAAGTCCGTCGGACACGTGAATGCGACCACGGCTGTAGGAACTCCCGAACAGGTCCATGATGGGACAATTCACGATGGTCACCACTCGAACGCGCTCGTTCCGGAGCGCCTGGCGTCGTTCCTTGCGTTCCTGTGGGTTCACGCCTCTCCCCCAGGCGAGATCGTGACCCGCGGCCGGTCCACCCTCCGCCTGGTAGCATTCCACCGAATCGTCGACCCGCTTCCCTGCACGCCGGGCCAGGCGCGAGATCCACGCACGCAGCACCCCGCGCAGGCTCGACCCGGGAAGCCGCCAATACGACTTTCCGTCCGCACCGTCGACCCGCTGCGGCTCCTTTTCATAGTCCAGCCCCTGACCGTCGGCCACGAGCAGGTCCTGACCGCGGGGAATGGTCCACTCGCATTCGATCCGCAGCGTGGTCGCTCCGGCGACTCGCGCAGGCTCGATCGGCTTCCCGTCTTTCGGTTGCACTCCCCGTCGGATCCGATGCCGTTCATCCAGAAATGCAGCGTGCTCTTCGAGCTTGGATAGGTCGAACGACCGGTGAAGTGCCGGCCCGTTCAGAACCGCCCGACCGATCCCACGCGCGGCGTTGCCGCCCAGCAAGACGCCCGCGGCGAACAAGCCCACGATTTCCCGCAGGAACGAAACGCCGTCCTCGCCGGGGGCTTCCCAGAGCTCCAGGAGGGCGACCCCCTGCGTATTCGGGGGCAGCGCCTCGAGATCGAACAGGGTCCCGTCGCGCACCGCGCCGGTGTGTCGGTCGACGGAAATGTGGTGCCGCACCTGGCCGGAATTTTCCGACTCGCCCAAGACGAGGTCCGCGATCCGCAGCGGGCTGGTCGCGCCGGTGCCCGAATCGCGTCGACCGTCCAACGGTGCACCGAACCAGGCGCTCACCGATTCGGCCCCGGAGGCCGCTCGCCGGGAACGCGCAAACGCGTGCCGCAACGCGCCGCAAAGCGCCGTCCCGCGCAAGATCGGTCGCTTCGCGCCGTCGCGAGCAAGAAGCAGAAGATTCCCTCCTCCCTTCCCGGCGCCCGGACGAACTCCGGCCGGGAAGTTCAACGGCAGCATCAATCGATGCACCCAGGGGCCCGCCATCACTCCCTCTCCTCCAGTGATCCACTCGCAATACGAAGGTCCTGCCATACCCTCAGCGCGGCCGCGCACGCCGCGGGCTTTTCGGAGAAGATCTTTCGCAGCGGTTCGAGCACTTTCTGCCAGCGACGCCACACGCGCGACGGACGCTGGATCCTGTCTTCCAGATACTCCCTCGCGCCTTTCATATCCTTCCGCACGCGACCCAGCAGCGCCCCGATCTGACTCGAAGTCGGGCCGCGCACGCCCGCGACTTCCCACAGCCGCAGGCCGAGCCGGCCCGCCTCGTCCACGCTCTTCACGGGCGGATGCGCCGGAGGAATGCTCCAGCATTCCTCGGCAATGCCCGGGTGCGGCAGCAAAGCGCCATACCCTTCCTGAAATCCCGTCCCGAGGCCCTGCAGCAGCCGCTGGAACGGATCGGCCGGGGCCTGCTTCAGCACCACCACCGAACCCGGCAGAATGCATCGACGGCCGCGGAGCCGGCCCCCGCGCCCCACGGTGGAGCCGAGCCGCTGTCGATTCCAACCGAAACGCACCGCCATGGACGCCCAGGTTCCTTCCGGTTCACCCCAGCCCGCTTCGAGAACGAGCCGTTGGAAGGCCTCTCCCGCCACGGTCACGGTCCATTCGTCCGGGATGGCCAACGGCGACTGGGCGATGAACACTTTTCCCGTGAGTTTCGGACCCAGGTCCGGAAGAACGAGCGATTCCGGACGAAGCTCCTCGACACTCAGTCGGCCGGCCCCGCGAACCGAACGCGCCTTCCCGAAGAAGACGAGCGGATTCTCCTCGACCAAGGCGATCCATGCGTCTCCCGCCCGGGCAGGCATTGCAATCAAGCCCATCCAGACGAGCGGCGCCATCGACTCGACGGTGAACAGGTTTCGCTCCTCCCCCGGGCCTGCGTGAACCGCGTGGGCGCTCAACATCCGCGGCATGTCGGCGGAGCGCCACAGCCGAATCGGTCCTTGGACATCCCGCAGGAGAACGCCGTCTGCGGCTTTGAGGGGCGCACCGGACACCACGTCGCGCCAGGAGTAGGGCTCGATCGTGTGGTCGCGGCACTGGAATCGCGGCTGCGGCAGTTTGGAGACGCGATGGGTGAGCGAAGTGCGCACCGCCCAGGCCGGAACGCGGTCGGCCTCCGACCTTCCCGCCGGATGCAGCGGCCAGGCACGGAAGCGGGAGTCCTCGAAGCAGGCGGTGGCAAGGGCGGGATCGGACTCCCCCAGGCGGGTGAGGATCGCTCCTCGGACCGCGCTCGCGGGGATCGCGAACCCGGAACGAACGGCGTTCCCGGCGACCTCCGGGGTCTCCGGGCAGCAGATCGGTCCTTCCGCCCGGAAGACCAGCCGATACCAGCGCACCGGTCCGTCCAGCGTCGTCCGCGCCGGGGCCGGCGCCGCCGCCGTCCCTTCGTGGGCGCGCGCCTCGCCGCGTGCGGCGGCTGCGAGGGCGCGCAACAGGGCGCCGGGCGGGCGATCGTCCCCCTCGACGTCCACCCGGCACGAGCCGCTCCCTCGAGTGCGGTGCGCCCCGATCGCCTCGATGCTCGCCAGGCCGAGCCGGACGGCGAGGTCCACCGTCGACCCGCTGGCGGCGTCGACCCAGAGATCCCCCTCGAACACCGTTCCCACCGGGATCGCCTCCGTGACCCGGAGGGTGGAGGCGTCGGCCGTCCCGCGATCGTCGATCGAAGTTCGAGCGATCGCCATCGTCCGGCAATCCCCCGTGCGGATCCGCGCGTCCCCGAAGTGAACGCGAGAAACGGCGCCGGTATCCTCATCGCACCCGCCGCGCCCGAGCGCGCGCTCGACCAGCGCGTCGGCCGTTTCGCGCAGTTCGTCCACCGTGCGCACGATCTGCGACAGGCGATCCCGCACGAGTCCTTTGATGTGGCTTGCGCGCAGATACGGAGAGTTGCGGGCATCGCGCGGGACCCGCTGATCGAAGGACTCGTCGGCGATCCCGCTTCCGGGCTCGGCGTCTCCCGCCAGCGTGATGCGGTACTTCACATGAATCATGATCGGTCTCCCGTCGTGTCGCGCGTCAGGCGGTCGTCTTCCCCCAGCAGATCGAGCGCATCCAGGATGTCGGTTTCGCGGGCGCCCGGGTAATCCGCGCTGTGGAACCAGCGTCCGACACCGCCCTGGGGCGGCAAGCGCTCCGGCTCCTCGAGGTCGGCGAACAGCGCCGCGTGCCGTTTGCCGACGCGCGCGCGAAGAACCTGGCGGTCCGCGAAGCCGGTCCGCAGCCCCGTCCTCAATCGGTGGCGAAGCGAAGAAGGGATGCCGGCATAACGCCCCTTCAGTTGCAGCAGCTCGTCGAAGTCCTGGAGCAGGTACGGCCGACGGGTCAGGCGCACCTTCTCGCCGAGGTCCCCGTCCTCGAAGATCCAGTCGCGACTGCGCGCCGCGGCCGGGTGTTCGAGCAACCCGCCCGTCACCGACTCCCAATCCACGGCCGCCGACGACGGGCGTCCCGGCGCAAGGGTCCGCCCCCGCCCTTTGGCCATCCGCAGCAACGCCTCCGCGTACTCGATGGCGCTGGCCAGCGGTAGGGAAACGGGCGCGAACAGAACGCCCGCGGAAATCGTCATTCTCCCCCCGGTGGCCGGCCAGAGATCGGAGCCGTGTACGGACTTCCATTTCGTGTGTGCTTCGGCCGCAGCCTGCTCGAATCTCCGGCCGGCGGCCTGAACGAAGCTGAAGGCATGTCGCGGGTGACACAGGCTCACCAGGTCGTCTCCGCCGACCAGGATCGGACGCACCGGCAGCACCACCCTGCCATCGTAGGTCACCTCATCCAGGTCCAGCTCCTCCGTCCCCATCCACTGACGGACTACCTCTGCGATCCCGGCGCTGCACGCATCCCGCGTGCTTCGATCCAGGGCGTCGCTGCCGGCCTTGAGCCACTCCAAGACGTCCGGGTGCCGCGAGTCCGCACGCGCCCGAAACTGGGCGCCCATGTCGTTCCCGTCCATCGCGATCAGCGCCCAACGGTTCCGCCCGCCGATCGCATTCGACGCCGCCTCGGCCTGGGGATCATTCGCGCCCTCTTCCGGGGAAACATTGTGGAAGAACTCGAGCGTGCGACCGGACAAGGCCGGGTGGGGGTCGAAATTCCGCAGCAGCATTTCCTCGAAGTAGCGAACGATCGGCTCGCCCCGCCAGTACATTCGACGGGCGATGACCGGGTGACATCGGCCGCCGGAGACGGGATAGAGGGCGCTCTCCGGGCAGGGCTCTCCACCCAGGTCCGCCTTCTCGGGGAGGTACGGATAGAGAAAGTCCGCATGATGCGCCGCTTCGCTGTAGTCGGCATTGCGACCGATCGCAATGTCGGCTCCGATGTCGTGCGCGGCCCGGACCAGACGTTGCTCCACGCGTTCGGCTGCAGCCTCGTTCCTGCAGAGAAAGGCCCCCCGCCCCCCTCCGGAAAAGACGTGTTCGACGCCGTCTCCCTGGAGGTCGGGCGCCGTCCGACGGTCGAATCGATCCAGCAATGCGCTCCCCCCGATAGCGAAGCGCAGCCGCGGGATGCGAAAAATGAAGCCTTGCACCGCCTTCAGATCGTAGCAGAGGAACATCGTCATCGGTTTGGTCTCCGGTGCTTCGATCCAGCAATTCGACCGGCAGGAACGTTTGGAAACGCCGCCGTGGGGTTACCGCCGCGCAGTCCTCTTTCGAGGAATTGGGCGGCTCCCGAGATATCCGCCTCAGCGGCTGCCGCCGGGGGCGGCGAATCTCCGCGGATCGGCGTTCCAGGTGCGGGAAGATTAGCCGAGGTGAGGGACAGGATGGGTCCTTCCTGGTGAAAATTCTTTTCTCTCGACGCGCACCCCAGATTCGGGGTTCGGCGGCGGGGAACGGTCGTGTCTGCGATCCGAAGGCCTTGGACCGGGCTGCGCCGCTTCGTCGGCAGGGGAAAGCCGCGAAGCCGCCGATGCGGGACGCAAGTGACCGAAGCCGGCGCGCCTTCACGGCGCTTCCGATCTAACGGGATCGCCGCGCCGTCGATCTCCTCCTTGGCATTCGCCCGTGGCTTGCCGGATTCGGTGGCCCCGGCGCCCGCCCCCGCTTCCCCCGACGCTGCGCCCAGTCCGGGCTCGGCGCAGGTCGGCGCTTCGCGCAGTACTGCGGCGACTTTTGAACGGGTCGAACCCCGGGTCCTGTCCTCGCGCTGCTGCGCCGCGCCCTCCCCCTCCGTGCGGTCGATCCAATCGGTCGCGACGTTCGCATCCTTCCCGACCCGGATGGCGATCTCCAATCCGAACCCGTGCGCTCCCCCGCCGCATCGGCAGTCGCGTTCAATCCGGAAACCGCCCCTCGCGCCACTCGGTTCGCCCATCAGGCCGGCGGAGCGACGGTTCACTCGCGATTGGGCGATCGCATCGACGATGGACCTGGAGATGGGCCAGGACCGGGGATCGGGGGTTCCTGAGAAAGGCGGGAACGGCCGGACTCGATCGTGAATTGAAGGTGTCCCCTCGGAACCGCTTCGGATCCCCATGCGAGTGAACTTCCTCGTCATCCCGGCCGAAGAATCGTCGCCAGAGTCCTAGTGACGTGCGAATCACAAAAAAAGGGCCGTCATTCCCAGCCATTCAGGCGGTAGCGAAGGGCCAGCTTGCCATTGCGATGACCGCAAGCGCGGAGTGGCGGCCCGGAACTGGGCATCGTACCCCCCCATGGGGGATTCCACATCCAATGGAATGCGATGGGCTGCTCGGAGGCGTCTGTCGGCTTATTCCAGCCTACGAGCAGAGAGTCACATGCTACCCGATAAGAGCCTATCCCAAAATCGAATAAATGCCGATATCCCTCCTGGCGCTAACGC
>CAZWCX010000170.1:0-12682 GCA_964632945.1 uncultured Planctomycetia bacterium | reverse complement strand
CGGGCGGATTTTTCACGAAGCCGCTGGCGCGGCTTCATGAATAATCCGGGCTAGGTGCACTGCCAGAGGAACTGCGCCTGATCGCCACAGCCCATGCACAGGAAGACATATCCGCAGCCGAGATCCCCGAAGTTGATCCCGCCGCCGCCCGTGTCCTCGAGTTGGAGCACGAATCGCATCGCCTGGCCGCAGCGGCAAGTGGGGGTCTCGTCCGATTGCACCCACACCGGCGCACGACCGGTCCTCCCCAGGACATCGTCGCCGGCCGCCTGGCGGGCCGATTCGTACGCGTCGGTCGCCGCGTTCTCGTCTTCCTCCCGCGCCTCGTACGGCTGGAGCCTCAAGCCGTCGATGGCCGAGAGCATCGTCTCGCCTCGCGGGGGAGTCATGGGCTCGAGACCCTGCACGGCATGCACGCGCGCGATGTTGCCGCCCGAGATCGGGCTGTAGTCGTCGCACATGCCGGGATCGTTCTGGCACATGAAGACCGACAACAGGCGGTCGGGCAGGTCCGGCGCAAAATCCTTGATCCGGAACTGACCGAGGAACTGCATCGCCCCCTTGCACGTCGCGCAGGTGGGCCAGGAGGATCCGCGCGGGGCGAGAGGTCGTCCGCCGATCCGCGACGTGAGGGCGGTCTCGACCGGGGGCGGTGCCGCCAGAAACAGGTGGGGCATGGGGTCCTCCTGGGTTGGGGGAGACGGGGAATGCGGCGCCGTCCGGCCGGATCGACGGGCGACGGGGAGGCGGGACCCTCAGCACGGCGTCCCGCGGAGATGATACGGACCGCGGCGGGAGCGGGTCAAGCCGATGCCGCCGCGACCGCGACGCGAACGCGCCGTTCGGTCGCCGGGGTCCGCCGCGGCTACCGCAGACTCTTCATTTCCTCCATGACCTCCTCGACGAGGGGCCCCAGGGTGCGTTCCGAAAAGTCGAAGCGAAGTCCGGCGGCCGAAAACAGATCCGGGAGCGGCCTCGTTCCGCCGAGGGAAAGCGCTCGGCGGTAGCCGTCCACGGCTCCCTGCGGATCCCGGCGCCACCGGCTCCACAGCTGGAGCGCCCCGATCTGCGCGATGCCGTATTCGATGAAATAGAACGGCACCCGGAACAGATGCAGGATCCGTTGCCAGCCGGACTCCCGCGCGGTCTCATAGCCGCTCCAGTCCTCGAGGCCGCCGAATCGCTCCAGCAGGGCGAGCCATGCCCTGGACCGTTCGGCGCGCGAGTGCTCGGGATTCGCGTAGACCCAGTGCTGGAACGCGTCGATGGTCGCGACCATGGAAAACACGCGCAAGACGCGATCGAAATGCCTGCGTCGAGCGCGGCGCACTTCCAGCGGGGTGTAGAACCGGTCCAGTTCCCTCTGGGCGAGCAGCTCCATTCCCATCGAGGCGACTTCGCAAAACTCGGTGGGCGCGTGACGGTAGCGGGGAATCGGGTCCTCTCGCGCGAGCAGGTAGTGAAATGCATGGCCGCCTTCATGCAGCAGCGTGAAGACGTCTCGATTGGTTCCGGTTGCGTTCATGAAGATGAAAGGGAAACGGATCTCCTCGAACGAAGTCTGATACCCTCCGGGGGCCTTACCCTTGCGATTGTCGAGGTCGAGGTAGCCGCGGTGGTGGATCGCGGCGATGAACTCGGCGAACTCGGGGTGGACCCGGGCGAACATCTCGCGGCACCCTTCGTAAAGCGCCGCGGCATCGGCAAAGGGCCTCAAGGGGGGCTCATTCCCCGGATCGACCAGCAGGTCCCACGGACGCAGGACCTCCACACCGAGCTGGTCCTTCCGCTCGCGATCCAGGGCGCGCAGGTGGGGGATCACCGCCCGCTCCACCGCGCGATGGAATTCGAGGCAATCTTCAGGGCGGTAATCGAACCGCTCCCGGCGCCGGAACATGAACTCCGCAAATCCGCGACATCCGGAATTCCGCGCCTTCTGCGCGCGCAGCGCGATCAGGCGATCGTACAGGTCGTCGAGCGACTCCCGGTCCTGGAGGCGCCGAGCCTGGATCGATTCCCAGGCCTCCTGCCGGAGTCCGCGATCCTGCTCCTCCAGGAGCGCTTCCATGCGCGTGATGGTGTACTCCTGCCCGCGCACCACCGCGGTCTGCGCGCCGGCGATCCGATTGTACTGCTGATCGAGTTCGTCCTCCTGCACTTCGAGCGGCACGTTTTCCGGACGAAACAGGGAGACGGCATTCTCGATCGAGCGGTTGTAGACGCCCCAGCGCTCGGGATCGAGCGCGGATCGACGTGGGTGACGCAGAAAACTCTCGTTCAGGGCATTCCAGCGGGGCTTCAGCTTCGGGTCGAGGTCGCGGACGAATTCGAGGTAGCGCTTCTCGATCTCCGGATCGTCGGTGTGCAGGGTCATGGCGACCATCCGGCGTCCGCGCTCCTCGGAAACGACCGCGTAGAGTTCGCCGGCCGCGACCAGCCAGGCCTCGAGGTCCGTATCCGGGGAAGCGAGCTCGCGCTCCAGCCGGTCGAAGCAGGCGGACACCTGCGCCCAGTCCGACGGCACGAAGTCGCGGGACAGCCACGTTCGTGGGAAGACGCGTGCGAGGTCGTGCATGGAACCCCCTCGAAGGCCAACTGCGCCGGAGTCGGGCCGACCCGCGGGACGGACGGGCCGGAGACCGGCCACGGTCGCCATGGCGAAGTCTCGATCGCTCTGATGAAAGGGAATCGGGGAAGACGAATCAAGCCAAACCATCGGACACGGGTGGCCGGCCGGCTGTTGGCCGACCTTCGTGAAACGTCGGGCTGCCGCGGAGGGCCGTGCGCCGGCGACGCCCGTCCCGGACCATCCCGGATCCGGAACGGATCGGCGTCCGGCCGGGACAAAGCGGAGTCGGGAGGAGCGCACGCTTCACCGACCGTTCTTCCCGTCTTCACACGTCCTTGACCCTCCGACGGTAAGGTGGGCTCCGGGCGTCAGAGATCCCATGGCTCGTACGAAGGGGGCAAGATGCGCATCGGAGGATGGATTGCCGCACTGTCGTTCGCACTGCTGACCGATGCCAACGCCCAGGAACCGACCGCCGTGGCCGGTGGCGACAGGCTCGCCGCCATGGAGAAGCGGGTGGAAGAGCAGCAGAAACTGATCGAAGCGCTCGTCGCGGAGGTCCGCGCGCTGAAGACGCGGCAGGCGGGCCCGGTGGCCGCCGCCGCCGGCGACGCGGAGGTCGCCCGCTTGCGCCGCGCGGGGTCGGAGGAGAGCGGGCGCGATCCTGTGAGTCTCCCGGAACGCGTGGCCAGGCTGGAGAAGGAATCCGTCGAGGCGGCCGCGCGGTTGAAACGGTCGGACGGATTCCAATTCAACGCGGGCGACGGCGTGTTTGAGGGATATGTCGGCGGCCGACTGCTGACCCACGTTCGCAACATCTTCGACCGTCCGGACGACGGGGGGCGGACGAATCCGAACACCTTTTTCGTGCGGCAGGCCCGTCTGGAGGCGGGGGGGAGCTTCTTCAAGGACTACGAATTCAAGGTGCAGGCGGATTTTCCTACCGGCGCGCCCACCGATTCGGGAACCTTGCAGGACGGATACCTCGGCTGGAAGCACGTTCCCTGGGCCTCGCTCCGCGTGGGACAGTTCAAGGAGCCGTTCAGCCAGGAAGAGACTACGTCGACCCGTTTCCTCGATTTTGTCGAACGATCGGTGGTCAATCGCCTGTCGCCCGGTCGGGACATCGGCATCGCCGTGTACGGAGTCCTCTTCGAAGAAGTGCTCGAATACGAGATCGGCGTGTTCAACGGGCAGGGGCGGGCCGTCGTGGACTCCAACGAGGAAAAGGACTTCGCGGGGCGGATCCGGGTCAGCCCGTTCCTCCACTCGGAGGAGGAGCTACTGCAGGGGCTGCGCGTCGGCCTGGCCGGAACCGTGGGCGATGTCGACCACGCCGGCAGCGGGCCTCTGGATTTCCGCACGACCGAACTCGGCGTACTGTTCCTGGATTCGACCGTCGGGTCCGTCGACGGAACCCGGACCCGCCTCGGCGTCGAGTTCTCATGGCTGTACCGGAACGTTTCTCTGCGCGGGGAGTGGGTCACGCGCGAAGACCATGTCGAGGTGAACGGCGCCGGCGTCAAGGACGAGGAGGTCGACATCGACGGGTGGTATGTTGCGGGGACGTGGATCGTGACCGGCGAGAAGAAGACGCTGGAGAACCGGGTCAAGCCCGCGGAGCCGTTCGACCCGTCGAAGGGTCAGTGGGGGGCGTTCGAACTGGCGTTCCGGATGGCTTCGTTGGAGGTGGACGAGGAGGTGTTCGACCTGGGAGTGGCCGCGCGTGAGGGCAACAGCAACGAGGTCACCACGTATACCTTCGGCGTGAACTGGTGGATGACGAAGAACTTCCGGTTCATGAACGACTTCGTCGTCGAGGACTACGCCGACGAGTTGACCCACGGGACCCACCGCGAGGATGCGCTGTACGGCATTCACAGTCGCTTTCAGATCGACTTCTAGAGCAAGGAGCGATGGGCAGAGCGCAAGAGAAACGAAACCCGCGGCCCGTGCGGAAGTTGAGGGTTGATTGCCGCATCCGGCGGCGTGCGTACTGTTCTGCGGAACGACCGGCGCACCCCTTAACCGGATCTTCACGAGGTCTTCATCCGTGGCTCACCTCAGCGTCATACCATGCGATTCCGCCCTGAAAGGAGGCCGAATGACACGAGTCTGCTTCGCCGTCCTGGCGTTCCTTCTCCTGCCGGTCGTCGGTTGCGGCAAAGGCGGAGACGCTGCAAATGGTTCGAACCCGTCCGATGAGGAGATCATCGTCGTATACAGCCGGGAGAACAACTCCGGAACGTATATGTATTTCAAGGAGCACGTGCTCGAGAACGAGGACTTCGCGGCCGGCGTGCAGACGCTGCCGGGGACGGCGGCCGTGATCAACGCGGTTTCGAAGGATCGGCGGGCGATCGGTTACGGAGGAATCGGCTACATCAAGGGGGTGCGCGCGCTGCCGGTGCGCCAGGATGCGTCGAGTCCCGCGGTCGAGCCGACCCTCGACAACGTGGTGAGCGGGTCGTATCCGATCAGCCGGTACCTGTTCTTCTACACCCTCGGAGAGCCCGAAGGCCCGGTGAAACAGTTCCTGGACTGGGTACGCGGGGATGAGGGGCAGAACATCTGCGCCCACGTGGGCTACTATCCCCTGCCCGCGGACAAGCGCGTGAAGGGCGCCCCGCCGACCCCCGCCGGCGCGGGAGGCGGCGAGAAGCGGACGGTCACCATCAAGGGCTCGGATACCATGGTCATCCTCGGCCAGCGCTGGGCCGAGCATTACATGCAGAAGCAGTCCGCCGTTCTGATCCAGGTCACCGGCGGCGGGTCCGGCACCGGAATCGCCGCCCTGATCAACGGCTCCACCAACATTTGTCAGTCCTCCCGACCCATGAAGGCGAAAGAGCGGGAGCAGGCCAAGGCGAAGCACGGCAAGGACGTCGTCGAGTTCGCGGTCGCGATGGACGGGCTGGCCGTCTTCGTTCACGACTCCAGTGCGCTCAAGGACATCTCGCTTGCGCAGCTCAAGGAGATTTACTCCGGCCGGGTGAAGTCCTGGAGGGAACTTGGCGCAGCCACGAAATGAGGCCCTCCTGCTCCGTCCGCGCTCGCGACTGATCGAGCAGGGGATCGAGCTGTTCATTCGCTCCAGCGCGTTCATCGTGATCGCCGCGCTGGTGCTGATCTTCGTCTTCGTCGCCAAGGAGGCGGTGCCGATTTTCACCTCCGCCGAGGTTCACGAGGAGGTGACGATCGGCTCGATGATTGCGCCGCTCGAAAGCGGGGGGTTCTCCTGGCAGCCGGTTTCGGTCGTGCCGAAGTACTCCCTTCTCCCGCTGCTGGTCGGCACCCTCAAGGTCACCGTGGTCGCGTTGTTGCTCGCCCTGCCCGTGGCGGTGGGGGCGGCGATCTTCACCAGCGAATTCGCCCCGCAGGCCGTCCGCGAAGTCGTGAAACCGGCGGTGGAACTGCTGGCCGGAATCCCGTCGGTGGTGATCGGCTTTTTCGCTCTCATGGTTCTGGCGACGTGGCTGCAGGACGCCTTCGGGTTCATCTATCGCCTGAATGCGATCACCGCCGGGATCGGCCTGGCGCTGGCGGTGATCCCGATCGTCTACACCGTCTCCGAGGACGCCCTCTCGGCGGTCCCGCAGTCGTTCCGCGACGGCTCGCTGGCGCTCGGCGCCAACCGCTGGCAGACCGCCTGGCGCGTGGTCCTGCCGGCGGCCATGCCCGGCGTGTTCGCCGCCTGCGTCCTGGGCGCGGGCCGGGCCATCGGCGAGACGATGATCGTGCTCATGTCGAGCGGGAACGCGGCCATGCTCTCCCTCGACCCGAGGACCTCGTTCCGCAGTTTCTCCGCCACGATCGCCGCGGAACTCGGCGAGGTCGTCCACGGCAGCGCCCACTACCACGTGCTGTTTTTCCTCGGGGCATTCCTCTTCCTCGTCACCTTCCTGCTCAATCTGCTCGGGCACTGGTACGTCGGCCGCCTGCGTGACCGGCTTCAGGGCAAGTCCCGAAGCGGGGTGCGGCCGGCATGACCCGCTGGATCCGGTTCATCGCGGTCTCGTTCACCGGCCTGACCGGCCTGTGCTGCGTCGTCATCCTGGCCATGGTGGCGATCATTCTCGGCGACATCGTCGTGCACGGCTGGGAGCGTCTGAGCTGGGACTTCGTGGCCGGCGAACCGCGGGCGGGGATGACCGAGGGCGGGATCTTCCCGGCCATCTTCGGCACCGTCGTCCTCGTCCTGCTGATGACCCTCGCCGTCGTGCCCCTCGGCGTGGCCACCGCGGTCTACCTGCACGAGTACGCGCGCCAGGACTCGCGCGCGGTCCACCTCGTCCGCCTCGCCCTGCAGAATCTCGCGGGCGTCCCCGCGATCGTCTTCGGGCTGTTCGGTCTCGGCTTCTTCATCAATTTCGCCGGCGAGGGGATCGACCGGATCTTCTTCGGCGGCAAGCTGGCCTTCGGGCAGCCATGCATCCTGTGGGCGGCGCTGACCCTGGCGGTGCTGACGCTGCCGACGGTGGTGGTGGCCACGGAAGAGGCCCTCCGCGCCGTGCCGAAGAGCTACCGCGAGGCCGCGTATGCCATGGGCGCGACCCACTGGCAGGTGGTTCGGCGCGTCGTCCTGCCGCAATCGATCGGCGGGATGCTTACCGGCGCCATCCTCGCCGTCTCCCGCGGCGCCGGCGAGGTCGCGCCGATCCTGTTCACCGGCGCGGCCTACTATCTGCCGTATCTGCCCAAGAAACTGAACGACCAGTTCATGGAACTCGGCTACCACATCTACGTGCTGACCACCCAGTCGCCGGACGTGGAGGCGACCAAGCCGATCCTCTATACCACCGTGCTCGTCCTGCTCCTGGTCACGTTCGCCCTCAACTTCACCGCGATCCTCGTGCGCTCGCGAATCCGCCGGAGGCTGCGCCAGACGTGACCGCGATCCTCGAAGTCCAGGAATTCACCGCAGGATACGGCGGCCGGAACGTCCTGGAGTCCGTCTCGCTCGAGGTGCTGGAGCACGAAGTGCTCGGCATCATCGGACCGGCCGGGAGCGGGAAGACGACGTTTCTGCGCAGCTTGAACCGGATGAACGACCTCGACCCGCGCTTCCACGCCCGCGGGACGATCCGCTACCAGGGGATCGATCTGTACCGCGAACCGGTCGATGTGGCCCTGTTGCGCAAGAGCATGGGCATGGTGTTTGCCGTTCCCGTTCCGCTGCCGGGGTCGATCTGGCAGAATCTGGTCTTCGGGCCGCAGTTGTCCGGACGGGCCGCCGGTCTGGAAGCGAGGGTGGAGGAGTCGTTACGGTCGGCGTATCTGTGGGACGAGGTGAAGGATCGCCTCCACTCCTCGGCGTTCGCGCTCTCGGGCGGGCAGCAGCAGCGACTCTGCCTCGCCCGCGCGCTCATGCTCGAACCGGAGGTCCTGCTGCTCGACGAGCCCTGCTCCGGGCTCGACCCGATCTCGACGGCGAAAATCGAAGAGGCGCTGTCGGCGCTGAAGGCGAGGCTGACGGTCGTTCTGGTGACCAACAACGTGATGCAGTCCTCCCGGGTTGCGGACCGGACGGCCTTTTTCCTGCAGGGGAAAGTGATCGAGGTCGGCGCCACCGAGAGCCTGTTCGTGAACCCGCGCGAGAAGGTGACCGGGGAGTACATCAGCGGACGGTTCGGGTAGGAAATCCGCCCAGGAGGAAGACCCCATGAGCGGGGAAGGCACGGCTTCCGCAGCGCCGCCGGCGACGGACGTGAAAGTCCGCGTGCAGTCGGTGAACGCGTACTATGGGGGCTTTCACGCGCTGAAAAAGGTGTCGCTGGACATTCCCAGCCGGTCGATCACGGCGATCATCGGACCGTCCGGGTGCGGGAAATCGACGCTTCTTCGCTGCTTCAACCGGATGAGCGACGGCATCCGCGGCTTCCGCATCGAGGGGGACATCCTGCTCGACGGCAGCAGCGTGCTGAGAGGGATGAGCGTCACGCGTCTGCGCAAGCGGATCGGCATGGTTTTCCAGCGTCCCAACCCGTTTCCGCTGTCCGTGTACGAAAACGTGGTCTACGGTCCGCGCGTCCATGGCGAATCGGCCCGGGACCGATTGGACGCGATGGCCGAGTCTGCGCTTCGGTCCACCGGGCTCTGGGAGGAGCTGAAGGACAAACAGGGGGAAAACGCCTTGTCCCTGAGCGCGGAGCAGCAGCAGCGGCTCTGTATCTCGCGCCTCCTGGCGGTCGAACCGGAGGTGCTGCTGATGGACGAGCCGTGCTCGGCGCTGGATCCGATCGCCACGGCCCGGGTCGAAGAGCTGATGCAGGAATTGAAGGAAAAGTATACGATCGTGATCGTCACCCACAACATGCAGCAGGCGACGCGCTCCTCGGACTGGTGCGGGTTCATGTGGCTCGGGGAGATGGTGGAGTTCGACCGCACGGCGGCCATCTTCACCCGACCGAAGAACCCCCGGACCGAAGGGTACGTGACGGGGAGGTTCGGGTAATGCACCGCCACTTCGAGGAACAGATCGCGCAGTGCCGCTCGCGCCTCGTGCACATGGGCACGCTGGCGGAGACGATGATCGACAAGGCGATCCAGTGCCTGCTGGAACGGAGCGACCAGGGTCACAGCGAAGTCTTTCGTCGGGAAGAAGAGGTCAACGAGCTCCAGATCGAGATCGACGAGCGCGTGATCGGCATTCTGGCCCTGCAGCACCCGGTGGCTGCCGATCTGCGTCTCGTCGTCATGTGCTCGAAGATCGCCGGCGACCTGGAGCGGATCGGGGACCAGGCGGTGAACATCTGCCAGAATACGGCGGTGGTCATTCAGCATCCCCCGCTCAAGCCGCTGATCGACATCCCGATCATGGCCGATCTGGCGCGCGGGATGATGCGGTCGAGCCTGGATGCGTTCGTGCGCCAGGACGTGGATCTGGCGCAGAAGGTCCTCGGCGAAGACGACAAGGTCGACGCCTTCAAGGACCAGATCTTCCGGGAACTGCTCACGTACATGATGTCGGAGCCGCCGACGATCCCGCGCGCGCTGCCGCTGATTCTGATCTCGCGCAATCTGGAGCGCGTGGGGGATCACGCGACGAACATCGCCGAAGAGGTCATCTACGTGGCGCAGGGCCGCGACGTCCGTCACCATCACGAAGAAAAGAAGCGCCAGGGGTGATGACGTGACGCGGACCGTCCTGGTCATCGACGACGAGCCCGACCTGCTTCGGCTGCTGGACTACAACCTGTCGCGATCCGACTACCTGGTGCTGACGGCGTCGGACGGGGAAAGGGGGCTGGAGGCGGCGCGCAGGCATCATCCGGACGTGGTGATCCTCGACGTGATGATGCCGGGCCTGGACGGCTGGGAAGTAATCAAGCGGCTGCGCGCGGAGCCGAACACGGCATCGACGCCGATCCTTATGTTGACGTCGAAGGCGGAGGAAGCCGACCGGGTGGTCGGGTTGGAACTCGGCGCGGACGACTACATGACGAAACCCTTCGGCGTGCGCGAGCTGCTCGCCCGTGTGAAGGCGCTGCTGCGCCGCTCCCACCCCGCCGCCCCGGCCGCGGAGGTCGTGACCGTCGGTCCGGTGGTAATCGATTCGGGACGACGCACGGTCGTCGCCGCGGGACGATCGCTGAGCCTCACCGCAACGGAGTTCAACCTGCTCCGCGCCCTCGCCCGCCGTCCGGGACGCGTCTATTCGCGCGAGAACCTGCTGACCGAGGTGCGGGCCGACGATTCCCCGGTGACCGACCGCACGGTCGACGTGCACGTCGCCGCCCTGCGGCGCAAGCTGGGACGCGAGGGGGAGTTGATCGAAACCGTGCGGGGAGTGGGGTACCGGATCCGGGAGGGCTGAACCGGACGTGTTTGCTCGCCTCTTCGGGTCGTTTCTCGCCGTGCTGGTGGGGTCGCTGGCCGTGTTCGGCGTCGTCGCCGGCCGCGCCATCCGCGCGCGCACGCTGGACGAGATCGAGCAACGACTGCAATCCGACGCCGCGCTCCTGCGCGCCCAGGTGCGCCGGTCCGCGGCGGTCGCCGAGCTCCAGGAGCTCCTCCGGGAGGTGGGTGGGGCGCTGGAAACGCGGCTGACGGTCGTCGGGGACGACGGGACCGTGCGCGCCGACTCGCACGCCGAACCGGGCGCCATGGAGAACCACGACGGGCGTCCGGAAGTGGTGGACGCGCGCGCGTCGGGCCTGGGACGACACATCCGGCACAGCGACACCGTCGGTCACGCCATGATGTACGTGGCCGTTCCCGTGGATCCGGCGCGCCCGCAGGGCGCGGTCGTGCGGGCGGCGATTTCCCTGGAGCGCGTCGATCGAGCCCTGCGCTCGGTGTACGAAGCCCTGGCGGCCGCCTTCCTTGCCGTCGGGGCCCTGGGCGCCGGGGTCTCCGCACTTTTGGCGCGCCGGATCTCGCGTCCGTTGCGGGAGGTCCGCGTGGTCGCCGAGGCGATCGCCGGCGGCGAGGTCGGACGGCGGGCGCCCCTCGATCAGGCGGACGACGTCGGCGGAGTCGCGTCCGCGATCAATCGGATGTCGGAGGAACTGGCCCGCCGAGTCGCGGCCTTGAGCGCGGAGAGCCGCAAGCTGCTCGCCGTGATCGCCAGCATGCAGGAAGGCGTCATCGCGTGCGACCCGGACGGGCGCGTGGAGTCCTGCAATGCGGCGGCACGCACCCTGCTCGACCTCCGCGTGGACCCGGTCGGGCTTCTCGTCTGGGAGGCGGTGCGGCTCGAGCGGCTGGAGGACGAAGTCCGCTCGGTCCTGCGATCGGGCGCCCCGGGCCGGTCGGTGCGGGAGGTCGGGCCGCGCGTGGTCGGAGTGTGCCTCAGCCCGGTCGAAGGGCATGGCGTCGTGCTCGTGGCGCATGACGCGACGGAAGAACGGCGGTACGACGCCCTGCGCCGGGAATTCGTCGCCAACGTCTCTCACGAACTGCGCACGCCCTTGAGCCTCGCCCTCGGGTACGTGGAGACCCTCCGGGACGGGGCCGCGGCCGACCCGGTGCGCGGTCCGGAGTTTCTGGAAGTCGTGGACCGGAACCTGCGCCGGCTCTCGGCGATCGTCGACGACTTGCTGCAACTCTCCCGAATCGAGGCCGCCGGCACCCTGATCCGGCCGATCGCGTTGGACCTGGGGGCGTTCGTGCTCGCGATGTGCCGGCAGTTCGCGCCGCTGGCGGCACGGAAAAACCAGACCCTGGAGAGCGAGGTCGACGAAGCGGATATCGTGCTCCAGGCCGATGCGGAATTGCTGGAGCGGGCCGTCGGCAACCTGGTGGACAACGCGATCAAGTACACGCAGGAGTCCGGAAGGATCGTCCTTCGCGCCGCTCGCGACGGGACGGACGTGCGGATCGAGGTCATCGACGACGGCCCCGGAATCCAGGAACCGGATCTCTCGCGGGTCTTCGAACGCTTCTACCGGGTCGATAAGTCGAGGTCGCGCGCCCTGGGCGGAACCGGGCTGGGGCTGTCGATCGTGAAACACGTCGCGCAAGTACACGGCGGCAGCGCCGGTGTGGAGAGCGAGCCGGGCCGGGGCTGCAGGTTCGTGCTTCGTCTGCCCGCCGGGGCGACCGCGGGAGAGGCGGGCGCGCGGACGACCGGGAACTTCGTGCCGTGATCGCGCCTGGGCCGAGATTCGAAGCCGAACGCACCGGACGCTCCGGAGCCGCGATCGCGTTCGTGCCGGCGCGCCCGTCTCGTCCGCGTGCGATGGTCCCGCCTCTGCAGGCTACGTGGCGGCTGCTGCGGTATCGAGACCCGCGAGCATCGGTGAGCGATGGCCGGGCGAGCGGGGGCGAGCGTCCCCGGCCGCGTTCGCGAATCTGCGCAAGGCGACTTTGGAGGTGCGGAGGGAGAGAGTAGCCGATTCGCCAAGGCATGAAACGGAGGCGGGCCCGGGAAGTGCGAGCGACGCCTTGGGGGCCTGCCGGAGGAGTGTGTCCGGAAGAATCGCCGCGCCCGTCGGGTCGGAGCGCCGTGGGGCATGCACCGCGCCGGTGCGTCACGCGGCAGGTCTCGCCGTGGCGTATCCGCAGTCCACCGGATCGCGCGCCCTGGGCGGCCCGTGCGCCGGTTGCAGGTTCGGGCGCGTCCCGCCCGCGGGGCGGAGGGCCGTCAGCAAATCCGCGGCAACTGCTCTC
>CAZWCX010000169.1:8436-12854 GCA_964632945.1 uncultured Planctomycetia bacterium | reverse complement strand
TTCAACCTAACTAATGGCGCGGGAATCGGATACCGCGCGTTCGGGGAGACCGGCATGGATCTCGACCAGCTGAAGAGGCTGCTGGAGCTGATGAACCAGAACCAGCTGTCGGAATTGGAATTCGAGGAAGAGGGTTTCAAGGTTCGCCTGCGCAAGGGAGGGGCGGACGCCCCCCCGGGCGTGGCGATCGTTCACGCGATGCCGCAAGTTTCCGCCGGTCACGCCCTCACCGCGTCCCCAGGGGCGCCGGCGGCGGTGACCCGGCTGGACGCCGACCTGGTGGAAATCAAGTCCCCCCTGGTGGGAACGTATTATCGCTCCCCCAAGCCGGAGCTGCCCTCGTTTGTGGAAGTCGGGGCGCAGGTCAAACCCGACACCACCCTTTGCATCATCGAGGCGATGAAGGTGATGAACGAGATCAAGGCCGAGATGGAGGGGGAGGTACGCGAGATCCTGGTGCAGAACGGCGAACCGGTGGAGTTCGGCCAGCCGCTGTTCCGAATCAAGAAGGCCCGGTAGCAAGAGGGGCGCCCGGGCGGGGCGGCGGGCGGGCTTGGCGTCCGGCGGACCGCGCCCGGACGAGGCAAGCCGAGATGAAGCCCGTCATACCGCCTCGCGTCGCGGAACTCGTGGAGGAGGCCGCACGCGCCCTCCCGGGCGAAGTGAAGCCCGAATCCACGTTCGACGGTGCCGACGTCTTTTCGGTGGAAGACCAGATCCGCCTCGGGATCAGCCTGGCGGAGACGGACGAGAAGCGGCTGGAACTGCAGGCGCTCTTGACGCGCCTCAAGGCGGCCTATCGGGGCATGGGCGGACGCGCCATCCGGGACGTGGCGTTCGTCAACAACACCAAGTTCTACGCCTACCTCACCCTGCTCCCCGGCACGGGGCTCGGCAAGTCGATTCGACTCGAGGATCTCTTCGACCTGCTCAAGGAAAGCGACGTGACGAAGGGGCTCGAGAGCGACGCGGTCAAGAAGGCGTTCGACAAGGCGGCAAACCGGCACGAGTTGGTGTGGAATCTGAGAGTGGCCAAGGGGGTCCTGCCCGAGCGCGGTCAGGACGCCCGCCTGGAGTACCTCGTGCGCTATCTCGACCACGCCGCGATCTTCGGGGAGGACACGATGCCGCCGCGTCCCATCGGGGACACCCTGGAGCCGGTCGAGCCGCATCAGGTGCTGGCGAGGGTGCACTCGGCGGAGACCGGGAAGGGGGGCATTCTCGTGACCGGGAAGCGACTCACGGCCCCGCCCGGCCGCGAACTCGAGACTCGCTTGGGACCGGGAGTGCGCCTGAGCCGGCGCACCGGCGACCTGGTCGCCCAGCAGTCCGGGTGTTTGGTGGTGACTCCCTCCGGTGTGGACGTGACCCCGATGCTGCGCCGGGATGCGACGGCGGGGCCGATCTGGACGACCGACTCCGCCGATCTGCCGGCGATCGAGTTCGCGGGCAGCGTGTTCGTGCGGGGCGGTGTCACGGGGCCCGGCAGGATTCGCGCACGGGATGTCTTCGTCGACGGCGATCTGGTGGGGGTGGATGTCGAGGTCGAACGCGACGTGTACGTGCATGGGGCGATCGTGGGATCCCCCGGGTTTTCCGTCCGCGCCGGCGGCTGCGTCAAGGCGCGCGAAGCGCGCGGCGCCCGCATCGACGCCCTCGGACCGGTGACGCTCCGGGATGTCCTGGACGCGTCCGAGATCCGCTCCGCGGACACCATCCGGATCGGGACGGACGGGCGGGGCCTGTTCCTCTCGGGGCGGGTGGAGGCGATGAACCGGATTTTCGCGTCGATCGCGGGATCCGAGTCGGGCGGCGCGGGGGTTTCCTTCGTCGCCGGCGTCAGTGCTTTCCTGGACGAGCGCATGACCTCCCTGCAGGCAGCGCTGCGGAAGAACGACGACCGCCTCCGCGAACTGTTGCGCCAGAAAGTTTCCTGCATGGGCGAGGTGATCGACCCCGGGGCGTTGGCGCCCGAACGCCAGGACCAGTACCTCACGTTGCTGCGGCTCGAAACTGCCGCCCTGGAATTGCAACGGACGATGCAGACGGAACTCGAGCGATTGCGCGCCGCCAGCCGGCCCACGGGTCCGCCGCGGGTCGACGTACGGCGCCGGTTCCATCCGCCCGGTCACGTCCGGATCGGCACGTCCGAGCGGACGGTCGACACCGGCCTGGACGGGCCCCGCTTCCTGTTGGGGCGGGACGCCACGGTGATCATCGACCGCGTCCGGCCGCCCACCGCCCTCCGGCGAACGGAACCGCCCGCGGGCGACCCGCCCGACGAGGGAAACCCAGAAGGGAGTCGTTGACCCCATGTTCTCGCGCATCCTGGTCGCCAATCGCGGCGAGATCGCCCTCCGGGTGATTCGCGCCTGCAAGGAAATGGGCATTGAAACGGTCGCCGTGTTCTCGGAGGCGGACCGCAACGCCCTTTACCTGCGACTGGCCGACTACACCATCTGCATCGGCCCCGGACCGGCCTCCAAGAGCTACCTCGACATTTCGCGGATCATCAGCGCGGCCGAGATCACGGACGTCGAGGCGATTCACCCCGGGTACGGCTTCCTGTCCGAGAACCATCACTTCGCCGAAGTGTGCGAGTCGTGCCGGATCGGCTTCATCGGTCCGCGCCCGGAATCGTCCCGGATGGTGGGCAACAAGGCCAACGCGCGCGCCCTCGCGCGCAAGATCGGCGTCCCGGTGCTGCCCGGCAGCGAAATCGTCCAGAACGAGAACCACGCGCTCGAAGTCGCGCGCCAGGTCGGCTACCCCGTCATGATCAAGGCCGCCGCCGGCGGCGGCGGTCGCGGCATGCGGGTCGCCCACAACGACGTCTCGCTGGTCAACAGCGTCCTGCAGGCGCAGGCGGAGGCCGAGGCGGCCTTCAAGGACTCGAGCATCTTCATCGAGAAGCTGGTCGAGAAGGCGCGCCACGTCGAAATCCAGATCCTCGGCGACCAGCACGGCAACGTCATTCACCTGGGAGAACGCGACTGCTCCTCCCAGCGCCGCCACCAGAAACTGGTGGAAGAGTCGCCGAGCCCCGCCGTTTCGCCCAAGCTGCGCCAGGAGATGGGCGAGGCCGCCAAGTCGATCGCCCGCGCCTCCAAATATTCGAACGCGGGGACCTGCGAGTTCCTCGTCGATCAGGCGGGAAAGTTCTACTTCCTCGAGATGAACGCCCGCATCCAAGTGGAGCATCCGGTCACGGAGATGGTCACCGGGGTCGACCTGATCAAGGAACAGATCAAAGTCGCCGCCGGACTGCCTCTCGAGTACAAGCAGTCGGACATCGAGTTCCGCGGCCACGCGATCGAGTGCCGCATCAACGCCGAGGACCCCGATCAGGGCTTCCGCCCGTGCCCCGGTCAGGTCGCCTTCTACTCCCCCCCGGGCGGGCCGGGCGTGCGCGTCGACTCCCACCTCTATTCCGGCTACGAGATTCCGCCCTTTTATGATTCAATGGTGGCCAAGTTGATCGTTCACCGAAAGACCCGCGCGGATGCGATCCGCACCTTGACGCGAGCCCTCCACGAATTCCGGCTCGACGGCGTGAAAACGACGATCCCCCTGCACCTGCAGATCCTGGCGAGCCGCCAGTTCGTGGATGGGGCGGTCGATACGACCTTCGTGGAACAGTGCCTGCTGAAATAGGAGCTCGATTCCGATGGAACGGCTCAAGTGGATCGTGGTGGTCGTGGACGGCGTGGTCGCCCTCGCATGCGCCACGATCGGCTTTCTCTGGGCGATCGGGACCATCCACATCGGACTCGTCGATCCGGAAACCATCAAGGCGGCCTCCTGGTCGGACTGGAGCGTCTGGCACTGGCTGTCGCTGATCGGATCGATCTGGCTCATCCTCGTCAACGTCGTGGTCGTCGGCGCCCGCTGGTTCTCCAGCAAGTACGACACCCACCTCCGCTGCAAGACGCCCGACGGCGAGGTCTCGATCACCGTCTATGCGCTCGAGGAGACTCTGATCCGCCTGGTCAAAACCCTGCCCGAAATCGCCGACATCTCCATCACCGTCCGCAAAGAGAAGCTCTTCCCGGACCACCCCGTGCGCGTCGTCGCCACCGCCACCGCCTACGAGGGAATCAGCCTCAAGGAAATCACCGAGAAGGTGCGCGAGATCATCCTGCGCCGCTACCTCGAGATCATCGAGTCCCACGTCAAACCGCAGGTCGAATTCTGCGTCTACAAACTCGTGGAGCGCGGCCCGCGCAAGGACGCGGCGCCCAAGAAGACACGGAAGGAAGTGTCGAGCGAAGAGATCTTCCGCGGCCCGGTCTACCCGGTCGACGCCGAGGAACGCTCCTAGCCCACACCGGAGACCGGTACCGCGCACCCCGCCGCCTCCGCCCCGCCTCCGCCCCGCCTCCGCCCCGCCTCCGCCCCGCCTCCGCCCCGCCTCCGCC
>CAZWCX010000169.1:0-8336 GCA_964632945.1 uncultured Planctomycetia bacterium | reverse complement strand
CCGCCTCCGCTTGAACCCTCCCGACACGCACCGGCTACCTACCGATCGACCGCTTCGTGTCCGTTGAGACGCGCTTCACAAAACGCCTACAAAACACGGCGGCCCGGCCACCCCCCTCGGGGGGGGCGGGCCGCCGGTCGTTTCTCTTCCGCGGTTCACCGGGTCGTTGCACCGCGACCGCGACCCGAACCCGCTGGCGGTTGACCCCAGGTTCAGGACCGCGCCGGGATCGGGATTATTGTCCCTGAACCGGATGCTCCGGATGCTCCGGCTTCGCCGCTTCCTTGTCCTTCTCGCAGCTTTCCTCGCCGCGCGGACACCAATTCCCGCTGTATCCCTCCTCGGCCAGGGCGCGAATCACCCCTTCCGGCGACATCGTGCCCCGGGCGACCAGCACGCGGGCGATCTGCGTGGCGGCGTCCGCCTTCGCGAAAATCACCCCGTTCAGCCCGGTCAACGCGGAGAGCACCAGCTGCTCCTTCATCTTGCAGTCCATCGCGTCGATCTTCACGTCGACAAACTCGTGCGAGGAGATCTGGGCCTGATACCCCTGGCCCGTCGCGATCTTTTCGACCTCCGCCAGGTCGATCTGGGCCGGATCGGCATAGATCGCCAGCGCGTCCCCGGTCGGCTCGGGGACCGACATCGCCGCGCCCTTCACCATCAGGAACTGCGTCGACAAGGTCGTCAGATCCACTACTCCATCGGTCCGCGCCACCTTGAGCGTCAGATGGACGGGATCGATCAGCCGCGAGGGATACCCCGCATCCGCCAGCGCCTTCTCCAGCGTGTTGAAGCCCGAGAACGCCGCCGGCACCGTCACGATCGCCTGATGCCGGTCCCGGAGCACCACGGCCGTGTTCACGAAATCCACGCCCCGCAGCACCTTCCCCGCGCGGACGCCGTCTTCTTCGGTCTTCATCCCTTCGATGCTGATCTTGACCGTCTTGACCGGAATGGTCTCCCTCGGGTTGGAGGACACGCCTCCTTCAGAGTCGCCGCCGCATCAGCCCTGCGCGAAAGCTCGGGGAGATTGGCTCAACGCCAAGAGGGCCGCCACGGCCGCTGCTACGAGGAAACGCTTCATGGGTCCTCCTGCTTCCTTGTTTCTCTTCGAACATCATTTCCGAAGGTACGTGAATCTGCGGAACCGAAACCCGTCCCGCGATATTTCCAAAAATTCGTGTGCGCCCGGAATCGAGCACCGGAATCCGCGGCACGCTATCGACGATTACGGCACGAGCCGCAGGCCTCCGGCCGATCTTTTCGCTGGCCGTCGAATCCCGCCTGGATCAGGGCCTTCTCGAGGTCCTTCGAGGTCAACCGGCCCTTCTCGGCCAGGACCCGCACCCGGTACGTCCCGTAGTCGACCACCGCACCGAGGGCCCCGATCGCCTGACCGGCCGCGGCCCGCACCTCGCCTTCGCAGCTGGGGCAGAAGCCGTCCAATAGCGCGGCCTCGACCGACTCGTGCGAGGCCAGGCTGGCCTGGTATCCCCGACCCTCGGCGATGCCGACCAATTCCTGCGCATCCACGCAGGCCGGGTCGGCCCAGATGGAAAGCCCGGCGCCGCCGGCGGCGGGTTCACAGGCCAACAATCCCGCGGCCAAGGCGAACGAACCCTGGAGCCCTGCGAAATCGACCTTTCCGTCCCCGCGCGCCAGCTTGAGAATCAGGTGGACGGGATCCTGCAGAGTGGCCGCCACCCCCTTCTCCCCGAGGCTCCGTTCCAGGTCGCCCCAGGCGGCGAAGGAAGTCGGCAGGGAGAGCGTCGCCGATCGTCCGTCGGCGGACACGGTCGCGGCGGAAACCGCGGGCAGGCCCTGCAGGGTTTCCAGCGTGCGCGCGGCATCCCCCCCGGGGGCGAGCCGCATGCGCACGATCTTCACGGGCGCGCCGGAGGCCGAGTCCGCTCCGGCGACGTTCGTCTTTCCGCCGCAACAATCCCCCGCCGGCGCGGCCGGATCCTGTGCGTTCGTCGCCGCCGCCCCCGCGAGAATCGCCGTCGCGACGGCCATGCCCAGAAGATTTCTCATGCCTCTCGCTCCGCCGGTTCGCCTACCGCTTCCCCTTGACCAGTTCGCGGATCTTGTCGGCCATCTCCTCGCCGCGGACGTCGAGGTACTTCACGTTGCCCTTGCGGTCGATGACCACGGTCGCGGGGATCCCGTTGATGCCGAAGTAGTTGGTCAGGTAGTGGTCCCACTTCGCGTCCTTGCCCGCGCCCGACACGCCCCCGCCGTCGAAGTACTGCGGCCAGGGCATCTTGTTCTCCTCGATGTAGGCCTTGAGCGATTCGAGCTGGGTGTCGAGGCTCACCCCGATGATATCGAAACCCTGGTCATGGAGTTCATTGTAGAGGGCGATGACGTTCGGCATTTCCTGCTTGCACGGACCGCACCAGGTGGCCCAGAAGTCGATCAGGATGACGCGGCCGAGCGTTCCCTCCGGCACCGAGATCTTCTCGCCGTTGATGCCGCGGAAGCCGAAGCTCGGGGCCGGCTTGCCGGGCTTGAACGAGGCGGTCTTCTCTTTCAGGAATCCGCGGACCTGCGCGGCCATCTTGGCGCCGCCTTCGCGCTGGAGCGCCGTGCAGGTCGCTTCCGCGTCGTCGAGCCGCGCCAGGCGCAGCTGCGAGATCGCCTTCCAGAAGAGAAGCTTCTGCTTGTCCGAGTCCTTGGTGATGCGCCCCTCCGCGGCCGTGACCGCGTCCACCACCCCCTGGTAGTCGCAGCCCGTGAACAGCGCCTCGGCCAGCTCCATGGTGCCGTTGGAGAGCTGGGTCTTGGCCTCGGGCACCTGCGACTTGGCGATGAGGTCCCCGTCCTCGATCTCGTCGACGAACTTCTGGAACTCCACCACCTGCTGCGCGAACTCGCCGAGGTCCTTGTCGAACTCCGCGCGCTTGGCCGGATTGAGGAAGGCCTTGGCGGTCAGGCGTCCCTTGTACTTGTTGACGGACGACTTGAAGTCGTTGATGCGCTTCGGGATCTCGCTCACGGGGTCGGCCCACAGGGTCAGCGCGCAGGCGCAGACCGCGAGACCGGCCGCGAGGGGGCGCAGGAGCGGGTGCATGTCCACCTCCCGGGGGGAAAGGCGCCGGAGGAAACAAGTGAATCTCGGGATTCTACCCGGGTTCGGACGCAAGATCAAGAACCGAACCGGCGCGGCTTGTGCCGACCGAGGCTACTTGTCCCGTTCCGGCCCGGCGGGGTGGGGCGGTTGCGGCTCCAGCCGATCGGCCCGGGCGCGCAGCTTCTCCGCTTCCAATTCGAGAAGTTCCGCATCCAGTTCCAGATCCCGGGCTTCCGCCACCCTGCGATCGGCCAGGGCGCGCAGATCCGCGGCCGTCATGCCGGTCGGATCGGGACCTGGGTCGGTGGCGCGACCCAGATTGCGGATGGCCTCCTCGATCGCCCCGCGGGCCTCGTCGTTGCGCTCGTTTTTCCAGCGGTCCACGAGCGCGGGGAGGGACTCGGTGGCGCGCAGCGACGCCAGCGCGCGCGCCGCCGCCGCGCGCGTGCGGAAGTAAGGGTCGCCCAGCAGCGCGGTCGCCCGCTCGATCACGCGACGGTCGCGCACGCCGGCGCGCGCGAGCCCGTCCAGGGCGTCGCGCACGAGATGATGCTGCCCCCCCGCCTCGTACCGGTAGGCGAGCAGGGGCAGGATCTCCGCCGTCGCGCGCGGGTCGCCGAGCGCCAGCAGCCCCGCGACCGCGCCGCTGCGCAGGATCTCCCGGTAGGACGGCCAGCGCAACGCGGCGACCAGCGCCTCGAACGCGCCCGCGGCCTTGCTCCGACCCAGCGACTTGGCCGCCGCGCCGCGCGCGTAGTAGCTTTCGTCGAGCAGGAGCACCTGCTTCAGCCGCTCCCCGATCTTGTCCCCCGGATACTCGCCGAGGGCCTCGGCCGCGCGCGTGCGGACCTCGCTCGACGCGTCATCGAGCGCGGCGAGCAGCGCGTCCCGCGCGTCGTCGCACCGCACCGAGGCGAGGGCTTCGACGATCCCCTCGCGCACGCCGGCCACCGGGTCGCGTAGCCGGGCCGCCCGCAGCGTCCCCACCGCGACCGCGCCGAGCCGCGCCAGTTCCTCCGCCGCTTCGAGGCGGCCGGAGACGTCGTCGTACTGCAGTTGCAGCGCCAGCTCCTCCTGCGAGCGGACGAACTCCAGCCGCTTGAGGACTTGCTCCCCGGCGTCGAAGCGGACCCACGCGGGACGCTGCGGGAAGGAGAAGGTGAACGATTGTTCGCGCGCCTCCACCCAGACCCGCTCGACCTGCGCGCGATACTGCCCGTCCGACCCGGACCAGAAGGCCAGCTGGACGGGCATCCGGAACAAACCGCAGAGCGGAGACTCGGGCTGCACCTGGCGCACCCGCACCGTCCCCTCCTTGCGCCCGTCCGCCCAGTCGAAGGTCACGAAGTACTCCGGGTACCCGGCGCCGTAGACCCACTGGTCGAAGAACCACGCGAGATCGGAGCCGTGGACCTCCTCCATCGACTTGCGCAGATCCTCCGAGGTCACGTTTCCGTGCCGGTGGCGCGCCACGTAGGCGCGGATTCCGTCGCGGAATCTCTCCTCCCCCATCACCCCGCGCAGCATATGGAGGACGAGCGAACCCTTGGTGTAGTTCATCCCCTGGGGCAGCTCCAGCGGCTTCTTCTGCCCCTCTTTCTCCGGCTTGAGGTCCTTCCGCGCCGCGTGCGTACTCGCCCCGGCCACGTTGCGGAACGTCCCGTGCAGGTCGCAGGCGAATCGATCCGGTCCGTGGTGGTCCAACACCCAGAGGTCGGTGAAGTAGGTGGCGAAGCCCTCATTCAGCCACATCTCGCTCCAGTCCTTGCAGGTCAGGAGGTCGCCGAACCACATGTGCGCCAATTCGTGGGCGACGAGTCCGTCCGCCTGATAGTCGAGATGGGCCCGATGGTCGTGGAGCGAGCGCAAATTGAGCGTCGTGACCGAGGTGTTCTCCATTCCCCCGTACATGAAATCCCACACGGTCGTCTGCGTATACGTGCCGTACGGGTAGCGCTCCCCGGTATAGGCGCAGAAGAAGCGCATCATGTCCGCCGTGGCGCCGAAGGCGAGACGCGCCTCGGGGGCGCGCCCGGGCGGGACGTAGTAGAGCAGCGGCACGTCCTCCCAGCGATCCTCGACCCGGTCGAAGCGGCCGACGATGGCGCTCACCAGGTAGTTCACGTGCTCGTGCTCGAACCGGAAGTGCCAGACGTCCTCCTCCGCCGGGGGATCGACGACGCTGGACTTTCCCCAGGCGGGCGCGGCGGCCGGCGCGGGCGAAGGCTCCTGCACGCACTTCCCGTTGGAGATGAAGCGGAACCCGCGCGGGATCCGGGCCAGGATCTCGCTGGTGAAGCGGTCGTCCGGCTCGTCGTAGCAGGGATACCAGTGTCGGTTGTCGGTCCCCTCCCCCTGGCTCCACACCTGCCAGGGGATTTCCGGGTGCTCGGGGGTCGGGGCGAAGAAGTAGAGTCCGCGGGTCGGCGTCGCCTCGTATTCGATCTCGACGCGGAAGGGCTGGTCCTTGGGTTGCGCCGCATCCAGGTCGATGCGCAAGAGGCCGTCGCCGGTGCGGAACCGCCTGGCCGGGCGCGCCTCCCCGGCGGCCGGGACAACCGTGACCCCGAGCACGATCGTGTCCTTGCTGTGGAGCAGGAGTTGCTGGAACCCGTCCGCCAGCGGGGCGAGCGTGAGCGAGCAGGTCCCTTCGACGCGCGCCTTCTTGAGGTCGAAGCGGAGGTCGAGCTTGAGGTGCCGCACGTCGTAGTTGCGGGTCTCCGGCTTCAATTCCTGAGCCTCCGCCGCGGCGGCGATCCCGAGGGCGATCAGGAGCAGGGTGAGGCGCGCGAACATGTTCCCTCCCGTCGAATGCCGGCGTCGCGGCGGACGGGGTTCCGGCGCCCGCGGCGCCGCCGGCCCCGCCGCGACCCGTGCGGGCATTGTACGCGCGGCCCGCCCGGGCCTCCACTCAATCCCGCCCGGCTCCAGCCCGCGCTTGATCCGCCTCCGCCCCGCGGGTAGAGTGCCGTCATGTTCTTCCGGCGCAAGGGCGACACCACCTCCAGCCGAAAAAAAGACAAAGGAACCACGCGCCAGGCGATCCCCGGGTTGCGGGTCCTCGAGAAGATCGGCACCGGCGGCTTCGGCAGTGTGTTCAAGGCGCAGCACGTCCCGACCGGACGCCTCGTCGCGCTCAAGATCCTCTCCCCGCGCGGGGCCCTCGACCCCCCGACGGTGGAACGCTTCGTCTTCGAGGCGCGGCTGCTCTGCGAACTCGACCATCCGAATCTGGTGAAGGGATTCGGTTTCGGCAAGTCCAAGGGACTGATCCACCTGGTGATGGAGTACGTCCGCGGCGACTCGGTGCTCCAGTTGCTCGATCAATGGAACGGCGCCATCGATGCGAAGGTCGCCCTCCGCATCGTGCAGCAGGTCGCCCAGGCCCTCGATCACCTGCACGAAAAGGGCATCGTGCACAAGGACATCAAGCCGGGAAACATCCTGTTCACGCCCAAGGGCGGCGTGAAGGTCTGCGATCTGGGGCTGGCGGCGAAGGTCGACCCCAGCGTCTCCTCCGGGGCCTATGCCCCGACGACGGTGGGCACGCGCGAGTACGTCTCCCCGGAGCAGGCCGCCGGCAAAGTCAAGCTAGACGCGCGCAGCGACGTCTACTCGTTGGGCGCGTCCCTCTACCACATGGTGACGGGGGATCCGCCGCGCAACGACCCAGCCGACCCGGAGGTCCGGCGCGCGCACGTCCTCGAGGGTCTCGCCCGGGCGCAACGCGCTTCGACGGGAATGGACCGGGCGGTGACCTACTTCCTGTTGCGCATGATGGATCCCGATCCGAAGAAGCGCTACGCAACTCCGCGCGACCTGGTGACTGAGATCCAGCACCACCTCGACGGCATCCGCAATTTCGGTTAGGCGCCGCGACCCGGCGCGGGACGTCGCGCGGCCGCATGGAGATACGCCTCCCCGGCCTGCCCCCATCGCCTCGCCTGCTCGTAGATCCGCGCGGCGTCCTCGAACCGCTCCAGTCGCCGGGCCAGGCCGGCGGTCCGCAGGACCAGAGAGTCCGGAAGCGGCATTCCCGCCGCCGCGCGCAGGATGCCGTGGTAGACGCGGAAGGCGGCCGCGTGCAGGTCGAACCCCTCCAGCGTGCGCGCCAAGAAAAGCAACGCCAGGACGACCCACGCCTCGCCGGCCATGGCCGCCCCCGCGGCGGAGCCGAAGATCACCCACTCCGCCAGCGAACGGGTTTCGCCGAACCACAACGGGAGCAAGCCCACCGCCAAGCCCGGCAATCCGTAGAGGAGCAGCCCGGAAAGCGACAGCAGGCGGGGGACGTAGACCAGGAACACCCCGAGGAGCACGGCGATCCCGACCGCCGCGACCAGGATCCGGCCGAACGCCATCGACACGAGCACGGCCACGCTGCCGAGCAGGATGATCTCGTCCACCATGCGCTCCATCCCGGCCTCCCGCACTCCCGTCCCCAGCCGGCGGAGCGCGCCGTAGAGCGCCACGAAAATGCCGCCCGCCAGCGCGACGACGAGCACGACGACCAGCCCGAGCAGGAACCCGTCGGCGGTGACGAGGCCCGAGACCCCGCAGTCCGCGCCGCACCAGCATCCTTCCAGGCTGAGCCACCCTGCCCCGACCGCGACGCGTTCGCGCGGCCGCAGGACGTAAGTGTCCAGCTCGCGCAGATTCTCGAATCGCCGGATCGCGCAGGCGGCCATCGGCAGCAGGATCAGGGCTTCGACCGCGAACCCGGTCACGGATTCCGGGAACCAGGTGTGGACGACCCCGGACGACAACCCGAGAAGCGCGCAGGTGAGTCCCACCAGGAGAACATTGATCCACGCGCCGGAGCCCAGGGCGCTGCCGACCCCGAGCCCGAGCCCCAACGCCAGCCCCGCGATCGAGCGGCTCAAGAGGAATTCCGCTCCGGTGGTCGCGCCGCGCAGGAAGGCGGCCGCAAGCAGCGCGCCGCCGATCCCGCTCAGCGCGGCGAGCAGGACGACCTGGGCCTCGGCGAAGCCGAAGGCGGGGCGGATCGGGCTCTCCGCGCGCACCGCCTCCGGGGGAGGCGGCGGGGACTCCACCTCGCGCTCGACCCGCTCGCGCTTCGGTCCGGCTGCGCCCGGCCCGGCGGGCGGGACACGCCGCGGCCGTTCCTCGCGCCCCCCGATGTACGCCATTTCGGCGGCCTCCTACCCCGGATGATTCACGAACCGCTTTGCTGCTCGCGAACCCTCCGGCTCCGGCCGGCCATGAAGGCCGTCCGGAGCAGGACTGCCTCGCCCAGCGT
>CAZWCX010000168.1:0-12965 GCA_964632945.1 uncultured Planctomycetia bacterium | reverse complement strand
CGCGAAAATCGCCTCGGCCGAACCTAGGATCTCAAGATTGAAGACCCACTAGTCGCGCCGAGGATCAGCGCCCGACCGACTCGAGGATCGCGTCGATTTCGGCCGCGATCGGCTTCAGGGCCGGCAGCTCGAGCGTGAGCGCGCGCACCTCCTGCAAGGCGAGGAGTTGCGCCGTTCGGCGCTCCGGTTCCGGCAGGGCTTCGAGCCGATCGAGCCCGTCTCCCCCCGGGCGCGCCCGCCGGCGCTGGGATTCCGCGCCCGGCGCATCACCCAGGCGGTCCAGGATCTCCGCGCGCAGGAGGCGGGAGAGGGGAGACTCTTCGCGGCCGGGGAGTTCCGGGCCCAGGAGGTCGGCGGCCGATCCGGCGGACCCGGAGTCGAGCTTCAGGGCCGCGCGGGCGAACCGGGCGGGGGCCGAGTCCGCAATGCCGAGCGGAGGGCGAGCGGCGAGGGCGGCCGCTTCGGCGTGTCGACCCGATGCCGACAGCGCGCGGACGGCAAGGGCCGCGGCCCAGGCGTCGTCGGCGTCGGCCTCGAGGGCCGGGGCGATGAGCTCGCTGGCCGGCCCGGGCTCCCCCCGGCGCAACCGGACCGAGGCGGCCGCGATCCGCGCCGGCGCCCAGCGGGGGCGGATCGATAGGGCCTGTGTGTAGGCGTCCAGGGCCGGGTCGATCCGCCCCTGCGCTTCGAGGCATTGGCCGAGAAGCGTGTAGCCCTTGTGGGCGGCGGAGGCGTCGAGCGCGAGCCCCTGGCGGGCAGCGAACGCGGCGGCCTCCGGGAGACCGGATCGCAGCAGCACCCAGCCGAGGGTGAAGCGGATCTCCGTGGCCTCCGGCGCGACGCGTACCGCGTGCGCCGCGTCTCCACGGGCGGCGGCGAGCGACTCGGCATCGCGAGCGAGTCGAGCGCGCCCGGCGCGGGCGAGAACGTTGTCGGGACAGGCCGCGAGGACGCCGTCGTAAAAGTCCCGCTCGCTTCGCCACGAAGAGACGCCGGCCAGGAATTGCAGGGCGCACCAGGCGAGATAGAGCGCGGCCACGGTGCGCGCGGCGGCGCGGATCGACGGCGCGCGCTCCGGCCGGGATGCGGCGTGGATTCCGCAGCCGAGGACGAGCGCGACGCCGAACGAGGGGACGTAGAGGAGTCTCTCCGCGCCGATCAAGAGGAGTCGCACGAAGAGATTGCTGACCGGAAGCAGTCCGCCGAGGAACCACAGGATGCCGAGTTGCCAGGGCCGACGCTCACGCAGGAAGGCGACGGCCACGCCCAGGGCGGTCGCTGCGGTCGCGGCCAGGAGGATCCACCCGGTCGCGTCGTCCGGGGTCGAGGTCGGAAACGAGCGGAAGCTGTAGTCGGAGGACCGATGGTAGCCGAGCCACGACGGCAGCAGGTAGGCCACGACGAAGAAGCGCCCCATGGTGGGCCAGACCGAAGTCCACGGCGTCCCGGAGAAGTAGGCCGCGTTTTCCGGGTAGGTGGCCGCGCCGACGAGAGCGACCCGGAGGCCCAGGTAGAGCGTGCCCGCCGAGAGGGACGGCAGATAGCGCCGGGCCAGCGGGGCCGGCGAGAAGGCCGGGCGTCCTTGCTCGCGCAGGTCGAGGAGGAGGGCGAAGGCGGGAAATGCGATCGCAGACTCCTTGGACAGCAGCGCGAGGAAGAGCAGCAGGGCCGAGATCGCGCGATGCGCGGGCCGCGATGCGCCGTGGCCCAGAAGGAAGCCGAGACCGCACAACATGGCGAGCAGGGAGGAACGCTCCGTCACGCCGGCCACGTTGTCGCCATGAACGGGCAGGACGGCGAAGACGAGGCCGGTCCAGAAGGCGACACCGGCGTGGCGGGCGATCCGCGCCGCCAGCAGGCCGGCCAGGAACGTGACGGCGGCATGCAGCAAGGCGTTGTCGAAGTGGTACAGGAACGGTCGGGTCCCGACCACGGCGTGCTCGACGGCGAACGTGAGGATCGGAAGCGGACGCCAGTCGAAGCGCAATCCCGACAGGTCGGCGTAGCGGGAGTAGGGCGTCGCCAGAATCTCGCCCGCGGAGGCCAGGGAGCGGATCTGCGGATTGTGGGTGATCAGGAAGTGGTCGTCCTGGACCAGACCGAAGCGCACGGTCGCGAGACCGAGGAGGAAAGCCAGCGCCGCGCCCGGGAGTGCGGCCCGCACGCGCTCGCGCCGGTCGGGGAGTGGCGGAAGCGTCTGCGCGGGTTCGTTCATGCCCCGCGGGAATCCATTTCCGCCCATTTCCCCTCCCCTTCCCAGATGCGGAGCGTGAACGGGAGGGCAAGCCGTTCGCGCAACCGGGCGCAAATGTGCGCGCAGATGTTCTCGCAGGTGGGGTAGGGGATGACCGAATTGAGGTCGATGTGGTCGAGCGGGCCGATCACCTCCCAGAGGTGCCGCTTGACGTCGGCGAAATCCATCACCATCCCGTCGGTCAGCGGCCCCTCGAGGGTGACCTCGATCCGGTACGTGTGCCCGTGCGGCCGGCCGCACGTGGGGTGGCCGGGGAGGTGGTGCCCGGAGTCGATGTGCTGGATCAGTCCGACTTTCATGTTTCCCGTCCGTGCGACCCCGGGATCAGAAGCGCTCGGCAATCCGGAATCGTTCGATCTCCTGCGGGACGATCGCGGCGACCGTCCGGACCTCCTCGCTCTCATGTCCGAGTCGCTTCAATTGGACGCGCACGGGATCGCCCTTCGGGGCCTTGCTGTAGTGCACCGTCAGGCGCGCCGCCGTCTCGAGATCCCCTTCCGCGGGGGCTCCTCGACCCACCGCCAGGGGGCCCTTGAAGTCGAGGACCTCCAGCGCCCAGTCGCCCGGCTCCACCACGCTCTCGATCAGCTCGTTCTCCTCCTGGTTGCGCCCGACCACCAGCTTGAAGTCGTTCGAGAGGCGGAGATGCCTGCCGAGCTGCAGCAACTGGATGTCGCTCACGCGTTCCTGACCGGGGGCGATGTGCTCGAACAGGTCATAGAGCTTGTTGGAGTACTGGGGATCGGTCAGCAGGCATCCGCCGGAGGGGGTCGGATACTCCTTGATGCCCCATTCCGCGGCGAGACGCATCTGTTCTTTCCGGCTGCGGCCGTTGATCGCCAGCAGCCGGCTGCGATCGACCCGACACTCCACTTCCGCGATCGTGGGTCGCAGGAGCCTGGCGGAGAGCGGGCGCAGCACACGTCCGATCAGGTTGGACTCGCGGTCGCTGACGTTGAACATGTCGAGTCGCTGCGACATGGGGCGCTGTCCGAGCACCTCCCCGGTGATCACGAACTCGCCGCCGTTGGTGTCCATGTAGTCCTTCGCGGCGCGCAGCATCATGATGCGGCAGTCGACGCACGGGTTCATGTTCTTGCCCCGCCCGAACCGCGGCTTGCGAACCATGTCCATGTAGTCGCGGCCAAGGTGGCAAAGCTTCACCTTGAAGCCGCTGGTTTCGGCGATCTTGTGCGGATCATGGCCGCAACTGCCCCCTTCCAGGCCGGCGGAGCAGCCGAAGTGCGTCATGAAAGTCAATGCCGTGACGTCGACCCCCTGGCGCGTCATCAACGTGACGGCCAGCATGCTGTCGAGGCCTCCGGAGAGGAGCGCCACCGCCTTGACGGGTTCCTTGACCATGTTCCATCCATCCGGGAAGAATGAGCTTCCTGACCGCGAGCGAAAGCCCGCGATTCACCCACATACCAAAAAAAGATAACATACGCGGCGAGCCCAGGCCAGAGGTAGTTGCTCCCCGCGCGCAGCGTCCCGACCACGCGCGGAGTCGGAGCGGTTCAGGGGCTGCACTGCCGGGAGGCGCCGCGTTCCGCGCGCCGCAGGATCGGATCGGGCGGGCCAGGGAGTCGCAAGAACATGCCGGAGTATCGGGTGATCGGTACGGCCGCGGATGGGCGGCGCCGGGAGCTGACGTGGACGACCGACGTGCCGACCCTGGCGCTCGACGAGGCCCGGCGTCGAGAGCTTCGCGTCTTGATGATCGAGCGGGACGATCGGCGGTCGGGCGGACGGCGGCGGAGACTCCTGGCCGCTTCGAATGCGCCGCCACCGAGGTATCTCCCGGCATCCCGACTCCAGTTGCACGGTCCGGAAGGGAGTGACCGCGTCCGGGATGCCTGCGTTCGCGAGGCGATCCGGGCCGGTCGCGTGGCAGGCGACGCGGGTTGGTTCCGCACCCGCGTGGAGACCGAGTCCCTCCTTCGCGCCGCCATGACGGCCCTGCCGGACACTCTCTTCGTCGCTCCCCTCCAGTGCGGGTTGAAGCACCTCCACCCCGCACCACCGGGGGATGGCGAGCCGCGCCGCGAGGACGACCGGCCCCCCTCCGTGCCGCCGGATTCCGAGCATCGACCCGATGCGGAGGATCCCCTCGGTGTCCTGGAGGATCTGATGGCGGCCACCTCCGGAGAGGATCGGGCGCTGGAGGAACTCGAGACGCGGACCGAGTGCCTCGTATCCTGCGCCGCCTCGGTGGGCTTGCGAGACCCGGCTGCGCCCCCCGATTCACCCGTCGGGGATCCCGCGGTGGTGCGCCTTGCGGCCCTGCAAGTCGTGTACGCCGTCGAGCAGGGGGGACGCGGCCTGCGGCTCCGGAAACCGGACCCGAATTCGGCTTGGGTGGAGTATGAGGCGGCAGTGGGCGGGTGGAGGCCGATGGTTCCATACCCGCCTCATCTGCACGAGGAACTAATCTTGCTGTTCGCCGCCGGCGTGGGGATCCGCCCGGATGAACTACCGGTGCGCCGCTCCCAAATCGAGTGTCGCGTCGATGACCAGCGCTTCGTGATCCTGGGCGAGACCGACCTGACGGACGGCGGCGAATGCATAGAAATTCGATGGGAGGCCGGACCTGAATCGCCCATCCCGAGGACCGGGAGTGCCTCGTTCGTGTAACAACCGAGGGTCGAAGTGAGTGGTTTTCTCTTTTCGGCATCCGTAGTAAGCCTTATTGACACATGGTGAAAACTCTGAGATTTTCGGTACCTCACTCGTCCAGGTTACTTTCGACCGGGACGCGCGCTGAAGGGCGGGCATCCGGATGCACGCATCCAACAGGAGCCACGGCAGATGGGGTCCAGGCAGACACGGGAGGTGCCGCCGAAGACGCGTATCTTCATCCTTCATGGGCAGGCGTTGATTCGCGGTGTGCTGCGGGAGTTTCTGGACGGCTGCGCGGGCTTCGTCGTGGTCGGCGAAGCCGGGGCAGGACCGAAAGCACCCGCCCTCATTCGCCGCGCCCGTCCGGACGTCGTGCTCGTGGATCTCAATGGCCTCGGACCGCAGGGAATCGACACGATCACGGCGATCCGGGAATCTGCACCGAATGCGCGAGTGGTCGCGCTCGTATCTGCGGAAGCGAGGGAGACAGGCCTCTCGGCCCTCTGTCGAGGGGCCAGCGGAGTCGTGCCGAAGAGCGCCACCCCGGCCCGGTTGGAACGGGCGCTTCGCCGCGTTCACGCGGGTCAGTCGATCTCGTTTCGGGGTAAGGATCACGGTAGTATTGCCCGGACGGGCGGCGAGGGCGCGGGGCTGGATGGGGAGGAACTGACGCCGCGGGAAACGGAAGTACTCGGCCACCTGGCCGGTGGGCACACCAACAAGGAAATCGCAGGGTTGCTGGGCATCAGTGTGCGCACGGTGGAGACGCACCGTGAAAACCTGATGCGGAAGTTGAACATTCACAATCTGGCGGGTCTGACTCGCTACGCGATCTACAAGGGCATTCATGTCCTGGACTGACGGGGTGTGGTGAGGTTCCCCGACCACCCGGACGGCATCGTCCCGATCCGACGTTTCAATCAGCACGCCCGCTCCGTGTCACGCCCCCACCCATCGCGGGCTGCGTCCCGATCCCCGGTGTTGTTCAGCACGCCCGGTCCGCGAACGGCGGACCCTATCCGCGCACGGGTTTCGTCAGGCGCATTCCACCAAGCGGCGCCCGGTCAAGGCCAAGGACGATCCGGATCGGACACGGGGAGCGATCCGGGAAATGACCCGCAGGTCGGCGTGGCGAAATTCGGGCCCGACGGATTGGCCCGGCGCGGCGTTCCTGGTACGTCACCGGGTGATGCCCGGGCGGGTGGAAGAGGCGGAGGCGATCTTCCGCTGGCTGGCGACCGAGATCTCGCCGGACACCTGCGTGAACGTGATGGGTCAATACCGGCCCGAGGTTCCGGTGGGACGGATCTCGAGCGACGGGTCCCTGAGATACGCCGAAATCAACCGGGGTCCGACCCGCGAGGAAATTTCCGCGGCGAGCGTGGCGGCTCGCGCCGCCGGTCTCTGGAGGCTCGACGATCGTCGAGCGGAATGACGGGCGCGCAGGTTGCGCCGCGCGACCGCATCACGCCGGGCCCCGGAACCCCGAACGGTCGCAGAGACCGAGGGCTCACCGATGATGGTGGTGGAGGCTCGCGTACTGCGAGTGACACCGCGGGCATCCATGGGGACTCTGGCAATAGATGGCGTGACAGTGGCTGCACTGGTAGTGGTCGGCGGTGCAACGACGGTCATGAGCCTCGAGGACCGTGCCCGTGATGGCACCCCCCGCCGCGCCGATCGCCGCGCCGCCCAGGATCCACCAGGGGCTGGCGCCGGTCAATGCCGCGATGCCGCCGCCGAGAATTCCGAGTCCTGCGCCGATGGCTGCGCCTTCCCCCGTTCGATGGCCTGGGGTGCAACCGACGGGCGCCAGCAACAGGGCGAGCAGGACCACAAGACCGATGATTCGGATTCGCATGTTGCCTTCCTCCCACCGGGATGACTCACAGGTTCCCACTGACTCGACTTCGCCGCAATTCAGGTGCCGCACCGCCCAAGGTGCGACCGGTCGGCCGAAGGGGCACGGAAGCAGAGGGTTATGGTCGCGCCCGCACCGGGTCGCGCACGCCCGGATTCCCGTCGATGGAACAGGGTCCGGGGGCCGGCGGTGTGTTCGCCGGCCCTCGCTCAGAGCAAGGCCTCGGGGCCCATCGGTCGGCGGCTGCGGTAGACGCCGCTGTTGAGGCGGCGGCCGAAAACCTCGCCTGCGTGTTCGGCGAACTTGTCGCCGACGAGCGGGATCGGCACGGGGAACCCGAGTTGTTGCGCGAGGGAGGTCATGATCTCCGGGTCCAACCCGCACGGGCGGATCCGGGCGAAGTCCGCCGGGTCATTGTTGACGTTCAGGGCGATCCCGTGGAACGTCACCCACTTGCGCACGGCGATGCCGATGGAAGCGATCTTTCGCTCCCCGATCCACACTCCGGTCGAGCCGTCGCGGCGGCTTCCGGCGAGACCAAAAGCCGCCAGCACCCGCACGGTCAATTCTTCGCACTGCCGCAGGTGGCGGTGGAGGTCCCGTTCCTCGCCCGCCAGTCGCAGCAGCGGGTAGACCACCAGCTGTCCGGGTCCGTGGTAGGTGACATCCCCGCCCCGCTCCACTTCGACGACGGGGACGTCCGAGGTTCGGATGTTCTCCGGGTGGCTTCCCCGGCCGCAGGTGATGACCGGGGGGTGTTCGACCAGCACGAGGACGTCGGAGTCTCCGCAGGCGATCTCATCGATCGAATCGGTCTGAAACTTCCAGACTTCCGAGTACTCGCGGACCCCCATGTCGACGACGAGCAGGCTGCGGAGCGGGGCGGACTCGGTCATTTCTGGAACACGTGAATGGCATGGCCGTGGACCGCCTCGCACGCCTCCATGAGCACTTCGGGCAGGGTCGGGTGGGCATGCACGGTCAGGGAGAGGTCTTCGGCGGTGGCCCCGCATTCGATGGCGAGGCACGCCTCGGCGATCAGGTTGGAGGCCTCCGGTCCGACGATGTGTACGCCCAGGATCTGGTCGGTGGCGGCATCGGAGACGACCTTGGCGTACCCTTCGGACTCCCCGGTGGAGAGGGCGCGTCCGGAGGCGGCGAAGGGGAACTTGCCGACCTTGATCTTGTGTCCGGCCTTCTCCGCCTGGTCGTCGGTCATTCCGACGGTGGCGATCTCCGGATCGGTGAAGATCGCGCCGGGCATGGCCCGGACGTCGTAGGCGGTCTTCTTTCCGGCGATGGCCTCGGCGGCGACGATGCCCTCCTTGGTGGCCTTGTGCGCCAGGGCGAAGCCGGGGGTCACGTCCCCGATGGCATAGATGCCGGGAACATTCGTCTGTCGTCGATCGTTGACGGGGAGGAAGCCGCGCTCGTTCTTCTGCACGCCCGCCTTTTCGAGGTCGAGGGAGTCCGTGTTGGGCCGGATGCCGACGGCCACCAGCACCCTTTCGGCCTCGATGGTCACCTCGCCTTTCTTCGTTTCGACGGCGACCTTGGCGACTCCCTGGGTCACCGTGACTCCCTTGGCCTTGGCGTCGGTGTAGACCGTGACGTTGCGCTTGCGCAGGCCGCGCATGACGATCTGGACCAGGTCGGGGTCGACGCCCGGGAGCACCTGGGGCATGAGCTCGACGACGGTGACCTGGGTGCCGAACTTGGCGTAGAAGGTGCCGATCTCGAGGCCGATCACGCCGCCGCCGATGAGCACGAGGCTCTTGGGGATGCGGTCGAGTTCGAGGGCGTCTTTGGAGCTGATGACGGTTTTGCGGTCGAACTTGAAGCCGGGGATTTCGATCGGCCGGGCGCCCACCGCGATGACGACGTTCTTCCCCTGGAGTTCCCGGGGGCCGTCGGCGGTTTCGACGCGCACCTTGTCGCGGCCGGTGAAGCGGGCCTCGCCGATGACGTAGTCGATCTTATGGTTTTTGAACAGGCTCTTGATCCCGCCGGTGAGTTTCTGGATGGTGGCGTTCTTCCATTCCATGACGCGCGGCCAATCGACGGAGACTCCCTCGACCTTGATCCCCATGTCCGCGGCATGGCGAAGCCGTTCGTACACGGTGGCGGCGTGGATGAGGGACTTGGAGGGGATGCAGCCCCAGTTGAGGCACACGCCGCCGAGGGTGCCGCGGTCGACGCAAGCGACCTTGAGGCCGAGTTGGGCCATTCGGATGGCGCAGGGGTAGCCGCCGGGGCCGGCGCCGATGACGATCGCGTCGTAGGTCGAAGTCATGAGGGGACTCCCATTAGGGCGGGCGCGGGGCTCCCGGTCGGGAGGCGCGCGGCGCCGGCCTGATCCTACCGTGCCTGGGGACGAAGAGCGATGAACTTGTGCGCCGGATCGAGCGGGTCGGGCGTGGGCGTCGCCGGACGGGCGGACGCGGGCCTGGGGCGCCGGTTCAACGCGGGCCGCGCCCCGCCGGCGTCACGAGGTGCCCTCGGTTCCTCCCCGGTCCGCGAGGTTGCGACGGAGCGTTTCGCGCTGTTCCACGAGGTGGGGCGGGGGCGTGGAGTACACGTCGTCGAACAGGGATTCCGCGGGTGGCGGACCCGCCGTTTCCACCCGCCGGATGGCCTCGCCGATCGCGACGTTGATCTCCTCGACGAGGGAACGTTCGCGCGCCTCATCCCAGTGGCCGCTGGCCATGAGGTATTTGCGGAAGCGGTCGATGGGGTCGCGCGCCTCCCAGACGCGGGTGACCGACTCGTCCCGGTATCGGCCGGGGTCGTCGGACGAAGAGTGGCCGCCGCGCCGGTAGGTGACCGCCTCGATCAGCGTCGGGCCGCCGCCCGAGCGGGCGCGCGCGACCGCCTCGTGGGTGACCCGGTACACGGCGAGGATGTCGTTTCCGTCCACGCGGACGCCGGGAAATCCGTAGGCCTCGGCCTTGATCGCGATCGATTCGCTCACGGTCTGTCGCGCCAGCGGGACCGAGATGGCGAACTGGTTGTTCTGACAGACGAAGACCACGGGCGCCCGGAAGACCCCTGCGAAGTTGAGCGCGACATGAAAGTCCGGTTCGGAGGTCGCGCCGTCCCCGAGATAGGCGCCGATCACCGCGCCGTCTTTCCGGTAGGCCGCGGCCATCGCGGCGCCGACCGCGTTGGGAAGCTGGGTGGCGATGCAGCTCGACCATGCGGTGACGTTGAATTCGCGGTCGCTGTAGTGGCAAGGCATCTGCCGGCCTTTGAGGATGTCGGCGGCATTGCCCATGCACTGGGCGATGTACCGTTCGAGGGGATAGCCGCGCATGAGGAGGATGCCGCCCTGCCGCAGAGCGGGGAAGATCCAGTCCTTCTTGCGGAAGGCGGCGCCGCTCCCGATGACGGCCGCCTCCTCGCCGGTCGCGGTCCCGTAGAAGCCGATCCGGCCCTGTCGTTGCAGGTTGAGCATCCGGGTGTCCATCTGACGGACGAGGACCATGTGCCGATAGAGGATCAGCAGGTCATCCGTGCCCAACCCCGGGTCGAGATCCGAATTCAGGCTGCCCTCGGGGGACAGCACCTGGAGCATCGCGGTCATGCGGACTTCCGACTAGATCGAGCCGAGGAGGAGAAGCTGGGGGTTCTGCAGGTGCTTGACGACGACGTTCATGAATTCGGCGGCGACGGCGCCGTCGACGACGCGATGGTCGAGGGAGAGGGAGAGGTACATCAGGTCGCGCGGCTCGATGCGGTCGCCGACGTAGCAGGGTCGGCGGACGATCTTGTGAACGCCGAGGATGGCGACTTCGGGATGGTTGATGATGGGGGTGGCGAAGAGGCCGCCGATGTTGCCCGCGCTCGTGATCGTGAAGGTCCCGCCGGTGAGGTCCTCCATGCCCGCCTTGCCGGCCCGGCACTTGGCGGCGAGGGTCTCGACCTCCCCGGCAATCTCGAGGATGCTCTTCCGGTCCACGTCCTTGACCACCGGGACGATGAGGCCGTTGTCGGTCGCGACGGCGACGCCGATGTTGTAGTAGCGGCGGACGACAATCTCCTCCTTGGCGTCGTCGAGGGCGGCGTTGAGGAGGGGGTACTTCCGGAACGCGGGGAGGAGGGCCTTGATCACGAACGGGAGGTAGGTCAGCTTGACCCCCTGACTCGAGGCGGTCTCCTTGGCGTCGTTGCGCAGGCGGACGAGCTCGGTGACGTCGACTTCCTCGACGTAGGTGAAGTGGGGGGCGGTGAACTTCGACTTGACCATCTGCGCGGCGATGCGCTTGCGCAGGCCGCGGAGGGGGATGCGTTCTTCGCGTTCGCCCGCGGGGATGGGGGTGGGCGCGGCCCTCGGCGTCGGGACCGCCGGGGGGGGCGGGGAGGCCGGCGGAGCGGTCGCCGGGGCGGCTGCAGGGTGGGCCTTGGCGCCGCCGTTGGCGGCGCGCTGGACGTCCTCCCGGGTGACCCGACCGCGCGGTCCGGTGCCGGTCAGGGCGGTCAGGTCGACCCCCAGTTCCCGGGCCAGGCGTCGGGTGGCCGGATTCGCCAGGACCCGGGCGCCGGCGCCGGACGACTCGGGCATCGCCGGGGGCGGCGCGACCGCGACGGCCGCCGGCGCGGCGGCGGCCGCGACGGGGGCGCGCGCCGGCTCGTGCCGCATGACCGGCACCGGTGCGCTTATGACCGGCGCCGCTGCGGGCGTCGCTGCCGGCGCCGCAGCCGGTGCGGCGGGCGGGGCCGCGGGAGCCGTCGGCGCAGGGGCCGCCGGCCGGGCGGGCGGCTTCGCCGCCGTCGTCGCACCGCCCTCATTCAGGACCACGAGGACCGACCCGACCGGAACCGTCGAGCCTTCCCGCGCGCGGATCTCGCCGATCGTGCCCGTGATCGGACTCGTGATCTCCACCGTGGCCTTGTCGGTCATCACCTCGACCATCGGCTGATCTTCCCGCACCGCTTCCCCTTCTTTCACCAGCCAGCGGACGACTTCCCCTTCGGCAACGCCCTCGCCGATGTCGGGCAACTTGAAATCCATGTCGCGTGTCCTCTCCCTCATGGGTGGAATTCCGCGCGGCGAACGTCCCGCCGCGCGCACGGCGTCGACCGGATGACCGGTTCGCCGCCCTGCGTCAGAAGTTCTTCGCCTTTTCGATCGCGGCCAGCACCCGGTGCGCGTCCGGCATGTACACATGTTCCAGCGTGTAGGGGAACGGCGTGTCGAACCCCGCCACCCGGATGATCGGGGCCTCCAGGTATTCGATCGCCTCCTCCGCGATGATCGCGGAGATTTCCGCTCCGTAGCCGCACGTCTTGGGCGCCTCATACAGCACGACGGCGCGTCCCGTCTTCTTCACCGATTCCAGGACCGCCGGCTTGTCGAGAGGGACGAGCGTGCGGAGGTCGAGGACTTCCGCCTCGATCCCCTTCGCGGCCGCCTGCTCGGCCGCTTCCAGGGCGACCGGCACCATCGCCCCGTAGCAGTAGATCGTCACGTGCTTCCCCTCGCGGGCCAGGCGCGCCTTGCCCAGCGGGACCACGTGCTCGCCCTCCGGGACCTCCCCCTTGACCGTCCGGTAGATCCGCTTCGGCTCCAGGAACAGGATCGGGTCCTCGTCGCGAATCGAGGCGGTCAGCAGGCCCTTCGTGTCGGCGGGCGTCGACGGAATCACCACCTTCAGTCCGGGCGTATGCGCGAAGTAAGCCTCGCCGCTCTGCGAATGGTAGTGCCCCCCGCGGATCCCCCCGCCGTACGGCGTGCGAACGACCATCGGGCAGGTGTACTGACCCCCCGAGCGATAGCGCATCTTGGCCATTTCGCTGACGATCTGGTCGAAGGCGGGGAAGATGAAGTCCTGGAATTGGATCTCCGCCACGGGCTTCAGGCCGTACATCGCCATGCCCACCGCCACGCCGATGATGCCGGATTCCGCCAGCGGGGTGTCCATCACCCTCTCGGCGCCGAACTCGTCGAACAGTCCCTCGGTGGCGCGGAACACGCCTCCGTTCTTGCCGACGTCCTCGCCCAGCACCACGATGTTCTTGTCGCGGCGCATCTCGGTCTTCAGCGTTTCATTCACCGCCTGCAGGATCGTCATCGTCACCATTGATCAACTCCCATGGGGGGGTAGGACGGCACGGTGGGGGGAACGGCGCTTCCGGAATCCGGGATGCCGGTCCCGAACCGGGGCCGGCAGCTCCCGCACTAGGCTCTGTCTGAAAAAGCCAAATTGAGGTACCGCTGGATCATCGCCAGCT
>CAZWCX010000167.1:0-13422 GCA_964632945.1 uncultured Planctomycetia bacterium | reverse complement strand
GGCGCGAAAATCGCCTCGGCCGAACCTAGGATCTCAAGATGGAAGACCCACTAGAATTTATACGATCCGGAGAGATAGAAGAGGTGCACTTCGGCATCCTCGAAACGGTTGTTCAGCAGGTAGCCGCCGGCAAACCCGCCCGTCGGCGTGATCGGCACCGGGTTGAGCCCGTCGTCGTAGAAATTGTCCAGCCGGAACACATCCAGTTCATATCCGAAGGCCACGCGGAAGCGCTGGGAGGGCGTGAATCCCACCTCCATCGTTACCGTGTGGCGCTGGGAGTTTTCGGCGTCGTTGAGATCCTTCGCGAGCCGGAAATTCGCGTCGTTCGCCGCCGACGTCCCGAGCGGGCTCTCCATGTCGATGTCGGAGCGGTTCTTGGCGAACACGTACCCCACGTCGAGGGCCCACCGGTCGGGCACGAACGCCCAGTGGGCGTTGAATCCGGTCGTGTAGGTATCGGTCACTTCGACGGCGTCCCAATTGGACGGCGACGGGAATCCCGGCGGCCCCGTGAACGGATCCCCGGCGCCGCCCGGCGACCACTGTCGGCTGCGCTGGTCCGCCAGATAGTGCGCGTAGCCGAGGAAGAGCGCCACGCTCACGTGTTCGGTGGGCGTGTAGGTGAAGTCGAGCTCGACCTCGTGCGCGACCACGTCGCGGAGCCCGAAGTGGACGTGGTAGTTCTCGTCGATGTAGGCATATTGCGTCCCCACCTCGATTTCGTCGGTGGGCGACCAGGAGACCTTGGCGGTCGGCTTGTGGCGCCCGCGCGTCGACCAGTCGGCCCGGCGCAGGAAGGGGAGTTCCGCCGGCAGCGGATCGTCCACCGAGCTGCGATCCCGCCACGCCCAGGAGTAGCCGAACTTGGTCTTGAGGTCGGGCGTCCAGCGGGTCTCCGCCGCCGCCCGGTACGTTCGCTCGTCGGAATAGTCGACATCCCGATGGTCGCGGTCCCAGCGGTCGTACTGATATCCGGCGCTGAAGCGGGTGTCCAGGGCATCCACCTCATATCCGGCGTCCAGCGCCCCGGTGGTCTTGGCATATTGGAAGCGCTCGTTTTCCTGCTGGCTCACCACCCACGTCGCGTCGGTGCGGACGTAGCCCGGGGAGCGCCACTTTTCCGAATCGTCGTTCTGTCGCCGGTGGCTGCCCTTGAGCCGCAGATCGAGTTCCCGTGTCGGCCGGGACGTGGCGGTGAACGCGTAGTTTTGAACGTTGATCTCGCCGTCAAACTCGTCCACGGGCAGGTTGGCGGGGTCGAACGCGGCAAACGGCACGCCCGCCACGGGCGGCCGGATCGCCGAATTGGTCGTGAACGGCTCGAGCGGATCGTCCGTCAGCCGCCACTGCGCCGAGGTCTCGGCCGTGATCCGGGTCTCCCACCAGGGCAGATCGTAGCCCGCGCGGAGATTCACCATGTGCGAGACGTTGTCCGGGTCGAGCGTGATCCGCCCCAGCGACGCGCCCGCTTGATTCGTCGAGGAGAACGCCCCCGGCGTGGTCGAATCCACGATCCGGAACGGGTTGTCCCAGGTCACGGAGCGATAACGCGAGTCGTAGCGGGAGAAGGTATACGAGAGCACCGCATCGAACGCCCCCTCCCGGTAGATGGCGCCGATCTCCGCCTCCAGCGTATAGGCGTCGAGCGGCAGCGGGATCTCCTCGAAGTGGCCGAACCCCATGGAAGCCCCGAATGGGCGCGTCCCGTCCTTGTCCTCGTAGCGCATCTCGGTGTAAAGCGTCACATTCTCGATCGCGGTGTACTCGAAGCGGAGCTTCAGCCGCTCTCGCTGCTGCCGAAGTTCGTCGTCCAGGTCGTCCGAACCGCCCGCGAAGTTGCGCAAGAGCGCGCTCGGATTTCCCGGCGTGGTCCCCTGCAGGTCCGTCTGGATCTGGTCCGCCAACCGAAGGTTGTTGGTGCCGACCCCTGCGTAGAGCGTCTTTCCCGCGAACCCGTAGTGGTGGACGATCCGGTTGTAGTCGAACGTCACCTTCCAATCGCCGACCTTGCCGAACGTCCAGCCCACCGATCCGTCGCGCTCGGCAACGTCCTCGGCCAGGAGGGAGAAGTAATAGTCGTCGTCCGCACGCGCCCGGGTGCGCAGGGCGATTCGTTCACCGAGCACGCCGCTCGGTTCATCCCGATACTCCAGGAACTTCGAGGCCTGGTCCGTATTGGTGATCGCCTGGCCGCGGATTTCGACCTCGCCCTCGAGAATGTCGAACAGGTCCTCGTCGGAGGCCGCCGAGGCCTGCGGGGGCGGCTTTTCGCCGGATGCAACCGGCTCCGCAGCCGGGGAACCCGCGTTCTCCGCCGCGGCGTCCTGCGCGGGCGCGGTGTTCTTCTCTTCCGCGCCCTTCTTTTCCCCCGCCGGCTCCGGCGCGGCGCCGGCACCGGAGGCCGCCCCTTCCTGCCCCCAGGCCGCCCCTCCCGAAATCAGCAGCAACGCCACCGCGAGGGCCGTTCCAACCACTCTCATCCTCATCTTCCTTCCCTCCTCCCATCGCGGTTCAGCGCAGCAACGTCCGGCCCGAAGGGTGATTGCTCCCATGGATCTTGCTGTGGCAGTTCAAGCACGCGTTGTGGAACATCCGGTTGCTCGGGGTCAGCCCCTCGAACGTCGTGGTGGCGTCGTACATCGTCCCCGGGTGCCGGCTGTCGGAGTGGCACTGCTCGCACTGCTTGGGCACGTTGTTGAGCAACAAGGCCTTGTTGTTGCTCCCGTGCGGCGTGTGGCAGTTCAGACAGTTCTCGAAGACCGGCGGATGCTGCCAAAGGAACGGCCCGCGCTTGTCCTGATGGCACTGGAAGCAACTGTCGTTGACGTTGCTCCCCTTGAGATTCTTCTCGTAGCCGCTCCCATGCGCATCATGGCAGTCCGAGCAACTGACCTTCCCCTCCCGGATCGGATGGTGAGACGGACGCTGCAGGCTCGCCTTGATGTCCTTGTGACACTCGCTGCACGTTTCGACCTCGGTCGCCTTCTTGAGTTGCTTCGGCCCCTTGGCGGCATGGACGGAGTGGCACGAACTGCAGCTCATGCCGTTGAAGTTATGCTGCGTGCCGTGCCAGTCGCGCCGGTCCCCCTTGTGGCACTCCAGACATGCCGCGGACTTCTGCCGCGACGGGAACGGGGAACCGTCCTTGTAGGAGACGATCTGGAGGGTCCCGGGCTCGTTGGCCTGGGGATTGTCCACGTGGACGCTCCCCGGACCGTGACAACTTTGACACAGGTGCTGACCCGCCGGCGAACGCGGATCCTTTTTCTTCCCGTGCATGGTCGCCGCGATCTGCTGCGCCTCGGTCTCGTGACAGTCGGCACAGGTCTGCTCATCGACGAACTTCGCGCCGGGGATCGTCACCCAACCGGCGGAGTCGTCGGCGGATCGGTTGGGCGCCCATGGGGAGGGCGCCGGGGCGGTCTTGCAGGAAATCAGGACATTCAAGGCCAGCAGCGTCAGGATGCCGGCCCCGATCAGGATCCGCTTGGGTCCGGTACCACGCCCCGGCACCTGCGGTGCTGCGGACTGAACCATCGATCACCCTCCCTCACCTAAGAGCGAAGCCGCATGATTACGCAAACGGCGTTCCGAGACGTTATCGACCACCCACCGCCGGAATCTTGGATCCGCCCGGGGCGCACGCGGAGCGCGGTGGAATTCTGGGGAAAGTTCCGCAATGAGCGTGGATTTTTCTCGGTGGAACGGGACGGCAAACCGCTAGCGTGCATCCACCTTCGGCACAGGAACCGTGCTGGCCGGTGTCGGTACGGGACGACCCCGGAGCGCGGCGACCAAGCGCGGACCGCCTGCCAACACACCCGCCGTCACGGCCACGCCGGCGGCGATATCCACGACGTAATGGTAACGGAGGTAAACCGTAGCGATGAGCAGCCCGGCGATCACCGGGGCCAGGACCCAGAACATCCGCCGGTCGAACGCATGGGCATACCGGAGCGCGATCAGACTGACGATGGTGTGACCGCTGGGGAAGCAATCGCGCATTTCCAGTTCGAGGTTGTCGAGGGACACGCGCAGCACCTCGAACAATCCGTAGCCCTCCAGGGGAACGGTCTGCAAGTGGGTCATCGTCAGGCGGGGACCCAGCGCGGGAACCAGGAAGTATCCGATGTAACTGACGAAAAACCCGAGCAACGTGACCGCCATCGCCTCTTCGAATTGAGAATGATTTCTCCGGGCGTAGAAGGCGCCGACCACGATCACGGGGATGAAATAGTACGACGAGTAGACCACCTGCAGCACTTCGGTGACGAACGGGTGAAGAAACTGTTCCAGCCAGACGGTGGGATGGACGCCGAAGACCTTGTAGTCGATGGCCATCAAGGCGAGGTCGGCATCCTGTGGATTGACGCGATGCACCAGGTAGTGGAGTTCGCGGAATGCGAGCATGACGAAGAGGAGGGGGTACCAGGAGCGCAGAAGCCCCCAGAACCGGCCGCCGAAGCGCTCCTGGGCCCACACGAGTCCGAACACCAGGCCGGCGACGAGGACGTGGTCGGCGAGGAGGACGCCGAATTCCGGGATCCCCTGCCAGAACACCATGACCAGGAGCGTCACGGCGACGAGGTAGCCGAGGATGATCTTGTCGAAGGCGTGGAGCGCCGCGAATACGCGCCGCATGGTTCCTCGGCGAAAAGGAACGGACAGACCCCCCCGGAACGCTCCGGTGACACGTTCGGAGGAAGACTTTACCAACCCTTCCGGACGTTGTCAATGCCGGCGCGGGGGGCGAAACGGCGGTGCGATGCGTCCGCCGGGCGGGAGGTTCGGACCGCCCGGAACGCGAGTGCGAGGGCCGGGGCGACCGGCGATTCGCGCCGGTCAATCGTGATCCGGCCCCCCCCCCCCTCCTCCGGCCTGGATCGGAGGTTCGGCCTTCGGGGGGACCGGCGCGTCCGGGGGGGCTGCGTCGGGCGGAGGTTCCGTTTCCGCGGCGGCGACCCCTCCCACCCACCGTCCGACCCAGGCCAGGGCGCGGCAAAGGGACGGAGGCAGTCCCACGCGGGCAAACACCTCGTCGTCACCCGGGCGGAAGATGCGGAAGATCCGCGCGACGGCGAGTGTCACCCCCAGCAGTGCAACCCAGGCGGCGGCATGGATTCCCCAGCCCGAGGTGGTCTGGACCGCCGCGAGGAAACCGAGGCAGGGCGCCAGCAATGCCGCCTGCTGCAGCAGGTCTCCCCTCCGCGCGAGCGGGACCGTGGCCACGATGGCCGCCGCCCCGGCCGCGTAGGCTCCGGCCGTCGCCCACGCCGCACCGATCGCCCCGTGCGCAGGCACCAGGAGCACGTCCAGCCCCAGGTTGGTGAACCCGATGGTGTTGGTCACCAGCGCCAGCCTCAGCGTCTTTTCCGCCCCATAGTAGAGCGGGTAGTACATCGCCAGGAACGGCGAGAAGGCGAGCGCGACCAAAAGGACGCCGAGAAACCTCGGCGCATCGTGGAACTCGCTCGAGAAGAAGACCGGCAGGAGCAGTTCCAGCCCCACGAAGGCCGCGCCCAGGGCCGCGCCCCACAGGAGCACCAGCTTGGGCAGGATCCGCCCCGTGGCGGTGTGAATCGGCTCCACCCGTCCCTGTGCCGCGTAGCCGATCAGGATCGGCCCGACCACGGTCCCGACGGCCAGACCGAACTTCTCCAGGAACGACATCAGCTTGTAGGCGAACTGATAGCCGCCGACGTCGGCCAGCGTGTGGTGTCTTTCGATGAAGTAGACGTCGACGGTCGCCACCAGGTAGCTTCCGAACGACACGAGCAGCATGGGGGCGGAGAAACGCACCATGCGCACGAGACCGTCGCGCGTCGCGGAAAACGGACCGACGAATTCGCGCACGCCGCTCGCGGGCAGACACAACGCCACGCTGGCGAACAGCGCCACGGTCATTGCCGCGAGGGCGTTGGTCACGCTCCCCTCCACCCACGCCAGCCAGAGGCACGCCACCCCGGCGGCGGTCAGCACCCGCTCGAGGGTGACCGACAGGGCGTAGGTCCGCATCCGTCCGGTGACCTGCAAGAGGCCGCGCAGGAAGTCCGAGAGCGCCATGCCGGCGACGAACGCGAACGCGAGATGGATGCTGTACGGGGGCAGGCCGAAGTACTCGACGAACCGGTCGGATGCCCCGTAGAGCACCAGCGCGACGGCGCCGAGGGCTGCGGCCAGGAGCACGGCGCGATTCCAGAAGGTGGTCCGGCAGTGTTGCGCGTCCGTCCATTCCTTCTTCCCGAAGGTGAGGAGCGCCGGCGCAGTCCAGCTGATCCCCAGCAGGAAGAGCACCTGCACGGGCAGCAGGAAGACGTTGATGCGACCGTATTCGGCACGACCGAGCACGGCCGTCAGCATGCCGAGGGTGAGGAGCTGGAGGAACGGCCCGGCGGCCTCGGCGGCGGCGAGGGCCAGGTAGTGGCCGAACACGCGGGCATGCGGCCGGGACGGCGCGGATTCGCTCACGGCGCGGCCCTCACGTCGCCGCGACCGGGGCGGACGGTCCGAGCAGCCGGCGATAGAACCCCGCCTCCCGCGCGCGCACCTCGTCGTGGCCGAAGTAGGAAAGGGCGACGGTGCGGGCGTTGCGCCCCATCTCCGCGGCCTGCTCCGGCTGTTCCAGGTGCCGCAGCACGCCGCGCGCGAGCGACTCCGGGTCGCCGAAATCGGCCAGGAGTCCCGTCATCCCCGGCACGACGAGCTCCGAGTGCCACTCCACGTCGTAGGCCACGATCGGCTTGGCGGCGAGCGCGGCCTCGATCAGCACGGCGCCCGAGTAGGGGCAGACGTGCACGTCGACCGAGCTCATGATCGGCATGGTGCGGGCATTGGCCAGGTAACCGAGCCAGGACACGTGTGCATTCAGGGCCAGATCCCGCGCCAGATCCTTCAGGCGCTGCGTATCGGGGCCGTCGCCGATCATCACCAGGTGGGCGTCGGGCCGGGTCCGCCTCACGGCCACCAGGGCGTGCAGGACGTCGGCGACGTGTTTCTCCTCGCTGAACCTGCCCATGAAGAGCAGCAATTTCGCTCCCGGCGGTCCCAGGGTCGCGCGCACGTCCTCGCGTTCCGCCGGCGGCTTGAAGTGGGCGCGCGAGATGTTGGCGCGCACGACGAAGGTGCGCTTGGGGTCGGCCCCGCGAAAGAACGCGTACTCCAGGTTGTTGCGGTTTCCGCCGAAGACCAGATCCGCCCGCGAGACGACGAAGGAGGTCAGGCCCTCGCTGAAGAAGTGGGAGATCTTCTGCACCCAGCGGTTCTTCGCATTCCAGGCGAAGTACGTGATCCCGGTGGTGCGGTAGATCAGCTCCATGTTGCCGTTGATGTTCTGGATCATCGGGATGCCCAGCACCGCGCGCAGCCAGACGCCGTAGAGTCCGACGACCCCCGGATCCATGCAGCGGACGAGGCGCACGCGGCGTCGCGCGGCGAACTCGGGCAGCAGGCGGAAGAACCCGATCTGGTCGAGGACGAAGGCGCTCAAGCGCAGTCCAATCGCGCGCGCGCGCGCGGCGACCGCCGGCCGGGCGAGGTCGATCATCAGCAGGTGACGCCCCACCCGCTTGCGGGCCGTCTTCGGCGCCCCCGGCCAGACGAAAAAGGTGTGATCGACGCCGGGGTTGTCGAACGTCTCCAGATGGTCGGTGCCGCGGCTCGCCACGGTGGCGATGCCGCTGCCGCACAGGACCAGGATCAGGCTGCGCCGCCCGGCCTTGGGCCGGCGCCGCGCCCACCACAGTCGCAGAAAGGCCGCCTCCGCGAGCCACGCCAGCGTGAGCGGGATGGCGAGCAGCGGATCGGCGAGCCGGGCGAGAAGTCGGGCCATGGAGGGGGAAGGTACCCGTCCGGACCGCCGGGCGCAAGCGTTTGCCCCCGCCGGCGCGCTCCCCGACGGCCTCGACGCGGACGCGGAATCGTCCGGCCGGCCCGGTCCGGCCGAAAGTCCCCCGCCGGTTCGTCGCGGGGACGACCGCTCGGTTCCGCATTCTACCGCGGCTGGGCCGCGCGCGACGCGCGCCGGGACGCCACCTCGCGGTACAGGGCCTCCATGCGGTCGCAATGCACGCGCTCGTCGAACACGCGCTCGGCGCGTTCCCTTCCCTTCCGCCCCAGCGCGCGGGCCCGCGCCGGGTCGAGGAGGAGGTCGGCCGTCGCGCGCGCCATCGCGCCCACGTCGTGCCCGGGTATCCGCACGCCGGTCTCGCCGTCCACAACCGTGTGCGCGATCCCCGCGAAGTCGAACGCCACCACGGGACGCGCCGCCGCCATCGCCTCCACCGTCACGCTGCCCACCAGCGGCTTGCGCATCGGCTGCAGAACCACGTCCATCGCCGACATGACCCGGGGCACGTCCGCGCGCCACCCCGTGAAGAGCGTGCGCTCCGCCACCCCGCACTCCGCGGCGAGCCGTTCCAGCTGCCCGCGCAGCGCCCCATCGCCGACGACGAGATAGCGCGCCGCGGGAACCCGCGCCCGCACCTCGCGCGCCACCGCGAAAAACACGTCCCATTCCTTCTCCGGCTGCAATCGACCCACGTAGCCCACCACCGGATCGTCCGGCGGAAGCCCCAGTTCGACTTTCGCCGGTCCGGGCTCTTGCGCGGGATCGAACGGCCGCAGGTCGACGCCGAGCGGGTTCTCGAAGATCTTCTCCGGGCGGATGTGGCGCAGTCGCCGGCATTCCTCGCTCGAGTACGGCGCCGGCGTCACGTACCGGTCCACGAACGCCTGCAGCGCCCACGATACCCACGGGACCCGCATGAAATGGTCGAAGCGGTCCTCGTTGAAGAGCGACGCGGCCACCCAGCGAACGCAGGCCACCCCGCTCATCCGCGCGGCGACGGAGGCCCAGAAGTGACTGGCGAACAGCGCCGTGTGCGCCACCTGGATCCCGTCCTCGCGGTAGAATCGGACCAGCGTTCGGGGCAGACGCAGGTTTCCCGGGTCGCGCAGGCCGATGCCGATATGGCGGTCCTGGAGCCGGCGAAAGACGAGCCCGGACCCCGCCATGCCCGCGCTCAACTGGTCCGGGCCGCCGAAGTAGACCCAGGCCCGATGCCCGCGGCGCACCATCTCCGCGGCGATGCCGAGCAGCGTCTTTTCGGCCCCGCCCACGGCGAGCGTGTCCAGGACGTAGGCGAGGCGCAGGGGCCGCCCGGCCGCGGTCATTCCGCCCGCGCCCCCACCGGCAGGATGCGCACCCGCGAGCCCTTCACCGCCACGCGCCCGAGCACCCGGGCCGGACAGCCGGCGACGAACGTGCGCGGCGGGACATCGCGATTGACGAAGCTGTGCGCCCCGACGATCGACTGGCGGCCGATCGTCACCCCTTTCGCCACGACCGTGTAGGGACCCAGGTAGCAGCAGTCGCTCACGCGCACCGGCGCGTGCGGCGTCCGCGCCTTCCCCCCGGTCAGGGCCCACTCCACGGTATCGTGGGTGTAGAGCTGCACGCCGGCGGAGATGCTGCAATGCCGGCCGATGCGCAGACCGCCGCTGCCGTCCAGGACGCAGCCCGGACCGATCCAGGTCTCGCGCCCCACCCGCACATCCCCGAGCACCACCGCGCTGTCGTACACGCTCGCGCCGGCCCCGAAACCGAGCGAGCGAGCCCGCTCCCAGCGGTCGACCACCGCCTCGGCGAACGGCAGGTCGCGGTCGTACCGGCGCCGGATGTCGGCGCGCAGCCGGAGGTGCAGCCCCAGGAGTTCGGCCATGCCCGGAACGGCGGCCTTCCAGGGATTGCGCGCCTTTCGCGACCAATCCGCCAGCGCGCGCCGGAGGTCGAACGCGCCCGTTTCCGCGCGTTTCCGCGGCTTGCGAGACGTGGGCATGAAGGCTCCCCGGCGAGAACAACGGGCCGCGGGACGGGACGAGGAGCGCGTCCGGCGCGCAGCCCCCGTAGAGCGGAGTCGGGGTACGGTAGCCGCCCCCGCGCGCGCCTGTCAAGCGTCGCGGAAATTGTGGCCTGCCCCCGGGCGCCGTGCTATAGTCCGCCCCTCGTACGGCCCCCCCCGGGGCCGCGGCCACCCTGTCGCAACCGGAGACCCGCCATGAAGGACGCCGTACTCCCGCTCCTGCGCTGCCCCGACTGCCAGGCCGAGCTGCGCCTCGAGGAGGCCCGCCGCGAGGCGGATGACCTCGTCGCCGGCCGCTTCGCCTGCACCGGCTGCCGCGCCGCCTTCCCCGTCGACCGCGGCGTCGGCGTCTTCCTCCCCAAGGACCTGACCCGCGAGGTCGCCCAGGTCCGCCAGTCCTACAGCGACAAGTGGGACCGCATCCCGAGCATGTACGACGAGGACACCTGGGCGACCCGACACCAGCGCGAGTGGGCGCTGGCCCGCTACCACTGGTCGTCCGAGGAACACCTGCGCGACTTCCTCGCCAAAAAGAAGCTCATCCTCGACGCCGGCTGCGGCCTCGGCCGCGACATCCGCCGCTACGCCACCCTCAGTCCGGCCGCGAGCGTGATCGGCGCCGACCTGTCCGAGGCCGCGCTTCACGCCTGCGAAAAGGCGCGCCCCTGGAAGAACATCAGCGTCATCAACGCCGACCTCAACCGACTGCCGTTCGCCCGCGAGACCTTCGACTTCGTCGCCTGCGACCAGGTCCTGCCCTGCGTGGAGGACCCCCGACTCGCCGTCGAGCGGCTGTGGTCGCTGGTCAAGCCCGGCGGACACTTCGCCTTCTACGTCTACAAGGTCAAGGCCCCGATCCGCGAGTTCACCGACGACCTGCTGCGCGCCCGGATCGTCAAAATGGCCCCCAAGGACGGGTGGGAGGCGTGCGCCGCCATCACCAAACTCGGCAAGGCCCTCTCCGACCTCAAGATCGAGTTCGAGATCCCCGAGGACATCCCCGCCCTCGGCATCAAGAAGGGCCCACGCAATCTCCAACGCTTCATCTACTACGACATTCTCAAGTGCTTCTGGAACGACGCCATGACGTTCGACGAGAACAACCTCGTCAACTTCGACTGGTTCCACCCGGCCTACACGTACCGGCACAGCGTCGAGGACGTGAAGCGCTGGACCGACGCCCTGGGGATGAAGGTGCTGGTCCTGGACGAGGCGGATCTCTCCGGAATCTCCGTCCTCGCCGAGAAGCCGGCCGCCGCGAAGTAGCCGCGCGCGGCCGCGCCGCGCGACCGGGAGGAGCCGCGCCCGTCATGATGCCCGATCTCCAGGGCCTCCTGTACTGGATCGGCGGCAGCTGCCTCGGCCTGACGATCGTCGGACTGGTCATCGTCCGGCTGGTCACGAAGCGGATCGAGGGGGAATCTCGCGGGGAGTACGTCTACCCGGTGCGCCTCCAGCAGGTCGCCGACCACCTCCAATCGCGCTCGGTGTCCGACAAGTCCTCGGTCGGCGGCCACGTCGTCTGGACACGCGGCGGGCACGCGTACTACTACTTCGAGATGCCGCGGGGCGAGCAGATCTGGTCGATTCTCTCGGTGAAGATCCCCTCGGGGGCCCTGCCGCGATTCCAGGTCCGCCCCCGCGCCGGCACGGTCCCGTTCCCGCCCCCCCCGCAACGCTACCCCCGCGAGATCGACGTCGAGGACTTCGACCGCCGGTTCGAGATCCGCTTTCCCCGGGGAGACGCGGCGACCCTGCCCGCCCTGGGCGAGGTCTGGTATCGCGTCGTGCTGGTCGCCAACCTGTGCGTCCCGCGCCGCCTCGTCCTCGAGGCCCGCGGCACCTCGCTCCGCGTCTGCCTCCCGGGCGCCCTGCACCAGCACCGCGAGTGGAGCGCCCTGCTCGACGCCGCCTGCGGTCTGCTGGGCGCGATCCTCGAGAAATACGCCGCCACCACCACTCCCGCCGAGGGCGCCTCCGCGCTTGCGGACGTCTTGGTGAAAACCGACGACGCGGCGGCGGTCTGTCCGGTGTGCGGCGAGGAGATCGGCGCCGAGCCGGTGAAGTGCGCCCGCTGCGCCACGCCCCATCACCGCGCGTGCTGGGACTACGCCGGGGTCTGCTCGGTCTTCGGCTGCCAGTCCACGGATGCCGCGTGAGCCCCGCCGATGCGCCCCCGCAGGGCCCGTCCTGCGCGCTGTGCGGAGGCGCGACCTTCGACCCGCAGCCCGACCCGACCCGCCTCGTGCGCGCCCCCGCAGGGCACCGCGTGGAACGATGCCACGGCTGCGGCCTCGTCGCCCTGCGCCCACCGTTCACATCGGAGGAAAAGGCGGCCATCTACGGACCGCACTACTACGACGCCTACACCGCCACCACCGGCATGGCGGGAGGCGATACCGGCATTGCGCCGCATCTCGTCGAGCGGTTGAACGCGGCCGAACGTCGCCTCGGCGGGAAAGGCCCGGTCCTCGACGTCGGTTGCGCCGCCGGTCACTTCCTCGCCCACGCGGAGGCGGCGGGCTGGGAAGCCTGGGGCATCGAGGCCTCCCCCGCCGCGGATCAGGCCGCCGCCCGCCTGCCCGCGGGGCGGATCTTCCGCGGCCCCGTCGAGGACGCGCCGTTCCCGGCCGGCCGCTTCCGGTTCGTTCACCTCAACCACGTGCTGGAGCACCTCGACGACCCGGTGGCCGCCTTGCGCCGCGTCGCGGCGTGGCTCGCCCCGGGCGGCATCGCCGTCCTCGAGGTCCCCAATGAATTCCACACCCTCTTCTACTGGGTCGGTCGGCTCCTTCTGCCGCTCGCGCGCCGCGCGTACGCGGTGCCGACGTCCCACCAGTTCTTCTTCACCCCCGCCACGCTGCGACGCACCGCGGAGACCGCGGGTCTGCGCGTCGAATCGGTCGCCACCGTCCGCCGCGCCTTCGGGCTGCAGGACCGTTTCGCCCCGATGCGCTGGGCCAAACGCCTGCTCTACCTGGCCGAAAAGCCCCTGGGCATGGCCGGGATGATCGAACTCCGGGCCGGCGGACGCTGACGGGTCCGACGGCGCGCGAAATTGCATTGACCGGCCCACGAGCCTGTGGCAGGAAAGGAACGCGCCCTCCACGATGTACAGGAGAATGCCGCCATGGGACTGATCCGCTGGTTCAAGGGCCTCTTCTCGTCCCCGCCGCCCCGCCAAAGCCTCCTGGTCGTCGCTTCCGGCCGCGAGGTCCAGGAGACCCTCGCCGGCCTCAGCGCCCCCGTCGTCCACCGATCGGAGAACGACGCCGGGCCCGATTGGTGGAGCGTCCTGCTCTACGAACTCCCCGGCGCGAACGCGACCGGGCTCGTGGCCATCCTGCGCGGGCGGATGCAGGAAACCCACGTGACGCTCATCGGCCTCGGCGGCAGCGCCAGGACGCAGGGACTGCTGGCGTCCGAGGCGCGGGCCCGGCTGGAGAAACTGTTCCCCGTGGTCCCCGATCCCCCCGCCGAAACCGAGTTGCACGGCCCACGCATGCGCTAGCCCGGATTATTCATGAAGCCGCGCCAGCGGCTTCGTGAAAAATCCGCC
>CAZWCX010000166.1:0-13461 GCA_964632945.1 uncultured Planctomycetia bacterium | reverse complement strand
GTGCCGCACCAGGCTCTCGATGGTGAGGGTTTTTCCCGAATTGGACGGGCCGGTGAAGGAAAGGACCTCCATGGGACTCCTCCCGCGATGGCGGAAAAATCCGCGGCGCGCGGGGACAATCCCCTGCCGCAGGGTGCTTTCCGGGCATCGCAGGAGGGAAGAAGCAACCGGCGTGCCCGGCCGGCCCCCGCGGGCCGGCGGCCGTGGCTTGACGGCACGTCCCGATCCAGGTGAAATGCCGACCGACTCGGATGGAGGACCCCGTCGTGAGTTTGCGCGAACGCCTCGCCGACCTCGAGCACGAGCAGTGGACGCATTGGACGCGCCATCTGCTCGACCACGCAACCCCGGAAAACGTCGCGCGCTGGCGCCGCCAGTGCGAGACGCCGTACTCGGCGCTCACCGAGTCCGAGAAGGAAAGCGACCGCGAGTGGGCGGATCGGGTCCTGCGCTTGCTGGACGGGGGGCCGCGCCGCCCGGATTCGTACGACGGGCGCCGCTTTCGCGGCCTCGTGAACTACGACGACGGCGACCTGAATCGCGACACCCGGTTCCACTACCGGCAGGAAGGCGGGGTGGTCTGGCTGAATTACGAGGGGGGCGGAATCGCGCTCGGGACCGGCGTCGCCGTCGTCGATGAACGTGGCGATCTCCGCATGCGGTTTCAGCACGTGAACCGGCGCGGCGAGTTCACCACGGGCTCCTGCCGGTCGCGACGCGAAGTCCTGCCCGACGGGCGATGGCGACTGCACGAAGACTGGCAGGTCGACGGCGGCCCGCCGGGGGTTTCGGTGGTCGAGGAAGTGATCTGAGGCCGTGTGGAGTTCCGCTTCAAGCCGTATCACGCGTCGCCGCCCGAACGGCACCGCGAGTGTCGCCGGAGGCGCACGACCCGCTCCCCAGTGTCTGACTCGCTGGCCCTTGCACTTCCTTGATAGACCCCTGCGGCTTCGGTAGCGTACCATGGTCGATTCCCGTTCGTTTGCGGTGCACACGATGACCCTACGCCCACCCCTTTCCCCCGGACGGATCGTCCGCGTACGCTCCCGGCAGTACCTCGTCGAAGGTGTCGCGTCCCCGGCGACGCCGGCGGATCAGACGTTGGTCCACCTGTCCTGCATCGACGACGACGCGCAGGGCGCCTCGCTTTCCGTCCTCTGGGAACGCGAGCCGGATGCGGAGGTCCTCGACGGCGACTCCTGGCGGACCGTGGCGGCGCGCGGCTTCGACGACCCGCGCCGGTTCTCCGCCTACCTCCACACGCTGCGCTGGAACTGCGTCACCTCCACCGTCCCCAACCTGCTCCAGGCGCCCTACCGCGCGGGCATCCAGGTGCTCGCCTACCAGCTCGAGCCGCTGCGCAAGGCTTTGCAACTCCCTCGCGTCAACCTCTTCATCGCCGACGACGTCGGCCTGGGCAAGACGATCGAGGCCGGCCTGATCCTGCGCGAGATGCTCGTGCGCCAGAAGGTGCGCCGCGTCGTCGTCTGCTGCCCGCCGTCCGTCCTCTTGCAGTGGCGCGACGAGCTCGAGCAGCGCTTCGGCCTCACCTTCCAGATCTACGACCGCGCCTACGTCGCCGCCATGCGTCGCGAGCGCGGCTGGGGCGTCAATCCCTGGGACACCCACACCCGCTTCCTCCTCTCGCACTCGCTCCTGCGCGACGAAACCTACGCGGGCCCCCTGCGCGCATGGCTCGGCGACTTCTGCCCGGCCTCGCTGCTCATCCTCGACGAGGCGCACCACGCCGCCCCCGCAAGCAGCGCCCGCTACGCGATCGACTCGCACCTCACCCGCGTCGTGCGCGACGTCGCGCCGCGATTCGAGCACCGGCTCTTTCTTTCCGCGACGCCGCACAACGGCCACAGCAACAGCTTCTCCGCGCTGCTCGAGATTCTCGACCCGCAGCGTTTCTGCCGCGGCGTCCCGGTGAAGGCCGCGCAGCACGACGCGATCCTCGTCCGCCGCCTGAAAAGCGACCTGCGCGAGATCGGCCAGGAGTTCCCCGTCCGCCGGATCCTCCCGGAAAAGATCGACGGCCTGCCCGAGAGCGCGCCCGAGCTCCGGCTCTCGCGCCTGCTCGACGAGTACGCGGCGCTGCGCGAATCGCGGTTCGCCGACGCGACCCGATCGGCCCGGAATGCCGCGCAGCTCGTCCTGATCTCTTTGCAGAAGCGGCTGCTCTCCTCGATCGAGGCCTTCGCCTGCACGCTCGAGGTCCACCGGCGGGCGATCGAGCGCCAGGCGGCCGAGGCGGCCGCCCCGGCCCGCGTGCTCCCGGACTTTCGCCGGCTCGACCTCCTCGCCGCGGCGCCGGCCGCCGACGACGAACGCGCCGATTTCCCGGAAGCCGACGTCGCCGCCGAGGAGCACGCCCAGGTGGAGGCCGTCACCCGCGCCCTCGAGTCCGGCCCCAAGCGCCCGCAGCGCCGCGAGCGCGAGCTGCTCGCGGAGATGGCGGCGGTCGCCGCCCGGGCGCGCGGCGCGCCCGATCCGCGCGTCGATCGGATCCTCGACTGGATCCGCGCGGAACTCTGCCCCCGCGGGCGGTGGAACCGCCGGCGGGTGATTCTCTTCACCGAATACGCCGACACCAAGCGCTGGCTCGACCAGCAATTGCGCGGCGCGCTTGCGGACACCGAGCGCGGCGACGAGCGCGTACTGACCTACCACGGCGGCATGGACGAGGCGCGTCGCGAGGAGGTCAAGCAGGCCTTCCTCGCCGATCCCGACCGGCATCCGGTGCGCGTCCTGATCGCCACCGACGCCGCGCGCGAAGGAGTCAACCTGCAGGCCCATTGCGCCGACCTCTTCCATTTCGACATCCCATGGAACCCGAGCCGCCTGGAGCAGCGCAACGGCCGCATCGACCGCAAGCTCCAGCCCGAGCCGGAAGTCCGCTGTCGGTACTTCGTGTTCGTGCAGCGCGCCGAGGATCCGGTGCTCGACACCCTGGTGCGCAAGACCGAGCGGGTCGCGGAGGAGCTCGGCAGCCTGACGCCGGTGATCGACCGGCGGCTGTCGGATCTCCTCTCGGGCGGGATCCGGCACGGCGCCGTTCCCGAGCTCGCCGCGGCGATCGAGCGGGAGCGCGCGTCGGATGCGCGCCGGCCGGCGGTCGACGAGGAGCTCGAAGCCGGCCGCGCCCGCCAGGCGCAGCTTCGCAAGCAGCTCGCCGCGCTGCAGGGGATGCTCGAAAAGTCCAAGGACGCCCTCGGCCTCGATGAGGAGCGGTTCCGCGACGCGGTCTCCTGTTCCCTCGAATTGCTCGGGGCGGCCCCCCTGCGGCCCGCCGGAGACGGCGCCGGCTGGCTCTTCCCCGCCCTCGATCGTCGCGCCGGGGCGGACCCGACCTGGGCGGAGACGCTCGACACCCTGCGTCCGCCGCGCCGCCGCGACCAGAAGCCGTGGGACTGGCGCCGCGAGGCCGGGCTGCGCCCGCTCGTCTTCGCCGACCCCGGCCGGCTGGACGCGGGCGTGGTCCACCTCCACCTGGAACACCGGGTGACGCGGCGGCTCCTCGACCGGCTGCTGGCGCAGGGGTTCGTCCACGACGACCTCTCCCGCGCCTGCGTGGCGCCGTGCGCCGACCCGGTGCCGCGCGTCCTGCTGCTGGGGCGGCTTTCCCTCTACGGTCCCCACGCCGCCCGTTTGCACGAGGAAATCGTCGCCATCGCCGCGCGCCACCAGGACGCGGCGGGCCGCAAGCGCGGCCTCGAGCCGCTCGGCGCCCAAGCCGAGGCCAAGGCGCTGCACGTGCTGGCGGAGGGTCTTGCCCATGCCGGCTCGCGCACGCTCCCCCAGGCGATCCGGGAGCGGCTCCTCCAAGGCGTCGAGCGCGACGTGACCGACCTGCTGCCGCACCTGAAGGTGCGGGCGGAGGCGCTGGCCGAGGAGGCGAAGAAGAAGCTGGCGGTGCGTGGCGACCAGGAGGCGCGCGCGATGACGAAGCTGCTCGAGGAGCAGCGCGCCCGGATCGAGAAGGAGCTGGCGAAGCGGGGGCAGACGCAGCTCGAGTTCGACTTCACGGCCGACGAGCGCCGCCAGCGCGATGCCGAGCGCCGCCACTGGAAGACGCGGTTGACCGCCCTGGCGGAGGAACACCGCACCGAGCCGGAACGCATCCGCGCGGTGTACGAGGTGCGGGCGCAGCGGGTCGAGCCGGTCGGTGTGGTCTATCTGTGGCCGGTGTCGGGGTAGCGGGGACGCGGTCACCATCGACCGCCCTTGCCCCGGAGAGCCGGTCGGGCGTAGAATCCGGATGTCCTTGGGAGGATATTCCCTGACCACGCACGCCATGCGGGATCTGTACAGGCGACTCCGCAAGGTCGGCTTCGACGCGGCCTTCGTGCGCGCTCGGATATTGCCCGATTGGTGGGAGGATTCCCAGGCCCAAAACCCCGCGAACCGAGCCTTCGCCGAAGGCTGCATTTCTCGGATGTTGGGTTTCCAACTCGCCGCACTGAAGGATCCGGACACCGCTCTCCGGCTTCCTCCGATGAACGACGTTCGACTCAAGAAGCGCAAGGGGACGTCGCAGAGCGCATTGTCTCCGGGCATCCTGCTGGCGCAGAATGCGGCTCGCGGGTTGGTCCGCGCGCTCCGGCCGGGTCCCAGGTTCGGTGGACCCCACACCGCCCGGGAAGTGCGAGAGCAGATCCTGCGCAACCGCGCGTGCGTCGATCTCGCGGGATTGCTCGATTTCTCGTGGAATCACGGGGTCGCCGTCTTCCACATCCACGAGCTTCCCAAGGCGAGCAAGCGCTTCAGCGGCATGGCCATGTACGTGGCCGGCATGCCCGTGGTCGTCCTGGCCTCCCGACGGGATTCGCCGCCTTGGTTGGCCTTTCATCTTGCGCACGAGTTGGGCCACCTGCTGCTCGAGCACGTGCGCCCCGACGGTCCGCCTCTTGCCGACGGCGACCTCGACCGGGTGGACGGCGACGACGAGGAAAAGGCGGCGGATGCATTCGCCTGCGAGGTTCTCACGGGGAAGTCGCAATTCACGGCGAACTCGATCCACGGGTTGAGGGGACCCAACCTCGCTTCGCTGGTGCGGGACTTGGGAAAGCAGTCGCAGATCGATCCGGGCGCCCTGGCGTTGGTGTACGGATGGACGGCGGAGCGAATGCCGGTCGCACAGGCCGCCTTGAAAATCCTCGGCATGGACTCGGGAGCGCATGCGGCGATCGCCGATCGATTGCGCGAACAGCTGGCGGACGAGGTTCCCGAGTCCTTGGAACGATTCGTATCCCTCGTGACGGCCGCGTGAAGGGACGCGTCGATGTCGTTCACGGGGGTGCTGATCGACAGCGATGCGTTCCTGTTGCTTGCCGGCGCCGGACTTCTTGACCGCGCGGTAGCCGCTCTCGGACTCGCGCCGGAAGCGGCCCGGCGCCTCCCGGCGCTGGAGGCGCAGATCACGCGCGGCCGCAAGCTGCGAGCGAGGTGGCCGGCCGGGCCGTTGGAAAAAGCCCTCCTCGCATGCCGGCGGATCCCTCCCGTTCGTGAGCAGCCGGCCGTGGAAATCCATCAGTCCCTCCTCGAGGTCGACGCCATCGACGACGGAGAAGCGTTGCTCTACGCACTCTTGTCGGGGCGCCCGGCGTTCGCGCTGGTGTCCGGGGACAAGCGGGCGATGAAGGCCGTGGCCACGGATGCGCGCCTGTCGGAGATCCGGGCCGCCGTGGCGGGGCGAGTGGTTTGCCTCGAGTGGATCGTACGGTCCATGCTCGAGGACTTGGGCCTCGACCCGATCTGCCGGCACCTGGACCCGGTGCTTGCGATGAATGAAACTCTTGGGATCGTCTTCTCGCCGGGCGCGCGCCAAAGTCCGGGCCAGGCGAGGGCCGGACTCGATTCGTACCTCGCGGAGCTTCGCTCCCAGGTCGGGGACGGATTCCTGTTCGCGGGCTGACGGAACGCGCCGGGTTCCCTTCGTCCCGATCCTTGCACCGTCGGTCGCTTGCGCTATACTCCTCTTCGTCGGCACTGCCCCGGTCCGTACCCCGAACGCGCGGGAGCGCCCGCGATGCCCGCCCCTCCCCCCGAACTCCGCGCCCACCAGGAGTGGCTCGGCTGGCTCCAGCCGGTCGGCCTCGTCGTCTCGCCGTTCGCCCTCGCGCGCGCCCAGGTCCTCCCCGACCTCGGCACCGCCGCCGCCGACCAGCAGGCCCTCCTCGACTGCGTCCGCCGGCAACGGTTGCCCCCCGCGCCCGGCGCCGACCCCGACGACGACGCCGACGAGGTCCCCGTCCTCGACGATTTCCCCGAGTTCACCCGTCGCTTCCTCGGTTGGGAAGCCGCCGACCTCGCCGGCGCCCCCGGCGGTCCCGACCTTCCCAAGTCCCTCGACGCCGCCGTCCCCGAGTACGACGACGTCCTTTCCCCCACCTACGCCGTCCCCGATCCCGACCGATCCGGCGCCTGGCTTCTCCTGGTCCAGGTCCTTCCCCCCGGCGCCGACTTCGACGCCCCCGCGTCCGCGCCCGCCGACGGCTGGCACGCGTCGCCCCAGGCGCGCGTCGAACGCCTCCTGCGCGAGCGCGCCGACCTCCTTTCCTGCCCCCTCGCCCTTCTCGTATCCGGCACCCACCTCCGCCTGGTCACCGCCCCGCGCGGCGAGTCGTCCGGGCACCTGACGTTCCCGCTCGCGGCCATGGTCGAGCCCGCGGGTCGGTCGATCGTCGCGGCGCTGCGCATGCTGCTGCATGCGGAGCGCCTCTTCCAGGGCCCGCCCGCCCTGCGTCTGCCCGCGCTCCTGCGCGAGAGCCGCAAGTACCAGAACGAGGTCTCCACCGCCCTCGCCGAGCAGGTCCACGAGGCGCTCTGGGAGCTGGTGCGCGGCTTTCAGGCGGCCGACGAGGCGCGCCGCGGCGCGCTCCTGAGCGACGTCCTCGCCGCCGCCCCCGACGAGGTCTACGGCGGCCTCCTCACCGTGCTCCTGCGGCTGGTCTTCCTCCTCTATGCCGAAGACCGCGGGCTGATGCCCGCGGGCGAAGTCTACGCCGCGAACTACGCCGTCACCGGGCTGTTCCGCAGACTGCGCGAGGACCAGGCGCGCTGGCCGGACGCGATGGACCAGCGCTTCGGCGCCTGGGCGCAGCTTCTCGCGCTCTTCCGGCTGGTGCACGACGGGGGCGGGCACGGGTCGCTGCGCCTGCCCGAGCGCCGCGGGCGGCTGTTCGATCCCGACGCCTTTCCCTTCCTGGAAGGCCGCCCGCGCGGCGCCCGCCGCGTCGCGGGGGAGCGGCTCGCGCCCCCGCGCGTCTCGGACGGCGCCGTCGCCCGCGTGCTCGAGCGCCTGCTGGTGCTCGACGGCGAGCGGCTTTCGTACCGGGCGCTCGACGTCGAGCAGCTCGGCTCGGTCTATGAGGAAATGATGGGGTTCGCCCTCCACGCGGCTGCGGGGGTGTCGATCGCGGTCAAGCCGGACCACGTGGTCATCGACCTGGAAGCGCTGCTGGCGCGGGCGGGGTCGGAGCGCGCGAAGGCGCTGAAGGAGGCGACCGCCTGCGCGCTGGAGGGAGCGGCGGCGAAGGCGCTGGCGTCGGCGCGCACCGTGGACGACCTGCTCGCCGCGCTGGGGAAGCGGGTCTCGCCGCGCACGCCGCGGCCGATCCCGCGCGGGGCGATCTACCTGACCCCCACCGACGAGCGGCGCCGGTCCGGCTCGCACTACACGCCGCGCTCGCTCACCGAGCCGATCGTGGCGACCACGCTGCGGCCGGTCCTGGAGGCGCTCGGCCCGCGGCCGGCGCCGGAGCAGATCCTGGGGCTGAAGCTGTGCGACCCGGCGATGGGCTCGGGGGCGTTCCTGGTCGAGGCCTGCCGCGTGCTGGGGGAGAAGCTCGAAGCCGCCTGGGCGGCGCACGGCGGCATGCCGCGCATCCCGGCGGACGAGGACCCGGTGCTGCACGCGCGCCGGCTGGTGGCGCAGCAGTGTCTCTACGGGGTGGACAAGAACCCGTTCGCGGTCGAGCTGGCCAAGCTGTCGCTCTGGCTGGCGACGCTCGCGCGCGACCATCCGTTCACGTTTCTCGACCACGCCTTGCGCCACGGCGACAGCCTGGTGGGGCTGACGCGGGCGCAGATCGCCGCGTTCCACTGGAAGGCGGGGGAGACGTTGCCGTTCTCCGCGGGCCGGATCGAGGCGCGGATCGCCGCCGCCGCGGCGGCGCGGCGGGGGATCCTGGCGCTGGCGGACTCCGACGACACCGCGGCGAAGGAGCGGCTCCTGGCGGAAGCCGACGCCGCGCTCGCCGACGTCCGGCTGGTGGGCGACCTGGTGGTCGCGGCCTGGTTCGGCGGCGACAAAGACCGCGAGCGCGAGCGCCTGCGCGTGGAGTACTCCGCGGGGCTGACCGCGGCGTTGGCGGACGGTGCGGCGGCGGCGGGGCGGAAGGCGCGGGCCGAGCTGGAGGCGGCGGTCGCCGGGCTGCGGCGGGGCCCGGGTGGGGAGAAGGGGGTGCCGGTGTTCCACTGGGAGGTGGAGTTCCCGGAGGTGTTCGCGCGCGGGGGCGGGGAAGGCGGCGGTGCGGGCGGGAAGGGCGCGGCGGGGGGCGACGGGCGGGGCGGGTTCCATGCGATGGTGGGCAATCCGCCGTTTGCGTACAAGAATACGGTGGCGGCGGCGAACGTGGCAGGCTATCCGGAGTGGCTCCAGACGCTCCATGAGGAAAGCCACGGCAACTCGGACCTGGTGGCGCACTTCTTCCGGCGCGCGTTCGACCTGCTCCGGCCGGGCGGGGCGTTCGGCCTGCTCGCGACGAAGACGATCCGGCAGGGGGACACGCGCGCGACGGGGCTGCGCTGGATCTGCCGGCACGGCGGGCGAATCTACGCCGCGCGCCGGCGGCTGAAGTGGCCCGGCCTGGCGGCGGTGGTGGTGAGCGTGGTGCACGTGATCAAGGGGGACTTTCCCGGGCGTCCGCGGCTGGACGACCGGGAGGTGGAGCGAATCTCGGCGTTTCTCTTCCACGCGGGCGGCGACGACGACCCGGCGCGATTGGCGGCGAACGCGGGGAAGAGCTTTGTCGGCAGCTATGTGTTGGGCATGGGGTTTACGTTCGACGACACGGACAAGAACGGGGTGGCGACGCCGCTGGCCGAGATGCACCGGCTGATCGCGAAGGACAAGCGCAACGCGGAACGGATCTTCCCATACATCGGCGGGGAGGAGGTGAATACGAGCCCGACGCACGCGCATCATCGGTACGTCATCAACTTCGGCGACATGAGCGAGGCGGAGGCGCGGGCGGGGTGGCCGGATTTGATGCGGATTGTGGAGGAGAGGGTGAAGCCGCAGCGGATGCAGGACAAGCGCGACGTGCGGAAGAAATACTGGTGGCGGTTTGCAGAGACAACGCCGGCGCTATTGGCGGCAATCTCGGGACTACCGCGTCTCTTGATCAACTCGCAGGTCAGCGCTCACCTACAGTTTGCGTTTGTGCCATCGGACATGATCTACGCTCACACGGCCAACGTTTTCCCCCTCCCCGCCTACGCCGCCTTCTGCGCCCTCCAATCCCGCCCCCACGAGATCTGGGCGCGGTTCTTCGCCTCATCGCTCGAGGACCGTCTCCGCTACACCCCCTCCGACTGCTTCGAGACGTTCCCGTTTCCGGAGAATTGCGAGAATGACCCTGCCCTGGAAGCGGCAGGCAAAGGCTATTACGAGTTCCGGGCAGCGCTCATGGCGCGCAATGACGAGGGACTCACCAAGACCTACAACCGCTTCCACGATGCGGATGAATCGAACGCGGAGATCGTCCGCCTACGCGACCTACACCTGGCCATGGACCGCGCCGTCCTGAACGCCTATGGCTGGAGCGACCTCTGCACAACCTGCGAGTTCCTCCTCGACTATGACGAAGACAAACCCGGCGACGACGACAACGACGATCGTCCCCGCGGCCGCACGCGGCCCGGGCGCCTCCGCTGGCCGGACGACGTCCGCGACGAAGTGCTGGGGCGCCTGCTGGAGCTCAATGGTCGCCGGGCGGCTTCGGAACAGCTCGGGACAAAGCTCGCTACACATGGTGCTCGCTGAACACGCCTCGAGATAGGGAGTGATGCGCCGGAGCTGCAAAACGGGGCTGGCATACAATCCGAGCGCTCGTGCCACGCACTGGAACGCCAGCAGCAATGTGGCAATGTGTGCATGGTCGAAAATCGTCACATGCGCCGCTAAGGGCGTGAAAGTTTCGTCATACTGGCCATGCCCTCCCACCGAGAGGCAACCACTGGCTTCTGCGAGGTGAATTGTTCCCATCATGGACGATCCCGCCGAACCGTACGGATACGAAACGACTGGCAGGAACACGAGACAGCTCCGGATGCGTCCTGCGCCCGAATACGACGATGCCGTGAAGAAGTTCATAGCCACGGTGGGGAATGCTCTACTGGTGGCACAGCACCCTTTCCTTGGACGTATGGGGACAGAACAAGTCGATGCGATCGCGGAGCAACCTGCATCTCCGGCAACGTCCCAAGGCGCATCAACGGGAGATTTCGGCGCTGAATCCACAATGATCCTAAGAAACGTGGACCTCCTCGAACTCAACGAAGCTGCACTAGCCGTTCAACTGTGGGAGATGGCGGATCAGATCGGTAATGCGGTGAAGGAGCGATTCTATGCTTTCCTGACGAAGACCTGCCAGGAGGCTGGGACCAGTTTCGGATCGAAGGGGCGCCCACTCACTCACGATTCCTTTATGGACGTGCTGGAGAAGATCCCGTTCGAGGTCGACGAATTCGGGAACCCAAAGGGGCTTGAGTTGCATTGCTCCCCCGCGGACGCACAAATGCTACTCGCGCTCCCCCCCATGAATGAGCAACAGCGCTCTCGATTCGCAAGACTGCTCAAGGACAAGGCGGAGGCACAGCGTGCTGGTACACGTACTCGAAGGTTGGCTCGATAGGCTCATCGAACGAGACTTCGACGAACCCTTCAGGGCAATTCTGCGGTCGCGCGGATTCATGGACATCCATTACACACACGGTCCGTGCGAGTTCGGGAAGGACTTCATCGCGAAGGTGCAGGTGTCTTCCGAAGTGCATCAATACGGGATTCAGTGCAAGGCGGGAGACATCAACGGGCGCGTGTTCAACGCAATTCGCGGTCAATTGGACGAGCTGATGGACCGTCGGCTTGCCCATCCTAGCTACGACGCCACTCTCCCTCGGCGGCACGTCCTTCTCACGACGGGCAGGCTCAAGGGGAAGGCCATCGTATCGGCGACAGCTCTTGCCGAGCGCGTTAGGTCGCGAGACGAGGGCGAGTTCGTCGTTTGGGACCGGGACGACCTAATTGAGTTCATCTCACAGTCGGATCCGATGCGGTTTGGCCCGAGTCTCTCGCCGAACATTGTTCCCCTCCTCGGGAAACTAGTCGGGACAACACCGAACCATCGAGATCTGGAACGGTGGTCTCGAGAACTCCTGCCTCCGAAAGGCTGCGATCAAAGGTCATTGTCCATCGCTTTGGTACAAAACGCCGTGTGTGCGCAATTTCTCGTGAACAAGGGAAGTCCACTCCACGCGATGTCCATTGCGCTGAATGGGATTCGTATCGCGTCAGTTGGAGCGTGGTGCGAATCCCTGAGCCCCAAGGAGCGCACCGTCATTGCGGAGAGTGCCTGCGCCGAGTATCTCGCTACAGGCGAAGCTGGCATGGCGGATGCACTCGCCCATCTGGATGATTCGCGAGCGCTGCTTGCTTGGTCGGAATGCGGTCCTGGAACTATTCTGGCCTACCCGGTATGCTGCTCCCGGTTGCTTGAGTACTTGGGAATTGCATGCTTGACTTCGCGTGCGTCCGGTCTTGAAAGCCAATCGCGGAAGTACGGTGATCAGCTCCGCACCTTGGTCGAGCATCAACCGGGCACCAGACACCCCATATCAAATCGATTCGCCGCCCATGCCGCAATTGGGATTCTGGGCCTGCTTTCCACAGGGCATATTGACCCGGCGAAGAACCTCGTAATTGCCATGACTCATTGGCTTTGCGATCATTACGAAGCCGGTGGAGAAGGTCTCCCTGGGGCGTACTCCCTTCCCGAGGAAGAAACGGCGCGGCTCCTGGGGGGACGATTCGAATGCGTCCCTGCAGCTCCCCGCACGCATTCGCTCTTGGCGATAGCGCTCTGCGACTTGGCCTATGTCTTTTTCCCCGATCTGTATGCAGACGTCCACAACGATATTCGTGCGGTGGAAGCTGTTCCTCGTGGCCTTTGCGCCCCCGATGACCCGATCGGGATGACCGTCACTGGCAGAGGCGCGCAGGACCTCTTGAATCCGCTGTACCCGGAGATCGCAGGCGACGTTCTCCTCCCGCACCATGAGACACCTCCCCGTCACGCGCGCATCCTTGAGGCACCCCTCGGGCCCGCACTGCCGCTCGCCATAGCCTGCATGGCGCAAGACCGCCTATTCTCCGATGTATACCCAAGGCTGCCTTTTGCGAGGTGTCTCAAGTCGCAGTCGGCGGTCCATGGTAGAGGCGTAGATTGATGACTGGACGATCCACCGCGGCTCATCATGATCTCCTGATGTGTTGAGGCATTGATGCGGCATAGCCACGGGTTCGGAAGTGGAAGTCCAGCGGATAGGCTCGGTCCGCCGACCACGTTAGGCAACGAATGTCGTGATGGTTGGATAGGAGATGCGCCGCTTATCGCCGATCTCTTGAAGTCTCTCCAGCGCGCGGGCGAAGCACGCATGTCCGGGAGGGTTCCAATCCTTGCGGTCAAGCAATAGTGCAATTCCCTCCTTATCTAGCGTCGAAAGGAGAGGTCGCGTGAGCTCGCCAACTTCCCAGTTGGTAATCATGTGATGGTTAAATCTCCGCCAATAGCCTGGATCGTCCACCATCATGAGGAATCCAAAGTCATAGTTGCCAAGTACGCAATCGTACCCAAGTAGTACAAGCTCGAGTCTGAATGACTTACTGTTGGATTCCTGTCTAAACCACCCCAGCGGCTCGAACGCGCCGAAGTACCAGTCGGGCAGCACCCGCCGACAACCCCGCTCAGGCTCTTCTCCACCAAAGAGTTCCTCGTAGATCTCACGGTAGACTGTGAGGAAGGGAGTGCATTCTTGTGCGGCGTCAACAGTGGGCTGATGGTAGGCGTGAGGAAGGACCCCAAGACATCCTCGATGTCCCGCAACGGCTGAACTGCGGAGCTGGAGGGGTATCACATAGTCATTCGGATTGTCTCGCGCCATTGCGATCACAACAGACAGCCCCCCTGCGCAAAGTCGGGTCGTCGGCTGCAAGAAGTACGAGTAGCTCGGCAGTATCAAGTTCCGTCGGTGTAGTTGAGATCGCGCATTAATCGCACTGTCGATGTCGCCATCGTGGTTGATGAGGTGTTGAATGAGTTCGTCTTGGAGCGTTCCCGTGGTAAGAGCCTATCCCAAAATCGAATAAATGCCGATATCCCTCCTGGCGCTAACGCC
>CAZWCX010000165.1:0-13477 GCA_964632945.1 uncultured Planctomycetia bacterium | reverse complement strand
TCCCTGACTCGTGTTCTCCCGATCTGCCCCGTCCCGCTCGCCCCCGCGCCCGCCCAACGCTCAACCCTGATCGGCCTCGTCGTCCTTGCGATCGGCACGGGAGCGGGGCTCTGTCTTGCCTGAGCCGCGGAGACCGTGCTCCACCCCGCTTGCACCGCGCCCCCGGAGCGGTGAGGTTGGGCGAGGGAAGTCGAGAAGGACCCTCCGCGGGATCTCCCCGAGGCGGAAAGTGCCGCGCCCCCTTGAAGGTCGCGAGGTCGCTCCGGTGACCGAACGGGGTGCGCGGGATTCTCGAGCCCGTGCACCTGCGGGCGGATCTCAATCTCCACGGTTCTCGCACCGGCGGAGCACGTCCGCCCAGCGGGGATCCCCATGCAACGGCACCCAGGAGGCGTCGGTTGCAATGCCCGTTCCGCCCTTCGGTCGCAACGAAAGGGCCCGGCCGAGCCGTTCGAAGATCCGGTCCCGGACCGCGGCACAGTCTGCATCCGCCCCCGCCTCCCCGCTCGTCCGAGCGCCGGCAAGACCGACCGCTTCCCGGCGCGCAGCCTCGATGAGCGCATCGGCGTGAATCTCCCGCCCTTCCTCGGAGATCTCGGGATCGAGTCTGGCTACGGCGTCGAAATCGTCGACCGCCTCCTGCCAGCGGCCCAGGGACATATGGAGTCGCGCGCGCCGATCCAACGCCTCCGCGTGCCGCTCGTCCAAGGCCAGCACGCGATCCAAATCCGCCCTCGCACCCTCGCGAAGCGCCTCCTGTTCGTCGAGATCGGAGATCGCCTCCGCACGCCCCACGCGAGCGCGCGCCCGCAGCACCATCGCGTCCGTCACGGGCGGAGCATACTCCAGCAGTTCGGACAGGTCGCCGATCGCACCGGTGAACGATTCCGCCGCGCCGGCTCGGTCTCCCTCCGAGAGTCGCTCCTCTCCCAGCAGGATGAGCGCATGCCCCCGTCCCTCATCGACCGAGGCAGTCTGCGGCATCGCCTTCCGTGCTTCCTCGAACGCCAGGATGGCCCGTTGCAGGACCTCGACCACGGACCCCTGCCCGCGTCGGGCCAGGGCCTGAGCGAGACGGCTCGTGGCCAGTTCCTCCCAGGGCCGCTCGGCCACCGGCTGGAGGTCGCAGGCGCGCAGGTAGCACTCCTCCGCCGCGCGGAAGGAGGGGCCCGGGTCCTCTCCTCGCTCGTAGGACTCGACGGCGCGGTTTCCATGCACGATGCCGAGGAACTTCCAAGCCTCGAGTTCATCCGGGGCGATGCGAGCGACGTGCGTGAAATCCTGGATCGCCTCTTCCTGGAGCGAAGTCGGAGTTCCGCCGCTTTCGGTGCGGAACAGAGCCCAGTTCGCGCGCGCCATCCCGCGCCCGATCCGCCCGATGAGGGAGTCCGGCTCGAGACGCAAACCGTCGGTATAGTCGGCGACGCAATGCCGATACGCCTCTTCGGGGTCCCCCCCCGCCTCCTCGACGGAATTCGCCGCCTCGAACCACGCATAGGCCCGCGAGAACCACGCGGTCGCGTCGCCCGCCGAAACCCGGATCGCCCTCGAGGCGGCATCGCGAGCCTCGACGAAGTCGTGGGTCGGATCCTCCCCGCCTGCGGCGCGGTGGCGTCCCAATTCCGTGAGGGCGCGCGCCTGTGCGAGATGCGCACGCCCGGAATCCGGGGCGAGTTCGGCCGCCCGGCGAAGATCGCTCGCGGCATCTCGCAGGACGGCGATCGAGTCTTCCAGCGTCGTGGTCGGGTCCAGCGCGCGACGCAGTCGGACCTCGCCGCGCACGAGGGAGAACGGGACATAGCCCCGGTCGTGCCGGAGACCTCGCGCACACGTCTGCTCAGCTGCGTCGAGGTCATCGCGGAGGAGCGCCAGATCCGCCAGCGTTTCATACGCTTCCTCGAGGGTGTCGACGAGCGACAGCGCCCGCTCCAGGTGCCCACGAGCCGCATCCGAGTCCGCCGGGCTGCCGGAAAAGGCGGCCGCCAATCCCTGCGCGGCGGCGAGACGCGCCTGGTCTTCCACGTCGGCGCCGGCGCTCCCGTTGGAGTCGGTAGAAGCGACGACCCGCGCAAGACGATCCAAATCGGCCCGCAAAGTCGCACGCAGCCGCTCGAACCCGGCAGCGGACTCGCCGTCGGCGACGCCCTGGACGACGGGATCGGCCGCCTTGCGGCCGCCCGCGGCTCGCCTCAAGGATTCCCGCGCCGCCGCCTGCGCCCTGAGCGAGGCGGCGCGAACCCGATACGCATGGGCCGTGAGCACCGCTCGCTCATACAGGCTCGGGGCATGGTCCGGGTCCTTTGCCAGGGCCTGCGTCTGTTGCTCCGATGCCTCCTCGAAGCGGAGCAGCGCTCGATACATGCGCCCAAGCCGGTAGTGAGGTTCGGGAGAGACGGGGAGGCGCGCCACGGCTTCGGCGACCGCCGCCTGCAGGGGCGCAAGGAACGCCCGCTCCGCCTCGGCCAAGACCCCTCCGGAGCGTCGCACCACGAGAGTCGCCTCCAGCAGGGTCGCCGCCCGTTCGCGAAGCGCCGTCGTGACCCGAGCCTCGAGCGACTCCCGCTCGCGACGGCCCGCCTTCTCCCGCCAGGCTGAGACGAGCGCGAAAGCAATGCAGAGCACGGCGGCCGACCCCACCGAGAGGGACGCTTTGCGCCGACGCCCCCACCGCCACAGGCGCTCCGCGGTGGTCTCGGGTCGGGAGTGGATCGCCTCACCGTCGCGCCAGCGTCCAAGCTCCGCCGCGAATTCCCGCGCGCTGGGAAAGCGATGCTCCGGATCCTTGCGCAAGGCCCGCGCGCAAATCGTCTCGAGGTCCGCGGGGATCCGCGGATCGAGCCGGCGCAACGACGGGGCTTCCTCGGTCAGGACCTTGGCCACGACCTCGCCCATGGTGTCGCCGGGAAAGGGGGGACGACCCGCCAGGACCTCGAAGAGTACGGCTCCCAGTGAGTAGACGTCGGCCTGCGGTCCGACCGCGGCGCGGACCCCGCTCATCTGCTCCGGCGCCATGTAGAGCGGAGTCCCCACCGCCTCCCCCGAGCGGGTGAGAGCGGACTCGGACTCCAGCTTGCGGGCGAGACCGAAGTCCAGGACCTGAATGCGACCCTCGTCGTCGATCATCAGGTTGGAGGGCTTGAGGTCGCGATGAATCACTTGTTGCTCGTGCGCATGGGCGACGGCCTCCGCCGCCTCCGCCACCCAGCGCACCCGTTCGCGCAAGGACGCCGCGCATCCGACCAGGGCGCGGGAGATCGTCCTGCCCCTGACGAATCCCATGGCCAGAAAGGGGACGCCGTCGAGCGTACCGGCGTCGTGGATGGGGACGATCCCGGGGTGGTTCAGCGCCCCCGCCGTCTGCGCTTCCCGCTGCAGCCGCTCCACGTGCGTGGAGTTGGCTCCCCCGTCCAGGGAGAGTGTCTTGATCGCCACCTCGCGTTTCAGCTCCGTGTCCAGAGCGCGATACACCACGCCCATTCCGCCGCGGCCGAGCTCTTCGAAAAGCCGATATCTTCCGAGCCTGCGTGCTCCGGCCGCGGTTTCGGAAGGAGCCGCCGGAGCGGCCGCGCAGGAGCCGGCGGCGCCGGTCGCGGATGCGATGCGCACGACCACGGTCGGGTCGCTCCGGCCGGCGCCGGCGTCCGCGCCGATCGTCGTCTCGGCGGCGGCGGCGAAGGCTTCCCGGACCCGGTGCTCGACCTCGGCGATCTGTTGCGGCGCGAGCGAGCCCCGCGCGCGGATCCGGTCGCCGAGAGAAATCCCCGGCTGCGCGCGTTCCGCGCGCAGCAGGCCGACCAGGTCCTCGGCGCGCAGAAAGCGCCCCTCCATCAGGAGCGCCGCAAGCAGGAGATCCGATTCACTGGGCACGCGCCGACTCCCCCGACATCCCGATCGACCGATCGCCGTCCCGGGGATCGGCCGACGGCGATCTTAGTCCTCGAACGTCCGGGCGCCTCGGCAACTCCAAGTCCCCCGAACCGGGAGGACGCCGCCTTCCCCCTTGACCTCGTGGATCACCTCGCCGGCGAACCGGTAGGCGGAGATCAACCCGCGCGCGCGGTCGTAGACGATCCGGCCGGTCCCGGTCCGCACCTGGGTGCCCCCCGCGTCGGCGGACTCGACCCGGAACGTGATGTCGATCTCGACCCCTCCGGGACCCTCGCCGCGGACGCGGAGAAGCGCCTCCGCCTGCGGCGGCGCCCCCGACCCGCCGAGGTCCATGCGGTAGAGCGCCAAGACCGCCGCGCCATCCACGCGCCACTCTCCGGCGGGAAGCGCACGCCCGGCCGGGAGCATGCCTGCGTCCGCGGGTGCGGTGTGCAGCACCGCCTCTTCCACTCGTCGCTTGGTTTCGCCTTCGAGCGGCTCTTCCCCATCCCAGGCGGAGACGGCCCATCCGCTCGCCTTGCGGGCGAGCACGAGCCGGCGCCCCGCCACGTCCACCGACCGGTCTTCAAGGGCCGTCCCATCCGAGGAAGAGGAGAGGTCCCGCTGGTCGGTCAGGACCACGCGCGCGGACAGGCCGACCCCGTCCCGGTCGCGAACGGTCTCGCAACTCCATTGCCATGATCGCTCGACGGACTGGACTTCGAAGGAACGATGATCCGCATCCCCCTCGAAGCCCCCTTCGTCCGGGACCACGAGCGTCTCGGCGGCGGCATAGTACTCCTGCCAGCGGGTCCCCGACGGGGGGAGGGTCTCCTGGGCACGCGAAGGAATCGGGACCACCGCGAGAAGGGCGGCGGTCACGAGAATGCGGGACTTGAGGCCGAAGTCGAAGGGCGAGAACATCAGCGATCTCCGTTGACTCGGCCCGTACGGGCCGATGGCGCTACCGCGTCGGATTCAATTCCAGTCGGACCGGGATGCGCACGCCGGGAAGAACACGAAAGGCGGCCACGAGGGGCCGAAACCCCGCGGCTTCGACGCGTACCGATACCTCTCCGGGCGGCACGCGGAGCGTGAACAGGTCGGCGGCCTCGACCTCGACGGGAAGCCCCACTTCTTCCCCGTTCTCGGTCCAGACCACCTCGAGGACGAACGGACGCACGGGCTCCCCGGTCGGCGCGGAAACGACGTCCATCGTGATCCACCCCTGCTCGTCGCGGTCCAGGTCGACTCTCCCGAGATCCAGACACCCACCGGCCGCCGCCGTGAAGGACCGTTCCTTCGCCGCGTGGCCTTCACCGTCCACCAGCAGGACATGGTCGCCCGCGGAGAGATTCGTGAATTCGAACGTCCCGTCTTCCCCCGTGATCGCGGTGTTGTCCGGGTGGTCGAGCGTCAGGAGCGTGACACGCGCACCCGCCAGCGGAACGTTCAGGTCCCCGGCGTGGACGACCCCGCGGAGGCCGCACCCCGGCGCAAGCGGAACGTCGATCCACCGCTCCTCCCCGGGTTCGACTTCGAACGGCTCGGTCTGGAAACGCGCGAACCCGCGGACGTGGACCTGGAGTTGCAGGATTCCGGCAGGGACTTCCAGGAATTCGACCGTCCCGTCCTCTCCGGTGACCAGGTTCGCGGACTCCACCAGGACCTCCTCGCCGGCGGCTCTTCCGATCCGGAAGGCGGCGTCGGCTTCCGGGAGCGGGCGGTCCCAGCGGGCATCGAGGAGTCGAACCGTGATTCTCGCCGCCGGCGCGGAGTCCGCCGGGGATTCCTGGCCCGCCGCCCGCGGAACAGCCGCCAGGGCGAGGACGCAGGCGAGGAGGCCGGCCGACCGGGATCGGGAACGTCGGTTCATGCGATCGCCCCTCGACGCGAAACGACTGGAGGAAATCGGAATCTACCAAAGGGGGGTTCGAGTTCCGGAGGGCCGTCGCGAATACACCGTGGCGGGATTGCGGAACGGCGAACGGCGCAGCCAATTCCGGACGGCGGTTCCCGTTCCGCGGACACCCCGCTTGACGGCCGACCAGGCGCGGCTCGGCACGCCCTGGGCGACCGTTTTCCCGAAGCGATAGGCCGCGGGCGCGTCGAGCATTCCATCGATCCGTGCTCCGCCGCCGAGCCCCACGAATGCGCTGGCGCCGGCGCGAAACTTGAACTTCCGGTCTTTGTAGCCGAGCCGGAACTCGACGGAAGCCCCGGCCCCGGCCCCTCCTTCGGCGAGCAAGGTACCGCTCCCGACCTCCACGAACTTCTTCGCGCCCGGGTCGTACCAGAAGAGCCGGACGCCTGCAGAGGCCCCGCCTTTGGCGCCGGAGAACACCTCCGCCTTGCCGTATACGGCCCCCCCACGCTTGTCCTTCTGAGCCAAGCCGGACGTCTTCGCCTCGGCCCCGAACAGGCCTTCTACCTTGCCGTCGATCTGGGCGCGCATGCGCTGCCCTTGAAGGTCGAAATCGATGAACTTGGCTCCGTTCGCCTCGCCGTGCACGCCCGATTTCGTGCCGATTTCGCCTCGCACGATCGTCTCGTTTCCGGTGGTCCGGGCTTCGCCGGTCGCCTTCGTCTCCGCCCCCGCAGCGCCCTTGCCCGTGAATTTGTACGTCTTCCCATGCGCAACCGGGACCTCACGACTCACGTAGCCATATTTCGTCAGATTGCCGGTCTGCCGCCGGACCCCGCCCCCCCCCGTGCGCGTCCGGTTGTCCGGGTTGTGGCGGTTGGCGACCTCGACGGCGCTTCGGTTGATCGACTGGAACTTGCCGTGCTTGTTGCGCGCGAAGTGCCGTTCGGCCGTCTTCGCCCGGGTCGGGTTGGCGGGCACCGGGGGATTGACCGTTTCCGGCGAGTCGGGCGGCGGATTCGTGGAAGACGCCGGCGGAGGCGTCGGAGAAGCCGGGCGGGCGGGCACGTACGGCGGCGGCGACCAAGGGGTGAACGGGGCGTCCGTGCAGAAGTTCGGACCTCGATCGCTCATGGCATAGGCCGAGGACCTGCCGCGCTCCATGTTCCGTACGTCGTCGTCGGTGATCCCCGCCCACTTCCGGAATTCCTCCACGGTCCGGGGAGCGGCGCCCGGCGGATTGAGGGGGTTCTTGGCGGGAGACAGCGGCGCGATCGTGGCCCCGCTCTTCGCCCCCGGACGATCGCCGGACTTCTTCGTGGGGACCGGGGTCCCGTCCCCGACCGCCCCGCCGCCGCCGTCATCTTCCATCCCCCCGATCGGCGTTTGCATCGCCGGGAGTCGGTTGCCGTCCAGCGCGGCGGTGCCGCGTCGGAAGGAATCGGCGATGCGCCCGCCGTACACGGTCGCGAAGCCGACCGCCGCCAAGGCGACGCCCACCACGATCAAGAGGATTTCCGCCTTCGCCTGCCCGCGTCGTGCGAAAGGTGTTCTCATGGGGTCGCTTCCTGAAGGGAACGAATCGCAGCGCACCGCCGATTTGCACGGACCCGCGAAACCGGCGACCGGTTACCGCCCGGAACGCGGGAGCCGAGAATTGTGCTTGACCATCGACAGCCAATAGGATTTCGGGTATCCGACCTGCTCGTACCACCAGCCGTACTGGCCGACCTTCCGGTCCGTCTTCCAGCGCCACTTCGCTTTCGGGAAGATCCGTTGGACGGCCACGACCTTTCCGTCTCGTCCCCGCCGGATCTCGAACCGGAGCCGCTTGCGATCCGACTGCCCGGAGGTATCGCTGAATGTCAGGTACTCCTTTCCCTTCTCCTTGCGGTAACCCGTGACCAGGACGTAGTGGTCGGATGCGTCCTCGCCGTTGTAGGGTTTCTGTCCCCACATGTGCGTCACGCCGACGACGACCGGTCGGTGCTGCCGGAGCTGCCCGAGAATATAGCGGAACTGCTCGTCCAGTGCACCGGGCGGGTAGTTCACCTGGATCGGCTCGGTCCGGATCTTTCCCCGAACCCGCTTGCCGGGTGGCGGCGCTTCGCGGGCCAGATTGGCCCATCCCGTGTGATAGCCGTTCTGAAAACCCCGGTCGTATTGTCTCGCCGCGGCCTCCCCGAAGGAGCGGCGAACGTATTCGCGGCCCATGGCGCGCGACGTCCGATAGCATGCCGCTCCCCCGGGGGTAAACAACAGAGGGGGGAGACGGGTCCCTACGAATCGGTCGAAAGGGCTCTTCGCCGCTTGCTTCCGGGCTCTCTTCAGTCGTTGGATCTCGTCGGAGAGCTGGCGTTGCAGCCGCCAGTTCCTTCGTCGGCGGGAAACCCGGAGCACACGTTTGTAGTCCCTCCCCAGGGACTTCAGCCTCGCGTCGATTCTCGCAATCCGCAATCGGGTGGGGCGGTGGAACCGCACCCATCGCTTGCCCGACCGGTCGATCGCACGCAGCCGACCCGCATGGATTCCCGCCTTCTTCACGGCCGTCTTGAGCGATCGCAGCTGTTTCTCGAGCCCGCGAACCTGCTCGAGCCGTCGCTTCGTGGCTTCGATCTTCTTCTCCAGCCCGGCCCGGTCCCTCCGAGCCTTCCTCAGCCGTGACTCGACCCGGGACTTCTGGGCCGATTGTCTCGCAGGTCGGATGGGCTGCCACTTCTTTAGAGTTTTTCCGTGGGGGTAGCGCCGCAGACTCCGGTCCAGCTTCGAGAGCTGTCGGACGAGTCGTGATTCGCGTGCACGACTCCGGCGAGCCTGCCGCTGCTCCCGGGCGGCCTGCGATCGGAGCTTCCTGAGTGACGGGGATTGCTTGAGGACCCGCCGGATCCGCTCGTACTCCTGCTTCAGACGCCGCTGTTCCCGAATGCGAGCGGCCCGGTCCCGGAAGTGCCTGCGCGCGTCCGGATAGGCGTTCATCGCCCAGTCGTGGTAGCCGAACCTGGACTCGACCTCCTGCGAGGTCATGCCGCGCAGGTCGTTTTTCCATCGGCCCCGCGAGTCGCGCTGATTCGCATCCTCCGGACGATAATACCGGGTCTGCCGGAATCGCGGGACGTTCAGCAATTCGATGCTGCCGTTGGGGCTGTGTCGGGCCCCCGTAACGGCCGAGGTTCGCCTTCCCTCACGCAGGGGCGTCGTCCTCCCCCGTCCGCCCGGGACGACGCGCGACGGCGGCTTGCGAAGGCGCGCCAGCGTCCGACGGACCACCTCGTCGAGCTCTCGATCGGTGAGTTCCCGGCCCTGGCGCAGCTTCTCGTCGAGGTCCCCGCCGCCTGCCGCGCCGAGCGGCTCCCCACCGGGGTAGGTCGACCCGAACGGGGTCCCTTCGGGATTGAGCGGATTGCCCCCGGAGGGGGAGCGGTGCAAGCCCGGAGACGTCGTGGACGATCCCGCCGGGGCGTTCGCCGCGGGTGGCCGCCGGGAAACGTCCGGTGTGTCCGCGGTTCCGGGGCCCTCCGGGATCGGGGAGACCTCGGGAACGACCTGCCCGGTCCCCCGGTCCAGGGAACGGGTGGCGGTTTGATAGCGGGTCAGTAGCCCGCGTCCGTACCGCGTGACCAGGACCACAGCGAGGATGACGAGAATCGCCAAGAGAAGAATGTACTCCAGCTTGGCCTGTGCACCTCGGGGTCGGTTCGCCCCGGGGCAGTCGAGAGGGCGGGCGGGCACGGCGTGCATCGGGGAGTCTCCTGCGGCTCCTGCGGATCGAAGACGGCCGGACGGCCACTTACCAGTCCCAGGAGACGGCGGGATCCGCGATCAGCTCATCCAGCCGTCGCTGGATCATGCGATCGCGCGCGGCCTCCTTGGCGCGCAGCTCTTCGGCGAAGGCGCGCGCCTCCCGCTCCATTTCCTCGAGCTCTCGACGCGCGAGCTGGAGACGACCGTCCCAGAGTTGCCCCAGCTTCTCCTTCAGTTCCGCGGTCCTCTGCGTGGCTTCTTCGCCGCGTCCCTGCACGAGGGCGGCGCGGATCTCGAGCGCGAGCAGGTCGCAGCGGACCGCCAACTGTTCCGTGGCCAGCCACTGGGCGGTCGCATCCGGCTTTTCCTGCCTCGAGCGCAGGTGGTGCTCCAAGTGGAGGGTGACCAACCGCTCCGCCCATTCCACGTTTGCCCCCTCGAGCGCTTCGCTCGATTCGCGGCCCGGCTGCGCATTCTTCTCCAGCCAGTCCTTCAGGAAGCCCCAATGGGAACGGACGAATTCGTGCACCGTGCCGGGATCGAGTTCCTCACCCTCGCAGACGCGATTCAACTCCGCGGCGAGGGTCCCGGGTGCGGGCTCCTCGGCGACGAGAATCCCCGAGGCGAGAACGATGAGGAGCAGGACGGCGGCGGCGATTCGAAGCATGGTGGGTCCTTTCCAAAGGGGACCCGAGACCCCGGAGGAGTCTCAAGTCCGCCTCGACGAAGATGGGAGGGTCGAAGCGCGGCCTGCATCGGCCGCGGGCGTCATTCTCCCGTGGACAGGTCGCGAGCGGCCCCGGCGAATTCTCCCTGCGGGAACCGACGGAGGTATTCGTCCGCGCACTCCCGTGCTCGGGTGAGGTTGCCGTGTCGAGCCAGCAAGGAGGCGAGACGGAACGTCGGCGCCTCGTGGTCCGGGTCGAGCCGGACCGCCCGGGCCAGAGCCGCGGTCGCGGCGCAGAGGTCGCCCTGCGCCTCCGCGATGCCGGCGAGGATGCGATGGGGACCGGGTGCCGCGGGATCGAGTTCGATCGCCGCCTGGGCCGCGGCTGCCGCTTCCACGAGGTTGCCTGCCGACCAGGCGGCCTGGGACTGCAGGATCGCACCTTCCGCCATGTGCGGCCGGTCACTGCGCAGGCGACGGGCGATCCCGAGTGCCGCAGCGGCCTCCCCCTTGGCGTGGAGGCACAACCCGTGCAAGAGGAGGGCCCAGGGATCCCGGGGAGACTGCTGCGCCAGCGCGTTCGCGGCGACTTCCGCGACGGAGGACGCCTGGCCGAGCAGCGCAGTCCAGGCTTCCAGGAGCGCGGGCTCGCGCCGCTCGGGATGGTCGCGGGCGAGATCGTGGAACCGCGTGAACGCGCCGTCGAGATCGTTCCCGAGGAGCAGGAGCACGGCTTCCGCCAGGGAACGGTCGTATGTCTCGCCGGACTCGGCGAGCGCGGCGAAATCGGACCGCACCATCCCAAGCAGGCGATCGGCGCGCGGTCCCGACCCGTAGCGGCCCGCCAGGAAGTAGGCGGCGAGTCCATGCACGCGCAAGGCGTCACTCCGAAGGTCCGCACTCGGCGACACCCCCGTCAGCAGATCCACGGCCGCCGCCGTGCGTCCGTCTGCCCAGGCCACCCCGGCCTTCCAGGCGCGCAGCGCGGATTCGTCGCGCACCGGGGCCTGCTCGAGAGCGGCGAGGGCGCGATCCAGAACTTCCCGCGCGTTCGACTGCGCCGCTCCCCGGCTCGCGGACCAATTCCGATACGCGCTCTCCACCGGACCTCGGTCGGCGACGGGACCGGAACCGCGCCCCAGCGACGCGCCGAGAAGGAAGATCAGCGCGACCGCGACGGCCCCGAGCGCAAACGCCCGCGCACGAGCGCCGAGCGAGGCGACGCCTTCGAAGCCGGCCGAACCGACCCCCGGGTCCGCCGCCGCTTCGCCCGCCCCGCCCCCCTCCACACAGGTCGTCAACGCCTCGGCAAAGGCCAACGCGCTGGCGGGACGCCGCGCGGGATCCGCATCCATCGCTCGCAGGGCCAATGCCTCCAGGTCCGCCGCAACGTCGGACCGGATCGACCGCGGCGCCGGCGGGCCTTCCTTGAGGATCTTCGTCAGCAGCGGGGCGACCTGGTGCTCCCGGTAGGGAGTCCGCCCGGTCAGGATTTCGTACAGCACGACGCCCAGGCTGTAGACGTCGCTGCGCGCGTCCGCCTTGCTCTCCGACTGGAGTCGCTCCGGAGCGGCGTACGCGATCGTGCCGACCACCGTCCGCGCGGCCGTCAGGTTTGAAGCCGCGTCGAGGGACTTGGCGGCCCCGAAGTCCGTCAGGTACGCATGCCCCGCCCGATCGAACAGGACGTTGCGCGGCGAGACGTCCCGATGGACCACCCCGCGGCAATGGGCATAGTGAAGGCCGCGCGCGACGTCCGCCAGGGCGATCAGCAACGGCGAGCCGTCTTGCGCCTCCGACCCCGCCGCACGCGCTTCGAGCACGTGCGCCAGCGACGGTCCGTCAATGAACGGCATGGACATGAAATACCAGGAGGCTGCCTGCTCGAGCGGTCCGACCGGGACCAAATGCGGATGTTCCAAGGACCCGGCCAATTCCGCCTCTCGCCGGAACCGGGCCATCCGCTCCTCGACCGTTGCCGCGGGCGTTTTCTCCTCGACGTAGAATACCTTGAGGGCCACCGGCCGTCCGTTGCGCGTGTTCTCTGCGCGATACACCCAGCTCGAGCTCCCCCGGCCGACCAGCCCCAGCAGGCGGTACGAACCGAGGACCGATTCGGCGCACGACTTCTCCTGCGGGACGACCTCGGCCTCGGGCCGGGTGCCGATGCTGCCCGCCTCCCGCAGCTTTCGAGCCTCCGCGACTTGCGCCTGCGTCCGTCGCCGGGCGGTCGAATCCAGGATCATCCTCCGGAGCCTTCGTTCGAGCGTCGGGTGGACCTCGATCGTCCGGGGCGCCGCCAGCACGCCTCGTTGCTGGGGACTCTTGCAGTGTGGGCAGGACCCGGCCTCGTTGGGCGTGAGGATCTGGATCTGACACCGGGCGCATGCGCGCAGGTGCCGGCCGGAAACGAGGAATCGCGCGGCCTCGACGTAGGCCTGCGCCTCCGCCTCGGGGAGTCGAGCCTCTCGGCTGATCGATTCGATCCACGCGGCCGCGACGTCACTGCGGGGCGTCGCGATCTCCCGGGCGCGATCGGGTTCGATCTTGCGCAGGGTCCTCAACAGGCAGACCAGCGCACAGGACTCGCTCGTCTGCATCGCGGGTCTCCCAGTATCGAGCGTCGAATCCCAGTCCGAGTGATTCGAAGTCTACCCGTGATCCCGGATCGCCTCAACCCGGGACCCCGGCTTTTCCCGAAAAAATTGACGATTTTCGGCCGACCGGGGAAAATTCCCACGGTTCGGGGTTGATTCCCGCCCCCCCGTTCCTCCCCGGCACACGGGTTCGCACGAACCCCGCAGGTAGGAGCGCCGCGAGATTCCACCGATCTCCTGGACGCCAGCATCCCCCCGACACGGCGGATCGAGATGATTCACTACTTCGTCAACCCCGCGTCGGGGCGCGGTCGCGGCCGAGGCGTCCTCGACCTCTGGCGCGACCGCCGACCGGTCGTGATCGACCCGGGCGACCTCCGCACGCAGCTCCGCGAACGGGTGCAACCTGGAGACGTGGCGGCGGTCGCCGGTGGGGACGGCACCGTGTCGATGGTGGTGGACGCCCTGGGCACCGAAGGCCTGCTCCCGGCGGTGCGCGTCGCCGTCTACCCCCTCGGCACCGGGAACGACCTTGCCCGGGCGATCGGCATGCCCGAGTCGATGCCGACGCTCGCCTTCGTCGGCCGACTGGAACCCGGGGCCGGGGCTTGCCGCGAAGTCGCGGTCTGGCGTTCCGGCTCGCGCCGGTTCGTCAACTACCTCAGCCTCGGAACCAATAGGAATCTGGAAACCGCTCATTGTAGGGAACCCGGGGGACCAGCACCCCACCGAGGGGCCTCG
>CAZWCX010000164.1:0-13545 GCA_964632945.1 uncultured Planctomycetia bacterium | reverse complement strand
CGAAAACAAAACTGAGGGCGTGGGCGCGAATTCCGCATCGGGATTACTTGCGTGAGCATAACTTGATACCGCGGGAGAAGAGACCTTCCGCCCGCGCAGTTGCGGGTCGCGAGCACGCCGCGCGGAGGTAGGGCGGCACGGACCGGTTCGAGTCCGACCGGAAAGAGGCGAGACGGATCGGTCCTTCGCTCGCGAGGGCGCGTCGACCGTGTCCGGCACCCCCTCAGGCTTTCGCGGGGGCGCGCAGGCAGACGCGCTCCACGTCGAGGGCGCGACCGGTGGCGGTATCGACGGTGGTCAGCAGGCCGTTCAGCCGCACGTCCTCGGAGGCGACGTCGAATCGGGTGGGCATCTGGGTGATGAAGGCGGACAGGACCTTCTCTTTGTCGCGGCCGAGGACGCCGTCGTGCGGCCCGGTCATGCCGAGGTCGGTGATGTAGGCGGTGCCGGCCGGGAGCACCCGCTCGTCGGCGGTCGCGACGTGCGTGTGCGTGCCGAAGACGAGGCTGGCCTTACCGTCGAGCATCCACCCCATGGCAAGTTTTTCGCTGGTTGCTTCCGCGTGCAGATCGACGACCACGACCGGGGTGTCCTGACGCAGTTTGTCCACGATCGTCCTGGCGGCGTGGAACGGGCAATCGGCCGGCTTCATGAAGGTGCGACCGATCAGATGGACGACGCCGACCTTCACGCCTTCCGGGAGTTCGTAGAGGGTGAATCCCCGGCCGATCGCCTCCGGGGACCAATTGGCGGGGCGGAGGAGCCGCGGGTCGCGTCCGAGCAGCGGGTAGATTTCGCGCTGATCGTAGACGTGGTCGCCGCAGGTGAGGACGTGGCAACCCGCCTTGAAGAGCTCCTCCACCGTCTCCAGGGTGACGCCGTTTCCCCCCGCGGAGTTTTCCGCGTTGGCGACGACGAAACGAATGCCTCGTTCCCGCGCGAACCCGGGCAGGAGGGATTGGACGATCCGACGCCCGGGCTTGCCGACGATATCCCCGACGGCGAGGATCTTGAGTTGCATTCTACCTCGCGTACTCCGTGACGCGCGTCTCGCGCAGCACGGTCACCCGGATTTCGCCGGGATAGGTCAGTTCGTTTTCAATGTCCCGTGCGATGTCGCGCGCCATCACGAGCGCCTGCTTGTCGTCGATCCGCCCCGAGTCGACGATGATCCGGATTTCACGGCCGGCCTGGATGGCGTAGGAGGCCTCGACTCCCGGGTAGTTGTTGGCGATCGCCTCCAGGCGCTCGAGACGCTTGATGTACCGCTCGAACGTTTCGCGACGCGCCCCGGGGCGTGCCGCCGAGATCGCATCGGCGGACATGGTCAGGACGGTATAGGGGAACTCGGCGTTGAGCTCCTCGTGGTGGTAGGCCGCCGCGTGGACGACCTCCGCCCCCTCGCCGAAGCGTTTGAGCAGTTCGGCGCCGATCGCCGGGTGGCCGCCTTCCATCTGCTGATCGACCGCCTTGCCGATGTCGTGCAGCAGTCCGCAGCGCTTGGCGATTTGGACGTCCATCTTCAGTTCGCCCGCCATCGCCCCGGCGAGGTGCGCGACCTCCTGCACGTGTTGGAGGTTGTTCTGGCCGTAGGAGGTGCGGTACTTCAGGCGTCCGAGCAGCATGACCAGCTTCGGGTGCAGGCCATGGATGTCGAGGTCGAAGCAGACCTGCTTCCCCTCCTCCATGATCGAGGCTTCCATTTCCTTCTTGGTCTGCTCCACGACGTCCTCGATGCGGGCGGGGTGGATGCGGCCGTCGGTGATCAGGCGCTCGAGGGCGCGGCGCGCCATCTCGCGTCGGACGCCGTCGAACGCGCTCACCACGATCACGCCCGGAGTGTCGTCGACGATGACGTCCACGCCGGTGGCGCGTTCGAAGACCCGGATGTTGCGGCCTTCGCGGCCGATGATGCGCCCCTTCATCTCCTCATTGGGAAGATCGACGGTCGAGGTGGTCGTGCTGGCGGTGTGCTCCGCCGCCCAGCGCTGGGTGGCGATGGTGATGATGTTGCGCGCGTCCTGCTCGCAGGTCTCCTTCACGCGGTCCTTGTACTTCTGAATCAGCGCGGCCGACTCCTGCTGCAGCTCCTTCTCCAGTTTCTCGAGGATCATGCGCGTCGCCTCCTCGCGGGAAAGCCCGCTCAGGGAGAGCAGGATCTTGCGCTCCTCCTCGATCGTCTTGTCCAGATCCGCCTGCTTCTGCCCGGCGAGGCGGTCCTTTTCGGCGAGCGCCTTTTCGAGGTCCTCGATCTGCTTCTCGCGCTTCTGCAGTTGCTCAGCCTTGCGGTCGATGGCGTCTTCGCGCTTCTCGAGGCGTTTTTCGGCATTCTTGATTTCGTTGCGCAGCTCGTTGGCCTCTTTATCGAACGAGTCCTTGCGCTTGATCTCCTCTTCCTTGGCCTTGAGGTGGGCGTCCTTGACGATCTTCTCCGCATCGGTGCGGGCGTTCTGGAGGGTGCGCTCGGCGTCGTCGCGGATGAGCTGGATCTTGCTGCGGGCGAACAGGATGGCGCCGGTTGTGATGAGGCCGACGATGAACAGGTACACCAAGGCGACCCCGAGGTATTCCATCGGCAGGAATCTCCCAAACCTCCGCGGTCGGGGTCGCGGACACGCATTCCCGGGGGCCGGTCGGCCGCCGGGGACGATCCCGCGCCCCCGTGCCGACCCCGGCACGGGAACCCGGAAACGTTCGCGGCGAGCGGTCCGGCGCGGCCCAGGGTCGCGTGGGTGCGGCCTCGAAACCGGCGGAGCGCGCGGTGGCGCGGGTCCTTCGAAACGGCGCGGCGGGAACGGATGCGCGGGGAGCGAGGGCGGGACGCGCCTGGCGCCGGGGGATCGGCTCGCGCGGGCCCATGTCGGTCGCGCGGATCCCGCCCCCGGTCCGGAAGGCATCGACAATCCGAATGGACACCCGCGGGGCGCCCACCGGTGGATCGCGAATCGTCCCGGGTCGTCCGCCCGCGCGAGGTCGTTGCCCGCAGCGCCGGCTAATGCACGCCCAGGTCCATCTATGGATATCCCGTCGTCCCCGGCGCCTCCGCCGCGGTCAGATCCCGCAGCGGTACTCCCGAAGGCGCATCGACGCCGGAAACGGGTCGGAGTTCGTTCCCACGAGGCGATTCCAGCCGGAAACGCCCCGAAACGGCCCTACTTTAGGCACCCTCGCGGGGGATGTCAAGGGAATCGGCGGTGACCCCGCGCCCTCCCGGCCCCCCGGAAACGGGACGCTAGTCGCCGAGCACCTGGATCTCGTCCACGATGATCACCTTGTACTCCCAGCCGGGCGCGTCCACGATCTTGCCGCGGACCCCGACCCGCTTTCCGTGAAAGTCGTTCAGGTTGAAGCGGATGCTGGAAAGGAAGTAGAGCGTCTTCTTTCCCTTCACCAGCTTGTGGGCGGCCGGCCGGTTGATGATCTTGCCCACGCCGTCGACCCATCCCTGCGCCACCCAGTCCGGTTCACGCCGGTCCCGGGCGGCTTCCCGCTGCCGGCGCTTTTCGGCCTCGCTGATGGCGCGAATCTCGCGGTCCTGCGAGCGCAGTTCGTCGAGAATCTTCTGGTTGGTTTGCAGGCGTCGCATTTCCACTTCGGCGCGGAGTTTCAAGTCCGGCGGCAGCCCCGCCACGAGGGCGATCTCGAATTGCCGGATCGCGGCGCGGAAGTCCTGGTCGCGGACCTCCTTCTCGTCCTCGATGCGGGTCAGCCGCATCCCTTCTTCGAAGCTCGCGCGGCCCGAATCTGCGACCGGCGGAAGCTCCTCGACCGGTCCGGAAGTCCCACCCGGTTCGATCCCGGCATCGGGATCGAGAGGCAGCCCTTCTTCGACTCCGGTCCCGCCCGGCACGGGCTGCTCGGTTCCGGACGGATGCTCGCCGGCGCCGCCCGGGTGCTCGGCCACGCCGCCGGGATCCCGCGTCCCGGTCGGGTGCTCGGCGACCCCGCCGGGATCCCGCGTCCCGGTCGGGTGCTCGGCGACCCCGCCGGGGTCCTTCGTCCCGCCCGGGTGCTCGGCCACGCCGCCGGGATCCCGTGTCCCGGTCGGATGCTCGGCGACCCCGCCGGGGTCCTTCGTCCCGCCCGGGTGCTCGGTCGCGCCGCCGGGATCCCGCGTCCCGGTCGGATGCTCGCCAACGCCGCCGGGGGTCGGGCCCCGGTCCGCGCCGCGCGGAAGCTCTCCCCCGCCGACCACGTCGACGGTGTTCTCCCGGCCCGTCCAGGGCCCGGTCTCGCGCAGATGGTCCTTCGTGCCCCAGCACAGCACCGCCTGCGGGGCCTCGATCTCGTACCACCCCTCGCTCTCCCCGAGGACGCGCACGGAGTCGCCGCGATTGAGCTGAAGCAGCGGCGGATGGGTCGTCCCCGCGGTCGGCCGCAGGTTGACGTGATCGGCGTTCACCTTGCCGGGGCCGCCCACGCCGCCGTCGATGAAGTCGCGGCTGACGTAGCAGCGAATCCCCTTCGGCGGGCGCACGCGGATCCACCCCACCTGTTCCTCCTCGCCGACGAGAAGGTCGCCCCGCTTGACGGTGATGAGGACGCGATAGTTCTGGCCGATGCCCGCGCGCAGATTCAGCTTGTCGGCGGTAACCTCGAAGACCTTGGGCCAGCCCGGCGTTCCGCCCGACTGGGCGTACGCCAGGGGCGCCGCCAGGACACAGGCGAAAAACGCGATTGCGCAACGCAACATGACGACCTCCCGTCCCCTTGCGGGGCGCTCAATACCCCGGGCAGCAACTGCGCGGAACCGACCGCTTCCGGGCCTTGCGGCCCGCGTGCGCCCGTTCCCTCACGTTCGCTTCCCGCTCACACCGAAATTCCCGCCGACCCGGGGGCTTCAACCTCGACCTCCCCGATCGGCCCGGTCGCGGTTCGCGCCGGGCTTCGTTGCGCGCCGTCGGCGATGCACCGGGGCATCGCCTCGACCGAACCCAGGATCTCGAGTATGGAAGACTCCTCTAGTGGTCGTGGCCCGAATGATCGTGTCCCGCGTGCTCGTCGACCGGGACCTCGCCGGCATCTTCCTCATCCGGGAACGCGGCGCGCGGCCGAACGGTGAAATCCTCGATCGCCGCGCGGGTTTCGAGCACCTGCTGCCACCCTTCCATGAACCGCGTGCGGCGGTCCCGCAGCAGCTTGTCCTGGAGCAGATCCCGCTGCGCGAGGAATCCCGCGGAATCGGGCGGCCGCTTTCCTTCCACGACGAGCACATACACTTCCTGGAAGGAAGGCACGAGGGCGATGTTCCCCGTATCGAGCACGAGCGCCGACTCGGCGAACTCCCGGCTGTACGTCTTCAGGCCGGGGATCCACCCGTCGCGCTTGAACCAGTCGGTCTTGTCGACCTTGTACCCGTTCTTCGCGGCGACCTCTTCGAACGCAGCGTAGGACAGGGCTCGGCGCATCCGCTCCCGCTCCGCGGGGTCGGTGACCTCGGCGGGCATCGCCGCATGTTTCTCGACCACCCGCGCCTCGACGGCCGCCTTGAATTCGGCCGCCCGGGTCTGCGCCAACTCCCGGCCCTTCTTCGTCTGCAGGTCCTTGATCACCTGCTTGCGAATGTCGTCCGTCAGGTGCGGAACTTCCGCCGCCCGCTTGCGCAGGACACGGTAAACGATTCCCCCCTTGTCGGTCGACAGGCGGCCGCTGAATTCACCCTCCTCCATCGACAGCACCTGCTCGGCAAATCGCTGCGAAAAGCCGATCTTCTCATACAGCGACGGCAGCGAGCGGCGCGACAGGAAGGCGCTCACCTCGTAGGGAACGCCGATCTTGCGCGCAAGCGCCTCGAAGTCGACGTCCTGGTTGTCCATGTTGAGGCGCGCCTCGTCGAGCGCGCGCTCGAGTTCGTCCACCTTCTCGAACGCGAGGTCCTTGGCCTTCTCTTCCTTGTAGGCCTTGAGTACCTCGGCCTTGACCTGTTCGAACGGCTTCTGCTTCACCGCCGGCTCTTCGGACTTGCCGTCCTTCGCGTCGGGCTCCCCGTCGCCGTCCTCATCCTTCGGCGCGCTGCTTCCGGACTCCTCCTTCTTGGCGTCGTCCTTCGCCGGCTCGTCCTTCTTGGCGTCGTCCTTCGGGGGCTCCCCGCTCCCCGCTCCCTCCTTCTTCGAATCCTCGGGGAACAGCGGGGCGTAATCGACCCAGCGGTCCTTGTGCTCGTCGTAGTACTTCCGCAGGTCCTCCTCGGCGGGTTCGGGCACCTGGGCGATCATCGCCTCGTTGCCGGCGAACGCGTAGCCGATCTGCACGCGATCCGGAATCTTGTAGCGATCCCGGGTCGTTTGGAAGTGCCGGGCCACTTCGGCGCCGGAGATCTCGCGCACGGTTCGCCCGAGGTCGGCCGCGCGGAACGCGACCACGCGCGCCGACGATTCCTCGTTCTGCTTCACGTACTCGTCGAACACCTCTTTCAGACTCACGGTAGCCGACTTGCGCGCAAGGCCGTAGAACTTCTCGACCATCAGCATTTCGCGAACGGTCTCTTCGAATTCGTCGGGGCGGACGCGGCGCTGGTTCATCATGGAGATGTAGTTCTGGTGGCTGAACCCCTGGCCGCCCCGCTCGAGGACGGCGCGGACGAACTTGGCGACTTCGCCGTCGGCAACCACGATTCCCTGGGTGCGGGCCTCGTGGAGGGCCATCATCGCCTGCTTCGCCTGGGCGGCCAGATGCTCCTCGGGGATGCGCACGCTGGGCGGCAACATGAACTGGTAAAGGACGCGCCAGCGGTACAGGAAGGCCTGCCATTCCTCGTTGGTGATGGTCTTCCCGAACATCTTGAAGGCGGGATTGGTCGCGTCCGGGGCCACCATGAGCGAGAACTCGCTGGTGATGCCGAACGTGATCGCAATCAGGATCACGATCCCGAACAGGACGGGCTTCTCGTATTGCTTGAGGGTGCGGGAAAGGAACATGCGCTGGGTTCTCCCTGACAGCGAAGGCTCCGGAAGGCCGGAGTCCTCCCGGTGCCGGCCGCGGGGCGGCCCGCACCGATCCTACCATTCTATTTCAAATCCTCGGGCTTCGGCAGATCCGAAAGGGAATTCAGTCCGAGTAGTTCCAGGAACCGCGGGGTGGTGCCGTACAGCACCGGGTGACCGGGAAGTTCCTCCTTGCCGGCGACGCGAACGAGGTCGCGGTCCATCAGGGCGCGGATCAGCGCTCCCGATTGGACGCCGCGGATGGCTTCGATGTTCACCCGATTGATGGGTTGCCGGTAGGCGATGATCGAAAGGGTCTCCAGGGCGGCGGGGCTCAGGCGCCCCTCGTCACGGCTCTTCTTGAGGCGGGCGACCCAGGGGCCGACTTCCGTCCGTGTGGACAGCGCCCACCCGCCGCCGATCGCCTGAACTCCGAAGGCGCGTCCCTGGGCGTCGTACTCCGCGGCCAGTTCGTCGATGGCGGCGCGCACGTCGGCGCCCTCGGCGTCCAGGATCTCCCGCATCTTCGCCAGCGTCAGCGGCGCATCGGTCGCAAAAAGGAGCCCTTCGACCAGGGAGCGCAGCGGCGGACGGGGGCCGGCCGGCAATTCGACGGCCTTTTCCGGGGTCGGCTCCCCCCCGGCGGGGTCGGCGCCGTCCGCGGGCGCGCCCCCCCCCGGGTCCGCCGGGGCGCCCGCGGAAGCGGTCCCGGACCCGGACGCCGGGGCGTCCGGCGCCGGGGTCACGGCCCCGCCGGGGGGCGTCCGGTCGTCGTCCGACATCGGATCAGCTCCTCAGCCACCGGGCCGCGTCCTTGGCCCAATAGGTCAGAATCATGTCCGCGCCCGCCCGGCGGATCGCGGTCAAGATCTCCAGCGCCACCGCGCGTTCGTCCACCCAGCCGTTCGCCGCCGCCGCCTTCACCATCGAGTACTCGCCGCTCACATTGTACGCCGCGATCGGCGCAGCGAAGCGCGCCCGCGCCTCCCGGATCACGTCCAGGTACGCGAGCGCCGGCTTCACCATCACCATGTCCGCGCCCTCGGCAAGGTCGAGCTCGATCTCGCGCATCGCCTCCCGCCGATTGCGAACGTCCATCTGGTAGGAGGAGCGGTCGCCGAATTGGGGCGGGGACTCGGCGGCGTCCCGGAATGGTCCGTAAAACGAGGAGGCGTACTTCGCCGCATACGACAGGATCGGCACCCGGTCGTACCCGTGCTCATCCAGCTTCTCGCGGATTTCCCGCACCATGCCGTCCATCATGCCGCTCGGGGCGACCACATCCGCGCCCGCCTTGGCATGCGACAAGGCCATCTGCCCGATCAACTCCAACGTCAGGTCGTTGCTGATCGTGAACCGCTCCCCGTGCTGCTCCACCACCCCGCAGTGGCCGTGCGTCATGTACGAGCACAGGCAGACGTCGGTCATCACCAGCAGGTCCGGAACCTTCTCCTTGATCTCCTGCACCGCCTCCTGGACGACGCCGTTGGGATCGTAGGCCTCCGAGGCGCGCGGGTCTTTCTCCGCCGGGATCCCGAACAGGATCACGGCCGGGACGCCGGCGTTGCGGATCTCCCGGGCCTCGTCGACCGCCAGGTCGACCGACCACTGGCTCTGTCCGGGCATCGAGGCGATCGGCGTCTTTTGCTTCTCTCCCGGACGCACGAACAGGGGGTGGATCAGGTGTTCCGGGGAAAGGGCGGTCTCGGCCACCATCCCGCGCAGGCGGGGATGGGCGCGCAGACGCCGCAAGCGGTGTTCAGGAAAGCCCATACGACCACCCGTACCCACCGTCGACGAAGTTCCAGCGGGGGCCCCGGCCGCCCGGGGTTCCCGGAAACCTTCGCTTATACCCAGCTTCCGGCGGCGGCGGCAATCAAAATCCGCGCGCCGGCGGCCCCGACTCGCGGGCGAGCCGGCCTCCGGGAACGGCTTGCAGCCTCCCGCCGCTGTGGTACCATGGGGTCGGTTCCGGCATCCGCCCGGTTCCGCGGGAAAAGGAGGAGGACCCATGCCGCCCACCCCCTATGCGCTGATCTCCGACCTGCATGCCAATCTGGAAGCCACCGACGCCGTGCTGGCCGACATCGATGCCCAGAAGATCGCCACGATCGTCTGCCTCGGCGATCTCGTCGGATACGGTCCCGATCCGGAAGCGGTGGTCGACCGGGTGTCGAAGCGGGCGAAACTGATCCTGGCCGGGAACCACGATTGGGCGCTGATCAACCGGCCGCTCGGATTCAGCAAGCTGGCGACGGACGTGATCGAATACACCCGGGACATGATGGAGCCCAAGTTCTACCACCTCTTCGGGAAGACGCGCGAGCGGTGGTCGTTTCTCGAGCACCTGCCGATGCAGCAGGAGGACGGCGATGTGACGTTCGTGCACGCTTCGCTGCGAGATCCGATCATGGACTATTGCTTCGGCGACGACAGCCCGATGTGGAACCCGGAGCAGGTCGACGAAATCATGGCCAAGGTCAAATGGCTCTGTTTCTGCGGGCACACGCACTTCCCCGTGGTCATCCGCAACGACCACCGGTGCTGGTACCCGAAGGACGGCGACCTGGAGCACCCGCTCGACCGGACGGCGAAGTACGTGATCAATGTGGGCTCGGTCGGCCAGCCCCGCGACGGGGATCCCCGGGCGTGTTATGCGATCTTCGACGGCCGGTCGGTGCGGTACCGCCGCGTGGAGTACGCGGTGCAGAAGACGCGTGAGAAGATTCTCGCCATCGATGCCATGGAGGCCTCGCTGGGTGAGCGGTTGCTGCAGGGGCGATAGCGCTCTTCCACGCCGGCGCCGCCGAAAGGAGGCCGCATGGCCTATCTGCCGATCGAGGACTACGGGATCATCGGCAACATGCACACCGCGGCCCTGGTGGGCGTGAACGGGTCCATCGACTGGATGTGTTACCCGCACTTCGACTCGCCGACGGTGTTCGCCGCGATCCTCGACGACGGCAAGGGCGGGCGTTTTCGCATCTCCCCCTCGGTTCCGGTCACCGCCCACCGCCAGTTCTACTGGCCGGACACCAACGTCCTGGTGACCCGCTTCTTCACCGCCGGCGGAGTGGGACAGGTGGTCGACTACATGCCGGTCGGCCTGCGTCGCGGCGAGAACGGCCACCACTGGCTGGTACGCGAGGTCCAGGTGATGCGCGGCAAGGTCCCCTTCCGCATGGAGTGTCGCCCGGCCTTCGACTACGCCCGCGCCGCGCACACGGTGGAGGCGGGCGAGGGGCATGCCTTTTTCCGGGCGGCCGGCCGATCGCTCGGCCTGCGGGCCACGGTGCCGCTGCACGTGGAAGGGGCGGCGGCGGTCGCGGACGTGGCGCTCAATGAGCGCGAATCCGCCGCCTTCGTGTTGAGCGAGACGGACCCGGAGGCCTGCTGTCCGGTCGGCAGGGCCGAAGTGGAACCCCTGTTCCGCCATACGGTCGAATACTGGCAGCGCTGGCTGGCCGGGTGCACGTACGCCGGGCGCTGGCGCGAGACCGTGCACCGCTCCGCGCTCGCGCTCCAGCTCATGACGTTCGAGCCCACGGGGGCGATCGTGGCCTCGCCCACGGCCAGCCTCCCGGAGGAGATCGGCGGGGTGCGCAATTGGGACTACCGGTACACGTGGATCCGCGATGCCGCGTTCACCCTGTACGGCCTTTTGCGCATCGGGTTTTCCGACGCGGCGGCGCGCTTCATGCAATGGATCGGCGACCGGTGCCGCGAGGAGCACTGGGACGGATCGCTGCAGATCATGTACGGGATCGACGGCCGCCACGAGTTGCGCGAGGAGACGCTGGACCACCTCGAGGGGTACCGGGGCTCGCGACCGGTGCGCATCGGCAACGCCGCCCACAAGCAGCTGCAGCTCGACATCTACGGCGAGCTCATGGACGCGGTCTATCTCTACAACAAGTACGGCACGCCGATCTCCTACGACCTGTGGACCCACCTGCGGCGCAGCCTGTCGTGGGTGGCGGACCACTGGCGGGAGGAGGACGAAGGGTTGTGGGAGGTGCGCGGCCCGCGGCGGCATTTCGTCTCCTCGAAGCTGTTCTGTTGGGTCGCGCTCGACCGCGGCCTGCGCCTCGCCGACAAGCGTTCGTTCCCCGCGGATCGCGAACGCTGGCTCCGCGAGCGCGATGCGTTGTATGAAGAGATCATGCTGCGCGGGTGGGACGCCGGGAAACGGACGTTCGTGCAGTCGTACGGATCGGACGCCCTGGACGCTTCGACCCTGTTGATGCCGTTGACCTTTTTCGTGTCTCCGACCGACCCGCGCATGTTGAGCACGCTCGAGGCGATCCGCCGCTCCCCCGCGGAGGGCGGATTGACCGCCAACGGCCTGGTCTACCGGTACGACACGGACCGGACGGACGACGGTCTGCCCGGCCGGGAGGGGACCTTCAACCTGTGTTCGTTCTGGCTCGTGGAAGCCCTGACGCGAGCCGGCCGGGAGGATCCGGAGCGGCTGCGCGAAGCGCGCCTCCTGTTCGAGCAGATGCTGGGTTATGCGAATCACCTGGGGCTCTACGCGGAGCAGACGGGGGCCAACGGCGAGGCGCTCGGGAACTTCCCGCAGGCGTTCACGCATCTCGCGCTGATCAGCGCGGCGTACAACCTGGACCGTGCGCTGGGACAACGCTGACCGCGCGGGCCCGGCGACGGGCGGGGAGGACGAACGGATGACGCAGGCGACGGGCGGGACGGCGGGGACCGGCGAACCGGTGTTCCGGCCCCAGGACGAACCGTTGCGCAAGGACGTGGGCGCGCTCGGCGCCCTGCTGGGCGAGGTCCTGATCGAGCAGGGGGGCCGCGCGCTCTTCGATCGCGTGGAGGCGGCGCGGCAGGCTGCGCGCCGCCGGCGCGCGGGGGACGCCGGGGCGGAAGCCGGGCTGCGCGCGGCCCTGGCCGGACTGGCCCCCGCCGAGGCTCAGGAAGTCGTGCGCGCGTTCTCCTCGTACTTCCAGCTGGTCAATCTGGCCGAGCGGATCCAGCGCATCCGGCGGCGGCGCGAGTACCTGCGCGGATCGACGCCGCAGCCGGGCAGCCTGGAGGCCGCGATACGGACGCTGGCCGCCGCCGGAGTGGATGCCGCCGGCATGAGGGCGCTCCTGGCGCGGGTTCGGATCGAGCCCGTTTTCACCGCTCACCCCACCGAGGCGGTGCGCCGCACGTTGCTGGTCAACGAACAGCGGATTGCGCGCGCGCTCGTGGACCAGATCGACGCGGGGCGGCTGACCCCGCCCGAAGAGGCGGCCGCCTGGGCGCGCATCCGCGAGGACGTGACGCTGGCGTGGCAAACCGACGAGCAACGGGCGGTCGACCCCACGGTGACCGACGAGGTCGAGCACGTGCTCTTCTACCTGGCCGAGGTGGTGTATCGGGTCATGCCGTCCTTCTATGAGGCCCTGGCGGACGCGGTTGCCCGGGTCTTCGGAGCGGAGGCGGCCGGAAATCTCCCCGCGCCGCTGATCCGGTTCGCGTCGTGGGTCGGGGGGGACATGGACGGCAATCCCGCGGTCGGCGCGGAGACGGTGCAAGCAACCCTGGCGCGTCACCGGGAGAGGATCCTGGAACGCTATCGGGCGGAGGCGTCCGGCCTAGCCGAGCGATTGAGCTCATCGCGGGCGAGGGTCCCGGTCGATCCTGCGATCGCCGCGCGGGTGGCGGCCCTGGAGACGCTGCTCCCCGAAGCGGCGCGCGCGATTTCGCCCTCCCACCGCGACATGCCGTACCGGGTGCTGTTCCGGCTGATTGCGGCCCGGCTCGACGCCACGCGCCGGGACGTCCCGGCCGCCTATCCCGCGCCGGAGGCGCTGCTCGAGGACTTGCGCCTGGCCGCCGCCAGCCTGGGCGCGCACGGCGGCGCGCGGGCGGGGCGGTTCCGGGTCGAGCGGTTGATCCGGCGCGTGGAGACGTTCGGTTTTCACCTGGCGACCCTCGACGTCCGCGAGGACGCGCGCGTCCTGCGCGGGGTGCTCGGGCGCCTGCTCGGGGATGCGGGATTCGGCGCTCGTCCGGAAGCGGAGCGCGTGCGTCGGCTGGACGGTGCGCTCGACGGTCCGCCGCCCGCGGCCGGGGCGGAGGACGCGGACACCCGACGGCTGGTCGCGGTGCTGGCGGCCCTGCGCGAGGCGCGGGCCCGCTACGGCGCGCGGGCGATCGGGCCGTTCATCCTCAGCATGGCGCGCGGACCCGACGACGCCCTCGGGGTGCTCCTCCTCGCCCGCGCCGCGGGATTGGTCGATGCGGCGGGCGAGGCGCCGCTCGACGTGGTGCCGCTGTTCGAGACGGTGGACGACCTGGAACGCGCGGCCTCCGCGGTTTCGTCGTTGCTCGCCCATCCGCGCTACCGCCGGCATCTGGCCGCGCGCGGCGACGAGCAGATGGTGATGCTCGGATACTCGGACAGCGCGAAGGACTCCGGCATCGCCGCCTCGCGGTGGGCGTTGCACCGTGCCCAGGAGGAACTCGTCTCGGCGGCCCGGGCCGCCGGCGTACGGCTGACGTTCTTCCACGGCCGCGGGGGCACCCCGAGCCCCGGCGGCTCGAATCCCCCCCCCGCGATCCACGCCGAAACGGCCCGCGCCATCGACGGGCGCCTGCGCGGGACCGAGCA
>CAZWCX010000163.1:0-13560 GCA_964632945.1 uncultured Planctomycetia bacterium | reverse complement strand
GCCGAAGGTCGTGGGTGCGATCTTGGTGACTTGAGCAACGAAGGCGTCGAACAGGCCCGCGAAGAACTCCCACCGGAACTCCTGGCAGCGTTGAAAGAAAGCCTGCTCCGAGGTCGCAGGGACCGTCGGCCAGCCACTTTGCTGTTGCCCCTGCGCTTCGTGCAGGGCAGTCGAGAGGGCCTTGGGGGCACGAAGAACGACGGCAGTCCAGAACTGAACGAGCGCGTGCAGGGTCCAATCGCGCACTCGCTCGGTAACGCGCAGGGAACTGAAGACGGCCTCGGCGACTGTCTGCGTGAGGTGCTCTTGGAGCAATCGAACGGCTCGGAGAAGGTCGATGCGCGGGTCGGTGGGGTCGGACGAAACCTGGGGCGAGGTGCGCTTGCGGCGGGCCATAGAGCCTTCGAAAAAAAGGTTCCACGGCTATGTCGGCAACTCGCGTGTAGATCATGACTTGGAAATCGCTGGCCTTAAGTTGACGGCGATGCCATTAAAAGAACATTTACCCCCAACCTCTTCGGCATCGTTAATGCCTGCGGCTCGGCTCCCGGATTCCATCCGTGGTCATCCAACGATTCAGATCAGCTGTTTTCGGGTCGTCGGTCGGTGAGGAAAGATGGGCGATAGCAATAATGTAATCCCGCCTTGCCGTTGTTCCCGATTTTCGCAGATCCTACGCCCGGCACGCGGCCTCCAGCTTGTGCGCTCCCCGGGGAATCTACGCGCAAACGACCGTCCTCTGCGGTAGAGGAATCCGGCTCCTCCGGATGTGAAGATACCCGCACTCCATCAGCGAGTGGACGACGGCCATCCGCTCGAGTGCGCCTTGCGTCTTTTCGTCGAGTTCGAGCGAGAGGAAGTACCCCTGCTCGAGCCTGACCACTTCATCCATGCGCGCCTTCACGGTCGTGAAGGTGGCACGATCTTCCGGTGTCAGGGAGCTGCGACTCGCCCATGCCTCGTTCGGCGTGCTCCCGACGAGAGTGCGGGAACGTCGGGTCGCGTTCGCTTCCCGACGCGCACCCTCGACGTCGTCGCACGTCCAGTGGCCCGGTCGGCCGTGTCGCGCCCCGTGGTGGTGCGCGCGTGTCGCCAATGAGCCGATGCCGGCTTCCATGGCGCCATGGTGTTCCGGCAGGGCCACCGGAGTCAAGAGGGCAAGGACTCCATGGGCCCTCAACACCTCCGCGACCTCCCATCCCTTCACGTGTCCGCCGTTGTCCGATTTCAGCACCAGGGGTGCGCCGTGTTGCCGGAAGCGCGCCTCCAACGCGCGCGCCGTCGTCCATGCCGAGGCATGCTCAACCGGAAGCGCCTGGAGCATCATGCCGCTCGCCAGATCGCGCACCGCCAGGATCCGCGGATATCGGCCGTCGACCGGTGCCGGCGCCTGCATGGAGTCCATCGCCCACACCGCCCCGGGTTGCGACCAGATCAGCGAACGCACCATCCGACGGCGACGGCGCGCGGACATCTTTCGATCGCGGCGCAGCAGGTTCTCGATCGCCGCCCGCGGCCCCGTCCATTTGGTCAGGGCCACCGCCGCCTTGCGGATCTCCCGTTCGTTCTTGCGCTGCCCCAATGGCATCGTCAGCCCTCTCGCGCACAGGGGTTTCTTCTCCAGCCCGTGCACCCGACAGGCCTCCTGAAGACGCTCTCCATGCCGGCGCTCATCTGCCGGTCGTTCCGGTTCCCGGGTCGCGGCCGGCGCCCCTGTCGCGGCGGCGCCGGCCGACTCGGTGTTTTTCCGCGGACCGCCTTCCCCGGACGAGCAGGTGCGGCATCGCCACCGCGATCTCTTCCCGCACCCGCGCCACCTGGAGCGCCCGCGCACTCGGCCGGCGCTTGCGTCGTTTCTTCCCGTTCGCGTCTTTCCGCGGTGCCTCCGGAGCCGGCCGTACCGCCAGGCCGAGCGCGCGCTGCGCCGAGCGCGCGAGCGCCTGGTGGCGCGCGCACTCCCGTTCGAGCCGCTCCTTGTCCCGGCGCAGTCGCTCCGCCTCGCGTTCCGGGCTGGGCTGCCGGCCGGGGGATTTGGGCTCGCAGGCCCGCGCCATCCCCTCGAGCGCCTTGAGCTCGAGCGCGTAGTAGCGCGGCACCGAGACCTCGAGCACCCCGGCGGCCTGCTCCGGCGTGAGCATGCCCCCGAGCACCTCTTGGATCACCGCCACCGCGCGGATCGCCTCGCGGCTGGCCGTCGGCGCGGGGAAGGAACATCCGCTCCCCCTCCGCGTGAACGCGGAACGCCTGGTCGCCCACGCGCCGGGTCACGTAGAACGGCGTGCGCGGACGGCCGAACCGGGCCAGTTCGAGGGCGTTTGAGCCCGCTTGCGCAACGCGTACCGGTGATGGACGCCTCCGACTCGCGGCAACGCGACGAGTTTGGCGTCGGCCGTCGGTCGCGGCGTGACTGCGCGGGGTACGGGGCAATCTTTCTGCAGACCAAGGTGAATTCGGTCCGCGTGATCCTAGCCCAGGAAATCGCCGACGAGCCGACGTAGAAGAACCTCATCGAAGACCATCACGTGATCCAGCAGATCCCGGCGGATGGTGCCGACCATCCGCTTCGCTGCCGGATTCCGCCACGGTGCGCTCGCGGACGTCGAAGCCGAGCTTCAGCAACTCGCCATGGATCCGCGGCGCGCCCCAGTCGGGTTCTCCATGGACATGCGTCGGATCGTCGCGCGCACCTCGGGATCGACGCGCGGGTGGCCGCGATCGCCACGACGACGCGAAATCCACGCCCAGAAGCGGCGAAACGCCTGGTACGACGGGCAGGGGAGGCGCACGGAGGAGCGGTTCGCGGACGGGAGGGTGCGGCGGACGCGGTACAGCCGGGCGGCGGACGCGGTGGAAGTGACGGACCCGAACGGGACGGGGGTGACGCAGACGTTCGACGGGGCGCCTCGGCTGGTGCGGCGCGACATCGCGCGGGGGTCGGGGATTGGCGGGGAGACGTTTCAGCAATTCGAGCGCGACGGGTTGGGGCGTGTGCAAGTGGCGGAGAACGATCACCCGCGGGTGACCATGGCGGACAACGCGCTGGGGCAGACGACGGAGGAGACGCTGGAGTAGTCACTACGGAAGCGGAGCGAAGGAGGTCGTGCTCTCGCCGGACGGGTTGGAGGTGATCGTCCGGTACGAGGGGGATCGGCCGGAAGAGCGGATCCGGCTGCCCGAGTGAGGCGGGGCGGGCGACGTGCGACCGGCGTTGCGGCGCGCGTACTTCCCACGGCCGATCCACGGCCCTTGCGCCGCCTCCCGATCGCGACGCGCCGGTCGGATCCTCGATCCGCGCGAGCGCTGCGCGCACGAAGCGGGACTTTACCGGCGCATTCGCCGGCAGGCGCGGGGCCGGCCTCAGCGCGAGCAGGGACTTGAACACGGCGCCGAAACAACGGGAGCCGCGGCCCCCGCCGTCGAAGCGCAGGTCGGCGAGGGGGCCCCGCTCGATCGAGTTCCGGGGCACCTGCGGCAGCCGGTCGCGCCGGGGCGCCGATGCCAAGCCCCCGGAACGAGCGTCTCCCAAGCGGGCGGAAATGATCAACCAAGGAAACGATGTGCCCGGCGAGACGCCGCGGCCCGCTTGCATCCCTCCCCGGGATCGGCTAGCGTGGGGGCTCCGACCGAACCCGGAGCCCTCTCCATGGAACCGATCCCCGTCGGCGGCTCGGCCTTTCCCCCCACCGCGTGGACGGCGCTGGAAGCGATCGCGGCAGGCGGAGCGGCGGCGTCGCAGGCCCTCGATACGGTCGCGCGCTGCTACTGGAAGCCGGTCTACGTCTACCTGCGGCGCAAGGGACGCCCGGAGCCCGAGGCGGCCGACCAGACACAGTCTTTTTTTCTCCACTTGCTGGAGAAGGACCTGCTGCAGCGGCCGGAACGCGCGGCGGGGCGGTTTCGGACCTGGTTGCGCGCGGTCCTCGAAAACTTCCTCGCCAACCAGGCGCGTGTCGTGGCGGCGCAAAAGCGCGGCGGGGGTCGCCGGCCGGTCGGGCTCGACGTCGAGGGAGGAGAGGCGGCGGTGCAGGCCGGCGGCGGACTGTCGCCGGAAGCGGCGTTCGATCGCGCCTGGGCGGTCGGCGTCCTCCAGCGCGCGATGGAGAGGCTCGACCGCGAGGATCGCGCGGCGGGTCGGCCGGAGGTGATGCCTGCGCTGCGCGAGCGTTTCGGCCTTGCCGGCGGCGCGGCCGCCGGCTCCGAAGTCGACGCAGTCCTCCTTCACCGCGCGCGGCAGCGCCTGCGCGCGATCATCCTCGACGAGGTGGCCGATGGGGTGTCCCGCCCCGGGGACGCCGAGGCGGAAGTGGCCGATCTTTTTCTCGCGCTGGGCGGAAAATCCTGAAATGCCGGACGCATTCCTTACCTGAGGGGGCAGGCCCGGAGCGGGCCGGAACCGAAGCGGAGGGGATCGTGACGGACCTGGTGAAGAGCGGGGTGTGCGTCCGCTGCGGCGGCGCCTTGGCGGCGGGGGAAGATGCCCAGGGAACCTGCCCCAAGTGCTTGCTCCAATGGGCATTTGCTGCGGATCCGGGGGAAACCCGGCCGCGCCAGGGATCGCTCGCGGTGCCCGATTGGCAGGAAGGGGATCTGACCGGCCGCTTCGGACCCTACACCATCGAGGGCCTGCTCGGTCGGGGGGGGATGGGCGTCGTCTACCGGGCACGCCAGGCCAGCCTGAACCGCGTGGTCGCGGTGAAGGTGCTTCCCGAGGTGTTCGCGCGCGACGAGGCGTTCACCGAGCGCTTCCAGCGCGAGGCGCGGGCGATGGCCACGCTGTCCCACCCGAATATCGTGTCGGTTCACGACTTCGGCTGCATGGAGGGGCGATTCTACTTTGCGATGGAGTACGTGGACGGCGGCTCGCTGCGCGACCTGTTGCGCGCGGGGCCGCTGTCGCCGGCGCGTGTCCTGACCCTCGTGTCCCCGCTCTGCGATGCGCTCCAGTACGCCCATGACCGCGGCGTCGTCCACCGCGACATCAAGCCCGAGAACATTCTGGTGGACCGTGAAGGGCGGGCGCGGGTGGCGGATTTCGGGCTGGCGAAGATCGCGGGTGGGTCCGACCCTGCGTACCGATCTCTGACCCGCTCCGACCACGTGGTCGGCACCCTCCATTACATGGCGCCGGAACAGATCGAACGGCCCAAGCAGGTCGATCACCGCGCGGACCTCTACGCGCTCGGCGTGGTCTGCTACGAGATGCTCACCGGGGAGCTGCCGCTGGGACGATTCGATCCGCCGAGCCGGAAGTCGAGCGTCAACCCGGCGCTCGACGACGTGGTCTTCCGCGCGCTCGAAAAGGACCCCGGGCGCCGGTACTCGTGCGCGGCGGACCTGAAGGCGGACCTGCTGGCGAAAGCCGACGCCCCGGTGCGCTCGCGGCAACCGGTCCCGAAGGACGGTCGAGTCGTTCGTCGGTCCCGCGGGCTCGCGCTGGCCGCGGTCGGGGCTTCGGTCCTCGTGGCCCTCATGTGCGGCGGAGTGGGCTCCTACCTCATGGTGCGCCGATCCGCGCTGCGGGAACAGCAGGCCGCGATGGCCCAGGCGCAGGAACAGGCGCGCCGGGCTGCGCACGAGCGCGGTCTCCCCTTCGCCGTCACGGCGGCGGAGGTCGAAGACCCCATCCGCATCGAGCCGGTCGATCTCGGCATCGAGGACGAGGTCTCCGAAGCGCAACGAGCGGCGATACAAGAGAGGCTGAATGCGGCCCGCGAAGCGATGTCGGGACTCGAGCGCCGGCTCCGGGAGTCTCCGGCCGACGCCGAAGCCCGCGGCCTGTTTGAACGCGCGATCCAGACGTACCAACGGGCGGAGCAGGACCTCGCCCGCGCCGAGGGGCGACCGGCGACCCCGATCCCGGAGTCCGGGGCGGCCGTGACGGCGGAGCGACTCGACCCGTCCGCAGCGGAGCCGGCGCAGACGCGCTCGGCCCCGGACCTCGCGGCGTTGCGGGTCCGGCACCGGGCGCTGTACGGGCGGCTGTTCCGGAATGCGAACGACTTGCGCGGGTTCGTGCTCGGCCCCACGCTCTATGAACAGGCGGTCCGGGAGTACGACCAGGCGGAGCGCGAACTCGCCGCGGCCGAGCAACGGGCGGCGGAGCCCTGGCGGGACCCGCGCGCGGGCCTGACGCCCGAGCAGGTGCAGCGGTATGAAGAGGCCGCGAGCTGGGTGGATCGGCTCTCCGCCCGGCACACGGTCGAGGAACGCCGGGAGGCCGCTCGACGGCTCGTCGGGCTCTATCCCGAGGCGCGGTCCCGGCTCGAGGGCACCGTGCGCGCCGGCCTCGACGGCAATGGGGCCGTGGGGGCGGTCCTGGCCGACTATCGGACCATCGATCGCCTGCGCAAGGACGGTGCGAACTCGGTCCCCTTCTGGCGGGTCGCCTGGGACCAGCTGCACCAGGATCCGGACGCGTTCGAAAGGATCTTCCGGGCCGCGCACTCCGGCGCCGACGCCCCGGTGACGGAGATCCGTCGGCGGGTGGAGGAAGCACACCAGGTGCTCGCGCGATTCATGACCTCGTGGTCGGAGATGACCGGCAGCGAGTCGGAGCGGGAGCGGATGACGGCGCTCGAGAACGAAGTGCGCAACGCCGGGCTGTCGATCGTCCCCGGGCTGGTGATGGTGCTCGAAGAAGACATGGTGGCGGCGTTCTCGCGCGTCACGGACGCGCCGTTCGAAAGCGTGTGGACGCGAAAGGTCACGGCGCGCGACCAGGTGAAAGCGATCCACGGCCTGGCCGGATTGAAGCGCCCGGAGACCGCGCCGGTGCTGGCACGGCATCTGAGCAGCATGAGCCTCACCGCGGCGTCGAACGCGGTGTGGGCGCTGCAGGCCGTCACGGGCGAGCGGTTCGCGCGCCCCGATGAGTCGGGATTGGCCTCTCCCGATCTGCTGACGCGCGCGCGCGCCTGGTGGGACGCGAATCGCGGCAGGTGGGAGACGCCGGAGGGGGGGCGGTAGGCGGCGATCCCGGGGATTCCAGGCCTGCGGGGTCCGACGCGGCGGAGAGAAGCCGCGCCGACGGGATCGAGCAGGGCTCCTGCGGAAAGTGCCGACCCGTCCCGTGGGCTCGGGCGACTTCGTGAGCCCCCGGCTCCGCGATCAACCCCCGGCGGGCTCCGCCGGAAAGGTGCCCTCCCGCTCCACCGTCTGGAGCGGAGCGTTCTTCCCCAGATCAAAGAGCGTGAGGCGAATCTTCGCACGGATCGTCGGATCGATCGGATCGGCCAGCGTGCCTTCGATGTCGACGCGGATTTCGAGAGGGGCTTCATTCATGGGATCCGGATGAAGGACGGATCCATCCTTCAGCACACCGCGGATCCGGAAGGGGAGTGTCCCCTCCGCCACCGGGAGAGGAGTCCGCTCCTCGATCCGGATTTCGCTGCGAACGCGTCGCCACCCCGCCTCGGGGTCCTCCTCCGGATCGGGCGTGTCGACCGATCGGACCTGCAACCGGGCGCAGATCTCCTTCATCATGGCCTCCACCTCCGACGTCAGGGCCGGGTAGCGGATGCAGGACTCGCAGCCGGGCGAGTAATGGAGGCGTCCCCTTCGCTCGCCTTCGAGGATGTACGTCCGCTGGCATCGCTGGCAGTGCTGGCGCAGCCCGTCGAACGAGACCTGCGGGAGAATCCCGGCGGCGCCCAGCAGGCCCCACACCGTGAGTCCCGCGCCGACCAGCGGGAAGAGCCCGGCCTGCAGGACGGCGCGCCCGGAGGGGCGCATGCCGCCGAGGCCCTCCTCCGATCGGGCGGCCCCGAAGATCAGCGGGCTCACGATCAGCGAGATGCCGAGGAAGGCCAAGCCGAGCACCAGCGGCGAGTTCTCCTCGTCCACATGGAACCAGGAGAGGAGTCCGGCGGCGGCCAGACAGACCACGCCGGCGATGCACAGGTGGAGATATCGCATGGGCCCCCCCGGATTCTGTCGGTCGCTCGCACGCACTTCCCTTGATTGGATACCATCCGGCGCGCCGGCTGTCACGACTCCGCGCGGTGGGATCCGCGCCGATGCTCCTCCTCGAGAGGCGGTCGCGGACGCAACGCGAGACGGGGCAAGGGGATATCCACCCGGGTTCACGTTGACCGGGAGCGTCCCGGCGTCTTTTTTCGAAATTTGCTACGGGATTCCTCCGGGACGGCAGGGAAGAGGGTGCGCGATGAGCGAGGGTTTCCGAGCCGGGAAGCGCGCGTCGCACTTTGAAGAATCGATGGAGGTTGAGATGAGCACCCCCGTTTCCACCGTCCTTGTCTCCGTCCACCCGGGCCTGGCTGAGATCTCGTGCGACGAAGCTGCCTCGATCCAGGGAGGCGTAGGACACCTCTTCTACGCGGGATTCGTGTTGGGCGGCGCGATGGCCGTCGGGGCCGACTACATCGACAAGGGCGGCGAGTATTGGGGCGAGAAGTTCTGGGACTGGTACTACGACGTGTAAGGGCTCGGACCCGGTCGCGACGATGGACGCACCCTCCGGGCGGAGGGCTGCCGTTCACCGCGTGCGCCTCGAAGGGGCTCGGGGCGCGCGCGGGCCACGTCGCCGCGGGGTTTCACACGCGGGCGGATTCCATGCGCCTTGCCCGGTTACTCCTCTGCCCGTCCCCCGGCGGCGCCTTGCGGGTCCAATTCCGACTGGACGACGCGGAGGCGGGCGGTTGCCGCCGGCCATCCGGGATTGCGGCGGAGCGACTCGCGATAGGCGGCAATCGCCTCCTCGCGCCGTCCCAGTTGCACGAGCGCCTCCGCCTTGCGGAACCAAGCGAGTTCCCGATCCGGATCGAAGGCGATCGCCTCCTCGCTGAACCGCAGCGCCTCGACGCCGCGCTTCGCGCACAGCATCGCATCGGCGGCGCGCGACCAGGCGTGAGCGGGGTCCGGTTCACGACCGACGGCTTCCTCGTACGCGGCGCGGGCCTCCTCGTGTCGCGCGAGCAGGTCGTAGAACCAGGTCGTTGATCGGTATCCGAGGGGACCCCCCTTCCAGGGGCCGAGCCGGAACGCCGCCCGAAATGCGGTGCGGGCGTCCTTTCGCCGCCCGAGCGCGGCCAGGACGCCGGCCCGGCGGAAGGCGGCCTCCAGTGCGCGCGGGGGAAAAAGCGAATGCGCGCTGGAGCGGATCGGCGGCGTTCCCGAGGCGGCGCGCACCGCCTTGCGATAGGCCTCCAGGGCCTCCTCGGGCCGGGAGAGAAACTCGAGGGCCACACCCAACCGAAAGTGAATCTCGGGATTGCCCGCGTCGCGGCGCAAGACTTCCCGGCACGCCTCGAGACCCTCGCCGTACCGTTCGAGGTCCATCAGGACGATGGCGGAGTGAATCCAGTACTCCACCTCGTCCGGCCGGATCCGAATGGCCTCGAAGTAGGCGGTCGCCGCCTCCGTCCGTTGTCCCAGGGTTGCCCGCGACCTCCCCAACTGGAACCAGGCGTTCGCGTGATCCGGTTGCAGGCGGACCACCTGTTCGAAGGCGGCCGCGGCATCTTCGTGGTCGCTCCGAAAGTCGGATCCGGAATCCGCATACGCGGATAACTGAAGGTGGCGGCAACCCTCCTCGAACCAGGCCTCCGCGTCCCTCACCGGGGCGTCTCCCGGCCGGTCGCGGGCGTCCTTCCGTGGGGGGTCCAATCGGTCACCTGCTTGAGATCGAAGCCGCGGGGGCGAACGCGCATCGGTTTCGAGGGTTCACGCGGAGTGGAGGCCGGTCGGCGCCCGCGTGCATTCTAGGCGCGCGCAGATTCGCAATCAATCCTTCGAGTACCCGTCCACGCTCCCGGTCCGAGTCCGCCTTCCGGGTCGCACGGACCCTTCGCGCGGGCAGGGTCGATGTTTTCGCACGTGGGCCGGGGACGCGATCGACCCCGAACCGGGCCGGGAGGTTCCGGCGGACTCCGTGGAATATCGGAGGCCCTTTTCCTTGTAACGCGGAGAATCATGACCATGATACCCCGAGCTCGAACATGGGGATCTGCGAGGTCGTCGCTTCCGGGGTGAGGCGGCGATGGTGGATGCGCGGGTCCGCCGGTCAAGACCGGGTAAGGAGGGCGACATGGCGCGGACGGGGATCGTCCCAATCGAAGGGCAGGAGGTTCGGATTCGGAGTGAGGCGCTTCTGGCGGCATGGGTGGCGGCCCTGTTTCTCAGCCTGGGTCCGGCGGGGGCGCAGGACACGACGCCGCCGATCGGCGGCAGCGTCGGCGAGGGGACCGCGGTGGACGTGGATGCACAGGCATCCGCGACGGCCGTGTCCGCATTCGGGGCCGGGTTCGGCGATCCCGAAAGTGGGGTGGCGTGGATCGAATGGGCGATCGGGAGTGCGCCCGGCGCCGAGGACATCCTTCCCTTCACGCGGGCGGGGCTCGACCTGGAGCACGCACCGGTTTGGACCCGGACCTGGGATGGCTTGGCGGGGGAGAACGACCGGATCTTCTCGCTCGCCCTCGATTCGAAGGGGGCGATCCTGGCGGCGGCGCGCGAGCGTGGGCCGATGGGGGGGAGCATACTCCAGAAGTGGACCCCGTCCGGAACCCTGGTGTCCACGATCGGCGTGGCCCCCTGGATCACGGACAATGGTGGGGTCGGAGTCGGCGTGGACGACGCCGATGCGGTTTTCGTGGCCGCCACGGCAGCGGACGGGGACATCCTGGTGCGGCGCTACACCCGTGACCTGGTCCCGGACTGGACGGAGGTGCACGACTCGGGCGGGGAGGACATTGCGGGGAACCACCTCGCGATCGGCGCCACCGGGGAGTTGCACGTCGTGGGCGCGCACTTCGGCGCCCTCTGGGATCGATTCGCGCGCCGCTATCCGCGAACCGGACCGCCCGCCGACTGGACCGCCATCGACCTGGGGAATCCGGACAACGACTACTTCTACGCTGCGGCCGCGCTGCCCGACGGCGGCACCGCGGCGGTGGGGATGGACAAGGACTTCGGCGGATCGATCGACGGGATCGTGCAGCGTTTCTCGCCGACCGGGGAGTTGGTCTGGCTCGACTTCTTCGATTCGGGATACGCGGACCTGGCCACGGCGGTGGCCGCCGACGAGACCGGGATCTACGTCTTCGGCATGGTCGGCAACCCCGACGCCGACGGCGCGTGGGACCTCTGGTTGCGAAGATACAGTCACACGGGGCACGTGGTCTGGACCCGGATGATCGACGGTCCGGGGCAAGGGTGGGACGTGGGTTTCGGCGTCACGGTCGACCCGTACGGCGCCGTGTGGGTCTGCGGCGGCGTGGACAACGGCCCGGGCGGGCGCGACGTCTGGCTCGGCAAGTTCGACCGCGAGGGTCGACTGCTCTGGTCCGACCTTTGGGGCGGCGCGGTGGGGGGAACCGATAGCGCCCTGGACGTGGTCTCGGACGGCGTGTCGGTGACCGTCGGCGGGTATGCGACGATGCCGGGAGACCAGCAGGACGCCTGGCTGCAACGGTACGAGTCGGTTCGCTGGACGGCATCGGCCGACGGGCTTTCCCTGGTTCCCGGACGCACGTACCATGTCTCCCTGCGGGTGACGAACCGCGCGAAACTGCAGACCGTGGTCTCCAGTGACGGGGTCCGGGTCGTGGACGTGGACCCGCCGTCCATCTCCGGAGTGACCGCCGAGCCGGCGGGGCCCCTGTCGATCGCCTTCTCTGCCGTGGCGACGGACGACGGCGATGTCGCTCTCGTGCAGTGGGATTTCGACGGCGACGGCCGGGTCGATTTCAGCTCCGCCGCGGGCGGCGCGGTGGTCGCTTCCTACCCCGCGCCGGGCACGTACACGGCGAGCCTGACGGTCGTCGATGCGAGCGGCAACCGATCCACCTCGGCGGTCGTGGTGGCCGTCGCCGATCCTGCGGGTTCCGGCGTGCGGGCGGAACTGGCGGCTTCCACCGCCGGCGGCCTCGTTCCGCTGACGGTCGATTTCACGATCCACTACGCACCCGCGGGCGTGCTGGCCTACGAATGGGACTTCGATGGGGATGGGGTGTATGACCTCGTGACGGAGGACAACACCGCCGCGCATCGGTACACCGCGGCGGGCGAGGCGCTTCCTCGCGCTCGGCTCATCCGCGCCGACGGGTCGACCTCGGTCGCGGCGGCGGCCCCGATCGTGGCGACGCTGCCGCCGGCGATCGCGGGCCTGGGCGTGCGGATCGTCGGGCTCCATCTCGACCGCAATCGCGACGGATCCCTGACGGCGGTGCCGCCCGACGAAACGCTGGCGGTCGCCGCGGGGGGGCTGGGCGCGCAGTCGGGGAGGTGCGGGGACGCCCTCGGTTTCGTCGCCGAGGCGGACGACCCCGGGGCGGCGTGGCCCGGCCTGGAGATCGCCCGCTGGGAGTGGGATTACGAGGGGGACGGCACCTATGATGCGGCGAGTCCGGTCGGATCGGCCGGGCCGGTCGGTTCCCACTCCGTCCATGCGTTTTCCCATCCCGGCGAATTCCGGCCGACCGCCCGTTGTGTGTGGCGCGCCGCCGGCGGCGGGCCCGAGCTCTTTGCGCTGGCCGGCGGATTCCCGCTCACCATCGAAACGCCGACGGTGGCGGACCCGCGGGTCTGGATCGACCGACCGGAGGGTCCGCGCGTCGGAACGGATGCAGCTCCGGCCACGACCTCCGTCTCCGGGAACTTCGTCCTGTTCGAGATCCGGTCGGCCCCGGTCGCCGATTTTCCCGGCGAGGAAGGGGCCTCCCTGCAGGTCTGGGATGCGGGAAGCGCGGCCTGGATGGACCTTCCGCCCCCCTACGCGGCCCTCACGACCGGGAGCGGCGCGGTGACGCGCCGGGCGGTCGACGTCGATCGGCTCCTCGCGGACGGATTCCTGGGCGTCGCCTCCGGGGACGTGCTCGCCTTTCGGGCCCGGCGCCTTCGCCGGAACGGCGCGGCGCTCGCCTCCGCAGGGGATGCCGGGCCCGGCGGGGCGGAGGGAACGCGACAGGGGCCGATCTTCTGCCGGTTGGCGGCGGGCCCGGGGGTGCCGCCGAACGGGCTTCGCCAGGAGCGCGCCTCTCCGGAGGTGTGTACGGTGGCGGTTCACGCGGCAGCGCGGCGGGACAGCGACCTCCACACGGGCGCACGGCTCGGCCTGGCCTTCGGCGGGTCCGGCGGGTCCGGCACGATGCGCCTGGCCGAGGGGATCGCGGCGCCGGTTGGTCCGGGGCGGGGGACGGCGCTCGCCGCTTTCCACGAAGGATCGCTGGTCGGGGCTCCCTTCCGGGCGCCCTGGACGGTGCGCCTGCCCTTCACCGATGCGGACCGCAACGGGATCGAAGATGCGACCGGGGTGCCGGTCCTGGCGCTGGCCGTCTTTCGCTGGAACGGATCGGCCTGGCTGCCGCTGCCGGACCGGGCGGTGAGCGTCGGGGAAGGCTGGGTCGAAGGCACGGCCGCGTCACCGGGGCCGCTTGCCCTCGGGGGCGCGCCGGTCGCCGCCGCCGGCGCCGGCGGGAGCAAGGGACGGGGCCGCGGCGCCTGCTTCGTGCTGGGGGCGAGCCGAGAGGGATCGGGCGGGACCCGGGTCCTGCTGCTTGCGATCGGGGCGGGCGCGGGGGGGGCGGGTTTGCGCCGCCGGCG
>CAZWCX010000162.1:0-13617 GCA_964632945.1 uncultured Planctomycetia bacterium | reverse complement strand
GGAGCAGCTTCTCCTTGACCATGCGGCGCATCAGGTCGGAGACGTCCGCGGCGTGCGCGCCATCCCGGAAGCGCCCCTCGAACCGGTCGCCGTCCAGCAGCGCCATGAAGAGCTGGAAATCCTCCTCCTTGCCGTTGTGCGGGGTGGCGGTCATCAGGAGGAAGTGTCGCGTCAGCGTGGACAGGAGCCGGCCGAGCCGGTAACGCTTGGTGTACTTGATCTCGCTGCCGAAGAAACTCGCCGAGAACTTGTGGGCTTCGTCGCAGACCACGAGGTCCCAGCCGGCCTCGGGCGCCGCGAGCTTCTTCTGGACGTCCTCGTCGCGCGAGAGCTTGTCCAGGCGCGCGATGACGAGGCGGTTCTCGAGGAACCAGTTGCCGGTGGCGGCGGCTTCGAGCTTGTCGTTGGTCAGGATCTCGAACGGCAGGTGGAAGCGGTCGCGGAGCTCGTCTTGCCATTGCTCGGCGAGGCTCCCCGGGCAGACGACGAGGCAGCGGTGCAGGTCGCCGCGGGCGATCAGCTCCTTCATGAGCAGTCCGGCCATGATCGTCTTGCCGGCGCCGGGGTCGTCCGCGAGCAGGAAGCGCAACGGCTGGCGCGGAAGCATCGCCTCGTACACGGCGGTGATCTGGTGCGGCAACGGATCGACCAGCGAGGTGTGCACCGCCAGCACGGGATCGAACAGGTGCGCCAGTCGGATGCGGTGGGCTTCCGCGACCAGGCGGAACGAGGCGCCGTCGCCATCGAAGCTCCACGGGCGGCCTTCCCGCGCGACTTCCAGCCGGGGCTCGTCGTGGCGGTAGAGGAGGACCTGATCGACCTTCCCCGCCGCATCCTGGTAGAGGACCTGGAGCGCATCGGAGCCGAACCAGGTGACGCCCACGATCGTGGCGAGATCGTGGGCGAGAATGCCGCGCACGGAGGTCTTGGGGAGGAGGTCCTCGAGCTTCGCCATGGCGGTTCCGTCCCGGAGCCCTGAGTGCGCCGACGAGGGGATAGATCGTTCCCCGAGTATACACCGGGGGAGGGGTGGGGATTCAAGGAGACCTGAAGCATGCGCAGCGCGTATCGTGGTCCCGGAAAGCCACTCCACGGTGCAGCGATCCGTTGACGGCGGGGCGGCGCGCCGGTGCGCCTCGACCGCCCTACCCGGCCGGCGGCGGCGCCCCCGCCCCCTTCCTCCTCTGCCACCGCTGTTGCAGCGAGATTCCCCAGGCATCCAGCCGCAGCCCGAGGAAGACGAGCGCGACCCCCAGGAGGATCCCCACCATCCGCCCGATCGCCGTCTCGAGCGGGTCCTGCTCGGCTACCCACGCGACCGAGGTCATCCGGCTTCCCATCCAGATCGCCGCCCCGCAGGCGCCCGCCGAGGAGATCGCCTGCAGGATCGCGGCAAACGAGACCGTGCCCCGACCCGCCCCGTGCCGGCGCATCATGCGCCGTTGCAGGACGATCGACCCGAGCCCGAAGAGGCCCAAGGACCAAAGCAGGGCGATGCCGGCGGAGATCGCCATTCCCGCCAGGGCGAGATCCCGCTGTCGGCCGTCGGGAAGATCGGGCAGCTCCGTCGCATCCCAGCGCTGGATGGCGCCGGTCAGCCGCGGAAGGACGGGAGGGTCCTGCGTGCTGGCACTGACCAGGACCTGCCCGCCGGATTCGAAACGAACCCAGGCGAAGCGCACCAGGTGGGGGGCGATCTGACCGCTGCCCGGCGGCCAGGTCGCGGTCACGAGCCTGGGTCGTCCGGTCCCTTCCCCCGGCCGGAGCGTGATGACCAGTTCTCCCGAGTCCGCGCTCAGGAACGTCAGCGCCCCGTCCGCGTGGACCACGACGACGCGGGTCCCGTCCGGCGTCACTCCGATCCCCTGCAAGTCCGCCCCCGGGACGGAACGCACCCAGCCGTCGGCGCCGGAGTCCGCGTTCGACCAGCGCACGAAGTGGGGGGGATGGACCGACGCGATCCGCCGGCCGTCGGGCGAAAAGGCGAGCTCGACCGGCGCCCGCATCGGGTCGCTGAAAATCGCGCGCCGGCGCGATCCGCCCCGGTCCCACACCTCCAGGGTTCCGTCTTCCCGACCCGCGGCGATGCGATCTCCGTCCGGCGCGAAGGCGAGCGCCAACACGGTTCCGCCGTCGCCGGCATGGGAGGCCCGCTCGACCCCGGTCTCGACCTCCCAGGATTTCACCTCTTCGAGCCGACCCTGGCTGGCGCCCGCCGCCCAGACCGTCGAGAAGCCCGGGTTCGGGGCGTCTGCCCGGGATCCGTAGGGACCCGCGCAGGAAAGCAGCGACCGGCCATCCGGCGAGAACGCCAGGGCGGTGACCGGGAACCGGTGTCCCCGCAGGACGAGTCCTTCCCGGCCGTCGATCCCGTCCCACAGGCGGATCGTCCCGTCCGCCGAGGCGGTGGCCAGGCGCCGGCCGTCGGGGGCGGTTGCGACCTTCCACACCATGCGTTCGTGTCCCGCCAGTCTCAGCGGTCTCGGGGCGGGTTCGACCGTGAGGGGCAAGACCCGGATCGACCGGCCGGCCAGGACCCCTTCGTCGTCGCCGGGGAGAAAATCGAACGCTGGCGCCGGCTCCGCCACCGGCCGGGAGACGAGGACGGCATCCCCGGTCGCGGCATCCCGGACCACGATGCGCCGGCCGTCGCGAATCGCCGCGACTCGCGTGCCGCCGCGCGAGTATCGCAGGTCGCGGTAACTCCCCGTCCCCAGGTCCGTGCGCGCGATCTCCCGCCTTGCGTCCAGGTCCCACAGGAGGAGCGCGGTCCGGGATTCGGCTCCGGATTCCTCCGCGGTCGACGACTCGAGCCACGCCAACCGGTCCCCCTCCGGCGATACCGCCGTTTCGAGCGCCCTGGCCCCTGCCGGTCGCGCGCGCTCGGCGCCGGTCTCGGTGTCCAGCGCCACCGGGGCTCCGAACGAAACCAGGGTCACGATGCGTCCGGTCCGGTCCATCCGCAAGCGGACTCCCTTCACGGCGTGCGGCCCGAAGACGGCGCCCGAACCGCAGTCGAGGATCCAGACCCCGCGCGCATCCACCACGGCGACGCGCCGGCCGTCGCCGCTGACCGTCAGGGAGTGGGGGCGTTCCAGCGGGGGAAAGGACAGCGCTGCGGGCGCGGCGCCGCTGAGGTCGTACGCGACCACGGCGCGATCCTCGGACCGGATTCCGGCGACGCGATCGCCGCCTTCGAGGAATCCGCCGAGCGAGGTGGCAAAGCCGGGGAGTTTCAGAAGTGGAAGACCCGTCCCGCGGTCGAAGATCGAGACTTTGCTGTTGGCCGCCAGCACGGCGAACCGGCGCCCGTCGGGCGAGGCCTCGATGCGGTTCGGCATGAACTCCGGGCCTTCCAGGGCCGCCGCTTCGGGGTGGCAGAGCCGGCGCAGGTAGCGCCACTCCCAGCCGCGGTGGAAGGCCCGGCATTCGTGGAGAAGTTCGTCGGCGCGCCCGACTTCGCCGACCTGCCACTCCCGCTCCGCCAGCGAGACGCGATGATAGTAGAGCGACCGCTCCGCGTGTCCCCACTGCCAGATCATGCCGCCGAATCCGAGATCGGCGACGACGAAGAGCGCGAGCCAGAGCGCGGCGACGGTCGGACGGCGCCGCACCCACTTCCACGCGCGCTCGATCCGCCCCACCGGACGCGCCGCGACCGGTTCCCCGGCGAGGAAGCGCGCAAGGTCCCGGGCGAACGCGTCGGCGTCCGCGTAGCGCGCCGACGGTTCCTTGCGCATCGCCTGCAGGCAGATGTTCTCGAGGTCGGTCGGAATCGCAGGATCGAGCGCGCGCGGCGCGACCGGGTCTTCCTCCACCACCCGGCGCAGGATCCCCATGGGTGCGGCCGACTGGAACGGCGGATGCCCGGTGAGCGCGGTATAGAGAATGGCGCCCAGGGCATAGACGTCGGAGGCGGGACCGACCTGGGCGAGGTCTCCCGTCGCCTGTTCCGGCGACATGTAGGCCGGCGTGCCCACGACCGCACCGGTGGCGGTGAGCCCTCCGGACTCGGCGGCGCGCTTCGCGAGGCCGAAGTCGGTGACGCGCGGACGCCCTTCCGCATCGAGGAGGATGTTGGCCGGCTTGAGGTCGCGGTGGATGACTCCGCGCGCATGGGCGAAGGCGACCGCCTCGGCGACCCGGCGCAGGAGTTCCGCGGCTTCCGCGGGGGGCGGCACGCCCCGAGCGGCGAGCCGGTCGGCCAGGTCCTCCCCCTCGACCAGCGCCATGGTGAAGAACGGCTGCCCTTCGTGCTCGCCGGCATCGTACACCGCCACGATGCCCGGGTGCTCGAGCGCGGCGGCCGCCCGGGCCTCCGCCAGGAAGCGCCGCACCTCCTCTTCGGAGGCGAGCCGGCCCGACCGGATGCGCTTCAAGGCGACGATCCGGTCAAGACGGACCTGATGGGCGCGGTAGACGACTCCCATGCCGCCGCGGCCGAGTTCGGCGAGCAGACGGTACTCGCCGAACGGGATCGGGAATCCGGGGGCTGCGGATTCCGCGTCGGCGTCGGCCGGGCTCGTGGGGCGGTCGAGAATCTCCGTGGCGGGAACGCCGCCGGCGACGGGTGTCGGCGACGGGCCCTCCGGGAGGGCCGAGACGGTCGCGTCCCCGGGGGTGTCATCCGGGCGCAGGAAGCGCTCGAGCTCCCGCGCGAGCCCCGGGTGCCGCGACAGGATCTCGGTCCGGTCCGGATCCACGCCCGAACGCAAGACCGTCCGAACCTCATCGACCAGCCTCTGCAGGCGATCGTGCGGAGTCGCCGGTCCATCCGTTTTCCGAGTCATGGGGGGTTCTTCCCTGGCAGGGATCCGGGGTGGGATCGCAGAAGGGACGCGCGCCGGACGGAATCCGTCCGGTGGGGCCCCGGGGAAGCGATGCGGGTGCGCGCGGATCCTCCGCGGGCGCATCCTCGAGGCTCCGTGTCCCCGAAACGCAATGGGCCGATGCTACCGGGCGAGCAGGGTTGGGGCAAGGGGAACGTCGACGGCCGCGGGCGGCGGCGGGGGCGCGTTCGTCGGGGTGCCGATCCGGGAGCGGCCACCGGACCCCCGCCGCTGCCGTTCCCCGGAAGCGCGCGCCACGCCGTCCGGATCCCGCCCGCATCGAGGACCGGCGTCTCGATCGACCTCCCGGGGTATTTCGTTCCGTAACGCGCTACCTTTCGCTACGCGGGTCGCCGCCCCAGAGTTTCGACCGGCAGTTTACAAAGCATGTCTCCTGATATGGTTGCGGAGATTGTGATTTCTTCGTGGCGCGGACCCTGTCTTGCTATTCCGCCTTCCCGACCCGGACCCAAACGACACGGTTGAGGAGCAAGGCCATGACGAATCGAGCCAGGACCATCGACGCGCCGCGCGCCGGATCGGCGTCCACGGAGACGGTCATTCTGTACTTGATCATTGCCGTGCTGGTGATGCTGACCACGACCATCTTCGCCCGCAACCTTCTCCGGCGCGCGTCGGCGGTCACGCAGTCGCTCGATCGCAGCGAGCCGGTGAACGCGAGGCGCGTCCATTTCTATCGCGACTACGAGGACATTCTGGGTCGACGGGAGACGTTCCCGACCCTGTACGACCTCCATGAGCAGGGCGGTGTGCGCCACGACGGTCTCCAGTACGCGGGTGCGCGGCTTCGCCACGACGATGGGACCGTGACCGTGATCGAGTGCGGCGTCGACTCGTTCGGCGACAGCAAGTCCCTGGTCGCGAGGACGGACAACTACGCGGAGTCCTCCTTTCTGGGGGAAGACAACGACCTGGACAATTCCCTTCACGCCGTGGGCATCGACCTGAGTGGGGATCGCTGGCTGGAGGGTCACATGAAGTTCCGCCCGGGGGAGGAGTTCGCGATCGACGACCCCGCAGCTTCCGCGAATCTCCAGGGGAGCGGGACCGCCGGGTTCTCGGGCGGAGGAACCTGGTACGAGGGGGAGGGGACGTGGGCGCTGTACGGAGAAGAGGTCGCGGCCAAGGCGCGCCTCGGCGGGGTCGACTTCTCGCTGGGCGGGGGTCGGGCGAAGGACGGCAAGCGCACGTTTGCCGGCCTGACCGGCGGGCTGAGCGGCGTCGGGCTGGAAGTGGAGATGCGCAAGACCCTCAAGGGGGACGCGAAGAACCCGGATGGGGCCCGGCTCGACCTCGTCGGCTCGCTCACCCTGGGCGAGGTGAGCCTGGGCGCTCTGGTGGGTGCGGGCGCCATTCAGACCAAACGGCAGCAGTTTTCCGGGGCCGGTGCGAGCGGCGAGGCGGGAATCAACGGGATCAAGATCAAGGTCGGCCTCGAGTATCGGACGGACACGCGCAACTACTGGGTCCTCGGCCGGGGTCAACTGATCGGCACCGTCGCGTTGTCGGCTCAAGCGGGAGCCGGGATCAATGCGCAGGTGATCGCCGGGGCGAGAAAATCCGGCGCAACGGAGATTCGCGCGGGCTCGAAGGTGACCTGGGGACCCGGCGCCGGGGTGGAATTCAGCCTGCGACACGAACCCCGGTAGGCGAACGAACGGGCATGTACCGAACCCGGAGTTTTCAGACCCCCAACCAGGAGGAGAAGCCATGAACACCCGCAGCGTCTTGACCCTCGTGGCGACGGTCGGAATCGGAGTCGTCCTGGCCGTCGGTGCCATCGTGCCGGCGTCGGCTCAGGAAGGTGAGGCGGTGACGGCTGGGAAGCAGGCGTTCCTGTCCCTGCGCACGCCGGGGATCTTCTGGGGTGAGCTGGACCTGGAGACGGCCGGCGAGCGGTTTCATTACGTGCGGTTCGAGCCCGCCGGCGACGAGAGCCTGACGTTCGGCGTGGCCTTGCCGAAGGACTGGACGGCGGGAGCCGAGCCGCTGCTCCCCGGGCAGGTCAAGACGAACACCCTTCTGCAGGTCGGTTGCGCCTGGCCGGTGGACCTCGAGAACGACCCGCGCCGGGTGGAATTCGAGCTTTTCATCGCGCCGATCAACTTCGATCCCACGGAGTGGCTCTTGTGGTGGGGCTCCGGATTCAATGCGGAGTTTCTTGGGGCTGCGATCGACGCGGACTCCGGTCTCGTCCCGAATCTGCCGAATCGCGTGGACCAGGCCCTCTTCCGCCCGCGCCACCGGCCGGAAACCCTCATCCGGGTGGCGCTGTGGAGCGACGGGCCCCGGCATTGGATCATGAGCACGTACTACCCGGCGGCGAGCCACGACTCCTGGGCCAGCGACTTCCTGACCATGGTGGCTTCGATCCAACTGGCGCGGAAGACCGGCGTCCGCTTCGCGGATGAAGTGGTGCGGGATTCTCACTCTGCTTTGGCCACCTGTTCGTTCTCCCGCCCGGCCTCGTGGGGGAAGACCGAGGTGAAGTTCCACGACCCGGCGCTGAGCGACGGCGCCATCGCCGGCCTGGTGCTCTACCCGACCGCCTACCGCGCTGCCGAGGAGACGGGACCGGGCCGGAGCCGGGTGATGGTGGCAACGATCCCCCGGGATGCGCTCAAGGTCGGGGATGCGAGCGAATTCCTGGAGGTCTGCGCCCGGGCCTGGAGAGACCGCCACCCGGAGGATCGGGTCGAAGTGGGAGCGGCGGAAGAGGTCCGCCCGCGCGGTCCGCGGTACCGCAATCCGGGACTCGGTCGGCTGACCAAGATCTTCCGGCCCGATGCGGGTCCGTACTCCCACGTGGCGATTCAGGAGAACGTGTGGGTGGGAGAACGGGAGGTCCTGTATGTCGTCGCGACGATCGACTTCGGCGCCCATCCGCTCGAGGCCCTGAGTGTGCAGCATGCGGCCGTGCGGGTGGTTTCCTCGCTCGAGGTGCGGTGAGCGTGGCAGCCCCCGTGGCCGGGGCCTTGCGGTGGCGCCGGGGGGCGTCCGATCCCGCGATCATGCACCGGTCCGACTTCGGCGGAGCCGGGAGGGCGACCGGGCGGCCGGCGTGGGCGGGGACGCTTCCCGGTGACGCCGAAAACGAACGCGCGCAGCCGAGATGGTGATCCAGGCCGCGCGCGAGTCTTACGAGCGAGGGTGACGGGAATCGAACCCGCAACCTTCGGATCGACAGTCCGATGCTCTAACCAATTGAGCTACACCCCCGGATTTGGCCGGGATCTTAGCGCCCCCGGGCGGGACTGTCAACGGAAAACCTGGCCCCGCGGCGGGCCTTTTCACCGGTGCGGGAGATGCGCGGACTGGGGGGACGGACGCCCTCGACGCCGCTTGGGGCCCGTGGTGCGCCCGGCAGCGTCCGGGCGCCTCGGCGGTCGGCATTCGGCATGCGGGTCCGGTCCCCTCTGTGCAGGCCGTTCGCCTACGTGGGAGCGACCGGCGATTTCATGATGCGAGTCGCGCGCTTCTGCCGCCGTGCCTTGGGCGGCACCATCAGCACCGGGGTCGAACCGTTCTCCAGCACCCGACGCGCCACGCTGCCGAGGAGGATCTGCGCGACGTTGCCCGGGGTGCGCGGCACCATGGCGATGCAGCGCGCCCTGCTTTCTTCGGCCTGGGCGAGAATCTCCGTCGCCGGATCCCCTTGCCGATATCGGGTCTCCACGCTCAGGCCCTCGCTGCGCAGGCGCCCGGCGGCGGCTTCGAGGTACTCCTTGATCTCCCGCTGGCCTTCGCCCACCGTCGGAATGACCCCCCCGAGGGACCACTGCAATGGCAAGCCGACTCGCAGGAGGTCCACTTCGCAGCCGAGGATCCGCGCGAGCATCGCGGCTTCGGGGAAGCAGTCCTCCGACTCCGGATTGCCGTCGAGCGGGAGCAGGATTCGGTTGGAACGTCCCGGAGCGCGCTCCGTCCCGGCCGCCTCCCCTTCCATTACGTGGTGCAGGTAGACGGCGACGGGGGACAGGTTGACGATCTTCATCGCGTCGCTGCCCAGCAACCACTCGCCCAACCCGCCCCCGCCGCGATCGGACAGCAGGATCAGGTCGGAGCGGACTTCGACGGCGCGCTCGAGGATCCGGGTGGACGGCGGGCCGACGTCGAGGTGGAGCTGGACGGCGCAGGCGGACGATTGCAATCGTTCGCCGATGCGGTCCAGGTAAGCGCGCGCCGCCGCCGTTGGGGCCGTCTGCGGGTCCGTTCCCGGCAGCACGGTTTGCACGTGCACGGTGACGTCCGCCCGGTTGAGGAGGGGCCTTGCCTCCGTGAGGATCCGCTCGGCCCGTTCCGAGCCGTCGAGCGGGAGGAGGATGCAGCTGAACATGGGGTTCCCTCGTCACGTGCGCCGTGAAGTATGGCCCTCGTGCGGCGATCCTGTCAAGGAAGGGGCATGGTCGGCCGGGATCGGGCGGTTGACATGACCCGGGTCGCCCTGGATTCCGTCTTGCGGCTCCGCTATCATGAATCCCCGAGAGCCGCGCGAGGCCCACGCGGTCGAAACTTCCGGCGGGTGCTCCGCCCCTCCGAGGAGCCGTTCATGTCGAATCCCACCCGCGCCCGCGCGTCCCTCGTCGCGCTGGCGGTCGTCGTCGCGATCGGCGCGGCGGCCGCGCTCGTTCTGCTCGCTCCCCCCGCGCCGCCGCCGGGGGCCCCCGGATCGGGGACCGCACCCGGCGCGGAAATCCCGGGTCCCGACCCTGCGGGCGCCGGCGCCACGACCCTCCCGGACGGCGCCCCCACCAGGGCCCCTGCGGGCATAGCCAAGGCCACGGTCCCCGCAGAACGCGCGGACCTGCTGGTCGACCAGTACTGGGGGACCTACGTCGGCGGCAACAAGACCGGGTACCTGCGCGTGCTCGCCACCCGGGCGCAGCGGGACGGCAAGCCCGTCATCGAGTTGCGGGAGGAGCACTACGGTCGCTCCCACTCGAAGATCGCGGAGAAGACGCGCGAGTCGCGCACGGAGGTCCGCGGCATCCTCGACGAGGACCTGTCGGTGATCGAGTTCGTCATCGAAACCCGGGAACTCGAGCGCGTCGCCTCCACCCGTGTGCACCGCGACGGCAACGGATATGAGGTCGTCACCGAACTCGACGGCAAGCGCACCGTGCGCCGCGTCGACGGCTCCGGTCCGGTGTGCGGTTCCTGGGACCTTCTGCTCATGCGCCTGGCCCGGGAAGGCCGGCTCCGTCCGGACGCGCCCCATCGCTTCCTGGAGTTCGACCTCGGGGTCCCGCGCGCGGTGGAGAAGACGATCCATACCCGCGCCGTGCTCGACCCCTCGCCGGCCGGCCGTGAGGCCTTTCGCGTCGAGTTCGACGTCGTGCAGGCGACCCTGGACGCACGCGGCGTCGTCGCCCACGGTCGCATGGGCGGCACGGAGTTGCGCGCCACCACCGAAACCGACGCCAAGGCATTCGACGGCGATGCGGTCGCGATCGTCCGCGACGACCTCAACATCGACTTCAACTTCCCCCGTTGGGGCGCCCTCGACGAGGTCGTTCTCTCCGTGGTCGTCGAGGGAGACGAGGACGGCGACATCTTCCAGGAGAGCGAGTACCAGAAGGTCGCGTTCCGGTCGGCGTCGGGAAGCGGGATCTACACGCTCACCCTCCAGCCCTACCGGCTGCGCGAGGCCGCGAAGCGGTCGGAAACGGAGCCGCCCTGCGACCTGGCCGAGTTCCTCGAGCCGACGCCGATGGAACAGTGCGACGACCCGATGATCATCTCCAAGGCGAAGGAGATCGCCGGCGATCTCCCCGACGCGCTGGAGCAGGTGCGCGCGATCTCCCGCTGGGTCAACACGCAACTCGACAAGCGGTACACGGAAATCGCCGGCCTCTCCGCGAGCGAAACGCTGCGCGAAATGGCCGGAGACTGTTCCGAACACGCGGTGTTGTTCAATGCCCTGACGCGCGCGCTCGGGCACCCCGTGCGACAGTGCTCCGGCTTCGTCTTCCTGGGCGAGATCGGCGGACGCCACGCCTGGTCCCAGGTGCTCATCGACGGGCGCTGGATCCACGTCGATACCGTGCTCGATTCCGTCGGCGCCGACCCGCGCTACATTCTCTTCTACGAGCACCGGCCCGGGCACGAGCGCGATCTGACGTACGACCGGCGCATGACCCACCTCACGACCCACCCCGCCCGGGCGACGGTCGAGTCGTTCCGCATCTTCGGCCGGAGTTGGACCCCGGCGGAGGCGCGGGGGGCGGCGAAAGCGGCCGACGGCCGCTACGACAACCCGATCCTCGGACTCTCGTTCCCGCTCCCGGAAGGCTGGAAGGCCGGATCGCGCGTGTTCAGCCTCACCACCGCGCAGTTCCGGTCCGGACCCGCCTCGTTCGAGATGCGCGTGCTGCCCTACCGATTCGAGGCGCTGAAACAGTACCCCTGGATGTTCGGCCTCACCGGAAACGCCGGCGAATGGGAGAAGGCCGCGGTCGGCAATCGCGAGGGACGGCGCGCCGCGACGGAGCAGGGAGCGCGACGGCAGCTGTGCTGGGCGATCGAGTTCGAGGACGGCGTGCTCGTGCTGCAGTACGCGGGTCCGGCGGAGGGGGTGGCCGGGGTGGAGAAGGCCCTGGCTTCGCTCGTGCTCCTGGAACCCGGACCCGCCAAGTAGCGGGCGGTCGCGCTACCGGCCCGACAGGATCACCTGGCTGATCACGTCCCAGGTGGCCACGTGTTCCACCCCCTGGGCGTCGGTCCCCAGTTGCTTGGGGTCCTCTTCCAGGACCAGGGCCCGGATGCCGTTGTCGCGATAGGCGTCGGAGTCGCTCTCGTCCACGCCGATGCCGATCGCGATGCCCGGCCACTCCGCCTTGAGCTCCCGCAAGAGGCGGGTCTTGAACTTGCTCGAGGACAGGCCGTCCCACGGCGGCCGCGAGAAGTAGGTCGGGCCCGGCGGGAAGCCGTGGATCCGCAACCACTCCTTGGTGTCGATGAGGAAGTCGTCGGGGCGGAACGTCACGTAGAGGATGCCGTAGCGTGCGGCCAGTTGGTTGAGGGCCTGGGCCGCCCCGGGGATGGCGGAAATCTCGCGCGGATCGCTGACCATCGCCCCGAGGCCGGACGAGTTGGAAATCACGCCGTCGATGCCGACCACGAGGAACGGGTCGTTCGGGTCGTGAACGGACAGGAGGAGGGTGCCCTCCCGGACGCTGAGGTTCGACTCCGGCGCGGCGCCCACGACCACGGTGAAGTTCCCGAGGCGGCGCGGCGTATACATGAGCGTGGCCACGCCTTCGTCGAGCGTGATCCCCTTGCCCAGGACCTGGCCGTCGAGCGTGAACTGAAGCGGCTCGTTGTGGGCGTTCGGGTGCAGGCCGAGGTACCCTTCGTGCTCGAGTTTGGCGCGGAGGGCCACGGTCTTGCCGGGAGCGGCCAGCGTGTCGTAGCCGGAAATGAATGCGTCGCGCGTGCAGCCCGTCGCCGCCCAGACCAGGGCCAGCACCCCGGCGGCCGCCCACGTTCGGCCGATCCCTCGTGACCGTCCACGGGTCATCCGACTCCCTCCGCTCGCGCCTGCATCGTTCCCCTTCGAGTCCGCCGACTATATCGAGCGTCCCGGGGCAATGCAAGCGTGGCGGCGCATGCGAGATTTCGGTTGCCGCCGCGCCCGCCCTTCGGGTAGCAAGGGGACGAAAGGAGCCGCCCATGCGTTTGCGCGTCGCGATCGTTCCGTTCGTCCTCGCCGTCCACGCCCTCTCCGGCTGCGCCACCGGCCGCGAGAAGGAGCCGATTGCGGAGTGGAAACGGGAGGCGGACGTCGGGCACGTCAGGGTGTTCGATGCCTGGTCGACCCGCCAGATGAAGGGAAGCCTCTACACGACGCTCGAACTGGCCCCCGGCTGGAGCTTGATGCGCCGGCCGACGGTGCAGGCATCGGGGGGCAGCGTTCAGGGCGGCCGTTTCGGTTCGGCCTTTTACGAATTCACCTACCACCCGCTGGATGCCGAGTCGCGCCTGGCCACCGGCGCGGTCACGATCCAGGCCTTCTGGGAAGCGGGGAACCCCGACGGCCGGCGCAAGGCCGGTCGCACCCAGATCGACTTCGGCGTGGCCGAGAACCTCGCGCTCAACGTGCTCGGGGTGACCAGCGCGGAGAAGGACGTGGCCGGGGCGGCGACCCCGGCACCGACGTCGGCCGGCGCCCCGGCGGGCGGCGCACCGGGCAAGTAGGCGGCGGGCGCGGCGCGTGCGGCCGGTCGCCCCGGATCCTCACTCGCGCGATTCCTGCGGACGCTCGATCCGGTAAGCGTCGATCTTCGCGTCCAGGGTCGGGCGCGAGATGCCGAGGATCCGGGCGGTCTCGGTCTTCACCCACCCGGTCTCGTCGAGGACGCGCAGGATGGCCTCGCGCTCGACCACCTCCGCGGCATCCTTGACGATCTCCTTGAGCGACTTGCCCGACAGGTCGGCGCCGAGTCGGGGGCGCACTTCGGAGGCGCGCACCTCCTCCTTGAGCGCGGCCGGGGTGATCAGGTGGTCGCTCAGGGCCACCGCTCGGCGTACCTCGTTTTCCAATTCGCGGACGTTGCCCGGCCAATCGTAGGCGGTGAGCAGTCGCAAGGTCGCGCGGTCGATCTGGCGGCGTTGGGCGTTGGTCTCGCGCGCCACCATGTCGAGGAAGTGTTCGACCAGCACCGGGATGTCTTCCCGGCGGTCGCGCAGCGGCGGCAGGTTCACGCGGATCACGTTCAGCCGGTAGTAGAGGTCCTCGCGAAAGCGGGCGGCCTTGATCTCGTCGCGC
>CAZWCX010000161.1:0-13649 GCA_964632945.1 uncultured Planctomycetia bacterium | reverse complement strand
TGGCGCGGCTTCATGAATAATCCGGGCTAGGATCTCAAGATTGAAGACCCACTAGCGCGGGAGCCGCCGGGAGGGCCGCGGATGTATCTGGGTCGGAGCGCGCGGATCCTCTGCTGGATCATTTTCGGGCTCGGAGTCCTCCTCCTCGTCCCGCTCATCGCCGCCATGATGCAGGGCCACGCTCCCGGCAAGGCCCTCGTCGGCGTCCTCATCTTCGGCGGCCTTTTCCTGCTCCCGACCGGGATTCCGCTCGCTCTCTACTACACCTCGGAGGCCTCCAAGGTCGTGGCGCACCGGGACGTTCTGCGCGAGGACCTGCGCCTCTCGGGATTGCACGAAGTCAAGGGGGTGCAATTCCTCACCCTCCCGGTGCCCGACGAGGCGGCGCCGGGGGCGGAACTGCTCCTGTCCGTGTTCCTGCAGAACGCCCATTCCACGCCGCGGCGCGTGCGCGTGTTCGCGGTGCGCGGCGCGGTCGAACCGGTCGGCGGCGCCACGGTGTGGGAGACGCTGCTGGAGGGGGGAGAGTCGGGGGTGCTGAACGTCCCGTGTGCGCTCCGCACCGACCTGACCCGGGGCGCCCACGCGATCCGGCACCGCCTCGTGGTCGAGCGGCCGGGGACGATCGGCCGGCGCATGCTCCCCGAGGAGCGGCAGGCCTCCGGCCTGCGCTGGTCGAGCGCGCTCCCGGACCCGATCGTCATCGTCGCCCCCGGCGCGACTTCCGCCCAGGGGGCGGCCGCATTCGCCGGCTTCCGGAGGCTGTTCCGGCCCGACGCGCCGGCAGTCGCGGATGAAGCGCTCCGCTTCCTCGCCCCGCCGGCGGCACCGTCCGCCGGCCCCGACTAGCCGGGCGGGGTCCAGACCGGCAGCACGCCCAGGTGCGCGTTCGCGAGCACGAGCCCATTGTGCAGGAAATGCGCCAGCATGGACGGCCACAGGCTGTCGGACCGGTTCCGAAGCCAGCCGAACCACAGCCCGAGCACGGTGTGCGACAGCAGCGAGAACGGGGAGAGGTGCAGGATCGCGAACGCCACCGAGGAGACGATCAGGGCGTCGCGGACGCGGATGTGACGGGCGAGGACGCCGAAGATCGTGCCGCGGAAGGCGATCTCCTCCAGACAGGCCGGGGCCAGGCAGATGAGGAGGATGGGCCACCAGGCCGGCAAACCGGCGAACTTTTCGAGCAGGGGAGGGGCGGGGGAGCGGAAGACCCATTGCAGCCCATAGACGAAGGCGTGGACGGCGGCGAAGAGGGGGACGGCCGCGGCCACCGCGATCCCCGACCAGGCCGGCGCCCCGAAGCGCGCCAGGAAACCCCCGACCACGTCCCACCGTCGCGCGGCGCCCAGCAGGGTGACGATGGCGAGCACGAACGCTCCGACCGCCAGGGCCGTGGCGTCGTGTCCCAGCGCCGCGAAGGCGATCGCCGTGACGATCTGGACCCCGAGGAGGGCGAGGTAGAAGAGCAGGGCGAAGCGGACGCGTCCCCATTCCCGTTCGACCCGCGAGCGGACGGCGGTGAAACGCTCGCGCGGGGCGCGCGGGGCCGCCGGCGCGCCGGCGCGGTGGCCGCAGTGGGTGCAAAAGGCCGCCCCCGGCTTGAGCAGGCGGCGGCAGGCGGAGCAGAACTGCGCGCGCGGCGGCGTCGCCTCCCCCGCGGGCGCGGGCGGGCCGGGCACTTCCGGCGCAGGGGTCTCGCTCATGCCGCCGGCCGGTCCAGCAGGCGACGGAAGCGATACGCCGACGCGACCGCCTTGCTGAGGCCCCCCACGATCAGGAGGTGGAAAAGCCACCCTTTCGCCGCGCTCAGCGGGTCGGTGAGCATCGCGACCACCAGCAGCGTCGAGTACAGGATGAGCGCCAGCAGGGCCGCGGGGAAGGGGGCGATGCGCGCCCACAGCCAAAGGGCGAGATAGACGCAGAAGAGCACGCCGGTGACCGCGAGGAGCACGAGCGGGAGGCGCTGCCGCTGCGCCGAGTATTGTCCCCAGGTCTGGGTCGTCTCCCGCTGGAACTGCGCGTCGAAGGCGTCGCGCTCGGGTTCCGTCAGGGCATCCCGCGCGGCCTGCGTCTTTTGGAGATCGAGATTCACGGTGTGGGCGAGGGCGGCCGCGACCAGCAGCCCGCCGAGGAGTTGGAGGACCGCGACGAAGAGGATCCAGTTGCGGCCGCTTCGGATGGTTTGCAGGTGGCGCTGGCGCTCGGCGATGGTGCGCAGCCGGTCGAGCCACTCGCGGCGCGCCTCCGCCGGGACGCGCAGCGGGTTGCCGCACGCCCCGCAGAAGTTCTCGCCGGCGTCGAGCGGGGACCGGCAGCGGGGGCAGGCGGTGAGGGACATCGAGCCTCCGAATCGCGGGAGCCGGGCCATGGTACGGCGGGGCGCCGGCCGGGGGCAACGGGTTTTCGCGCCGTCGACCCGGTCGTCGATCGGGATTCGGTCGACAGCGCCCCGCGGGACGGGTATAAGGGCGCGCATGAAGGTCCTGGTCGCCAACCGCGGCGAGATCGCCTGCCGCATCCTGCGCACGCTGCGCGAGATGTCGCTGCCGTCCGTCGCGCTTTTCACCGACGTGGATGCCGACGCGCCGCACACCGGGCTGGCCGATGAGGCCGTCGGGCTGGGGGCTCCGCGCGCCTATCTCGACATCCCGGCCGTGCTGGCGGCGGCGCGCAAGACCGGGGCGACCGCGGTGCACCCCGGCTACGGCTTCCTTTCGCAGAGCGCACCGTTTGCGCGCGCCTGCCGCGAGGCCGGACTGGTCTTCATCGGCCCGTCTCCGGAGGCGATGGTCGCGCTCGGCGACAAGCGCGGCTCGCGCGCCACCGCGGAGCGGATCGGCGTTCCCGTGGTGCCGGGCGCGAGCGAGTGCGATACGGTCGCCTCCGCGCGGGAGGCCGCCGCGAAGGTCGGCTATCCGATCCTGCTCAAGGCCGCGGGCGGCGGCGGCGGAAAGGGGATGCGCCTGGTCCGCGCGGAGGCCGACCTCGACGGCGCGTTCGAAGGAGCGCGCCGGGAGGCGGTGGCGGCGTTCGACGATGCGCGCATGCTGGTCGAAAAATACGTCTTCCCCGCCCGCCACGTCGAGGTCCAGATCCTCGCCGACGGCAAGGACGCCGTCGCGCTCGGCGAGCGCGAGTGCAGCCTGCAGCGCCGCTACCAGAAGATCGTCGAGGAGGCCCCCTCGCCCGGGATCACCGAGAAGACCCGCGCGGGCCTCTTCGAGTCCGCCGAGCGGCTCGCGCGCGCGGTCGGCTACGCCAACGCCGGGACCGTCGAGTTCCTGGTCGGACCCGACCAGGGGCACTATTTCCTCGAGGTCAACGCCCGTCTCCAGGTCGAGCACCCGGTCACCGAGGCGCTCACCGGGATCGACCTCGTGATGGCCCAGGTCGAGATCGCGGCGGGCGGGCGCATCCCCGCCCGCGTGCCGCCCCGGGGTCACGCGATCGAGGTTCGGCTCAACGCCGAGGATCCGTACGCGAATTTCCTCCCCCAGACCGGGCCGGTGTTGATGCTCGAGTGGCCGCTGCGTCCGGGCGTGCGCGTCGACTCCGGCATTCGCGCGGGCGGGGAGGTCGGCTCGCACTACGATCCGCTGCTCGCCAAGATCATCGCCCATGGACGCGACCGCGCCCACGCGCGCGCGCGCCAGATCGAGGCGCTGCGCGAGACGGTGCTCCTGGGCGTGACCACCAATCAGGGGTATCTGATCGAGGTGCTGGAGAGCGACGCGTTCGTCAAAGGGGAAACCTACACGACCACGTTGGAAAACTCGAAATGGCCGGAGCCCGCGATTCCCGACTTCGTGCAGGCCGCGGCGCGACGCGCGCTCGCCGGCCGGGCCGAGACGGGCGGGGACGGCGGCGGGCCCGCGGACCGCTGGTCGCCGTGGAGCGGCCTCGGCGGCTTCCGCATGAACGGGTGAGCGCGACGATGGGTTGGATCCTGGACGAATCGGGCGGCCGCCGCCGGCGGTTGGCGGTCGTGCGCACCCCCGCGGGCGTCTGGGTCGGCTGGTCCGGGCGGGCCCGCTTCTTCGCGCCCGAACGTTCGGGGGAGGAGCGCGGGAAGGTCCATCACGACGAACTCCGCGCGCCGATGACCGCCCGCGTGGTCAAGGTCCAGACCCGGACGGGCGATCGGGTTTCCGCGGGACAGGTCTTGCTCATCCTCGAGGCGATGAAGATGGAGTACCAGCTCCAGGCCCCGTACGAGGCGACGGTGGAGGGCGTCTTCTGCAAGGAAGGCGAATTGGTCGACCTTGGACGCACGCTCGCGAAGCTGACCGAGATCGTCGAGGGAGAGAAAGGCGCCTGAGGGCGGGGGACGGAGTCGGAACACGGATTCAGGCCCCCGCCGGCGCAGGCGGGCGCGGCGGAGCGACGGCAGCCATGATCCGCATCGTCGAGGTCGGCCCGCGCGACGGGCTGCAGAACGAGAAGACGATCCTGCCCACCGAGGTGAAGGTGGCGCTGGTCGACGCGCTCTCGGACGCGCGGCCGGCGGAGATCGAGGTGAGCGCGTTCGTCTCGCCCAAGTGGGTGCCGCAGCTCGCCGACGCCGCCGAGGTCTTCCGCCGGATCGCCCGCGCCCCCGGCGTGGTCTACTCCGCCCTGGTGCCGAACCTCCAGGGACTGGAACGCGCGCTCGAAGTCGGGGTGCGCCGCGTCGCCGTCTTCACGGCGGCGAGCGAGACCTTCAACCGCAAGAACATCAACGCCTCGATCGACGAGTCGTTCGAGCGCTTCGCCCCGGTGCTCGAGCGGGCGCGCCGCGAGGGGGTGGAGGTCCGCGGGTATGTCTCGACCGCGTTCTGGTGTCCGTACGAAGGCCGCGTGATGGCCGCGCGCGCGGTCGAGGTGATTCGCCGATTGATCGACGCCGGCGTGCAGGAGGTGTCGGTGGGCGACACGATCGGCAAGGCCGTCCCCGGCGAAGTGCGCGAGCTGCTGGAGCGGCTCCTGCCGCACGTGCCGGCGTCCCGGCTGGCGATGCACTTTCACGACACCTACGGCGGCGCGGTGGTCAACGTGCTCGAGTCCCACCGCATGGGCATCGGGACGTTCGATTCGAGCGTCGCGGGGATCGGCGGTTGCCCGTACGCGCCCGGCGCGGCGGGGAACGTGGCCACCGAGGCGGTCGTGCGCGCCCTGCGCGGCGCGGGGGCCGGGGTCGAAGTCGATCTCGGCGCGCTCGGCGCTGCCCGCGACCTCCTGGCCGCGGCGCTCGGCCGACCGCTGGCGGAGCCGGGGAAATGAGCCCCGTCGCCCGCACCCGCGCCGCGGCTTCCCTGCTGCTCGTCGCCGCGTACGCGCTCCTCGCGCTCGCGCACGTCCGCCTCGCGTCGCTCGAAGCGGCCGCCCGGTCGCAGCCGGCGGATTCGGCGGGCGTTCGCGAGTCGATCCGAGCCGCGCCCGCCGACCGGGCGGGGTCCGACCCGCTCGCCGGCGTCGTCGATGCCTTTTCGACCGGGATGGAGCGGGAGATCTCGCTGCTGGAGCGCGAGGCGGACCGGCGCCTGCCGTCGGGGGAAGCCGGGGACATGGCGGAGCCGGCGGGGGAGCCGACCGACGCGGAGGCCGCATTGCGCGCGCTTTACCGCGCCGAACTGCTTGCGGCGGTCCGCGCCGGGGTGGACGCGGCGCTGCCGGGGCGGTGGGAACGCCTTTCGCGCGCGCTCGATCTCGCGCCCGACCAGGTCCCCGCCGTCCGCGCGGCCGTGGTGCGCGTGAGCGCGAATCTCGCGGAACGCGCCGGGGCGCGGCTGGCGGACGCCCTCGACCGGCCCGCCGCGGCGGCCTTTCTGCCGCTCGACGAGGAGGCGGAGCGGGCCTTGCGCGCCGCACTGGAGGGCGTGCTGACGCCGGAACAGCGCGCGCGTCTCGGGGAGCTGCGGCTGTTCGGCGAGGAGGGATCATGATCCCGGGCCCGTCGCCCGCAGGGTCGCGCGCCGCCGTGCCGGCGCTTGCGATCGCGGCGCTGCTCGCGGCGTTCGCCGGGGTCCTATGGGCGCGCGTGGAGCGTCTCGCGGACGGGGCGTCCGCGCCGCGGATCAACGCGCCTGCCGGTCCCGCGGCCGCTCCCGGCGAGCGTGGGGCCGCGACCGGGCCCGCCCCGACCGGGGGGACGGACCCGCGGCGGCAGCGCTGGGAGGCCGAGTCGGCCCGGCTCCAGGCCCGCGCCGGCATCGCGCGCGCCGCGCTGCACGGCTTCCGCCCGCGGGTGGCGCTCAAGATGCGCGAGACCGTCGCGCGCTGGCAGGCGCGCCGGTGGGCGCCCGTGTTCGACCGATTGGGCGCCGCCCTGGTCGCCGCGTGGACGGATCGCCTCGGGCTTGCGCCCGCCCAGCAGGCGGACCTGCGCGCGGCGCTGGCCGAGCGCGCCGGGCGGCTCGTCGTCGCCGGGCCGGCGGATTCCGGTCCGCTGATCGACGTGCGCGCGTTGGCGGAACGGCTGACGCCGGGGTTGTCGCCGGCGCAGAAGGAATCGCTGCAAGGGTGGCTCGAGGGCCGATAGCCGAGGGCCGCAAGCGGCGACTCGGCTCGCGCGTTACTTCGCGCGTACGGTCAGACCATCCTGGCGCAGGAGCCGCCGGCGATGTTGCGCGTCGCGGAGGCGCACGACCACGGCGATCGCCTGGCCGACCTCCAGCTTCGGGCCGCCGCCGACGCGGGCGGTCGCCTTCCCGAGTTCCGTCGCGGGACCCGTTTGCACCTCGGGCGCCCGCCAGAGCCCGCCCGGATGCGTCACCCAGGCGGCTTCCACCACGAGCCCCGCCGGGAGGGGGCGGGCCTCCCGGTCGCCGACCGCGATCGCCAGCGCCAGCGGGGCGTTCCTTCCGAGCGGCGATTGGAGGTCGCGCTCCGCGGTCACGTCGAGCCCGAGCTCGCGGTCGCCCAGCGGGACCGTCGCGGGAACCGCAGCCAGCAGGCGAACGAGTTCGGTCGGAGTGGACTCCCAGCGGCCCCAGTCGCCCCGGACCGTGCCGAAGGACTCGCCCGGCCGGGACGGGCGGACGAGGAACAGGAGCCACTCGCTCTCGGGCGCGGGCAGCAGCGCGGGATCGAATCGCCAGCCGTTCGGTTCGAGGCAGGCCGAGCCGTCGTGGAAGGCGTACGACAGGTCGAAGTCCCGGGGCGGCGCGTCGCCCTGGAGGACGTCCACCAGCGCATAGCGCGTCGGCACGCCTCCGAAGTACTGCGCCTGCGACGCGTCGCCGACGGCGACGAACCGAGCCACGACGATGGCGTCGGCCCGGAGTCCGTCGGCCACGGTCGGCTCCTCCATGGGCTTCGAAGCCGTGGGGAGGGCGACCGCCAGGCCGAGGAATCCCAGGGCGAGCGCGCGGCGCCAGAGTCTCATGAGCCGTTCTCCTCGTGGCGAATCGGCCGGATCGAAGAGCCCCGGCCGTGACGGCGATCCGCGGTCCGGAAGTCCGGCCGCTCGCGGAGAGCGGGACTGTACCATTCGGTCCGGTCCCGGGCAAGTCGTCCGGTTGCGGGAGAAGCTTCGCCCGCTCTCGCGGTCTCCCGGAGGGGGCGCACCCGGTCGGAGAACCCCGGCGTTCGCGGGGATCTACTTCCCGAATCCGGGCAGGCCCGCCGCGCCGAGCGCGGCGCGCGCTTCCGCCGCGTCTGCTTCGGACAGCGCTGCCAGGAGCGATGGCCGCGCGCGAACGAATGCGCCGTACGCCTCGTCGCGGGCCGACCATTCCACGAACGCCGCGATGCGGGCGTCCCGGTCGGCGACCGGCACCATCGGGCCCACGGCGGCCCCGGCCAGCAGCCCCTTGGGGACTTTGAGGGCGCCGTCGAGCTTCACCCCGAGGACGCGGAAGGCGTGGTCCGCCACCCGCTTGGGCTCGAATCCCGGCGGAGCGATCTGGGCGTCGGCTTCATCCAGCGAGGTCTTGTCGCCGAGCGCATGGTGAAGGAGGGCGTAGACCTCGGCGAACTCCGCCCCTTGCAGACCTTCGAGCGCGCGGGCGCGGCGCACCGGATCTTCCGCGGCCGCCTCTCGGACGCAAAAGAGCGCCCCCGGCGCGCCCAGTCCGGCGAGCGCGGCCTTGAGCCCGCCCAGACAGCGCGGCTTCGCCGCTTCGAACAGCTCGGCCCGTAGGAGCGCGACGTCTTCCGCGCGCGCGAGGTCGAAGTGTTCGCGCACCTGCGCCCGCTGTTCCGCGTCCCCCGCCCGTGCGGGGTCAAGCCCGAAGTAGAGCAGCACGAGCTGGTCGCGCCGCCGCCCCTCCGCCGTCTCGAGCGCCGGGCAGACCCGGATCATCTCCGCGGTGACCTCGAGATCTTCCTGCGCCCGGGCCGCGGGGGAAGCAAGCGCCAGGAGCGCGGCCAGGAACCACGGCAGCGTAGGAGCCTTCCGTCGGCCGGCCTCTCGTCGCTCCATCCGCCTCGCGCCCGACATGATCCACCCTTCGTCCGTTCCGGCCGGGTCGCCCCACCGGAGTCGCGTCCTATTCCTGCCCGAACGTTACGTAGTCGTTCACGTTCTCGTGCGTGTTGAGCTCCTTCAGGATCTCCGACTCCTTCTTCCCGTCGATGTAGCCGATCAGGAAGGCCGCGCTCGTGCGCGCGCTCGAGGCGGAGTCGGTGGTGAAGAAGAGCGTCCCGTGATTGAAAACCGTGTAGTAGTACGGACCGCTGTAGCAGGAATTCAGGAACATGGCGCGCCAGGTCTTGCCCGGAAGGTCGGCCGCGCCCGCCTTCACCACGATTCGCACATTGTCCCGTCCGCCGACGTCGTAGTGGTGGTCGTCCAAGCGCTTCTCCCCGCGCGTGAGCGTGAACCGCTTGCCGCCCCGCCCGGGGGAAAGCGGGAACCGCGCGGTCGAGTAGGTCCCGTTGACCCCGCGCACCGAGATCGGCTGCTGCACCGGATCGGAGAAGGCCGGGGTGGTCGCGTCGTCGCCGTACTCCGATTCCGCGAAGACCAACTCCGGATGTTCCTGGTGGTCGCGCAGGTAGTGCCAGTTCACCGGAACCTGCTCGGGGGCGATGTTCATGAACTCGGACACGCGGCGATGATGCGTCTCGAAGGCGAACCCCATGCCGAAGTTCGAGTGGCCGTCGTAGGCGATCACCGCCCCGGGGACGTTGAGCGCCTGCTTGGCGAACTTCTCGCTGGAGCCGACCCAGACCGCCCAGTAGACGGTGTTGCCGTCGCGGTCCTTGCCCGGCACGATTCCGGGCTCGCGGCGGGCGTCCTTCGCGTTCTTGCGCACGTGGTTGTCGAGGGTCCAGCGGCCGCTGTTGCCGTGGCCCAGCATCAGGAACGCGTTCTGCGCCACGTGGAGCGCGACCCTGTCCTCGCCCAGGGTCTCGCTCCCCTTGCGGAGGGTGAGGGTCAGGAGGGCGGGGGCCCCCGCCTCCGTCGAGGCGCGCCCCTCCACGTAGAGCCGCGCCGCCGGGCCGGCGGGGAGCTCGAGTACGCCGTCCTGCGCGGCCCCGCTGCGGTCCGCGCCGCGGTAGAGGCCGAGGCGCTCGGCGTCGTATTCCAGCCGCAGGATCGAGCCCGCCGGGGCGTTCACGATTTCCTTCACGCGCACTTCGACGAGGTCGTTCTCGCGCGCCGTCCCGTTCGCGTCGGCGTAGTCGGGAACGACCGTGGTTTCGCCGTGGCCGCCCGTGCCGCCGTCGCCGTCATCGTCGTCCAGATTGACCGCGATCGCCTCGCCTTCCGTCGCCTCGACGTCCTCCGGCACCTCGACACCGCCCGGCCGCACGAGCACGAGATCGATCGCGACCTTGGGCGTGGTCCGGCGCAGCCACTCACGCGAACGGATCCCGTCCAGGCTCGAGGTCCACGACCCGTTCAGGCGGGCGCCGCTGCGGGAGAGCAGCCAGCGCGCCTGCAGGGTCTCGGTCACCGGATTGCGCGGGTCGCGCAGATTTTCGACGATCCCCGAACCCGAGCGGGTGAGCGTGGCTTCGAGCGCGCGACCCGCCACCGTGCCGGTGCCGCCCCAGTTCTCCTCGGTCCCATCGGCGAGCGTCACGCGCGCGTCGACCGAGTACCCGCGCGGGCTGCGCGTGATCGTCATTTCCCCACGATAGACGCCATCGCGGGAGTTCCGGCCCGTCAGCGCCCAGGTGCCCGCAACCGGGTCGTCCGACTCGGCCGCAGCCATCGGGGCGGCCAGCAGAATCCACACGACGATCGGTAGGAGCGCAGTGAGTCGCACGGTCTTTCTCCCGTAGGTGGGGGGGGCTCCTTACCGGCTCCCACGGGGATCGGTGAGGGCAGCCCACGAGTTCGCCCCCCTCTTTCTCAAATCTTGGGCCGCGCCCAAACCAGCACGAAAAAATCTCCGCAATACATTGCTCCATATCCCTTTGTAACCATGATCCCGGGCCCTGAAGCGGCCCCCTTGCCCCCCGATTCCATCCAACAATCAGGATCTTGGAGCCCGCGGTCCGTCCCCGGGGTGGGGTGAATGCACCTCGGGGAGGGTCTTCGTCGGGGGGTCGGGGCGAGAAGGGCAGAGGACGGGATCCCTCCTTGGGATGCCTCGGGTCCGGGATTCCAACGGTGCGTACGGACTTGGGTCCGGGTAGGAACGGAGGGGCCGGGTTGGGGTGCGCGGGCGAGCGGGTCAGAGAGTCGACGGGCGCAGACGGTTCGAGGAGGACGTGCTCGGGGGTCGAAGGGGACCGCCGTCGGACGATTACGGTGGGGGCGAGCGGACTCTGGGGGCGTCCGACCGGTGCGCCGACCGGGCCGCGCGGAGGGGGCCCTTCTTCTTGACGGATATTTTCGGCGCTGCTAGAATCCGCCTTCCGCTTGGGCCGACGCGCCCCGGCGCGGGTCTTTTTTCCTCCCGTCATCGCGGCCTTCCGGGCACGTCGGAAGGCGTCAGGAGTCCCGAACATGAACACCGAAGCCGAGTCCACCACCACCCCTGCGGTGAAGACCGAGGTGAAGGAGGTGGGCCCCTGCAAGCTCTCGATCAAGGTCGAGGTGCCGCAGGCCATGGTTGCCGCCAAGCTGGACGAGAAATTTCGCTCCCTGGGATCGTCGGTGGCGCTGCCCGGATTCCGCAAAGGCAAGGTGCCCCGGCCGATCCTCGAGAAGCGGTTCGGCAAGGAAGTCGTGCAGGAAGCCAAGGGCGAGTTGATGCGCGACACCTTCGAGAAGGTGGTGCAGGAGAAGTCGATCGCCGTGCTCGGGGATCCGGAGGTGGACGTCGACGCGGTGGCGTTCTCCGTCGATCAACCGCTGGCGTTCGAGGTGCAGGTCGAGATCCGGCCGACGATCACGCTCGGCAACTACAAGGGGCTGGAAACCAAGAAGTTCGTCCATCCGGTCGAGGACAAGGACGTCGAGGCGGGGATCCAGGAGATCCGGGAGCGGCAGGGCGAGATGATCGCCATCGAGGGCGCGCCGGCGCAGCAGGACGACACGATCATCTGCGACGAGGAGTTCTTCGTCGAAGGCCGGCCGCCGATGAAGAACGAGAACGTCGAGATCTTCCTGGACGGGGAGACGCTGACGGTGTTCGGTCAGCCGATGGCGGACCTGGCCAAGGCGCTGATCGGCAGCGCGATCGGGAGCGCGCACGAACGGGAGATCCAGGTGCCGGCCGATCACGCCGACGAGGGGTTGCGCGGGAAGACCGGCAAGGTCCGGCTGACGGTGCAGGAGATCAAGCGGCTTCGGCTCCCCGAGGTGAACGAGGAATGGGCCAAGACGCTCGACTTCGAATCCCTGGACGAGATGAAGAGCGAGGTGCGCAAGCGCCTCGGATTGGCGCGCGAGGAGGCATCGCGGCGCGGGATGGAGGAGCAGATCGTCGATCAGCTCGTGAAGGCGCATGAATTCCCCCTGCCCGAGGGGATGGTGGCGCGCGCGCACCAGGACCTCCTGAACCGGCGGCACGTGGAGCTGGAGATGGCCGGCGTGCCGCACGAGAAGATCCACGAGCACATCGACAAGGTGAAAGAGTCCGCGAAGGAGGCGGTGATCCAGGGCCTGCGCGCCCAGCTCCTGCTCGACGAAATCGGCAAGAAGGAGCGGATCTACGTCACGCAGCCGGAGGTGGAGGCGCGCCTCGAGGAGATCGCGCGCAAGCACAAGCGCTGGCCGCACGAGATTCGCGAGCATTACGAGAAGCACGGCCTGATGGCCCCACTCCGCGCGCAGCTGCGGGAGGAGAAGGTGCGCGGGCTGCTGCTGTCCCAGGCGAAGGTCACGGAGGCGCCGCCGCCCACACCGGAAGGCGGGGCATAGACGACGAACCGGAATCGACTCCCCTTGGAGAAGCAGAGATGAGTTTCCTGACCCCGATCGTGATCGAAAAGGCGGCGGGCGGCCGTGGCGAGAGGGCGTACGACATCTGGTCGCGCCTGTTGAAGGACCGGATCGTCTTCATCGGCTCCCCGATCGACGACTACGTCTCCAACCTGGTGATCGCGCAGATCCTGTTCCTGCAGATGGAGAACAAGAACCAGGACATCAACCTCTACATCAATTCGCCGGGCGGCTCGGTGACCGCGGGGCTGGCCATTTACGACACGATGCAGTTCGTGCAGTGCGACGTGGCGACCTACTGCATCGGGCAGGCCTCCAGCATGGCGGCGATCCTGATGGCGGCGGGGACCAGGGGGAAGCGCCATGCGCTTCCGCACGCGCGCATCATGCTTCACCAGCCGTGGGGCGGGATGCAGGGGGTGGCGACGGACCTCAAGATCCACGCCGAAGAGATCCTGGCGCTGAAGAAGAAGCTGAACGCCATCCTCGCCAAGCACACCGGCAGGGCGCTGGAGAAGATCGCCTCCGATTCGGAGCGCGACTTCTTCATGTCGGCCGACGACGCCAAGGCCTACGGGCTGGTCGACGAAGTGGTGGTCTCGCTGAAGCCGACCGCGTAGTCGGCGTTCCGGACCGGAACGAGGCGGAGGGCGGGCGGAGACCCGCTCCCCCCTTGGCTTCGCGGCGGCGGACGTGTAGAATCCACCGTTGGTGCGCGTCGCGGTCCCGACGCGGCCCGGTTTCCCTGACGGAGGCACCCCATGGCCAAGTTCGGCAAGTACGGCGGAGATGCGCGCGCCTGCACCTTCTGCGGGAAGGGCCCCCGCCATGTCGAACTGATTGCCGGACCGCCGGGCATCTGGATCTGCAATGAGTGCGTCGAGCTCTGCAACCAGATCCTCAAGCTCGAAAAGAAGGACGCCCCGCGCGAGGCGGGGGCCCGCGGGAGCGGCGGCGCCAAGCCCGCGGTCCAGATCGACAAGCTGCCCACGCCGGCCGAGATCAAGACCCGCCTCGAGGAATACGTGATCGGGCAGGAGAAGACCAAGCGGATCCTGTCGGTCGCCGTCAACAACCACTACAAGCGCATCCTCAACCCCGCCAAGGGCGAGGTCGAGCTCGAGAAGAGCAACATCCTCCTGATCGGGCCGACCGGGTCGGGGAAGACCCTGCTCGCCCGCACCCTCGCCAAGATCCTGAACACCCCGTTCGCCATCGGCGACGCGACCACGCTCACCGAGGCCGGCTACGTCGGCGAGGACGTCGAAAACCTGCTCCTCAAGCTGATCCACGCCGCCGACTACGACATCGAGCGGGCGGAGCGCGGCATCGTCTTCATCGACGAGATCGACAAGATCGCGCGAACGCAGGACAATCCTTCGAT
>CAZWCX010000160.1:0-13811 GCA_964632945.1 uncultured Planctomycetia bacterium | reverse complement strand
CCGGCGCGAAAAGCGACCGGACCAACCTGGGAAATCAAGGTTGAAGCCCCACTCGATCCCGAATGGGGGGGACGCGCCGGTACCTGCCGGCGTCGCGGATGCCCCCGCAGGACTTCGACAACCCGATCAGAACCGGGGCGACGGCCCGGTCGCCGCGCGATCCGCCCTCGCGTGCGACCGTCCCGCGCCCCCCTGCGCCGGAGAGGCCGCATGCTCGGCACCTTCTTCCGCTCCCTGTGGGTCTGGGTGATCGGAGTCCTGTCCGCCCTCTACCTGCTCAATCCGTTCGGCGGTCACATGGAATTCGTCCCGGACACGGAGCGCGTCATCGGCAACATCGACGAGTTCGTGGCCGCCCTGCTGTTCCTTTCCTTCCTGCGCTACTTCGGGGTGGACGTCTGTTCCTTCTTCCCCAAGCCGTCCGGCGAGAATCCCGCCGGACGAGAGGCGTAGGCGCCCATGCAGCCGCGCGCCGGGCGTAACGTGAAGCTGCTCGTGGAATACGACGGCACCCGATTCGGGGGCTGGCAGACCCAGGCGAACGCCCCGTCGGTGCAATCCGCGTTGCAGGAGGCGGTGTTCGGAGTCACGGGGGATCGCGTCCACGTGCAGGGCGCCGGACGGACCGACGCGGGGGTCCACGCCCGCGGACAGGCGGCGAATTTCTTCACGATGTCGGCGATCGCCTGCGAGGCTCTCCCCGACGCGCTCAACGCCCACCTGCCTCCGGACGTCGCGGTCCTGTCCGCGCAGGAGGTGGCCTCCGACTTTCACGCCCAGTATTCGGCGCTCGGCAAGACCTACCTCTACCGCATCCTCAACCGCCGCGCCCGATCGCCCCTGGAGCGCGACCGCGCGTGGCTGGTGCGCCGGCCGCTCGACGTCCTGGCCATGCGCGAGGGGGCCCGCCCCCTGATCGGAACCCATGACTTTCGGGCCTTCGCGGTCGAGGTCCCGAAAGACAAGAACACCGTGCGCACGGTCAAAACGGTTGACATCGATTTCCACCCTCCCTATGTTGAAATCCGCGTCGGCGGCGACGGTTTCCTGTACAAGATGGTCCGCACCCTCGTCGGAACGCTCGCCCTCGTCGGCCATGGACGCCTGCCCGCCGACGAAGTGCCGCGCATCCTCGCTTCCGGCCGGCGCAAGCACGCGGGACCGACCGCGCCCGCAGGGGGCCTCTACCTCATGGAGGTGTGGTACCCGTGAACTGGGTCGATGTGTCGGTGTTCCTGGTCCTCGTGATCGGCACCGTGCTCGGGTTCATCAGCGGACTGCTGTGGCAGGTCGCCCGACTCGTCATCTTCGGCATTTCCTGCTACGCCACGCTCTACTTTCACCAGCCGGTGGCGACCTGGCTCGGGCAGCGCATGTCGGAAACGAGCCCGACCGTCCTGAAGGGCCTCGCCTACTTCCTCACGTTCGTCGGCGTCTATCTCGTCCTCTTCCTCATCGTGGTGCTGATCGAGCGGGCAATGAAGGCCGCGGAACTCAAGCCGATCGACCGGGTATTCGGCGGGGTCCTCGGCTTGGTCAAGGCGGGACTGGTCTGCGGCGTAGTGCTCCTGGGTATCGTGGTCATTCCGATCCAAGCCTTCACGCCGGAGGTGGAGCAGTCGCGCCTGGGCCCGCCGGTCCTCGAAGCCACCCGCACCGTCCTGCTGGCCATCCCCGAGGAACAAAAAAAGAAAGTGGGGGAGTGGTTCGAGGCGATCAAGAAGCGCGCCCTCGAACGGGCCCGGGAGGCGGGGGCGAAGGCCGGGTCGGACGCCGTGCACGACGCGGTGGGTCCGGCGCCCGGCAACGCCCCTCCGCCCGCGAACGAATCTTCCCCCGCGGGCGAAAAAGACGGCGGCGCGAAGTAGCCGCGCGCCCCCGGACGGCCCGTTCCGGAATCTGCGGCTTACCGACTGCCCAGGGTCCCCGACCATCGGATCCCCGTGGCGACCGCCCCCGCCGGGGCCGCCACGCGCTCCGCCCCCCGCCCCATGCCGCCCATCGTCGTCCTCCACGTCATCACGCGCATGATCCTCGGCGGCGCCCAGGAAAACACGCTCCTCACCCTCGAGGGGCTGCAACGGAATCCCCGGTTCGACGCGCGGCTCGTCACCGGCCCGGCCCTCGGACCGGAGGGCAGCCTCCTCGAACGCGCCCGCGCCGGCGGCATTCCGGTCGAAGTGGTCGATTCCCTTCGCCGGGAGATCCACCCCCTCCACGACCTTGCCGCGCTCGCGGCCCTGGTCCGGATCTTTCGCCGCGTCCGTCCGCGCATCGTCCACACCCACAGCGCCAAGGCGGGGATCCTCGGCCGCGCCGCCGCCTGGCTCACCCGGGTCCCGGTCGTCATCCACACCGTCCACGGACTCTCCTTCCACCCGTACCAGTCCCGCTGGCTCAACCGGCTGTACGTCCTGGCCGAGCGAGTCGTCGCGCCGGTGACCGACGCCTTCGTCACCGTCGCGGAGGCGATGCGCGACCAGTCCCTCGCGGTCGGCATCGGCACACCCGATCGCTACCGAACGATTGCCAGCGGCATGGAACTCGAGCCGTTCTTCGCCGCGGCCGGCGACCGGGACCGCGTGCGCGCCGAACTCGGGTTCTCCCCGGACGAAGTCGTCTTCGCCAAGGTGGCCCGCCTGTTCGAGTTGAAGGGGCACGAGTATGTGCTCGCGGCCTTCCGGGCGCTCGCAAACGATCACCCCCGCGCGCGACTCCTCTTCATCGGAGACGGGATCCGGCGCGCGGAACTCGAAGCCGAGGCCGAGCAAATGGGAATTCGCGCCCGGGTGACGTTCCTCGGACTCGTCCCGCCCGAACGAATTCCGCCCTTGCTGCACGCCGCCGACGCGGTGGTTCACGCCAGCTTGCGCGAGGGCCTGCCCCGGGTCGTGCCGCAGGCGCTGTTGTGCCGGCGCCCCGTCGTCGCCTTCGACGTCGACGGGGCGCGGGAGGTGGTTGTTCCCGGCCGGACCGGCGCACTGGTGCCCGCTCGCGACGTCCTGGGCCTGGAGCGCGCCATGCGAGACGTCCTGACCGATCCGGAAACCGCCCGGTCCCTCGCGGAGCAGGGGTGTCGGGAGGTCCGCGAGCGCTTCTCGGCCCGGGGGATGGTTCTGGAATTGATCCGGCTGTATGACCGGCTGTCCCCCCCGGAAGCGACGGCTTCCGAGGCCTAACGTTCGGAGTTTCTTCGACTTAAGGTCTTCCGGACGGGAACCGACATGCAATTCTCTTGTGCCCCGGAATTCGGGTGTGCTAAGATCCTGTCAAGCAAGTCCGGTCCCCACCCACACGTTCGCCGGGGGGCAGAACCGCAGCCATGTGGGCGATCATATCGGATATCCACGGGAACCTCGAGGCGCTGAAGGTGGTTCTCAAGGATATCGAGGGCAAGGGGATTCCGAACGACCATATCTTCTGCCTCGGAGACGTGGTGGGCTACGGGCCGGATCCGGTGGAATGCGTGGATCACGCGATGGCCTGGGCGCTCACCCTGCGCGGGAATCACGACGAGGCGGTCGTGAATGAGGCGCTCGGCTTCAACCCGCTTGCGCGCGAGGCCATCGACTGGACGCGCAGTCAGCTCAAGCCGGGATGGCTGTCCGGGAAGGTCCGAAAGCAGCGGTGGGAATTCCTGAAGAGCCTGCCCCTCACCCACCATCTGGACCGGGCCCTTCTGGTCCACGGATCGCCGCGCGACCCCACGATGGAGTACATCCTCCGCAGCGAGTGCGAGGACCTGCTGGGGGAGGTTCCGGCAAAGATCAAGGACATCTTCAGCCGTTTCGAGTGGGTGTGCTTCGTCGGGCACACGCACGATCCCGGCATCATCAATCAGGAGAGCAAGTTCCTGACCCCGGGCGAGATCGACAACCAGTACGAGTTCAAGGAGAACGAGAAGTACATCGTCAACGTCGGCTCCGTGGGTCAGCCGCGGGACGGGGACAACCGGGCCTGCTATGTCACCTTCGACGGGAAGCGACTCTGGTACCACCGGCTGGAGTACCCGATCGGGGCCACGCAGGAGAAGATTCGGAAGATCCCGCAACTCGATCCGCGCATCGCGGAGCGGCTGTCCATCGGAAAGTAGGCGCGTGCGAACGCGCGAAGGAGGCGTTTTGAATATCACGATCACGGCGCGCCACCTGCGGGTCACCCCGGAGATGAAGGAGTACGCGCGGGAGCGTGCGGAGCGGATGTGGAAGTACTACGACCGCATCGGCAAGATCGAGATCGTCCTGGATGTGGACGGCGAGAAGTACACGGCGGAATTCATCGTCTCGGCCACGCGGCATACGCAGGTGGTTGCCCGGGCGAAGGACGCGGACATTCAGGCGGCGCTCGACAAGGTCCACGCGAAGGTGGAGCGCCAGCTGACCAAGTTCAAGGAGAAGATCAAGAACCATCGACCGAGGGGAGTCGCCGCCAAGAAGAAGACGCTGACGCAACCTGCGGGCGGGGACGGCTCGGCGCTGGAAGAGGAGGATTGGTGGTAGGAGCCCGGGAGGGGTTCCGGGGCCCGGCCCCTGCCGGGGGAGAACCGAGGCCGTGGGCGCGCACAGGCTGTGGGTCTGCCGCGGCGAGGCGGGGGAGCACCCCCTGCGTGGGAAGGAGAACGGACGGATGAAACTGGTGGACTTCATCTCGCGGGGGACGATCATCGACCGCCTGCAGGCCACGGACAAGAAAGGGGCGATGAAGGAGCTCGTGGAGGTGATCCGGGAAACCCACAAGTCGGCCAACCTGAAGACGACCGACGTCGTGGCGGCGCTGGAGAAGCGCGAAAAGCTGGGCAGCACGGGGATCGGCAACGGAGTGGCCGTGCCCCACGCCAAGCTGGAGAACCTGGACACCATCCTGGGCGCGTTCGGCCGCTCCGCGGAGGGAATCGACTTCAATGCCGTGGATGGCGAGCCGGTGCACCTCGTCTTTCTCGTCGTCTCCCCCTTCGACAAGGCCGACGCCCACATCCAGGCGCTGCAGAAGATCTTCCAGGCGGTGAAGCGGGTGAATTTCTGCAAGTTCCTGCGTCAAGCCAAGGGGGTCAAGGACATCCTGGAGCTCTTCCACGAGGTGGACGAGGAGCTCGCGGCCGGGAGCAAGGCCGCCACGCCGTAGAGTCCGGCCGCCATCGCCTTCGCACCCGGGGGACGGGCGATCCCCGCCGCGCGCGCGGCGGGCCACCCTCCCCGAGGGCGGCGCGGCCGTCGAGATGCCGTCGCCCGACGGGACCGGTCGACCAGACGAAGTTCCTCCCGCCCGCGCCGCGCGGGGGCCTCTGCAACGACATCGGAATCGACGCTATGCCGACCGCTGAAAAGGACGTGATCATCGAAAACGCCCACGGGCTGCACGTGCGCCCGGCCACGAAATTCGCCGAGGTGGCCGACCGGTTTCAATCCGACATCACGGTTTCCAAGGACGGCACGCCGGTCAACGGCAAGGCCATCATCGAGCTGCTCACCCTGGCCGCGACGGCGGGCACCGTCCTCCGGCTCCGCGCGGAAGGCCCCGACGCCGAAGTGGCCGTCGAGACCCTGGCGGCATTGGTGCACAACAAGTTCGGGATCGAGTGATGGAGATCCGTCGAGGGATCGGCGTATCGCCCGGAATCGCCTTCGGCGAGGCCTTCATCCTCGACTCCGAAGACTACCCGATCACCAAGCGCTCGATCCATCCGGACGAGGTCGCGCACGAACTCACCCGCTTCCGCGATGCCCTCCAGCACTCCCTGCGGGAACTCGAGGATCTGCGCGCCAACGTGCCGTCCCATCTGGCCGGCGAAATCCACGCGATGGTCGACTCCTCGATCGCGATGCTCAACGACAAGCCCACCCACCGGCGCATCGACGAGAAGATCTCCCGCGGGCGCTGCAACGCCGAGTACGCCGTCTCGAGCGTCTTCCGGGTCTACGTCAAGCAGCTTTCCGAAGCCGCGGGCGGCGACGGCCTGTTTCAAAGCCGCATTCCGGAACTCCAGGACATCGAGCGCCGCCTGATCCGCAACCTGGTCCACGAGAAGAAAATCGAGGTCACCCAGGTCCCGCGCTCGGTGATCGTCGTCGCCCACGACCTGACGCAGGCCCAGGTGATCGCGTTCGATCGCTCCAAGGTTTGCGGTTTCGCCACCGACGCCGGCGGCCGCACCTCCCACACCGCCATCGTCGCGCGCACCATGCAGATCCCGGCCGTGGTCGGCCTCGAGACCATCTCCACCGACGTGTCCGGCGGGGACACCCTCATCATCGACGGCACGTCCGGGTCGCTCATCATCAACCCGGACGAGGAAACGCTCAAAAAGTACCGCGCCTTGCAGCGCATTCAGGTTCGCGAACGCCAGGCGCTTCGCGAGGTCATCGACCTCCCCTCGGAAACCCGCGACGGCCACGCGGTCAAGATCCTCTCCAACATCGAGTTCCCCGATGAGGTCAAGACCGCGCGCGAGTTCGGGGCCTCCGGCGTCGGCCTCTACCGCACCGAATTTCTGTTCCTCAACCCCCAGCGCCCGCCGACGGAACAGGAACATTACGAGGCCTATCGCCGCGCGCTTTCACTCCTCAACGACCGCGAGCTCACCATCCGCACCCTCGACCTCGGCGCCGACAAGATGGAAGTGGAGGGGTCGCTGCGCGAAGCCAACCCCTTCCTGGGCTGCCGCGGAATTCGCCTCTGCTTCGAGCGCATGGACCTGTTCCGCACCCAGCTCCGCGCCATCCTGCGCGCCGGACTCGAGGGAAACGTCAAGGTCATGTTCCCCATGATCTCGTCCCTCGAGGAACTCCAACGCGCCAAGGCCGTCCTCAATCACGTCCGGGGAGAACTGGAACGCGAAGGCGTCCCGCACACCAACAGCCTCAAGATCGGGATCATGGTGGAGGTCCCCGCCGCCGCCCTCATGGCCGACGTCCTGGCGCGGGAGGCCGACTTCTTCTCCATCGGCACCAACGACCTCATCCAGTACGTGATGGCCGTCGACCGCGTGAACGAGCGCATCGCCGAACTGTATCAGCCGACCAACCCCGCCGTCCTCCGCATCCTGCGCAAGATCCTGGAGGAGGGGGAGAAAAACGGCCGACCCGTCTGTCTGTGCGGCGAAATGGCCGGCGACCCCAATTTCACCATCCTGCTCCTCGGCCTCGGACTGCGCGAGTTCTCCATGACCCCGACCTCGATTCCGCAGGTGAAAAAGGTCCTGCGCTCGGTCACCCTCAAGGAAGCCCGAGAGGTCGCCCATCGCGTCTTCTCCTTCTCCGATGCCACCCGCATCAGTGAGTTCCTCAAGGAAAGGACCAGGAAGATCTTCCCCGAGACGGTCTGAGCCGCTATACTCGGGTCCTGAACGCCCCGCCCGTCGCCGGCCGTCCCGCGACCGGCGGCAGGCGCTCGCGATCCACCACGTTTCCGGTGCGCCCCACGGCAACGGAGGTCCGGACATGCCGATCCGTCCCTTCCTGGTCCTGCTCTTCACGCTGTTCCTGCTCCCCGTAGCCGCCCACGGCCTTTCCGTGCGCCTCCGCACCGGGGAGACCGTCAGCGGCGACGTCGTCGCCACCGACTCCGACGGCTTCCGCCTCAAGCGGTGGGACAACGGCGGCGTCCTCACCCTCCTGTGGGAAAACCTCGCTCCCGAAGACGCCCGCCGGGTCCGCAAGGTCCTCACGCTCCCGGAAGAGGGGGAGCGCGAAATGATCGAGATCGTCCGCATCCAGACCCGCAACGGGTCGTTCCTGGAAGGCCGGATCACCGAGGAAACGGCCGACAAACTCACCCTCCGCACCCGCGAGGGAACCAAACACGTCCCCGCCGGCAGCATCCTCAAACGCGAGACGGCCGAGGTCGAGGCCCTCACCCTGTACTCGGCCAAGGAACTCTACGACGAACGCGCCAAGGGAACGTCCGACACCGACCCGTCCGGACAGTTCGATCTCGGCTCCCTGTGCGTCCGCATCGGCATGTGGAGCGAGGCCGAGCAGCACTTCCGCAAGGCCGCCGAACTCGATTCCGGCATGCAGGACAAGGTCGATCAGCGCCTGGCCTCGATCAACCGGAAGAAGAAGGAACAGGACGCCCTTGCCCTCGCCAAGACCGTGCGGGATCTGCTGGACGATCGCAAGAACAAGGAGGCCCGCGCCTCCCTGGAACGCCTCAAGACGGAGTTCGGCGACCTCATCGCAAAAGAAGACCTCGAATCGCTCGAATCCGATCTGAGCGAGGCGGAGAAGGGCGGCACGGCCTCCTCCGCCAAGGCGGGCGACGACAAGATCTTCAAGGACTACGTCTCCATCATGAGCGCGCTCCTCAAGAAACCCGCCGCGGACCGGCAGGGGACGTTCGATGTGGCGAAAAAGTACGTCGACCTCGGTCTCCACAAGGAAATCGTCCGCGAACTGGCCAAGCGGACCCGGATGAAAGCGGAGGACCTCGAGGATCGCTGGAAAGACCGGACCGTCTCCCAGTCCCGCAAAGCCTCGTACGGGGAGGGCACCTGGGTCTCCGAGGGCCGCAAGTTGAAGAAGCTCGGAGAAGGGGAGGGACTCTCCTACGAAGAGATCCAGAAGGCGGAGAAAGAGGACGAGACGATCCAGGACCTCTGGCAGAAGGACCGGCGACCGTTCCCGCAGATCCAGGAAGACTGGTGGAAGAGCGCCTCCCCGGAACGCCGGTATGCCTGGCTCGAGGCCTACGCGGCCGAGAAGCTCATGAAGGTCGAGGAGATCCTCTGGACCAAGTGCCGGACCTGCGGCGGCAAGGGGCTCACCGGCAAGGATCTGTGCAAGACCTGCCAGGGCGTGAAGAACGACAAGACGATCGTGTTCCGGTAGCGCGGGCCGCTCGGGAACGCCCGGGGTTTCGCGCCGGCACGGCATCCGGGGCCAGGCGCCCGCAGGGGCGGCTTGGCCCCGCCGTTTTCGGACGGTCAACCCTGCCGACGCCCGCCGGCGGAGAGCCTTGGGACGCGGCCCGGGCGAGCCGCGGACCTGCCCGGGGCGAGATCCGCCCTCGGGAGGCGCACGCGGACGCATCGACGCCGCGGGAATGAGCGTCCGCCCTCCCCGGGGGTGGCCGGAGAGACCGCGACGGGGCGGCGTACGGATGGGACGGTCCCGAAATCCCGCCTACAGGTTCGGGACCACCAGCGCCGCCACTCCGGTCAGGTACAGGAGGGGAAAGAGGAAACGGCACAGGCCGTCCAGCGCGGCGGCGCGCTCGACCGCCCCGCGCCGGTGGAGCGCGTGCGTCCCCACGGTTTGGACCAGGGTGAGAAAAATGACCGTGTACGACAGGATGAAGAACTTGTCGACGAGGACGAGGTATCCCACGTCGGCCAATTGCTTCGACTGCATCGAGTGGAACACCAGCGCCGCCATCATCGCCACCAGGCCGATCAGCACCTGCACGCCGAACTGGTCCGCCTCGATGAAGAAGACCAGGAAGGAAATCAGTACGATCACGACCAGCGGCAGCAGGAACTTCAGCAGGTAGGGATAGACCAGGCGCTTCACCTTCAGGGCGAACGCGTAGCGGGAGTAGCGGGAGGCCTTCCCGGTCGGGATCGGCGCGCCCCAATCCGTGTGATAGGTGTGCGTGTCGTGGGTCTGCTTGACCTCGATCACGCGCCATCCGGGGATGTTGAGCTGACGCTCCCGCGCGCTCAAGTCCATATCGCGCGGCGTGCCGTCGAACATCTTGCTGTCGGGCACGAAGACGAGATCCTGAAGCTCGAGGACCTGGTCCTCGATCTGGATCTCCAGGGATTGGGTGTCGAACGGATAGCTCTGGAGGTTGAAGTACCCCTTGAAGGTGCCGGACACGCGGAAGGTCACGTAGGTCTGGTCGCCCATCACGACCTTTTCCTGCTCGCGGAACTGCCAGATCCTCTCCGCGTTCATGAACTCGATTCCGCTCGGGTTGAACCGTTCCCCCTTCCACTTGAACCAACAATAGAAGTCGGCGTCGAACAGGCCGCGTTCGACGTCCAGCCGCCAGAGATCGATCAGGAAGACGCCGGTGAGGACGACTTCCGCCTCGCGTTTGGCCGGCGCACCGGGCGTGGGCAGGGCGGGATCGGGGGGCGGGTCCTGCTGCGCCAGGGCGGGCGATGCGCAGGCAACCGCCAGGACGACGGCGAGAACGAAGCCCGAAACGAGCGGCAGGCGCATGACCCCCCTTTCGATGATCCGAGTATTGTAGCGCGGGACGCCCCCGGGTCAATCGACAAGTAACAGGGGGAGGGGCCAAGCGCCGGCCTTGAACCCCCGGCGGCTCTGCCGTACAATCCCTGCGTTCCAGGCAGGGGATCGGATGCGATGATCGAATTCCCATGTGTGTGCGGGAAACTGCTGGGCGTCGGTCCGGAACTGGCGGGCCGCCGCGCGTGCTGTCCCGGCTGCGGCGCGGTCAATACGGTCCCGACCGACGGTCCGCAACCGTTTCCCGGGGCCCCGCCGCCGGGGACGTTCGAGCGACCTTCGTGGACCGGAACCGCGTCCGGGACCGCCGCCATCGTGCCCCTCCACCGCCCGTCCGGAGCCGGCGCCGCCGCTGCCGCCCCCTCCGGGGGAGGCACGCACCCCCTCGTCGTCGCCGGCTTCCTCCTCGGCCTGGTCGGTTTCTTCTGCTTCCCCGCCCCGGTGGGGCTCCTCCTCTCCGTCCTGGGCGTGCGGGAAACCACCCGCCACCGGGACCGTTGGGCCGGACTCGGCCTCGGAATCGCCGGGATCGTCATCAACGGCTTCTGGCTGCTCCTGTACCTCCTCCTGATCTTCCTTTCGAGCTCCGACGCGGGTCCTGCGCGGGTGGTCACGCCCGCCCCCGTCGCTCCCGCCCCGACCTCCACCGCGGAATCGGCGGAGGCGGCCTGCACGCGGAACCTCGGCCACCTGTACACCGTCCTCGACATCCACCGGGCCGAGAAGAGGGCGTACCCGCCCGGGACCGGTGCGCGATTCCTCGACCATCTCGAGCGTTACGGGCGCGACCGTCTCCCCAAGCTCGGCGCCCGGACCCGCCCCCCCCTGTCCCCGCACGGCACTCGAACCGCCTACCGCGGACCGACGCGTCCGCTCCCCGCGGACCCGTCGCCGGGAACGCCGGTGGTGGCGGATTGGCACGACGAGCACCCGGGCGGGATCATCCACGTCCTGTACGTCGATGGGCGCGTCGTCACGCTCCGTCCGGGCACGCCGGACTACGCCCTGGCGCTGGAGGGGACCCAATGAGCGGCGTTCCCCCGATTCCGGGCCGCCACCCGGTGTTCAACGGTCGCTTGCTCCTCGGCAACCTCGCCGTGTTCGCGCTGGCCTGGTATCTCTGGGACTCCCCGGCGATGTACCCCCTCAAGATTCTCGTCGTCCTGTTCCACGAATCCGGTCACGCGCTGGCGGCCTGGCTGACGGGCGGATCGGTGGACCGCATCATCCTCGATCCGGGCCAGGCGGGCGTGACCTGGACGCGCGGCGGCAGCCGGGTGGTCATCCTCTCCGCCGGGTATCTGGGGAGCACCGCCTTCGGACTCACGCTCTTCTACCTGTCGCACCTGAAAGGCGTCGCCGGTTACCTGCTCGAAGGGATGGGAATCTGCATCCTGGCCGTCCTGGTGGGGTGGGTGAGCGGCACCTTCACCATCGCCTTCTGCGCCCTCACGGCGGCGGCGTTTCTGTTCATCGGCATGAAGAACTGGCTGATCGTCGAGGTCGCCATCGCCCGCTTCATCGGCATCGCGAGCAGCCTCTACGCCCTGATCGATATCCGCGCGGACCTGCTGCACTGGACGAGACCGGGCATGCACTTCGTCGGGGGCGGCGCCGGAAAGAGCGACGCCGAGGCGCTCTCGGAGATCATCCCGTTCCCGCCGATCTTCTGGGGGGCCCTTTGGGGGTTGCTGTCGGCGGGCGCGCTCGTCTGGGTCCTGTCGAAGGTCGCCCGCTTGCCCAAGGAACGCTTGATCTCCTTCGATGAGCCGGCGCCGTCCGCCAGGCCCGTCCCCCCGCGGCCGGGCGGCTAGCCATCCGTTGCCGGGCCGCTCGTCTTCGCCGGACGGCTCGCGCCGACCTCCGCCCGCCGCCGCCGGAGCCTCTCCGGGATCCGCTCCGGATCGCCCCGGAACCCGCACCCCGCCTTGCTTCCAGCCCCGGAAACCCTGGTTGACGGCCTCCGGGGCCTGTGATACGATGCGACAGCGCCATCGGGAGCGGGGTTCCCGACCGGCGGCCGGAGACCATCGGAATGAACGACATGGAAACCAGCCCGACGATCGATCATCTGGAACGGGAGAAGGCGACTCTCATCCAACGCTATCTCGAGATCCAGGACATCGTCGACGACTACAACGAGCAGATGTACCGAGTCTGCTGCGAGATCGAAATCCTCAACCGGAAGATCGACCAGGCGCGAACGGCGCAAAAGACGAAGGCCGCCCCGACTTCGTCGGCGCCGAAGAGCAAGGCCGAGTAGCCCCACCCGGGCGCGGGGATCGCTGCGGACCGTGTACTACGAAGACGATTCCATCGTCATCGCAGACGTGACGGCCGAGGGACATTGGATCCCTCCGAACGTTCCGAATTGGATGGTCCTTACCCTCGCCTTCACCGTCACGGCGCTCGGCGCGGCCGGCGTGTTCACGGTCGATCCGGTGCCGCTGGCGATCGCCACCTTCGTCTTCTTTCTCGCCGCCCTGTCGATGATCCCCGGCCGCCTGCGGGTCCGCGCCGACACTTTCCGGGTCGCCCTTCATCCGCTGGCCCGCTCCCGGCCCCTCGACGCCGTCCGCGCCCTGCAATACTCGCGCCCCGCGCTCGCGCCCTACGACAACTACTACGTCGTCCTCGAAGGCGAGTCCCGGCCCCGTTTCCTTCTCAACTCCGGGACCCCGGGCTACGAGCAGATCCTGCTCCACATGCTCGAACGGACCGGACTTCACCAGTTCGAGGAGGTGCGGCGCCCCTGCCTGCGCACCTGGGCGATGCTCGCCCTTCTGTCGCCCAGCATTCTCGGCCTCGTCGTCCTGGGCGGCGTCCGGCTGGCCAAATGGCTTGCATAGCCGCCGGAGCTGCCGGTAGACTGGAAAGTCCGTCCGCCACCCTCCGAGGCCCGCGCATGAACGTCACCCTCGAGGTCATGCCCCCCGAAGTGCGCGAACTGGCGCTGCCCTGGCGCAGCCTCGTCGGGAAGGTTCCCTTCCTCAATCCCGAACTCGAGATGGAGTTTCGATTCGGGCAGCGGGTCATTTACTTCAACGGTCGCTATCGGTTCGGCGGGAACATCAAGGGGGGATCGTCCAGCATCTGGCAACCATCGACCCGCGAGCACTACGAATGCTACACCCGCTGGCGGGATGCGGACGGGATCCCGGAGGAGGAAGACCGGGCTGCCTTCGACCAGCTCCGGGCTTTCCTGCACGAGCGCGGGGTCGAGGTCGTCAACGGGAATTACCCGCCGTTTCAGCAGGAGCAGCATCGGTACGTATCCAAGCTCGGATACGTGTACCGGATCACCCATACGATCCTCTCCCGCCTGCCCCCCTCCCATCTCGGATCGAGCGCCGTCTCCCAGATCCAATTGGGCGGCTGGGGGCCGGACAGCGCCAAGGCTTCCGCCTATGAAAACGGGGCGGTCATGATGTACGACTTCGCCGTCGAGGGCGCCCTCGCTGACGATCCGGAAGGCGGGCGTCGAGTCGATCCGGACACCGCGGCCAGCCGGGGTTCGCTCCGCGGCTACGTGGGAGGCCGGGAGACGACCGCCGCGCCCGGCCCTCGAGGCGAGGACCCGGGGGGCGCGTGGGGGTACCTGCTTCCCGTACTCGAAGG
>CAZWCX010000159.1:0-13827 GCA_964632945.1 uncultured Planctomycetia bacterium | reverse complement strand
GCGCATCAAACCCGCCTGCCGTGCGGGACAACCAAGGAAATGGAGCGGGCCTTCGACACCATACGCGCGGCCGGGGCCGTCCTGGGGGTCGAGTTCCTCCTCGACGCGGAAACGCGGCGGATCTATCAGTTGCGATTTTTCGAGGAGTTCCTGGCGGAACTCTATCTGATCTACACCACTCAGGGAGGCCGGCTGCGCGAATACGTGGCAGGCCTCCAGGGCGACCTCCGCTGCGCCTGGGAAAACACCTACGCCGCCTTCGCAGGTTCCTTCGGCGGCCTCGAGTACCCGTGAGCGGGAGCCAACGACCATGAAGCCGCTTCGGCAGGAAATCCGCTACGAAACCGTGCAGGATGTGCTGGTCATTCGGCTGAAGGGGCGCATTCTTCACGAGGTATCGGAAGAGTTGCTGGGCTTCCTCGCCTCCACGCAATCGGGCGCCGGCCGCAAGGTGGTCATCAATCTCGCCGAAGTGAACTACATGAGCAGCTCGGCCATCGGCGCCCTGGTGCGCATCGGCAGCGAGTGCCGGCTCAAGCTGGCCGACCTGTCCGAGGTCGTCCGCAAGCTCCTGGAACTGGGGGAGATCCTGCCCCTTTTCGAAGTCGTCGGCACGGAAGATCAGGCGGTCCGGGAGTTCGCGGAGGCGCGATGACCGGCGAGAACGACCTGCCGCCCGAAGAGATCGAAGTCATTCGACACCGCGAGGGCTGGGTCGAACTCTCCGCCCCCAATCGGGAGGAGTTTCTCGACAAGCTCGATGCCATGGTGTCCGAAACGTGCGGGCAGGACCTGCCGGAGGAGGAGCGCGAGGAACTCCGCTATGCCCTCAGCGAGATCTGCCGCAACGCCTGGGAGTGGGGAAACCGGAAGGACGAACGGCGGACCATTCGGGTCAGCTACTGCCGCTTCGACGATCAGCTCGTGTTCAAAATCGAGGACGAGGGGGAAGGCTTCGATCCCCAGGCGATCCCGGACCCGACCCGCGATTTGAGGTCGTTTCTCGCCGATCGCGCCGCCAGCGGCAAGCGAGCCGGGGGATTCGGCCTTCACATGGTGAAGAAGATCATGGACCAGGTGGTGTTCAACGACAAGGGCAACGTCGTCATCCTGACCAAGGTGCTGAAGAACAGGGGGAGTCGCTCGTGATGCGTCGTGCAGCAGTCCTGGTGGCGGGGTTTCTCCTCCTGGCCGGCGCGCCGGCGCGCGCGGAGGAGGCCGATTGGGGCCGGACGCGCGCCGAGTCCCTGCGCGAAATCGGCTCGGGCGATCCGGAGGCGCGCTTGCGCGCCGTCAAGCGCCTGGGCAAGTTCGACTCCCTCGAGTCGGTCAAGCTCCTCGTCGATCTGCTCGGCAATCAGGACCCGGTCTTGCGCAAGGCGGAACAGGAGCAGGAGACGTTCCAGAAGGAGTACATGGCCTCCGTCGAACGCTTCAACAAGATGGTCGCCAATCAGAAAGGGATGGTCTCCACCGCCGAGGCCGAGCAGATGGCCAAGACCGAGATGAAGATGCGCGAACTCTCGGATCGCGTGTTCGATCTGTCGCAATATCCGCGCGAGATTGCCCGGGCCCTCGGGGAGACGAAGAACGCGCCGGCCGTCGAGTGGCTGGTGAAGATCGCCTCCACGGATTCGCAGGAATCGGTGCGGGGCGCCGTCGCGACCGCGCTCGGGACCGTCGACGCGGCCGGGGTGGACCCGGGGCCCTGCCTCCATAAGATGACGCAGGACAAGTCCCCGCGCGTGCGCAGCGCCGCCGTCGATTCCCTCCGAATGCGTCGCGCGCCCGGCAGCCACGCCGTCCTGGTCGGCGCGCTGGAGGACGAGCACTGGCAGGTCCGCGCGGCGGCCGCCGAGGCCCTCGGCGCGGAGGACGACCGGACGTCGGTCAAGCCGCTGATCGAGCGCCTGCAGAAGGAACCCGGCCGCATGCGGGAGGACATCGCCCGCGCCCTCCACCTGCTGACCGGAGTCGACCTGGGCGGCGACGCCAAGGCGTGGAAGGGCTGGTGGGAGACGAACGGCGCGGCCTGGGAAGCCGGCAGTCTGGAAAAGAAAAAGACCGAGGCCGGCAGCGCGCGCGGCGAAGAACCCGGCAAAACCACCGTGTTTTTCGGCATCGAGACCAAATCGAAGAACATCGTCTTCGTGCTCGACATCTCCGGCAGCATGGCGGAGAAGGCGGGCAAACCCGCCACCGTGGAGTCCGGTCCGGACGCCGTGACGCCGAAGGGAGATCGCAAGATCGACGTCGCGAGGGCCGAGATCCACCGCGCCATCAACCTCTTGCCGGCCGACGCGGTGTTCAATCTCATCTTCTACAGCGGTGAGGTGAAGGTCCTCTCCGCCGCCTCCATGACGGCCACCGAGACCAACAAGACCAAGGCCCGCAAGTTCATCGACGGACTCGAGCCCGACGGCGGGACCAACATCCACGACGCCCTCGAGCGCGCGTTCCACCTTCTGCGCAAGAAGGAGGACAACTACGACAAAGGCGCGGACACCATCTTCTTTCTCACCGATGGGCAGCCCACGGTAGGCAAACTGCTGGATCGAGAGAAGATCCTCGCCGTCGTCCGCGACTGGAATCAGGACCGCCGGATCCGCATCCATGCCATCGGGGTGGGGGACCACGACGGGGATCTGATGAAGCGGCTCGCCGAACAGAACGGCGGAACCTACGTGGCGCGCTGAGCCGGCCGGGTATGGCCGCGCGCGGCCTTGCCGCGGCGGGATCCGCGCCGGCTCCGTATCGCCCCGGGGGTCGGGCGAAGCCCGCGCGCTTCAGACCGTGCGAAGGAGGACGAAGTAGTCCCCGCTCGGACGGCCCTTCTTCCACGCCTCTCCGACGAAGACGTCCCGGGAGACCCGGCGCATGACGTCGATCATCCCGCCGTAGACGAGCGCCGAGATGCCGCCGTCATTGGGGCGGAACTCCGGCCACCCCGAGGGCGCGGTTCCGGGCGCCTGCGTGTAGTCCAGCAGAGCCTCCTCCGGCTTCTCCTTCGAGGGGGTGACGACGAAGTAGCCGGGGCCGGTCAGCCAGGCCATGGCTTGGTGATTGTATCCGACCGGCGGCTTCCCCTCCGCCCCCGGAGCGAATCGCTTCTGGAAGCGCCGGAACATCGGCAGCGAATTGATCCCTTCGCAAATCTGCATCGGCTTCCCATCCGTGGGGAGGAAGTCCGCGGGTGCGCACGGAAGCCGGGCGTGGCGCTGGAACAGTGCGACGATCTCCGCCCGCCCGAGCGATTCGAGAAATACGAGCCGTCCGGCCGGGTCCATGTCGTCCAGCGCCCGGGATACCGTCTCGGCGGTCAGGTCGGTGGCCGTAAGGACCATGGCGAGGTCCTGTGGCGTCCGCGTCTTCGTCGTCATCGCGACTTCCTCCGGAATCTCGTCGGCAAAAGGCCGGCCCCATGATCCTCGCCCCGGACGCCCCCTGCAAGCGATTTCCGGGTGCGCCGCCGTCCGGGTCGGAGTAAGATTCACCCGTAACCGAATCGAGGAAGCCGCGATGGGTGAGTTCCTCTACGGGACGTCCAGCTGGTCGGAATCCAGTTGGGACGGAGTGTTCTATCCGAAAGGCACCAAGCCCGGCGACTATCTGGCCCACTATGCGACCCAGTTCCGCACCGTCGAGGCGGACGTCACGTACTACCGCGTCCCGGACGCCCGGCTCACCGACGGATGGACGCGCAAGACCCCCGACGGCTTTCTGCTGTCCGCCAAGTTTCCGCGCACCGTCGTGCATGGGGGGGAGGCGGAGAAGCCCGATGGGGAGAAGGTGCTGCTTCCCGAGGCGGTCGGGCAGGACGTGGAACGATTCCTGGCCGCGATGGGGCGGCTCGGCAAAAAGTGCGGCCCGCTGGTCCTGCAATTCCCGTACTTCAACAAGGGGGTGTTTCCCTCGATCGACCCGTTTCTGAACCGGTTGGACGCCTTCCTGCAGGGGCTTCCGTCCGGATTCCGCTACGCGGTGGAGGTGCGCAACCGTCCGTGGATCGGCGCGCCCCTGCTGGAGGTCCTGAAGAAGCACCGGGCGGGACTCGTGCTGGTGGATCTCGCCTACATGCCGCACCCGGCGGATCTCGCCGAAAAGCACGACCTCGTCACCGCGGACTTCGTGTACTCCCGGCTCATCGGCGACCGGAAGGCGGTCGACGCCCGGACCAAGACGTTCGATCGCATCGTCATCGACCAGACGGAGCGTCTGATCCGCTGGGCGGAGTTGACCAAGGCGATGCTCGCGCGCGTGCCGCTGGCGCTCACCTACGCCAACAACCACTATGCGGGGCACGGTCCGGCGACGATTCGGGAACTGGCGGCGCTGGTGGAGCGGGCGCGGAAGGGGGAGTCGCTCATTCGCCCGTGAGCGTGCGCACGGCGGGGTCGTCGCGGGCGGAATCGAGGTCCGGGTGCTGGAGGAATGCGGGAAGGAACGGAAATCCCGCGTCCCGGGCCTTGATCAGCGCCTCGCGAACCGCGGCCGTGTCTCTGGCGCGCGCCGCCGCGCGGGCCGTCAGCAGGTGGGGCGACCAGAGGAGCGGATTGGCCTTGGCCGCGGCCGCCGCGTGTTCCCGGGCCTTTTCCGAATCTCCCGCCTTCAGCGCGTTTTCGGACTCCTTCGCGTGGTCCCGGGCGGGCGTGAACGACTTCCCGGCTGCGCGGATGAACGCCAACGCCCCCTGGATGCCCGACTCCCCATCCCGAAAGTAGCGGTCGTTCGGGGCCATCTCCAGGTACTTCTCGTGCGAGCGGATCGACGAGACCAGCTTCCGTTGCCAGAACAGGATGTCCCCGCGCGTGAGCCAGACCTGCGGGTAGTACGGATTGATCTGCAACGCGCGGTCGCAATCCGCCAACGCCTGGTCCCACTTGCCGAGGTCGATGTACGACCGGGCCCGGTTGCGCAGGGCGATGGCGTCGTTCGGATTCGACTCGAGGGCCCGGTCCAGAAACTCGAGCGACTTCGGGTAGTCCCGCAACGCCTGGTGGACGAGGCCCAGGTTGTTCAGGACGGCCGCGCTGGCCGGTTCAAGTTGGAGTGCGCGCTCGAGCGTTTCGCGGGCGGCCTGCAAGTCGCCGCGCTCTTTCTGCACGAAGCCGAGGACCGCCAGGGCCGTGACGTCGCGGGGCCGCAGCGATGCCGCCCGGCGGCAAGATTCCTCCGCCTCCTGGAGCCGTCCCAGTTCCGACAGGGAATGGGAGCGCTGCAGCCAGGCGTCGGCGTACATGGGATTGCGCTGCACGGCGAGGTCGGCGTAGCGCAGAGCTTCCTGATAGTCGGATGTCGAGTGGTGGATCACGCCCAGCCAGTGGTACAGGATGGCGTTGTCCGGTTCCTGCCGCGCGACCGTATGGAGGTCATCCAGCGCCTCCCGCAGCCGCCCGATTTGCACGTACGAGGCCCCTCGATTCACGCGCGCATCGGCGTATTGGGGATTGACCTTCAGGGCCGCCGTGAAGTCGGCGATGGCCGCGTCGTGGTCCCGTCGGATCTGGCGAGCCCGCCCGCGGGCCGTCAGCGCGACCTCCTTCTTCACGTCCATCTCGACGAGCCGGTCGTATTCCGCCAGGGCGCGATCGTGCTCGCCGAACACCTGGTCGAGCAGTCCCGCCCGCACGACGACCGCGCGCGCATCGGTCGGCTGGATCCGCAGCAATTCGTCCAGGTCGGCCAGCGCGCCCTGGCCGTCTCCCATCGCCCGGCGGAGGCTTGCGCGGGTGAATAGGGCCTCGACGAACTCCCCGTCCGCCTCGACCGCCTTGTCGAGGACCGCCAGCGCGTCCTTTCCGCCCAGCAATCGCGCCTGATCCAGGAGTCGCTGCGCCTCCGCCCGTCGCGCCCGTTCGGCCGCGACTTTTCGCTCCAGGGCGCGAGTCTCCTCTTCGCGAAGCGCGGCCTCGGCGGACAATCGCGCCGTGCGGCGATGATACTCCCATCCTCCCAGCGCCAGCGCGAGCACGCAGCCCGCCGTCACCCGAACCAGCGCCCGATGCTTGCGCGCCCGCTTGCGCATGCGATGCGTCCAGGTCGCGGGCCGGGCCTGGATCGGATCCCCGGCGAGATGGCGATCCAGATCGTCCGCGAGGGCGGCCGCGCCGGGGTAGCGGCGGGTCCGGTCCTTGTCCATGGCGGTCTCGCAGATGACCACCACCTCGAACGGCAGGTCCGGACGCAACCGGCCCAGCGGCGGGGGATCTTTTTCGATCACCTGGTACATCGTCTCGATCAGGCTCGTCCCCAGGAACGGCGGCTTCCCGACCAGCGCAAAGTAGAGGACCGCCCCCAGGGAGTAGACGTCGGTCTGCCCGTCCAGGTGGTGCGTTTCCCCGTTCGCCTGCTCCGGGGACATGTACGCCGGGGTTCCGAGAATGGTGCCGCTGATGGTGATCTGATTCCGTTCCGTGAGCTGGCGGGCCAGACCGAAATCCATGATGCGCGGCGAACGGTCCTGCGCGATCATGATGTTCTCGGGCTTGATGTCGCGATGGATCACGCCCTCCCCGTGGGCGTAGGCCAGCGCCCGGGCCACGTCCCGCACGCGGCGAAGCGCGGCGTCCGGATCGAGCTCCTTGCGGAGGATGGCGTCCTTGAACGTGGGGCCGTCGACGAACTCCATCGCGATGTAGTGGATGCCCTCGACTTCGCCGACCTCGTACACCGTGGCGATGTGGGGGTGGCGCAGGCGCGCGGCAAGGCGGGCTTCCTGTTGGAATCGCGCGAGATCGACCGCGCCGCTCTCGGACGCGGAGAGCGTCTTGAGGGCGACGATCCGGCAGAGATCGTTCTGCCAGGCGCGATACACCGTCCCGCACCCGCCCCGGCCGACTTCTTCGATGAGGACATACTTCCCGAACGGGCGACCTTCGGGTTTCGGCGCCTCGCCCGGGGCGGGCAATCGCGACTTGCCGTCCCGCGGCGGACCCTTCCAGGTCTCCGCCTGGGCATCGTCGACGCTGCCCGGTGCGGCCACGATGGTGTCCGACTCCCGGGAGACGGCCGAGGGGGTGGAGGTCGTCCCGGGGAAGGTCGGCAAGTCGGCGTTGGCATCCAGGAATCCGCGCCGAAGGAGGTAGGCTTCCACCGGCCGGCACGGCCGTTCGCGCGCTTCGATCTGGTCCTGGAGGGCATCGGCGGCCTGGGAGAGCGTCACTTCCCCCGCGGCCACCAGCCGCCGAACGAGACCGAGCGATGCCAGGCGGACGGACAGCCAAGCCCGGCGATCGGATTCGGGCAGTTCGCGAAACCAGTCGAGGAAGCGCGCGGCCGCGGGGGGGATCAGGTCTTCGATCGACGCGGCGCCGTCCCGGCCCCGGATCGCCTGTCCCGTCGTCAGCAGGCCGCAGGCGACCGCCAGCTCGAGGTCCGTCGCCGCCGCCTCGGGCTTCATCCCTTGAGCCCCATCTTCGCGCTGGAACGTACGGCCGCACTCGGATCCTTGAGCGCGCGCTGAAGGGCCTCCCGCGCCTCGGCCCCCTTGAAGTGGCCCAGCGCCCAGGCCGCCGTCGAGCGCAAGTCTTCGTCGGCGCCGCCGAAGAGACCGAGGAATTTCCCTCCGCCCAGCGTCCCGACCAGCAGCGGGACCACGGCGCTCTCATCGTCGAACTTGCCCAGGGCCAGGCAACACGCCTGCTTCACTTCCTTGGGCGCCGCGCTGCGGAGCAGTGCGGCAAGTTGATTCACGCCCTGCTCGGGTCGCAACTCTCCGATCGCCGTCGCCGCCGCCCGGAGAACCTCCGGGTCCTCGTCCTCGACCGCCTGGGCGAGAATGGGCGCCGCCCGCTCGCGGGGCAGCCGCCGCAGCAGGTCGATCGCCGCCCGCTTGACCGACTCCTCCTTGTGCTTGAATCCCGCGATCACCAGCGTCGGCTCGTCCCCACGCATCAGCTCGAGAACCTCGAAGAGGCGCACGAGTTCCTTGGGATTGCCGAAGGGGTTGATCTCCCGGGCCACTTCCTTTTCCGCCTGCGGCCCGAGGTCCCGGAGCACCCGCGCCAGCACGCGGCGCGACGGCAGCGAGTCGATCCGGCGCAACGCCTGAAACAACGGGACGGCGGCATGATGTCCAAGCGCCAGAAGGAACTCCCGGCCGGCGCCGCTGCGTACGGCGCCCGGACCCTCCACTTCTTCGCCCGCCGTTTCGATCAAGATCGCCAGTTCCGGCAGCGACGCGCACTTTTCGATGGTCTCGCGGGCGACCTGGGCGATGCCGCGGGTGGGATTGCTCTGCAGTCTGCGGAAGACGCCCCACAGGCACCGGTTCGCCAGCACGTACGACCCGTTGGCGACGAAACCGGCGAGCAGCCGGGCGGAGGTCACGATCGCCTTCAGAACGCAATCCTCGTCCTTCTCCTCGTCCATCGCGCTCTCGAGCGGGAAGGCGAGGCACTCGGCCACCGTCGGGGCAATGACGGGCGAGGGCTTCTCCGTCAAGAGCACGGCCATGCCCCACGCCCGCCGCCGCACCTCCGCCTTGGGCGATCGCATCGCCTCCGACAGCGTGGAGAAAAGCTTTTCGATGCCCGCACGGTCGTCCGCGAGGTGGAGCTTCTCGACCAGGGTGAGGGTCGCAAGCGACAGCACGGCCGGTTTGGTTTCCTCGAGACCCGTTTCCAGCCACTTCCGCAGCTGCTGCGCGACCGGGGAGGCGTGATCCGCCGGCTTCTCGGCGGGCGGTTCAGGCGCGGGCTCGGGCGTCTTCGGCCGCCGGGCGGCGGCGAAAACGCGATCGCCGACCACCACATGCTGAACCCCCTCGCGGGTCAGATAAGCCTCCCAGGCCTTGTGACCCTCGAGCTGCACGTCCCCCCGCGCGACCGCACCGAGGAAGCGGATCGCTTCCTCCCCGGTGATCCCCTCCCGGATCCCCAGGGTGGAAATCCCTCGCGCAGCCAGCCGCCGCAAGAGCACCGCCGGAGCGTTGCCGTACGCCTGCCCGTGCGCCTCCGTGCCGTTGACGACCAGCTTTCCGTCCACTTCCGTGAAAACCACCATCCGGGTCCCGGCGAGAACGTCCTTCAGCGCCCCCATCAACTGGTCGACGGCTGCCTGGATCATCCGGCTTCCGGGCGGATACATCACGACGTTCTCCATCGCCCCGGCCAGGTGACGAACGAGTTCGCGGATCCCCGGCACCATCTCCTGCGCCACCGATCCGCCGATTTCCCCGACGATCGCCGCGGACGACTCCGAGCCCTCCCGCGAGCGGTCCACGACATACGACATCTGGGCGATGCCGATCGTACGGATCCCGCGATCGCGCAACACACCTTTCCAGTACCCCGGGGGATAGCCTTCCGCTTCGGGCGTCCGTCCGAGTTCATGCAGCAGGGCGGTCAGGTCTTCCGGCGTCAGCGTGGAAGCGAACGAGACGCTGGCGATCGAACGGACCGACAGCGAGCGGGCCACTTCGTCCGCAATCATCCCGTACAGACTGCCCTCCGCCTTCTGCGTGTTCACGTGGAGCTGGTCCTGCTCGACGCCCAGCGTGAGCGTGCGCGCGAAACGGAACACCTCCTGCAACGAGGTTTCCAGCGCCTGGATCGCCCCCTTGACCAGCATGCTCCCGGCCGGATACATGCGCAGCGTCTTGGCCGCCGCGGGGAACCCGCGCAGGAACGACGCCACGGACGTCCCGGCCTCCTCGGGGAGGGGCTCGGTCGCTTCCGCGATCTGCGACTCCAGGCCCGGGGGATGCCGACCGGCCCGGTCGAGCTCATCGGCGCGGTAGATCGTCCGGCCGAGCGTGTCGACCAGTTCCTGGTAGCGGCCCGTTCGCTCGGGGTCGCCGCCGAGTTCGAAGTGATACAGGAGGAACGACGCCTTGTCCTCCAGCCGCCCGTCGCTCCGCTGCTCCTCGAACTGACCGATCTCCCGGTGCACTTGCTTGCGGAATTGCGAGTCCGAATTCGAGTAGGTCACTTCCCGCAAGTGGTGGGCGACGAACTTGAGCTCCGAGTCGGAGTCCGCACCGGAGGGCTCGATCCAGCGCGCCTTGCGCGCCTTGTCGAGGACGTCGAGCGTCTCGCCCTGGTTGCTTCCGGCGATCCCCTGCAACAGGTCCAGCGCAAAATTGGGCCCGATGACCGCGGCCCGCGCGATCAACTGCCGCGAAATCGGATCCAGCCCCTCCATCTGTCCCCGAATCACTTCGGACAGGGACGGGGGGATGTCGACGCGCGTGATCTTGTCGATCTGCCAGCCCTGTGCCGTCCGCTGGATCTTCCGCCGCAACACCAGCGATTTGATCGACTCCTCCACGAAGAGCGGGTTCCCCTGCGTCACCTGCACGATCAATCGGTCCAGGTCCGGAACGGGAGGCCGTCCGGGGAGCAACAGATCCAGCATTCCCAGGACGTCACGCAGGGGAAGCGGAGCCAGGTCCAAGGCCTTCGTCCGCGGTCCCTTGGCCGCCTGAGCCAGGAAGGCATCCATCGCCTCCGACGAGGTCTTGCCCTGGTCGTTCGTCCGCACCGCAAGACAGATCAGCAGGCGACCTTCCGTCTCCTTCAGCACGGTGGACAACACGTCCAGGGTGGCCTCGTCCATGTGCTCGGCGTCATCGAGCAGCAGGACCGAGAGCGTCGCTTCGCTCAGCAGGCAGAAGGAACGCACGAGAGCGTGAAAGAGTATGGTGCGGTCCGCCGTCGTCAGGCCGGCGACCGCTTCCGCCAGCGACGCCAGGTCGCCCTCCGCGCTTCCCGAGAAGGCCGGGAGAAACCTCCCGAGCAGGACGGACTCCGCCTCCGGGAGCCGGCTCCGCAGCGCCGCCGTCTCCGCGGAGTACTTGTTCGTGAAGCGGCGCAGGAGTTGGAGGATCGAGCCGTACGGGAAGCGTTGCTCCTCCTGCGCGCATCGGTCCAGCAGGGTGATGCACTGCCTTTCGCCGCTGATCTTGACGATTTCCCCCAGGAGCCGTGTCTTGCCCATCCCGGAGCGGCCGCGCAGGACCGTCAGCGCGATCCCTCCCTGCCGGCACGAGTCCATCTGCGCCCGGATCGCGTTCAGCTCAGACTCCCGGCCGACCAGGCGCGCGCAGGGGAAGTTCTCCAGGAGCGACCGCTCTGCCGCCAAAGTCGGATCGATGGTGCGGCCGTCGGAGACTTTGTTTTTCCCGGAGTGCTTTGCCTGGTACATGGCCAGGTCGGCCTTGCCCAGGAGTCCTTCGGCATCGGCCGCGTCCCCCGGGAAGGTCGCCACGCCGATGCTCGAACCCAGCGGCTTCTTTTCCCCGGCCCCGGAATCCCCGGTATCGGCCGTCTGCAGGACGCTGCGGATGCTCTCGCCCATCAACCGCGCTTCGTTCCGATCGAATCCGGGCAGCATCACGACGAATTCATCGCCCGCATACCGCACCACCGTTCCCCGCGTGCCGACGCAATCGGTCAGCAGCGAAGCCACCTGCATCAGAAGTCGGTCCCCGGCCAGGTGACCCTGCGTGTCATTGACCTCCTTGAAATTGTCCAGATCCAGCATGAGGAGAGATAGTGGGGGCGCGGAGGGGTCGTTCCAGGTCACGCCCGTCTGGAGGAAGTTCCGCAGAAAGCGGCGGTTCCTCAGACCCGTCAGGTCGTCGGTGAATACGAGCCTGGACAGATCCTCGGTCGACAGGGCAAAGCTGTCTCCGCTCACCGTGGCAGTCCCCAAACACGTCTGCTCGATGGTCTTCCGGATGGTCGATTATAGGGAACCGGATCCGTCCCTGTCCACCCCTCACCGAATCGCACGATAGAGCAGCGGGAGGCTCACGTCCATGCGATAGTCGATCTTCGAATGATCGTCGTCGAATTCGCGGTAGACGTGCTTCACTCCGGCTTTGCGTAGCCGCTCGTGCAGAATCCGCGCCCCCCAAAGCAGATGGTATTGGTCGCGCCGGCCGCAGTCGATGAAGAGCAGTTTGAGCCGCTTCAGTCCACGGGCGCAGTCGGACACGCGGTGGATCGGGTCGTGGCGCAACCAGCTCCGCCATCGTTCCTCGATCCACTCTCCCGTCTTCGGATGGAACGGAAGACGGATTTCGCGGGGGCGATCCGGGTCCGGGTCGTACTCCAGTGCCATGCACAGGAACATCAGCACGTGCATGTCCGACTCCGAGACTTTCGTCTTCCTCCGGAAGGCGGCGACGAATCGGCGCGGCGATCCGCCGTACTCGGCAAGGGTCTTCAGCACCCGCGGAGCATCCATCCGGTAGCAGAAGTCGAAATACATGTCGCCGGAGTGGCAAGCCACGGCACCCCAGAAGTCCGGACGCAGCATTCCGTGCATCAGGGCCCCGTAGCCGCCCGAGGACTTTCCGAAACAGGCCCGGTGCGCGCGCCCGGGCAGGATGCGGCAGTGACTCTCGACCTCGGGCACGACCTCGTCCGTGAGGTAAGTCATGTACGGTCCGACCGCCGGAGAGTCGATGTACTGGTTCCCGCCCATGCAGGTGAAGCAGTCGGGGAAGGCCACGACGGTCTTGCCCATGCGTCCCTCGTGCAGAAGCCGGTCCAGCCGTTCGGGGACATTCTCGGAAAAGCCCTGCCAGTTCACGTGAACGGGTCCTCCGGCGGTGAAGCCCACCAGGTCGACCAGGAGGGGGTAACGACGGTCTTCCTCGTCGTAGCCGGGCGGCAGATAGACGGTGATGGGGCGTTCCCGCGGATCCCGCAATGGATTGCCGCGAAGGACGCGGGAGGTGTGGGACCATTGGACGACGCGACCGCGCGGGCCGCGGAAACGGGGGGAGTGCATCACGGACCTCCATGCAGGGACCGGGTCGCGCGTCGCTCCCGCACTCCGCCGCCACCCCGGCCACGGGGTCCGGGGCGCTAGCGCTGCCAGGAGACCGGTACGACGCGGCCTTCACGCACGCAGACGTCGGGTATGGGAACCTCGGCCTTGAGATCTCCGGAATCGATCCGGCAGGGTCCGAGGGCCCGGACCGGCCCGGGCGCATCCAGGGTCGCATAGGGAACACCGATCTCGAATCGACCGGCGTCGTCGCATCGCGTCCGGGCGCTCCAGACCAGGCGACGCCCTCCCGGCGCCCGCAGCGGCACGGCGGCAACGACTTCGGCGCCCGGCGCAGCGATACCGCTCAGCCGGGCCCCGGCCACGACTTCGAAGACTTTCGCCGTTCCGGGGCTGAGCCCGCCCTCGGACCCCCGGTACTCCGTGACGAGACGGTAGGAGGTCAGCCCGGGGTCATCGGGACCGGCGGAGGCCCCGTCGCGTTCGAGCAGGCGCACCCAGACCCGCAGGTCGTAGTGCGGGGTCGTCCGCCAGGTCCCGCCGGCCGCCGGGACCAGGAACGGCTGTTTCTCCGATCCGCCGAAGTGGACGAAGGCTTCGTCGGGAAAATTGAGCGGATCGGGCGTGACCAGGAGGTAGCGGACGCGCAACTTGCCCAGCAGGTCCAGGGCGCGCGCCGGGTCGGTCTCCATTCGAACGGCCAGTTCGCGGTCGATGCCGACGCCGATGTTGTCGGATACCGTCGGCAGCCGGGCCCATACCTGGAGCTGGTTTCCCAGACTCCAGGGAGCCAGGACGCCCCAGGCGGGCGCCGATTCCGGTCGGGTCCAATCGCCCGGTGTCGGCAGGATCGCGCGCAGCGACTGCAGGAACGCGAGGAAGGGCGCCCCCGGCATATCCCGGCTGCGCATCACCGAGAGCGCGCCCGGGGCGAGCAGAAGGACGAACACGAGCACAAAGACGCACGCTCGGGCGGCACCTCCTCCCGACGGTTCCCGTCGCGGCACGGCGCGCTCCGCCGCCGCGCGCGCCGGCGCCGCGACCAGCACCGCCAGGAACGGCGCCAACAGATACGTGAAGCGGATC
>CAZWCX010000158.1:0-13881 GCA_964632945.1 uncultured Planctomycetia bacterium | reverse complement strand
CGGCGCGAAAAGCGACCGGACCAACCTGGGAAATCAAGGTTGAAGCCCCACTAGTAGAGCACGACCTCGTTCCGCGCCACCCAGCCCTCCGCGCCGCCCGGCAGTCGGACCCGGATCCACCCGGGACGCTCCTCCTCGACCGTGCACTCCATCCCCTCGCGGAGCGGTTCCGTGAGCGCGGGTTCGAACGCCTCCCCGTCCCCCTTGCGGGCGATGGTTCCGTCGGCGGAGACGACCCCGCGGACCCCCGGACGGGAGACGTGCCCATCATAGGCGGCGGAGAGGGCGAGGAGCAAGGTCAGGAAGACTCCGGCCGCGGCGCCTCGCGCCCACGGTTTTCGCCGCGCGGCGTGTTGGGCGGCAAGGGCGAGAAGAGCCGTCGCCAGCGCCGCCGCGAGCGTCGCCTGGAACTTCTCCCGAGCGGACAGCCAGGGATGCCAGAAGAGGAGGACCTCGGCGAGGGGGCGCCGGGATTCCTGGACCGGAAGCCCCGCGCGCGCGAAGGCGAGGTTCGCCTCGAGGTAGGGATCGCGGGGCCGATGCCGCTGCGCGCGCCGATAGGCCGCGATGGCGGGTGCGCGCCGACCTGCCTGCATGAAGGCGTTCCCCTGGTTGTAGAGGACCGCGCCGCTTTCGAAGCCGGACGCCAGGACTTCCTGATAGATCGCGGCGGCACGGAGGTAGTCCTCGGGGGAGCGAGCGGACTGAAAGGTCTCCTGCGCCGCCTGAACCCTGCGGGCGACCTCGAGGTCGGGAGCGCGAGCGCATCCGGCGGCGAGCGTCAGGACGGCGGCGGCGACGAGCAGCGGAGCACGGCGTCGGCTCATCCCAGCCTCCCGTGCCCTCGCAGGGCGGCGATCAAGTTCTCCAGGTCCCGGGGGATCCGGGCGAGAAGGGGGGCCGCGGCCGCGGAACCCGCGCCGTAGCGCACGGCATCGCACGCCTCCAGCGTCTCGGCGCACGCGGAGGCGGCCGTCTCCGGAACGCCAAGGACCTCCAGGTGCGCGCGGACCTCCCGGGGAGTCAGACCGGCGGGATCGATTCCGAGGGCGTCGCCCACCAGGCCGGTCAGGGAGGCGCGAACGGCTTCCGCGCTCTCGCCCGGCCGGCCGGCGTCGAGGTGGGCGCGGGCTTCCTCGATCCGGGCGCGCGCCCGCGGGATTGCCGCGCGGCGCCGGCGGACTTCGGGATCGCGGGCGCGTCTCCAGCGCCACGACAGCCACGCGGCGGCTCCATACAGCGCCAGGATCCCGAACAGGGCCGACCACCAGGCGTCCGGCCGAACGGCGTCGTCCCGAAGCGCCGCCAGGTCGGTGATGTTGGCGAAGATGCCCTCCTTGCGCGCCTCCCAACGGGACGCGCGAGGTCCGGTCTCCCGCGCCCCCGACACGATTTCCCCGCCGCTCATCGTCTCGGCGGCGACCACGGAGATCGGCACCTCCCGGGTGGCCAACGTGACGAACGCCTCCCGCTCGACATCGAACACCGAGACGGTCACGGGCGGGAACGCCTCCACTCCCGCCGCCGTCGGGCGCAGGGTGTACGTGAACAACCGGCGGCCGCTCTTCGTCTCGGCGGTGCCTTCATAGGTGCGGAAACTCTTCGCGATGTCCGGGATCGCGGACAAGTCGGGGGGAGCGGCGGCATCGAGCAAGCCCTCGCCCGACAGCGTCAGGACCAGCGTCATCGGGTCGCCCACCCGCGCGCGCGTGGGGGAGAGCGCCGCCTCGATCTGGAAGCGGCCGACGGCGCCCGTGAAGTCGGCCGGGCGGCCGTCCCGCGGGACCTCACGTACGGTGACCGTCACCTTCCGGGCCACCACGTAGATCTCCTCCCCGGCGAGTCGCTGCCGCTTCGGATCGACTCCGGTGGCAAACGTCCCCTTGAGGGTCGCCGGACCGAACTCGTACGCGCCCGGCCGGGTGGCCACGAACGCGACCGGCATCGAGTATTCCCAGTACGCGGTCTCCACGCCATTGCGATCCGGTTGCCGGACCCTTTGCGGCGGCGGCCGGTAGGCGCCCGGACCGAAGAAACTGCTGTTTCGCGCGTTGACCGTGAATCCCGCGTCATCCCGCGTCTCCCATCGTTCCAGCCAATCGCGCTCCCCGCCGGCGAGGGCCAGTCCCTCGGGCAGCTCGTCCGCCCAGGGCACGGTGAGAGACGGGCGCGTTTCCTGCACCCCCAGCGGGTCGCGCCCTTCGTGCGGAGCGGGCAGCGCCTTGACGCGGAGGGTGAGGGTCGCGACGAACGGTTGCAGCGGATAGACCGTGGTTCGATCCACCGTAATCGCCATGCGGACGACGTCCTGATCCTGCGGGGCGACCACCGTCAACTCCAGGACCGGCCCCCGCAGGGTGCGGCCGTCGACCGTCGCGCTCGCCTCCGGAACCCGCAGAACTCCGGCCCGCCGGGGTGTGAGTCGGTAGATGTACGCCCGTCCGTACTCCACCCGTTCCCGGACCTGGCCGTTGACGATGCGCACCATTCGGGAATTGAGAGACTTCTCGCCCAGGAGGACCACGTCGAAATCCGCCGATGGGGCGAGTTCCGGGGACGGGGGTTTTTCCAGATTGTGGATGGTCACCTGATAGCGGAGGGTTTCGCCGTCGTAGATCTTCTCCGCCTCCAGCTTCGCGGAGATCCGCGGTTCGTCCTCGGCACGCAGGGGGACGGCTGCATGGGCGAGCACGGCGATGCACAGGATCGCCCGGACGAGCCGGAATCTCTGAACATTCGCGTTTCGCATCTTCACCAGTCCTTGTCCACCTTCTCGAGTTCCATCAGGATTTGCCTGAGTTTCTTGTGCCGTTCCTTGATCTCGCGCTCGCGTTCGAGCGCCTTGCGCAACATCGTTTCCGCCTGTTCCTTCGCCCGCTCTTTCGGATCGGACGGCTGCGGCTCCTTCGGCTGCGGCGACTCGGGCTTCTGGGACGGATCTTTCGGATCACCGGACTCCGGATCGGGCGGCTTCTGCGGATCCTCCCCGGACGGTCCGTCCTGGTCGGGTTTCGGCTGCGGTTTGGAATCGTCCTTGGGCAGGAGATCCGCGATTTCCTTCCAGAGCGCCAGCGCCTCGGTCTGGTCGGGGATGGCTTGATCCGGACGGCCGCCGTCGAGTTCGGTGACGGCTTCTTTCGACCGTTCGACGATGCGGGGGCCGAGCTCGATCCCCTTTCGGAGCGCGGCGCGAAGCGCATCCGCCTTCTGTTGTTCATCCCCGGGCTGAGGGGGGGGGGCGCCGGATCCGTCCATCCCCTCGAGCATCGCCCGGGCCTTGGGGTCGAGGGAAGCGGCCCAGCGAGCCAGTCGCGTCTGTTCCTCGGCGAGGTCGGACAGCGCGTGAGACCCCCGGGGGGAGTCGGGAGGAGCGAGCGGCCGGGTCGTCTCGAGGGCGGAGGCCTGGGTCTCCACGCCGCGGGGGACGAGGGTGGGGAAGGGGACGAGCGTGGTCCAGAGGGTGTCGATGGCCGAGAGAGCCTCCGTCTGGTCTTTCGCCGCCTCGAGGTGACGGCCCCGACGCAGGTGTTCGGACGCGGAGTCCATTCGTCCGTGAATGCGCGCGCCCATTTCCTCGAGCCATGGCTTCACGGCGTCCTCCCCGGAGTCCGGCGGCGAGCCCGTTGCGCCCTGCGGGGCGAGCAACGCGGCGATGCGCGCCGGGAGGGCCCTGGCCCGCTCCGCAAGGTCGCGCTGCCGGGTTTCCAGGTCAGGAGCCGACGCGGGGGCGGAAGAACGCGCGTCGACCCGCAGTGCACGCTGGTCGCGATAGAGAGCCTCCAGCAGGGCGAGCGGGTCTTCCTGCTTTTTCTCCTCCTTTTCCTGTCGCCGGCGATCTTCCTCCGCCCAGGCCTCTTCGAGATGGCGGGCGTACTGGCGGATCCACTCCAGGTTGTGACGCGCGTCGTCGCCCAGGGCCGGGTCGAGCCCGGGGGCCCTGCGGAGGCAGTCGCGGAACTGTCCGGCCGCGCCGTCGAGGTGGTCGAGGGCGCGGCGTCGCGTGTCCGGCTCGGCGCCTTCGGGGCGTTCGCCCAGCGCGGCGCGCGCTTGGGCGGCGAGAGCGTGTCCCAGGTTGTAGCGCGCCCGCAGGGACAGCGCCGGGTCCTTCGCGGTTGCCGCCTCGCGGAGGGCATCGACGGCCGCCGCGGCATCCCTCTGCGCCAGGGCGGCGCACCCGCGGTCGAAGGCGATGCGCGGATCCCCGGGGAGTTCCGCCTGCGCCGCGGCGAACGCCCCGGCGGCCGCCGCGGGATCGCCGGCCCGCCAGTGCACGAGCCCCTCCTCGACCCGACGGGCGGCCGCCTCGGGGTCCTGGGCGTGCAGCGCCGGCGCGAGGGCCAGCAGGAAGATCAAGAGGCACCCGGTCCGATTCATGCCGCCTCCTCGGAGCGGGGATAGGGTCGAATCCCGCGCTCCAGCAACATCAACAGGATCCCGCCCGCCAGGAACAGGGGAAACCGGTCGCGGCGCCGTTTGCGTTTTTCGGCCTGGATCTCGCCGCGCGTGAGTTCCGCGATGTGATCCTCGTAGACCTGGCCGAGGTCGACGGTGCGGGTTCGGGCGGGGATGTACGCCCCCCCGGTCGTCAGCGCGATGCGCTCGAGCAGCGCCTCGTCCATACGGGACCAGACTTCCCGGTTGTCGTGTTTTACCCACGCGCGCGTGCCCTGGGGGGCTGCGGTCGGAACCCGGGCGCCGTCGCCGGGATCCCCGAGTCCCAGGGTGAAGATGCGCACGCCGCGTTCCGCGGCGTGCTGCGCGGCTTCCTGCGGGTAGGAATCGTGGTCTTCCCCGTCGGTGATGAGGACGATCACGCGGTCGCGATCCACGCCCTCGTCGAGGCACTCCAGCGCCTTGCGGATGGCGTCGCCGATTTGCGTCCCGCCCCGCGGTGCGGTGGTGGGATCGAGTTCCTCGAGGGCGGCCAGGAAGAAGGCATGATCGGTGGTGAGGGGGGTCTTGACGACCGGCCGGCCGGCGAAGGCGATGAGGCCGACCCGGTCTCCCTCGAGGTGGGGGAGGAGGTCGCGAACGTCCGTCTTGGCGCGGGCCAACCGGCTGGGGATCACGTCCTCCGCGAGCATGGAACGCGACACGTCGACGAGCACGAAGACGTCCACGCCGCGCAGGGACACGGGTTCGTAGTAGATCCCGAAGCGCGGGCGGGCGGCGGCGGCGATCAGCAAGCCGAGTCCCGCGAGGGTCGCGGCACCCTTCACCCAGGGCCGCCACCCCGGGTCGGCGGGCATGAGCCGGGGCAGCATCCCCGCGCCGGCGAAGCGAAGGGCCGCCTGCGCGCGGGCCCGATGCGCATGCACGAGCAGCCACCCGGCGGCGGGCAGCAGCCAGAGGCCGAAGAGCAGGTTCGGATGATCCCAGTGCATGGCGACCTACGGCAGCGAGCGGAAACGGGTGGAGACCAGCAGCAATTCGACGAGGATCAGCGCGAGCGCGGGGATCAAGGCCCAACGGTACAGTTCGCGATACTCGGTGTACAGACGTCCTTCGGTGAGGGTCTTCTCCAGGGCATCGATCTCCGCGTAGATCCGGCGCAGGGTGGCGGTGTCGCGGGCGTTGTAGTATGTCCCGCCGGTAAGGGACGCGATCGTGCGCAGCGTCCGTTCGTCCAGCTGGAGCATCTGGGTGGTGAGGACGACGCGTCCATCCTCCTGGTACGCCGGGAACGGAACCGCTCCGGTCGACCCGACCCCGATCGTGTAGACGCGGATGCCGTGCAGCCGGGCGGCCTCGACGGCTTCGAACGGGTCGATGATCCCCGCGGTGTTCTCGCCGTCGGAGAGAAGGATGATCACCTTGGACTTCGCCTTCACGTGCTTGAGGCGCTCGACGGCGAGGGCCAGGGCATCTCCGATGGCGGTGGCGAGCTCTTCCTGGAGGAGTCGCGCGTTGATGACCACTCCCCGGGCGTCGCGAATCGGCTGGGGGATGCGGACTTCTCCGAGGACCTCCAGAAGGGCGGCATGGTCGAGCGTCAGCGGGCAGGAGGCTTCTGCGAACCCGCCGAAGGCCACCAGGCCCAGGAGATCGTCCGGTCGTCCGCGGAGTTCGGGACCGTTGGAGGCGGCGCCGCCGGCGACGAAGTCGCGGAACACCGATTTGACCACCTCCAGCCGATTCACTCGCTTGCCGTCCAACTCGAAGTCCAGGGCCTGCATCGATCCGGACCGGTCCACGCACATGAGGATGGCGATGCCCTCGGTGCGGATGCGAAACTCGTCGATCCCCTGCTGGGGTCGCGCGAGCGCCACGCTCGCCAGCGTGAGCCCGCACGCCCAGAACCAGGGCAGGGCCCGCTTCAGGCGCAGGGCCGGCGAGACGGGGAGCCCGCGCAGGAGGTCGACGCTGGAGTAGAGGACGGAGTCCCGGCGGCGTCGGCGTCCGGACCACGCGGTGACGATCAGGATCGGGAGGATCAGCAGGAGCCAGATGGGTTCCTGCAGACGGAAGCCGCTCATGTTGCGCCTCCTTCCCCGTCGAGTCCGAGGAAGGACCGGGCGCGGTGGAGGCTCTCTTCGACATCCGCGCGCGCCGGTTGGAGGGCGGCGAACTTGACCAGATCGGCGGATTCCAGGAAGGCGCGCAGTCGGAGGCCCTCCTCCTCCGGAAAGAGCCGGCGCCGGTCGGCTTCGCGAAGGAACTCCTCGGTCGTCTGTTCCGGCGCATGGATCCCCCGGGTACGTTCCACGTACCGCCGCACGATGGCGGTCAATTCGACATAGAACAGCTTCACGTCGGAATCGATCCAGCCGCGGGCGAGGAGCGTCTCGAGTTCCCGGGCGGCAAGTTCCTGCGGGGACGGTAGGGGCGACGTCGCCGCGGAAGGCGTCCCGCCCGCGCGGCGGAACCGGCGGAGAATCAAGACGGAGGCCGTTGCCGCCGCGAGGACGGCCACCGCCCATCCGATCGGGGTCGCGGGAGCGGGCAGCGGCACGGGGGCCGCAGGGGCGCGCAGGCCGTCGAGGGAGGTAGCGGGAGTCGCGATTGCCGTCGCCACTTCGATCTCGATCGGATCGCACGCGAGGGTATGGGTGCGACCGTCGCCGCCGGCGCGCCCATCGACGAACGTCAGGGTCACCGGTCCGATTTTCTGGGCGCCGGAACGGAGGGGTTCCAGGAGGGCCTCCTGCCGCAGGACGGTGCGTCCCCGTTCGACGCCGGGCAGGGCTTCCGATCGCTCCAGGACCCGGAAGTCTCCGGATGCCTCGGCCGCCACGGGCTTCTGCACCGTCACCCCCGGCTCGTGCTCGATCGAAATGGTGAGGCGGACTTCGCCCGAGAGTCCGACCCGCTTCGGCGCGGCCTCGACGATCAACCTCACCGGGCCGCGTTCCGCGACGACGCGCGCGGCCTCCGGGGCCGTTCCGGCGGCCTCCGGGCGGCCGGCCGGGTGACCGGACGGTCCGCAGGCCGGCAGGAGGAGGAGCCCCGCGAGGAGGAGGCAGGCTCTCATCGGAACCTCCGCTCGCGCATGGCGAAGAACTTTCGCAGTCCGCGCAGGGCGTCCCCGTCGGTGCCGATCCGCAATTCGTCGACGCCGGCGCGCCGCAATCGCCCGGACAACATCTCGGCCCGTTCACCGGACCGGCGCTCGAAGAGGGCGCGCACGGACGGGTGCGCCGTGTCCAGCTCCAGCGTCTCTCCCGTTTCGGCGTCCCGAAGGGTCAGGAATCCCACGTCGGGGAGGGCGCGCTCGCGCGGATCGGAGACGACCGCGGCGATGAGGTCGTGGCGCCGGCCGGCCACCGCCAGGGAGCGGCCCTCGCAATCGGCAAGGAAGTCGCTGATCAGGAACACGACCGCGCGGCGCTTCTGTACGCGATTCACGAACTCGAGCGCCCGGTCGATGCGCGTCTCCCGCCGGATTGGACGGGCCGAGAGCAGTTCCCGCAGCAGGTGCAGGACGTTCGCCCTGCCTTTCCGGGGGGGGAAGTAGCGCACGACGTCGTCGCAGAACAGGACGAGGCCGGCCTTGTCGTTGTTCTTGAGCGCGGAGAACATGATCAGCGCCGCCGTCTCGACCACCAGATCGAGCTTGGCGCGGTCGCGCGAGCCGAAGACCCCCGAAGCCGAGACGTCCGCGGCCAGCAGGACCGTCAGTTCCCGTTCCTCCCGGAAGCGCTTGACGTAGGGCGCGCCCGCTCGCGCCGTCACGTTCCAGTCGATCGAGCGCACGTCGTCGCCCGGCTGGTACTCGCGCACTTCGTCGAATTCCATCCCCCGGCCGCGGAAGACGGAATGGTACTGCCCGGCGAACAGGTCGTTGACCAGCCGGTTCGCGACGATTTCCAGGCGCTGCACGCGCTTGAGGATGTCGGCGACGCGGGGTTCGTTCATGGAATCAGGGCACGGGAACGGCGCCGAGGATTCGCTGAATCACCTCTTCGCTCGTCGTCTGTTCGGCCTCGGCCTCATAGGTGAGCAACACGCGATGACGCAGGACGTCCAGCGCCACGTCCTTGACGTCCTGGGGGGTGACGTATCCCCGTCCATTCAGGAACGCCATGGCGCGCGCGCCGAGGCCGAGGTAGATCGACGCGCGGGGGGAGGCGCCAAAGGCGATCAGCGGGGCCAGGTCTTTCTGATGAATCGACGCCGGGTCCCGCGTCGCCTGAACCAGCGCCAGCACGTACTGCCGGACCTGGTCGTCGACATAGATCAAGCGCACGGTCTCCTGCATGGCGACCACGTCGGCCGGTTTCAGCACCGGCTGGATGGGACGCACGGTGCCGTCCAGCGCCTGGTCGAGGACCTTCCGTTCTTCCGGTCCCTTGGGGTAGGTGATTTTCACCTTGAGCATGAAGCGGTCCACCTGCGCTTCGGGAAGCGGGTAGGTGCCCTCCTGCTCGATCGGATTCTGGGTCGCCATGACCAGGAACAGGCCTTCGAGCGGGAAGGTCTGGTCCCCGATCGTGACCTGGCGCTCCTGCATCGCCTCGAGAAGGGCGGATTGGACCTTGGAGGGGGCCCGGTTGATTTCATCCGCCAGGATGAAATTCGCGAAGATCGGGCCCTTGCGGGTCTTGAATGCCCCCTCGTTGGGCACGTAGATCAGCGTGCCGACCAGGTCGGCGGGGAGGAGGTCGGGGGTGAACTGGATGCGCCGGAAGCGGGTATCGAGCGCCTGCGCGAGCGACTTGATGGCGGTCGTCTTCGCGAGTCCGGGCACCCCTTCGAGCAGGATGTGGCCGCCGGTCAACAGCCCCACCAGCAGGCGCGTCGTCATTTCCTCCTGTCCGACGACGGCCTTGGCGAGTTCGACGCGGAGGCGATGAAGCAACTCGGACTTTTCGGCCACCTGGGACTTGATTTGGGCGACGTCCACGGCCATGGGTTCGAAACTCTCCCACTCATTCGCGATTCGTTCCCCGGGGGGACTGCGCCCGGCCGATCCGCGGCCGGCTCCCATTGATACCGGTTCCGCCGCGACGGCGTTTGATGTGCGTGCGTCGCCGTGCACGGCCTGATCCGGGGGTTATTTTGCCGTAGTCCGCCGGCTTGTCCACCATTTGCGGCGGGAGGCGGAATCTTCCCCAGCGGTCCGGACGCCAATCTTTTTTTGACCCCCGGGCGGCGAAATGCGAGAATCACCGATTCGCCCGATGACGCCCCCCGGAGACTTCTCATGGCGCCCACCCCCCGACGGATCCTGATCGTCCGGCTGTCCGCGATCGGCGACGTGATCAACACGCTGCCGGCATTCGCCGCCCTGCGCGCGGGATTCCCGGAGGCGCGGATCGGGTGGGCGGTGGAGGATCGCGCGGCCGGCCTGCTCGAAACCGTTCCCGGTCTGGACCGTCTCCACCGTTTTCCCCGTGGGGAGTGGTCGCGGCGCTGGAAGGATCGACGGGCGCTGGGCGCGCTTCCGGGAGATTTCCTCGCCTACGCGCGGGAATTGCGGCGCGAGCGATACGACACCGTGGTGGATTTCCAAGGGAATGCGAAGAGTGCCCTGCACGTGCTCCTGTCGGGAGCCCCGGCGCGGTGGGGTTTCGGCCCCGGCCACAGCCGGGAGGGGAGCTGGCTGCTGCTCAACCATCGACTTTCGCCGGACGGCGAAGCGGTCAATCGGGTCGATAAGAACCTCGCGCTTGCCGCCGCCCTGGGGGCGCCCCCGCCGCCCGGAGGCGGGCGCTACGCTCCTCCGGAGGAGGCGCGCCGCGAGGTCGACGCCCGGCTGGCGGCCGCGGGGATCGCGCCGCCGTTCGCGGTGCTACATCCGGGCACCAGTCGGTTCGGATCGTTCAAGCGCTGGCCGCTGATGCACTGGGCGGCGGCGGCGGAGAGATTCCATCATCGCACCGGCCTGCGTCTCCTGGTCACGTGGGGGCCGGGCGAACGCTGGATGGCGCGCAGCATCGTCCGTGGGGCCGGGCCGGCGGCCCTCGAAGCCCCGCCGCTCCCGGGGTTGCCGCACCTGGCGGCCCTGTTGCAGCGGGCGCGCGTCGTCGTCGGCTGTGATTCCGCGGCGCTTCACCTCGCCGCCCGTCTCGGCGTTCCGACCGTCGGACTGTATGGTCCCAAGGACCCGCGCTTGTACGCTCCCTGGGGCAATCGGGGGGAAATCCTGCGCGTGGGTGTTCCCTGCAGCCCATGCACCCGTCGGACTTGCGAGTACCCCGAGTGTATGCAGCGCATCGAGCCGGCTGCGGTCGCGGAAGCCATGGAGCGGTGGGGGCAGGACGCGGGCTCGCGATTCGCCTCGAATTCCATGAATCCGTGAACCTTCGGTCGCCGCACCGGTCCTACGTGCCATTCCCATGAGGTTGAATGACCGTGTCCGAATTACGCGATTCCGCCGCCCGACCCCGCGTGACAGGGCCCTCCGGCCCGGCGCGAGCCGCGGCACGCGAACGCCGGAAACGAGCCGGTCCGTGACCGGACGTCTTCGGTTCGAGCCTCTGTCGGGCCCCGGGATCGCGAGAGACCGGGGCCCGGTCGCTTTCTCGCACGAACGAACGGCCGCGCCGAGGGCAGGCCGCGGCGGCTGCGGTAGTCGCCCGGCACGATTGGCCTGCGGCGTCCGGCTGCCGCAATGGCTGGTTCGACCTATCGGGTTCGACTCCCGTCTCCGCTGATCACGGAATGCCCAGGTGGCAGGAGCTGACTCCGGGGAGGCCGACCTCGGGCGGGGCGCTTGCGCGCATCGCCCGATCGGAAGCGGTCTTCCGGCCCTGTGGATCCGACGGCGCGCGTCCGGCGCGAAAGGGCGCCGGGCGAACGCGCGGATCTCCGCCGGAATCCGCGCGGTCCCTCGGAGGAGGCCGAATTCTCACGCGCAAGTCGCGAGTCGTTGGGCGGCTGACGGCCGCCGGGAGGTGAAGTTTGATCTTCTTCGGGGTCATCCAGGTGGAGGAATTCGAGCGTGGCCTCCTCTACCGGGACGGCCGGTTCGAGCGTCTGCTCGGTCCCGGTCGCTACCGGGTGTGGAACGTGCCGTATCTGCACGTGCGGGTCGAAAAGGTCGACCTGCGCCGCCGGACGGTATCGATTCACGGCCAGGAGGTCATGACCCACGACAAGGTTACGCTGCGGATGAACGTGGTCGGCAAGTACCAGGTCGTCGACCCCGTGAAGTCGCGGCACGCGGTCGCCGATCTGCAGGATCAGATCTACACGGACCTGCAGCTGGCGCTGCGGGATCTCGTCGGGGGTGTGACGCTCGACGCGCTCCTTGCCGACAAGGGCGCCGTGTCGCGGGCCCTCCTCGAGGCGGTTCGCGCGAAGGCGATCGAGTACGGCATCGACGTGCAGGATGCCGGTCTGAAGGACCTCATCCTGCCGGGCGAGATGAAGGCGATCTTCAACCAGGTCCTCACGGCCCAGAAGGCCGCGGAGGCGGCTCTGATCCAGCGCCGCGAGGAAGTCGCGGCAACGCGGTCGCTCGCCAACACGGCCGCAATGCTGGAAAAGAATCCCACCCTCCTGCGGCTCAAGGAGCTGGAGGTCCTCGAGCGGATCATGCAGGGCCGCGGCAACACGGTGATCTTCGGACTGCCGACCCAGGCTCTGGACCTGATTCCCCGCCCGTCCGCGGACAAGGCCGGTTCCGGCGGAGCCTGACCCGAGTTTCGGTCTTCCGGGGGCCCGTTGTTTTGGCGAGGTCCCCTCCCGGTACTCCTGTTCCATTGTTTGGTTGGCACGCTCCCGGGAGAGCCGAGACTCGGAAGGCGCGCCTCGTGCGCACCCAGGCGAATCCTCCCCCGCATCGCCTTGACCCCCGGCCTCCCGCGTGGGACAATCTTCCCGTGCGCGACCCGCCGGCCTCCTTCGAGGTGCCGTCATGCCCGTGCTCCCGTTCCGCGGAAAGTCCCCTCGTCTCCACGCGTCGGTCTGGCTTGCCGAGGGCGCGATGGTGATCGGGGATGTGGAGATCGGGGAGGATTCGAGCGTCTGGTTCAATTCCGTGGTGCGCGGGGATGTGCACTCGATCCGGATCGGACGGCGCACGAACGTGCAGGACGGGACCATCATTCACGTCACGCGGGACAAGTACGCGACGCAGATCGGAGACGACGTGACGATCGGCCATGGGGCGCGGCTGCACGGATGCACGGTGCACGATCGCGCGCTGATCGGCATCGGCGCGATCGTGCTGGACCGGTGCGTAATCGGCGCCGATACGCTCGTGGCCGCGGGGTCGCTGGTCCCGGAGGGATTCGTGGCGCCGCCGCGCATGCTGGTGATGGGACACCCGGCGCAGGTGAAGCGGCCGCTCACGGAGGAAGAAGTGGCTCGGCTCGGACAATTGGCGAAAAACTACGTGGAATACGTTGAGCAATATCGGGAAGTCCGTTCGTGACGCGGGTCGGCTGGGGCGCGGCCCTGTGGCTGGCCGGCGCCGTCGCCGCCGCGGCGCAGGACGGTTCCGCCGAACGGTGGGTGCGCGAGTTGCACGATCCGCTCCCCGAAGCCCGGGCAGAAGCCGCCCGCGCGCTGGGGGAGACCGGAGACGCCCGCCATGTGCCGGCGCTGGTGGCCCGGCTCGAGGACACGTCGGATGCGGTCCGCGGCGCAGCGGTCCTGTCGCTCGGTCTGCTGAAGGCCGTCGAGCATGCCGGAGCCGTCGCGCGCCTGCTCTCGGATCCGGGCGCGCGCGCCCGCGAAATGGCCGCGACGTCCCTCGGGCTTCTCGATGCCCGCGATCGCGCGGAGTCTCTCGTTCCGTTGTTGCGCGATCCGGAGGATCGTGTGCGCGTTGCGGCCTCCTGGGCCCTGGCCCGGCTGGAGGCCAATGCGTACGTCGGGGAGATCCTGCCGTTGCTGCGCCACGCGCAGGGTCCGGTCCGCTACGAGGCCGCCTCCGCGGTGGGTCATCTGGGCGGGGCCGAACACGTCCCCGCGCTCGCGCCGCTCCTGGACGACGCCGACGCCCAGGTTCGCGGACAGGCCATCGCCAGCCTCGGCCTCCTCGACGCGCGCAGCCTGGCCGGAGAGATCGCGAAGCACCTCGAGGACGCCGATGCCTGGAGCCGGTCGATGAGCGCATGGACGCTGGCGCGCCTCCGCGCGGCCGAGTTTGCCGCGGCCATCGCGGGCCTGCTCGATGACGCGGACGCGACCGCGCGGGCCCATGCCGCGCTGGCTTTGGGCGAACTCGGGTGCTCGCAGTATTCCGGAGCCCTCGCCCCACTCCTCGACGATTCCCGCGAAGTAGTCGTCTATCGGCCGCCCACACGGCAGTTCGTGACCTCTGCGCTGGACAAGGTGGCGGGATCGGTGCTCCGCCATTGGGGCATCACGCCGGAACAAGCCAGGGAACACGCGCGCGAGCAGCGACGATAGGGTGTCCCGACAGAAACCAAGCGGGGGCGCGCCCCCCCCCGGCCCCCCCCCCCCGGACTTGATTCCACCCAACCGGGG
>CAZWCX010000157.1:0-13994 GCA_964632945.1 uncultured Planctomycetia bacterium | reverse complement strand
CCCTCCATACTGGAGAGATATCGGCACAATTCGAGATTTAAGACAGAGCCTAGCCGCGGGCGGCCGCGGCCCGGTCCCGGCCGATCAGGGCCGCGATCCCCACGCACGCCAGCAGAACTCCCGGCAGGAGGATCCAGCCGTACGCGGTCAGGATCTGGGCACTCCGCAGGAAGAGCATGTCGAGCCCGGACAGTTCCTTCTCCGCCTCCTGCCACGCCGCCAACCGGGCGGTCATGGCCGAGCGAAACAGGAGCAACGCGAGGTCGATCAGCGCTCCAATTCCCAGGGCGATGGCGTATCTCATCTTCCGGTCCTTTCCAGATCGTCCCGACGGTAGCGATTTCGCTCGTGTTCCACAAGTCGAATGGGTTGAATGGAGAGATGAACGCGAAACGCAAGAAATCCGCCGGCGCGTCCCGAAGGAAATCGGGGAAGAAGTCCCCGCCGAAGAAGCCGCGGACATCCCTCCCCGAATGGGCTTCCGTCCGACTCTCGAACGGCGCCACCCTGGGCGACACCGCGTCCGATCGTCCGGTCCTGCTCGTCTTCCTGCGCCACAGCGGCTGACCCTTTTGCAGCGAGACCCTCGCGGAACTCGCCGGGTTGCGAGTCGAGATTGAAAAGCGAAAGGCGCGGGTGGTCATCGTCCACCAGGGAGATTCGACGCATGGCGACACGCTGACGAAGGCGTTCGGCGTCGAAGACTGGGGCCGGATCTCCGACCCCGGGCGGAAGCTCTACCGCTCCTTCGGACTCGAAGACGGAAGCCTGTCCGCCGTCGTCGGGCCAAAAGCCCTCCTGCGCGGGGCGAAGCTCCTCGTTCAATCGGGGATCGCGCCCAAGAAACCGGTCGGGAGCATCCGCCAGATGCCCGGCGTGTTCGTTCTAAAGGCCGGACGCACCACGGCCGAGTTCCGCCACCGGAGCATCTCCGACACGCCCGACTACCTCGCCCTGCTGGATCGTGCCGCATCGTCCTGACCCGGAGATCCGCCATGTTCAAGTGGGCCTGCTTGGGGTTTGCCGTCGTTTCCGTGCTGGGGTTCGCCTGGCTGACCAACGATCTTCGCGTCAACCTCCAGCGCACGACCCAGACCGTCAATGAGAAACTCCCGGAGATCCTCGAAAAGACGCGCCGATCGACGGAGATTCTCGCTGCGCTCGCCGAGGACATGAAGAATCTGCGGGACCTGGCCGGCGCTTCCTCGGAGGCGCGGGACCGGTCGCTGGTCTCGTTTGCCGACGGCATCCTCGACCGGCTCGAGCAAACGGAGGCGAGGATCGGGCTGGAGAAGAAGGTCTTCGGGTCCGGACTGAAAGAGACTCTGCCCACCCGGGATTGGGTGGTCGGCGCGCGCAAGGAGGCGGTCTGGCAGACGTTCCGCTGCAAATCCAAGGAAGAACTCGTGCAGCGCTTGTGTGAGAACATGTACGGTTCGAAATGGTGGATCCAGGTCGGCGAGACCCCGCCGCAGCCGCTGGAGGACTGGATTCGCGCGAACCACCCGGAGGCCGCCGGGTTGGGGCAGAACGATCCGAGCGCCACCGTCCCGCCCAAGTAGACCGCAACGCCCCCTCGAGTCGAATCGCACTTCGTCCCTCCCCCCCTCCCCCTTCCCCTTGCTGGAGAATGCCATGCCCGATGTCGAAGTCCCGAATCCCGATGATCTCGCAGAACTCAAGGAACGGTCGTTTTCCCGGCGGGTTGCCCTCACGGCTGTGATGTATGCGGTGGTTCTGTCCGTCTCCGCCCTGGGGGGCAACAACGCCGGAAAGGAGATGCTCCTCGCTCAACAGCAGGCCAGCAATCAATGGGCCTATTACCAGGCCAAGGCGAGCCGGGAGCATCAGTATCGGATCCAGAAACTCCTGCTCGAGGTCCAGATCGAGGAACGGGGCCCCTCCATGTCCGAGGCTGCGCGGGTCCGGTACGGATCCCTGCTGGAACGGTTCGCCCAGGAGGAAAGCCGTTACGCCGGGGAGAAGAAGGAAATCGAGGAGTCGGCCCGGGTGCTGGAGAAGCAGCGGGACGAAAATCTGGCACGGGATCCGTACTTCGATTACGCCGAAGTGATGCTGCAGATCGCGATCGTCATGGCGACGCTGGCGGTCCTGTCCGGGGTCTCCGCGGCCTATTGGTTCAGTACGGTGCTGGGGTTCATCGGGGCGCTGCTGACCGTGAACGGCTACACCCTGTGGGTGAAACTGCCGTTCCTGTCCTGAGTGCCGAATCGATCTCCGAGATATCCGTTGACGGGATCCGGGACCCCGCTTATAGGAAGATGGGCGGTCCGTCCGTTGACCGCGACGACCTCGAATTGGAGCACCTTCGACCGTGTCCCAGATCGTTCAATTCCTCCAGTCGTCCATCGGACGGAAGATCCTGATGGGCGTCACGGGTCTCGCCCTGATCGGGTTCCTGGTTACCCATCTGGCCGGCAACTTCCTTCTGTTCGCCGGCCCTAAGACCTTCAATCACTACAGCCACACGCTGACTTCGAACCCGCTCATCTACCTGGCCGAAGCGGTCCTGCTCGGTCTCTTCCTCGCGCACTTCGCGTCGGGACTGATGGTGACGCTTCGCAACAAGGGGGCCCGCCCGGTCCCCTATCAGGCCGAAGGAAATTCGGGCCGGCCGAGCCGCCGGGACTGGGCCTCGCAGACGATGATCGTCTCCGGACTGGTGGTCGCCGTATTCGTTCCGCTGCACGTCTGGGGATTCAAGTTCGGCCGGTACTACGCTTCCCCGGAGCCCGGCGTGCGCGATCTGCACCGGCTCGTGGTGGAAACGTTCCAGAACCCGGGATGGGTGCTCTGGTACGTCTTCGCCATGTCCGTCATCGGTTTCCACCTCTGGCACGGCTTCGGCAGTTCGTTCGAGTCGCTCGGCGTCCGGTGGCGCCGGGTCCTCTCGATCGCCTGCAAGGTGGGGGCCATCGTGATCGCCGGGGGGTTCCTGGCCATCCCGCTCCTGGTCTACATCCAGCACGGAGGCAGATAAGTGAATCTGGACGGCAAGGTCCCCAGCGGCCCCATCGAGCAGAAGTGGGACAAACACCGCTTCGACATGAAGCTGATCAACCCGGCGAACCGGCGCAAGTTCACGGTCCTGGTGGTCGGCACGGGCCTGGCGGGCGCGTCGGCGGCGGCCAGTCTGGGCGAACTGGGATACAACGTGCTCGCCTTCACCATCCTCGACAGCCCGCGCCGCTCCCACAGCATTGCGGCACAGGGCGGGATCAATGCGGCGAAGAACTACCGGAACGACGGGGACTCGATCTTCCGTCTTTTCTATGACACGGTGAAGGGCGGAGACTTCCGTGCCCGCGAGGGGAACGTTCACCGCCTGTCGCAGGTGAGCGTGGACATCATCGACCACTGCGTCGCGCAGGGGGTTCCGTTCGCGCGCGAGTACGGCGGGATGCTGTCCAACCGCTCCTTCGGCGGCGCGCAGTTGTCGCGAACCTTCTACGCGCGCGGCCAGACCGGCCAGCAGTTGCTGCTCGGGGCGTACGGGTCGATGATGCGGCAGGTCGACGAGGGTCGCGTCAAGGTGCTGGCGCGACGGGAAATGCTCGACCTCGTGATCGTCAACGGCAAGGCGCGCGGCCTCATCGTCCGGAACCTCACCACCGGCAAACTCGAACGCCATGTCGGGGACGCCGTGCTGATCGCCACCGGCGGGTACGGCAACCTTTACTTCCTCTCCACGAACGCGGGGAACAGCAACGTGACCGCGGCCTGGCGTTGCGCCCGCCGCGGAGCGCTGTTCGCCAATCCCTGCTTCGTCCAGATCCACCCCACCTGCATCCCCGTGACCGGCACCTACCAGTCCAAGCTGACCCTCATGAGCGAATCGTTGCGCAACGACGGCCGCGTCTGGGTGCCGAAGCAGAAAGGGGACAAGCGTGCGCCCCACGAGATCCCGGAGGACGACCGCGACTACTACCTCGAACGGAAGTACCCCTCGTTCGGCAATCTCGTGCCGCGGGACGTCGCCTCCCGCAACGCCAAGCAGGTGTGCGACGACGGCCGCGGCGTCGGCCCCACCGGCCTGGCGGTCTACCTCGACTTCGCCGACGCCCTCAAGCGAGTGGGCGAACCCGCGATCCGTGACCGCTACGGCAACCTCTTCGACATGTACCAGAAGATCACCGCGGAGAACCCCTGGAAGGGGCCGATGATGATCTACCCGGCCGTTCACTACACCATGGGCGGACTCTGGGTGGACTACAACCTGATGAGCAACATCCCCGGCCTGCACGTGCTCGGGGAGGCCAACTTCTCCGACCACGGAGCGAACCGCCTGGGCGCGAGCGCGCTCATGCAGGGGCTGGCCGACGGATACTTCATCATTCCGTACACGCTCGCGCACTACCTGGCGAGCACGCCCCTCGAGAAGGTCACGACCGACCACGGCGCGTTCCAGGAGGCCGAGGCGGCCGTGCAGGACCGCATCCACAAGATCCTCTCCGCGCGCGGCAACATGACCGTCCTCGAATTCCACCGTCAGCTCGGCAAACTGATGTGGGACGAGGTCGGCATGGCGCGCAGCCGGAAGAGTCTGGAGAAGGCGATCGAGACCGTCAAACGACTGCGCAGCTCGTACGCCCAGGCGGTCAAAGTCACCGGGCGGGACCAGGATTTCAACAAGACTCTGGAGTTCGCGCTCCGCGTCGCCGACTACATGGAGTTTGCGGAGCTGGTGGCCACCGACGCACTCCAGCGCGAGGAATCCTGCGGCTGCCATTTCCGCGAGGAATACCAGACCGAGGAAGGGGAATGCCGGCGCAACGACGCGGAATACTCGTATGTTTCCGCCTGGGAATGGAAGGGTCCCGACAAGGCGCCCGAACTCCACAAGGAGCCGCTCCAGTTCGAGTACGTCAAACCCTCTCAGCGCAGCTACAAGTAGGAAGAGGTGTTCCGTGGCGGAATCCCGCATGACCCTGCACCTGCGCGTCTGGCGACAGGCGGATGCGCACGCTCCCGGTCGGCTCGTCGAGTATACGGCGCACAACGTGTCGCCGGACATGTCGTTCCTGGAAATGCTCGACGAACTGAATGAAGAGCTCGTGGCGAAGGGAGAGGACGCGATCGCCTTCGACTCCGACTGTCGCGAGGGGATCTGCGGCTCCTGCAGCCTCGTCATCGACGGGGTCGCGCACGGCCCGGAGCGAAACACCACGACCTGTCAGCTGTTCATGCGGCGCTACCGCGACGGCCAGACGATCACCGTGGAGCCGTGGCGCGCGCGGGCCTTCCCGATTCTGAAGGACCTCGTGGTCGATCGGGCGGCCTTCGATCGCATCATCGCAGCGGGCGGCTACTCCAGCGTCGACACCGGCGCCGCGCCCGACGGGAACTCGCTGCCGATCAGCAAGGACGTCGCCGAAAAGGCGATGGATGCCGCGCAGTGCATCGGCTGCGGCGCGTGCGTCGCCGCGTGCAAGAACGCCTCCGCGATGCTGTTCACGGCCGCCAAGGTCACCCAGTTCGCCTTGCTGCCCCAGGGTCAGCCCGAGCGCGAACGGCGGGTCGTGCGCATGGTCGCGCAGATGGAGAAGGAAGGGTTCGGGGCCTGCACCAACGAGGCGGAGTGCGAGGCGGTCTGCCCCAAAGGAATCGCGACCTCCCACATCACCCGCATGAACTGGGAGTACCTGCGCGCGTCCCTGAAGTCGCTCTGAGGCCGGTCGCTACCTCGTCAGATCGACCACCCGGCTCGCCGGCACGGCCATGGGGATCACCATCGCCGTGTACTCGCCGGTGTGCGCGTGCTCCTTGTCTTTCTGGCCCTGGTGTTCCTTCGCCTGCAGGATCGGCATGATGCGGGTGGCGATGCCGACGACGTTCCCGGACAGATCGGCGACGGCGCCGCCGCTCGATCCCGGTGCGAACGGCGCCGTGATGCAGAGGACCTCGTAGGTGGGTTTTCCTTCACGACGGACATCGGTCCAATCCGCCACGCGGGAAACCACGCCGGTCGTGAACATCCAGAACCGACCGTCGGGATGGCTCATCACCGCCACTTCGGTTCCGGCCGGCGTCGCCCCGCGAGCGAGCGGAAGCGCCGAAAACCCCTCCCCGGCGACCCGCAGCAGGACGATGTCGTGGGTCGGGTCATCCGCGACCACCTCGCGAACCGCATGCACCCGCCCGGCGCCGTCCATGACCGCCACGGCATCCCCGCCTTCCAGGGCGAGCACGTGGTGATTGGTCGCCACCACGCCGTCTCGGGTCAGAAAGAACCCGGACGCCGCGTTCAGATGCCAGTTCGTGCACTTCTTGCACTTGTAGCGGAGACCGACGATCACGGCCCCCTCGCGAAGCCGCCGATAGAGATCCACCCCGCCGAGGCGCTCCGCGCCCGGCTCCGGCAGGACCAGGGGCGTCCTTGCCCGCAGTGGCGGGGAGTCCAGCAGTTCCGCCGCCCGACGGGTCACCCCCTCATCCGCCAGCCGATTCAGCTCCTGCAGCAGCGTCGCGCGAATCCGCTGGTCGGCCACCGAATCCGATACCGCTTCCTCGGGTTCGCCGGCCGCGGGGCAGACCACGCCCCCCCCCGCCAGGAGCATCCAGAGCAGGACCGTCGGCCAGAACTTCGCACGGGACATCTCGACTTCCTTTCGTGAGCGGACACGCGGGACGGAAGCGCAGTGTACCCTTCCACGCAACGGGAAAAAACGGCAATCCGCCACTTGCAAATCGACAATCGGAAGCCGGGACTCTATAATCCACTTCACTGGCTCGGGCGTTCAGGCGCGTGATGCGGAGGGCTCCGTGCGGACCGGATATCTGCGGCTCGACGGCGGTCGGGAAATCCCTGTCCACGTCGGCTCCCGCGCAGGCAACATCCTCGTGGAGTGCCACGACGCCGCCGCATTTCTTCGCAAGGTCACCTCCGGACGCCTGTCCCCGGACCTACCCCCCGACTCCTATCTGCGCGGCGTGATCTTCGGCGGCCACGATGCCGTCCTCCAGCTGTTCGACCGGCTCGGGCGCGTCAGCTCCGAAATCCATCTCGACGAGGCCGAGGCGCGAGCCCTCGTCCAATCCCTATGCTGAAGCCAGGACCGACCGTCCTCATCGTCGATGACGACATCGAGGTCGCGACCTCGCACGCCCGGATGGTTCTCGATCTCGGCTACCGGACCCTGACCGAATCGAATCCGGAAGCGGTGGAGTCCCTGTTGGAACGTGCGCCGGAAGTCTCGATCGTGCTCCTGGACGTCCGCATGCCCAGGTTGAACGGCCTCGAACTGCTGATGCGCATCCGCCTTCGCCGGCCCGAAGTGGGCGTGGTGATGGCGACCGTGGTCAACGACGTGGAGCACGCGGTGCGGGCGATCAAGTCCGGCGCCTACAACTACCTTCTCAAGCCGCTCCAGGCGGACCGCGTCGGCCGTGTCCTGGAGTCCTGGTTCGGCAGCCGGAGCGCTCCGCCGACGGACGACGCGGAATTCCGCGGGCTCATCACCGGAGCGGCCTCGCTCCGGGAGATTTTCGCGCGGGTGCGCGCGCTGGCCGGCACCGACGTTACCGTATTGCTGGGCGGCGAAACGGGGACGGGGAAAGAACTGGTTGCGGAGCGGCTCCACGCCCTCAGCGCGCGTCGCGCGGGGCCGTTCGTGCCCGTCAATGTCGCCGCCCTGAGCCCCCCGTTGTTCGAATCCGAGCTGTTCGGACACCGCGCCGGAGCCTTCACCGGCGCCACTCAAGATCATCCCGGCTACTTCGGGACCGCGGCCGGAGGAACCCTCTTTCTCGACGAAATCGGCGAGATCTCTCCCGAATCCCAGACCAAGTTCCTGCGCGTCGTTCAATCGCGCCGCTACTGCCGGGTCGGAGAAGCCGTCGAACGCCCCCTCGAGGCGCGTCTCGTCGTGGCCACCAACCGCGACCTCGCGGCGGCCGTCCGCGACGGGGACTTTCGCGAAGACCTCTATTACCGGCTCTCCAGTCACGCCGTCCTGCTTCCCCCACTCCGGGATCGACCGGGGGATGTCGGGCTGCTGAGCCGATACTTCCTGGAGAAGTACTCCTGCCAGTATGGACGAACGATCCGGTCGCTCGATCCCGAAACCATGCGCTGCCTCGAAAAGCACTTGTGGCCGGGCAACGTGAGAGAGCTCGAAGGGATCATGAGCATGGCGGTGCTGGTCGAGAAAAGCGATCGGTTGACGCCGGATTCCCTCCCCGAGCACGTGCGGATCGGAACGAAGACCGGCCAGAATCTGGAGGCCGTGCGGTACCAGGCGGTGATGCAGGCCCTGGCGGCTTGCGGGGGCAACCAGACCAAAGCGGCGGATCGCCTCGGCATCAGTCGCGTAACGCTGAACCGCTGGTTGAAGCAGTACCGGGAACGGAGCAACTCGGCGTAGCGGACGATCGGACTTCCGCGATTCCGGCGCCGCGCCCGGGTCGCGAACCGGGTTCGAGGTGCCCGAATGGGTGGGGTCCTGGAAAACGTATCCTCGCTGGCGGTCTGGTCGGCCCTGACCTCCTGGATCCTGCTGGGCACGTTCATGGCCGTCCAGGCGGTCGTCGACGCAACTCGCCGGCGCCGCTACGCGGTCTTCGCCGCCGTCGTCCTCTTTCGCGCCGCCCTCGATTTCCTCCACCCGACGCTCTCCACGCCCGCGTATGAGCTGCTCCGCCTGGGCTGGATGGGCGGGCTCACCGGCGCCTCGCTTTTCCTCCTCGGCCACCCATCCCCGTCCGCGCTCGGGATCGCAGGTGGAGTCACCGGTCTGGGCATCGCAACCTACTCCTTCATCCACCCCTCGGTCGCAACCAGCGTGGCCTTCCCGCTCGGGTTCGGCGCCATCGCCGCGGCGTTCGCCGCCCGCTATCGGGAGCGACGCACCTTCGCGCCCGCCGTGCTGTGCGCCTACTACGGCGCCATGGCGTTCGGCTGCGCGACGTACTATTGGACCATGCGCGACGGCATCGACACGGCCATGGTCCTCGGTTACGCCCACATGGCGGCTCTCAACATCCTGGCCGTGCTGTTCGGCTGGAGCCATCTGCCTCGCGACCTCTCCGGGCGCGTGCCGGTGCGCGTCTCCCGTGCGATCTTCCTGGCCCACTTCCTCGCCGTGCTCCTCGCCGAAGCCGTGTTGGCTGCGTTTCTGACCGTCTCTTTTCACTGGCCGCCGGTCCAGTACCTCATCGCCCTCACGCTCATGGGCGGCGCCACCATGCTGCTCTTCTTCCACCACCGCCACCAACTCGCCATCCACACCGAGGACGTTCACGGGCTTCTCGAAAACCGGACGGCATCCCTCAAGGCCGCGCGGGAGGAACTCGCGCTCCTGAACCGCCAGCAATCCGAGTTGCTCGAACAGCAAGCCCGGGATCTGGAAGCGAAGTCCGAAGTGATCCAGCGCCAGCGACGCCTGGAACTGGCGGCCCAGACCGCCGGAGGCTATGCCCACGACCTCCAGAACCTGCTCGCCCCGATTTTCCAGGAGATCGCCGACCTCCACCTCGCCCTCGAACGGCAGGGGGCGGCCCGTCACTCCGTGGAGCGCGTGCGCGCCCGCCTCGAACGGGTCCTCGCGCTCAACAGCCAGATGCTCGCGCTCGCGCGGCGGGGTCGAATGGATTTTCACCCCCTGTCCCTGGCGGATCTGGCCCGGGAGGTCGTCAACCTGGCCCAGACGCCCGACGTCCGGGTCCAATCGGGGACCCCCGTATGGGCGGAGGGCTCATGGTCGCAGCTCTCCCGCGCGCTCGGCAACCTGATCGTAAACGCCCTCGAGGCCCAACCGCGTCGGGACGACACCGTCCTGATCCGCGTCGAATCCCATGACATCCGCGAGACCCGGGGATGCCACTTGGGATTCCTGACCCCCGGTCGCTGGGCCGCCCTCTCGGTCGAGGATCGCGGTCCCGGAATCCCGGCCGAAATCCGCGACCGTATCTTCGAACCGTTCTTCTCCTCCAAGGACGGCCGCGACCGGTCCGGCTCCGGCCTCGGCCTGGCCATCGTCGCCGCGGTCGTCGGCGATCACCGGGGAGTAATCGATGTCGAATCCGGATCCGAAGGAACGAGGATGACGATCTATCTCCCGGAGGTTGCGGTCCCCGCGGGTCGGTCGGGGGCACCGCCGGCGGCCCAGGGGGAAACCATCCTCCTCCTCGACGACGACCCCGGGATCCGGGAGTGCTACGGGAGTCTCCTTGAGCGGGCCGGATACCACGTCCTCTTCGGCGAGAATGGTCGCGCCGTCAAGGACTGGCTTCCCACCGTGCACGTCGACGGCATCATTCTCGACCTCCAGATGCCCGGCATGAATGGAACGGAAGCCTGCTTCGCCGCCCTCCAGGCCCAGCCGGATATCCGCGTGGTGGTCCACAGCGCGTACGGCACCGCCGCGGAGGAGGAGCAGTTGCGGAGACTGGGCGTCGCCGCCATCCTCGCCAAGCCGGCCGGTCCGGACGAGTTCCTGCGCGCCCTGCGGGAAGCCCTCGACTCCCGCCGCCACCCCGTACCGGACCGCACGCTCCCCGCGTAATCCCACACTCCAGTCGGGACGGTGTTGCAATCTGATACTGCGCCGTCACCGGATGATACACCCCCCGGCAAGCCCACGGCTGGCCGCCGCAGGCCCTCCCACGCCGATCCCGATCGGCCTCCCCCGCCATCGTGTATCGAAGTGCATCGCCTCGTCGCCGGACGGCTGGTCCCTCTTCAGCCCTCCCCTTGCACGTTCTTGACCAGCGGCAGGTTACGAACCATCGCGGAACCCGAGCCCACGGGCACCCCCTTTGCTTCTGCGGAGGCGGGATTGAGAATCCGCCAGCGTTTCTCGTCGGAGGATAGGCCGCCGTGGAAAGCAGTCCGATCGAATTGACGCGGGAGATCTCGGGAAGTGGCTACGACCTCGTGGGAAAGTACCAACAGGACGAAGTGAACGGGTTCTCCCCTGAATTGATCGACCGGTTCTTTGACCTGGCCGGGGCCGCCAACGCCCGCTCGGTTCTGGATGCGATGGGCGGCGACGGCAATCTCTCGCTGCGACTGTTCGAGCACGTCCGGGCCCGGGGGGTTCCGCCTCCCCGGGTGACCATGCTCGAGTTTTCCCGGGTACAGTGCGAGTTTGCGCGCGCCCGACTGGTCGACCATCCGGTCGAAATCGTATGGGGCGACGTACTTTCGATGTCGTCGAGGGAAGACGGCCGCACGCTGGCGGACGGTTCCTTCGACCTGGTGTTGATCAAGAGCGGCAACCATGAGATCCCGCTCGAGGAACAGGGCACCCTGTACCGGTCGATTCGCAGGGTGCTGGCGCCGGGAGGACGATTGGTCAATCTCGGTTTCCTGTTCGACGATCGACGGGAGCGCGACGAGTTCCGGAACATCGCTCGCGTGAAGGATTCCCTCGCGGGATTGACCGCGCAGGCGGAGCGGCGCTACTTCCTGACCCGGGACGAGTTCTACACCAGGCTTCAGGAAGCGGGATTCGGCCCGCCCCGATGCGGGATGCACTTCGAGTACCGCATCCATTCGCAGGTCGTGGAGCAACAGTACTTTTCCCGGCCGGAAGTGGCCGAACGGACTCCCGAGCTCCAGATTCCGCAGGTCCAGGCGGTGACCCTGCGGAAACACGGCCGCGTGCGCTTCGATCACGACACCTGCCTGATGATCCTGCCGGGCGAGATCACGGTGGTGGAAGCCGCGTCGCCGCCGTCCCCCGGAATCCGGGTCGGACCCGAAGCGGACGGCGACCCGCTGCGCGCCGGGCCGTTCGAACAGGCGCTGCTGAAGGCGGTCGCGCGCCGGATTCCGTCCGCCGCCCGGGTCCTCGAACTCGGTTGCGGCGATGCGCCCCTGCTCGACCATCTCGACTCCTCCACCGCGTACTACGGAATCGACGCCTCGGGCGCCGACATCGAGCGGGGTCGGCGTCGACATGTCCGCCGGGAGCAGGTCCAATTCGAGTGCGCGGCTCTGGACGCAGGGGATCCGGCGCCCTCGTCGCGCGATGTCGTCGTCTGCCTGAATGCCCATCAGTCGCCCGAGGTCGATGGGGCCGCCCTGCTGCGCCGGGCCTTCGGGGCGCTCCGGCCCGGTGGACTCCTCCTTCTGTTCACGCCGCATTCGGCGGACAGCCTGCCAAGGGCCGTGACCGCCGGAATCGCCGCGGCGCCCGCCCCCTCCCCCGGGCTCCTCAGGAGCGCCTTGTCCCGCCGGCTCGGCATGGGCAACCATGGCTGGTCCCCGGAGGGGTTGGTGCAACTGATCGCGGACCTGGGACCGTGCGAGGTCGAAGACATCGATCCGACCTTGTATGGGGGCGAGGGGGTGCTCTTGTGCGTGCGCAAGGCCGAGACGCGTCCCCTCCTCGAGCGCGCATCCGCGGCGCCGGCGGTGAGGGTGGAAGAGCTCTTTCAGCGGAGCCTGAACGCCCATCTGCCTCCGGATCGATTCCAGCGACTCCGGGACACGGCCGTGCTCGTGGCCGGGCTCGGGGGCGGGTCCAATATCGCCGAACTCCTGGCGCGCAAGGGGATCGGGCGGCTCCTGATCGCCGACCTGGACCAGTACGAGCCGCACAACATCCGCCAACGGGGCAGCCTGATGAGCACGCGGGGACGGGAAAAAGTCGCCGTCATGCAGGAGCGACTGCTCGACATCAATCCCCATCTCGAAGTCATTCCCGTACCGCAAGGGGTGATGCGGGCGAACATCCCCGCGCTGGTGCGACATGCGAACTTCGTCGTGGACATGATCGACTATCACGGCTTTCACGAGAAGATCGCGCTCTACCGTGAAGCCCGGCGGCAGAGGAAGATCGTGCTGACCGCCCCGTCCGTAGTCAACGGCGCCGTCCTCTATGTATTCGATCCGGAGGGGGTCGGGTTCGAGCCGTTCTTCGGGCTGGAGGAGGAACTCCCCCCGATCGAGCTGGGGGTGCGCCTCCTCCGCCGGCTGATCCCCCACTTCCCGCCCGAGGCCCCGGCCGACATGTACCATGCGGCGGCGCGCGGGGAGCGGACGATCCCCCTGGATGCGGTGGGAGTCGACCAGGCGTCGGTGCTCGTGGTTTCCGCCATCGAAAACCTGGCGCTCGGCAGACGCGATCGGGTCCTGTTCGCCCCGCGCGGGATTCAGGTCGACCTGTCGGATCCGACCCGTTTCGTGAAGATTCTCGACTTCCCGGGCGAGACGGGAGGCGCGTCGTGCTGACATCCCCCTGCGAGGTCACCCGGTTGTCCCCGGTGACCACACCCGTCGTGCGAGAAGGGTCGCGGTGGGTGAAGGCCGAGTCCTTTCAGACCACGGGGACCGTGAAGTACCGGATGGTCTTCGCCAAGGTGACCGCGGCGCTCGCAACCGGCGAAATCCGCCGCAACACCACCCTGGTCGAGGTCACTTCGGGGTCGACCGGGCTGGCGCTCGCCGGCCTGGGTCGAAGCCTCGGACTCCCCGTCGAGCTGCTGATCTACGCCAACATGAACGCGGTCAAGCGGGATCGCCTGCTTCAATCGGGCGCCCGCATCACGATCTTTCCGCCCGACCGTCCGATCTCGGACCTTCTGGCGGAAGCGACGAAACGCGCACGGACGGCCAATGCCTGGCACCTGAATCAATACGACCGTCGATCCGTGACCGCCGCGTATCAGGGACTCGCGCAGGAATGGGTGGAACAACTGCGCCACGGCGAAGCGCCCCCGCCGGAGCACTTCGTGTGCCCGGTCGGCTCGGGGGGACTGATCCAGTCCCTGGGCGGAGCGCTGCGCGGGACCTGGCCCGGAATCCGCGTGGTCGCGGTGGAATCGGCGCCCGGGTCTCGCATCGACGGCATGCGCAACACCCGGACTCAGCACCTGGGAGAACAGGATCCTTACGATCCCCGTTTCCCGGACGAACGGGTGGAGGTCGATGCCCCGGCCGGACCCGAGCAGATCGGCGGGATCGCCCTGGGCGAAAGCGCGAGCTCCTGCTTCCGCCTGGCGAGCGATCGGGGGTGGGGGCGCGCGCT
>CAZWCX010000156.1:0-14077 GCA_964632945.1 uncultured Planctomycetia bacterium | reverse complement strand
CGGAGCCGGGTTGTTCGCGAACAGCGAAGCTGTTCGCGAATAATCCGGGCTAGCGTCCGGAGCGACCGATCCGGCCACTTCCTCCCCTCACGCCGCGAAGCCGACGAGTCGCACCCTTTGGGCAACCTTTGAACCGGGGCAGGCCTCCTGATTTCCCCCCACCGGCGCGCAGATTCCCGCGCAGCCTCCCCCCACTTCCGAAAAAGCCCGCGGCCCGGGTTCCGCTCGAAGACCCGGGCCGCGTGGGGCTCACTCCCGAGGGTCGGCTACTCGACGAGGGTCATGCAGACCATGAGCAGCATCCCCAATCCCCCGGCAATGAGGAATCCGCCCCCGATCTTGTAGAACTTGGACTGGGTGCGGTGGAACGCCGCCAGCCCGAGGGACAGAATCAGCAAGGTCCCAAGGAAACTGGAGATCTGGCCGAAAAGGACGGTTCCGTAGGTGAGGGGATTCGGCAACGCATGCGCCACAAAGGCGAACATGCCATTCCACAGGGCGAACGGGATCGCCAACCCGATGGACAGGCGGGAGAAGAAGGGATTCAGACCAAGATCCGTGCCGGTGGCAGCGGACGGGTTCGTGCCGGCCGTCTCGTTCACAGGCTCCACTCCTTGCAGGGGCGCGCTCGGCATCGGGGCGTGCCCAAGGGACCGCCTTCATCCGGTACCGTCAGGGTTAATTCTAGTCCGGAGGGTCCGAGGGTCAAACAAAAGGCACCTTGACGGCGGAACCTGTCAGTGCTAAAACCTTTCTGTGCCGGAACTCACCACGACCCCGCCGGAGGAGCCCTTCCTTGGATCCCACCACGAAGAAAGCCACCCTCCCCCGCTGTCCGTACTGCAACAAGGTCGTGGTGTTCGACAACGTCCTCACGGAGAAACGAACCACCCCCTCGACGGGAGGCAAGTTCGAAAAAATCTACTATTGCCCGTATTGCAGCAAGATCCTCGCCATCATCGGGTGAGCCAGCCGGTCTCCCTGTCCCCGGCGCGATCCCCCCCGCTCACCGCCGCCCGCTTGCGGTGTCCCTCGCCGCCGCCCGGGCCGCTCGCCCGACCGGCGATCCGCGCCCGTCGCGCGCGCCCGCTCCCGGGGGCCCCGGAAACCTCTCTGCGCCGACCTTGACAAAGAGGGGCGCATTTGCTTTCATTCCCACCTGCGGTATCTCCTGTAGCGGTTGATGGTTGTAGCAGCCTCTCGAGTCGCCTGCAACCCGAGCCCCCAACCGTCTGCTTGAGTCCGCCCTGGTGCGCCCCTCTTGGGGAGGAGTCCGGTCTTGCCCCCGCGTCTCACCATGAAAGTCGGGACCCAGGTGGTGAAGGAGATTCTGCTCGAGAAGGACTCCTACACCGTCGGCCGCATGCCGGACAACGACATCGAGCTGCGCGACACCCTGGTGTCCCGGCGTCACACCGAGTTCATCAAGCGCGGCAACAAGTACACGCTCTACGATCTCGGCTCCTCCAACGGCACCTACGTCAACAACAAGAAGGTGGACGTGAAGGTGCTGGAGAACGGGGATGAGATCCTGATCGGCGAGACGGTGCTCGTGTTCGGCGACGATTCGGTTCCGACCGACCTGCCGCAGGCGACCCAACCGAAGAGCGACGAAGAGCTGATCGCCTCCATGTACGGCGGCAGCGAGATCATCAAGCCGGTGACGCAGCTGCCGCGGCTCCTGCAGATGGACGCGCGCGAATCGATCGCGCAAGGCGTCAACTGGGTGAACATCACCAAGGAAGGGGTCGAGGCGACCAAGGGGGACAAGGAACGCGAGCACATCGCGCTGTTGTACAACATGCAACAGGTCGTGATGGACCCGGCGAGCACGCTCGACCGGGCGCTCGACGAGGCCATGAAGGCGATTCTCGAGATCATCAACGCCGAGCGCGGCGTGATCCTGGCCCTGCCCAAGGGCAGCAAGGAGATGGTTCCGCGCGTGGCCCGCCACCGGACGCAGGGCAAGATCGCGGTGGACGACGTGAAGGTGTCGCGCTCGATCGCCCACAAGGCGCTCGAGGAAAAGGTGTCGATCATCACCAACGACGCCAAGTACGACCCGCGATTCCAGGCGGGCATGAGCATCATCCAGTACAACATCCGCTCGGCGCTGTGCGTGCCCCTGTGGGAGAAGCGCGAGGTGTTCGGCGTGATCTACGTCGACAACCTGCTCAAGGCGCACGCCTTCCAGGAGGGCGACCTCGACATCCTGACGGCGCTGGCGCGCCCGATCGCCATGCGCATCAAGCAGGAGCAGCTCTACGAGGACCTCCAGCACGAGCTGATCGTGCGCGCGAACCTGTCGCGCTACCACTCCCCGGACGTGGTCGACCTGATCCTGAAGGAGAACAAGGCGATCACGCGCGACGTGTCCGAGAAGGAGGTCACGGTCCTCTTCATCGACATCGTCTCGTTCACCCAGCACTCGGAGCAGCATAGTCCGCGCGAGGTGGCCGACCTGCTCACCGGGTACTTCGAGACCATGACGAAGGTGGTGTTCGACTACCAGGGCAGCGTGAACAAATTCATCGGGGACGGCATCCTGGCCGTCTTCGGCGCGCCCAAGGAGTACCCGGACCACGCCTCCCGCGCCTGTCGCGCGGCGGCGAAGATGATGGCCGAGCACCGCCGCACCCAGACGACCTCGCCGTTCAAGTACGAGATCAAGATCGGCATCAATACCGGGACTTCGGTGGTCGGCAACATCGGCCCGAGCAACCGCATGGAGTACGCCGTCCTCGGCGACATCGTCAACGTCGCCGCGCGTCTCGAAAAGTACGCGAAGGGCGGCCAGATCGTGGTGGGCGAGGCCACCTTCGGGTATGTGAAGGAAGAACTCAAAGTCGAGAAGCTCGGCGCCGCCCAATTGAAGGGCAAGGAGAAGGAACAGAACGTCTACCTGCTGCACTGGCAGTAGGGGGCCGTGTGCCGTCCCCCGCGCCGCGCCCTGCGCCCTTCACCCCGGGCCTCGCGATGGCGCTCCTCCTCGCCGCATCGGCCGCCGCGGCGGATCCGGTCCCGGACGGCGCCCTGCGCGACAAGATCGCGCTCTTCGAGTCCTACACCCTCGCGCGCGTGGCCGTCGCCGGGCTCCTCGACGGAATCAACCCCTGCGCCATGAGCGTCGCCGTCTTCCTGGTGTCGTTCATGACCCACGCCGGCCGCCCCCGCCGCGACGTCTTCCTCGCCGGGATGAGCTACGCCGCCGCCGTGTTTCTCGCCTACCTCGCCATCACGCTGGGTCTGTTCGAGGCGCTGCTGCGGCTCTCCTGGTACGCCTGGGTGAGCACCGCCGTCTCCTGGGGCGCCGCAGCCCTCGCGGCCACGCTCGGGGTCCTCGCCCTGCGGGACGCCCGCATCCTGGCGGCCGGCGGCGCGGGAAAAGACACGCTCGTGCGCCTGCCGGCATCCTTCCAGGAACGGATCCACGCCCTCGTCCGCCGGCGCCTCGGGGGCGCCCGCCTGTTCGCCGGCGCGTTCGCGCTCGGCTTCGGGGTCTCCCTGTTCGAATTCGTCTGCTCCGGCCAGGCGGTCTTCCCCACCCTCGCCCTCCTCCTCAAGGAACCCGCCCTCCCCGAGGCTTCCCTGCGCTGGCGCGCCGCCGGATACCTGACCCTCTACAACCTCGCCTTCATCGCTCCCCTGCTCGCCGTGTTCGCCGTCGCCTACGCCGGCATCGCCTCGCAACGCCTGGGCCGATGGGCGCGCGATCACGCCCCGACCGCAAAGCTCCTCCTCGGGATCTTTTTTCTGTGGTTCGCGATGCTGCTGTTCCTGCTGTCGCTCAAGGACCTGGGCGTGTTCGGCGGCTGAGCCGCGTTCCGGCCGCCCGGCCGATGCGCGCGTCACGCCGACGCCCGGCGGGACCGGCACCCGAAGATCGCGCACGAGCCGGCGTACGCCCAGCAATCCGCATGGTGCGGCGCATGGCACTCCGCGCAACGCACGCGATCGAGCCCGATCCCTTCGCCGCAGACCTTGCAGGTCACCGCCGAACGATGCCGCAGCGCGCCCAGCTCCAGGCCTTCCACGCGCGTCGGCGCGAGGGCCGAGAGGATCGGGGGCTCGGCGGGAACCGTCCGCGGCCCCGGCGGCCGGACAAACGGAAGTTCGCCCCTTCGAAGCAGAGGATCGATCAGGCCCCAGAGGACGAGGAGACTTCCCAGGCCCAGAGCCAGCAGCAGATTCACTCCGCGCCCTCCTGGATGTGGAACGCGGGGGCGCCGCCCATCATGACCTTGCCGTCCTCCGGCGGCGCGGTGCGGAGTCTTTCCTTCTCGGCGTCCCGGTTCTGGACCTCCGGCTCCATGACGGGACACACCGAGTCGCGCTCCCAGTGCTTCACGCGGTCCAAATCCGCGTGCCCGCTCCATGTCCTCAGCCCGGACTCGGGCAACCGGGGGAACTCCGCGCCACGGAAATGATTCCAGACCATCAGGACCCCGGTCGCGACGCAGGCCGCCAGCCAGGCCAGGCGCCGCTTCACGGCTTGAAGTCCGACCGGGCAGTCCTGCGTCAGAATCGTCCCGTCCGCGCGTTGGTAGAATCGCAGGCAGAGATGCCCCTCGTGCGTCCGCAAGAACTGCATCGCCTCCGGGCGCGTCATCCCGGAGAGATTGTAGACGTTCTTCTCGCATGCCCCGCAGAACCGCACCCGGTCGTCCCCTTTCATCGCGTCCCACGACGCGGAGCAGGGCGACGCGATGCGCACGTCTTCGAGGACCGTCAGCTTCACTCGCATGGGGCGGGCTCCTACAGAACCGTCATCGCTCGGTCGCCATTCGACGCCGAAGGAACGCCCGAGTTCCCACAAACTCTCTTCCTCCCGCCGCCGATCGGCCGCCGACCTCGCACCCTGCCCTCCGCGTCCGCCGCCATCTCGGACTTGTCGAGATAGGGCATGGGCGGTACTCTGATCCCCGGTCCGCTCCCGGAGGCCGGCGACCCGGCGGGTCGCTTCCTCGAATGCCTCCGCAGCGGTAGCCTTCGGCCGCACCGGACCCGACCCCTTGTGGGAGCCGCCCATGACCTCCGCCGCGAAACGCTGGTCGCCCCTGGCCCTCTGCCTCCCGCTCCTCCTCGCGTCCGTGCCGCCGCCCGCGCGCGCGGAATGGAACTCGGACAAGGCCCGGAACGACGTCGTGCGCATCCTCAACGGCGAGCTCGTGCCCGACATCCTGGTCGCCGAGTCCTCGGCCATCTCCGGCAGCACCAAGAAAGTGGAAGCCGCGCTCGACGCGGCGGACGACGAGGCCCGAAAGGCCGGCGCCGGCACGGCGGACCGGGCCTGGATCGCTGACTTCCGGGAGGCGCTGCGCGAACTGAAGCCCGCCCTCGACAAGCTGGACGAAGGGTTGAAGGAGGCGCGCAAGGCCAACAGCTCCCTGGAAGAGATGGATACCGAGTGGGCGCCGGCCAACCTGAAGCGGCTCGTCGAGGCGACGTGCGGAAAAGTCTCCAACCAGGTCAAACCTCAGTTCGCGTCGTTCGCCCGGGGCGCGGCGACGGAGGTCGACAAGCGCGCTCGGCAGGTCGAGGAGTGCAAGCGGATCCTCGCGGAGGCCGCCCGATTCGCCGCCGGAAAGGGCTTCGAGGCGGTGGACGAGGCCATCGACACCGTGGTGGCCCAGACCGCGGACATGCTCGACAACGCGCTCGACCGCGTGCGGGAGAGCGAGGCGATCGTGGAGTTGCTCAAGGGGGAGGACTCCAACCTCTGCCGGCTCTGTTGCGAGGACCGCAAGGAGGAGGCGCTCAAGTACATCGAATACTGGCGCCCACCGCGCTTCACCAGCAGCGACCTGTTCGAAGAGGCCAAGAAAATGCCGCGCGCATCGGGGTGGATCGACGTGGTCGCCCACGGAAGCGCGACCAGGATCTGGGTCGAGCAGCACGAGCATGCCGTCGATGCCGACGCCATGTTCGACATCCTGAACCGGGAAGTCGGCGAGCAGACCCTCAAGCAGTGGAAGACGGCCCACAAACAGCTCGGCAAGGGCGTGCGCCTGATCTCGTGCAACACCGGGGAGCGGCCGGACGGCATCGCGCAGGAACTCGCGCACAAGCTCGGCGTCCCGGTCAAGGCGCCGAACGGGCGGCTGTGGAAGGTCCGCCACCTCGGCGGGATCAAGTGGGTGATCCACGACCCCTGTAACGAATGCACCCGACTCCAGAACGATTCCCCGCTCCGGCACAAGCACCTGCTCCTCGAAGCGCGCCGGGGCCGGTGGATCACCTTTTCCCCGAACGACTCGGCCGCAAAAGAGCTCCGGAATCAACTGCTCGAGGTGCGTCCCTGCTGGACCGTGGTGATCTACAAGGTCGAGAAGGGGGGGAAGAAGCCCGACGACGTCATCGACGAGCTCAAGCGGATCAACTCGAAACTGGACACCAAGCAGGCGCTCGAGCACCTGACCGAGGACGTCGGCAAGACCATCGAGTGGGAGCTCATCCGCAACCAGAAGAAGCAGAAGGCGATCGCTCTGGCCACCCAGGTGGGACGGCTCGGGCTCAAGGCCCGCGCCGAGGTCGACAAGATCCTCAAGCCGTTCATGGACTGATCCGGGGGCGCCCGACCGGAACGGTCTGGGGGATGGCGGGGATCGGCGGTCTCGAAGCCGGCCACGGCGCCCGCGGCGGGACGCCCTGCGTCGGGAGCGCCGGCGCCGTTTCTCCGCGGAATCGGGGCGTACCGCCGGTCGCGGCGCCGACGGGAGGGGCGGGGCGATCCTCCCCTTCCCTCCCCGGACCTGTGCCGGTCCTCACGAAAATCGCTCCCGGCGGGGCCTAGCCCGCGAGTAGCCCTGCGGCCCGGGTCGCCGGGCGCGGTCCGTTGCCCGGAGGCGGACACCTCCGCGTCGGGAGGTCCCGCGACCGCCCGCTAGTCCGAGATCTCGTCTTCGATCTCCTGGTCGCGATCGCGGTGACCCGTGTCCCGATACAGGCCCACGGACGGGCCCCACTCGTTGTGGATCCGTCCCCCGTCGCGATGGTCCGCCAGGTGGACCGCTCCCCGGATGAGCTCGTAGTTCCCCGGATCGTCGAGCCCGCCGTTCTCCTGGCCGACGTAGAGCGGCCGGCGATGGTGAATGTGCCACCCCTCCGGGCACTTCCGCGCCATCGCGCGGTCGTACGCCCCGTCCCCGTACCGGTCGTTGAATTTCGCGACCCCGAGGTCCTCGGCGTGATCCACCAGCCAGTCCCGCATCTCCCGCTCGTCGCGCATCCGCTGGTGCACCAGGATCCGATATCGGGTGCTCGCCTTGCCGTCCTTCCCGGTCGTGACCAGGCACAGCCGCTCGCCGGCGATGCTGCCGTCCAGAAGCCACTTCCGGTTCGGGTCTTCCCGGATCCCCGGGTACTCGTCGCTGAACTGGAAGTGCAGCCCGCGAATCTTCCGCTCCGCCTCGTCGAATTCCTTCCCCGCCGGGCCGCGCACCAGCCGCTCCGCGCGTTCGTCGAGCAGCTTGCGGGCCTGCCCCAGCAGCGAACCCGAGCCCCGCCGAGGGTTGGTCAGCGCGCCGAGCTCCTTCTCGAGGCTTTGCCAGGGCTCGCGGCGCAGCCGGATCTTCTCCCGGCCGTCGTACCGCGCGATCGCCTGGCCGAGCGAGGTCGCGGCGTGGTTGCGCTTGAACGACAGGTAGTCCGACTCGGCCGCGCGATAGGTCTCGATGTCGCGCAGCGTCTCCTTGAGGCGCTCGCGGATCTTCTTCAGGTCGTCCGCGTCCGCCGCTCTGGCCTCCCCGACGCGCTTCATCGTGTCCCCGGCGTCCCCCGTCGTCTCCCGCTTCTGCTTGGTGAGGTCGGCGGTCTCGTCATCGAGATCGCGGACGAAGTCCCGCCATCCGGACTCGATCCCGGGAAGGTGCCGGCTGAATGTCTCGCGCAGCCGCTTGGCCTCCTTCAGCCGCGCCTCGGCGTCCTCCGCGTACCTGGCGTCTTCGCCGCGAAGCCCCTTCATCCGGTCGCACTCTTCGGCGATCTCCTCGAGCTGCTCGACGATCTCCTTGTACGCCCGCTGCGCCGCGCCCTCCTCGAGCCCGCGCTCCGGACGGTCGCGGAACTCGCGAATCTCGCGCAGGATGAGTTCGAACTGCTTCGCGATCGCCTTCTCCTGCTCGGCGAAGCGCGCGGCAAGCTCGCTCTTTCCGGCCGCGGTCACGGCCCCGACCAGGACTGCGACCGCCACGCACAGCGCCGCCGGGCGCGCGGAACCCTCGAACGGCATGGATCTCCCTCCCGGTTCGAGCGGGGCTACTTCACCGGCACCGGCGCGGCGCCGTACTTCTTCGCCGCCTCGGCCTTCGGGAACGGCGGCTGCGCCGGGTCGTACGAACGCTTCGGAGCATAATTCCGGATGTCCACCTGGTCACCGAACTCGACGACCTTCGTGGAATCGACGCCGATGAATTCTTCCGCGACCACGCCGATCTCCGGATCGATCGCCACGTTTCCGCCCACGGTGATCCCCTTGACCTCCTCGAGCGAGTCCAGCGGCACCGGCACTTTCCGGCCGTTGGTCTCGACGATCATCGCCAGGGCGCCGGGCTCCTTGTTTCCCTGCAACAGCCCATTGGCGAAGAAGGCGTTCCCCTGCAGCTTCAGGTTCGGCTGCGTCTTGTTGATCGACTGGATGGCGCCGCCCACGTTGGCGCAGAACAAGGAGTTGGAAATCACGATCTCCTGCGCCGCGTCCTTCGATCCGATCTCGAGCGCGGCCAGCATGCCGCTGTCCTGGTCCGGATTGTAGGCCCAATTCAACACGAAGCTGCAGTGGTCGACTTCGATGCGCTCGACCACGCTCTTCGTCCGCGCCGTGTCGAGCCGAAGCGGGACCACGCAGTTGTAGAAGAGACAGTTGGCCAGCCGGATGCGGCTCCGGTCGGAACCGGCCCGAATCAACGGCTCCAGGACCCGGTGCGGGGAGTTGAGGAAGATGCAGTTCCGCACCGTGAGCTCCTCGAGCATGAAGTAGCCGAAGTAGATCATCGAGTGGGTCGCGGACGTTCCCTTCTTCAGGCTGTTGCTCGCCCCGTCGTACGCGTTCGAGGCCGCCATGTCCATGAGCACGCCGTCGAGGATGAAGGCGCGCAGGCGGGACTGGCGGGACGGCGTGGACTTGGGGAAGTTGAGGACCGGAGCGGACTGGCCTTCCACAGACCGCAGGCGGGTCGGCGTGGCGAACGGATCCCGCTTCCGGAAGTCGGCGGCATATCCCCCCTCCAGGACGAGCGTCCCCTGGGCGTTGGTGAACTCCGGGATCGCGTACGTGCCGGAGCCGAGATCGCCGGTGTAATCGCCTGCGGCGATGCGAAGGACGACGGTCGGCGACCCCGCCGCGTTCAGCGGCACCGCCGCCGCCTCGAGGGCCTTGGTCAGCCCCTTCGACCAGGACCCTCCGCCCGCCTCGGCAACCGCCTTTCCCTTGGCCTCCTCCCCGCCCACGGTGAAGACAATCTCACCCGCGCGCGCGACGGATCCGAGCGACATCGACAACATCAGCGTCCCCAGGACGAGCCCGCAGCGCCGGAGAGTCGACATGTACCCCTCCCATTCTCATCGGAATCCCGATCTTCGGCCCCGGGTCGCAGCGGGATCGGACCGGTCATCGGCCTTATACCCGGCGACAGGACGTAGGAGCAAGGGCCGCGCGTCCCGTCGCCTCCCCTCCCCCCGCTTCGGCTCCGCACGTCGCGCAGAATCGGAGGCCGCCCGGGGCTCCCGATCGAGCCGAACGCGGCCTTGCCGGAGGCGCCGGGCGCGCTCCGTCCCCAGACCTGGAAGGCAGGTGTACTTTGAGAAAATCCGGGGTCGCTCCGCCGGAAGCAGCGCGCCTCGCGGGGCTTCCCCGCGCCGGCGATCGGAAGGGCTCCCGGCTACGGCGTCAGGTCGTCGCCGTCGCCCCCTTGGTCGATGCCGTCGGGCCCAACGGACCACATCCGCCACACGGCGGTCGCGGGATCGGTCCCCAGCCGATACTCCCTCCCCCAGGGGTCCAGCACCGTAACCCCGCCGCCTTCGGGGGATTCACCGAGCACCGCGGGATCAAAATCGAGGAGGTTCGGTCGCCCCGGCGGCCCCGGGGAAGTTCCCTTCGTCAGTCGTGTGTCCTGGGGCGCAAGCGCCCGGATGACGTCGGCCATCGGGCACCCCCCGGGATCGTCGCTCCTCCCCCACGGGTACGCGTCGAACTCCTGCCGGTAGACTTCGACGGCGACCCGGAATTCACGCAGCTTGCCGCGTGCGGTCACCTGTTTCCGGAATCCGTCAGCCGCATCCCCGAGCCACGATCGGACCAGACCCGAGCCGCCCGCGACCGCCGCCGTCAGTACCAGCGTGCCGAGACCGAACTTGGCGGCCAGCCGGAGCGTGGACAGGAAGTCGGTTGCATCGATCAGGTCTTCGGTCGTTCCCACGTGGGGTCCTCCCATTCCCGGGTTCTCCGGGACCCTGCGGGTCAGCGCACGGCCGCCACGCACGGGCGACACCGCTCCACGGCGGCGCAACAGGTGTCGTCCAGCCGGTCCAGGACCGGCACGGCCGGACAGTCCTGCGCGAACCGGCGACGGAGGTAGCGCGCCCCCGAGAACCCCGCCTCGATCCCGACCACCAGCGGTGTCCCGTCCCGTGCGTGCCGCTCCTTCCACTCCGCCAGCTCGAACCGCGTCGTCTGCGCGTATGATCGGTCGCAGCGATGATTTTCCCGGCGTTCCGCGGCCAGCCAGAACAGTACCACGCCATTCCGGGCCGCACGACGCAGGTACCGGCCTTCCCAGTCGACCTGCTCATTGTACATCGCCTCCGTGAAATCGCGTTCCGCGTCGAGCGGACGGCGCGGGGAGGCGATATGCAGGAAGTCGCTCGCCGCCGTCAACCGGCGGATGGCCTCCTCATGCCACGAGACGGCCCCCTGGATGGGGCCGGCGAGGAAGACCACCGGCCCCTCCACCTCCACGAGGGCCGGCGCGATGATGAGTTGTCCCATGGGGGTCCTCCTGACCGGGAGTTTTCGGACAGGGGTCAGGTCAGCAAAACCCGGGCCCGCCCCGCCGGACCGGTCCCGGCACACCGGAGACAACGCAACCCAAGATTTCACATGGCTTTAAAGTTCCGATCCCAGTCAGCCTCCCGAGTCGGACGCCGGGCGAGTGCCCCGGGGTGGCGCGTCTGCGTCGAACCGTGGCGGAGGAGACTGGGAAAACAATCTGCAATCGGGTAAGCAAAATCGACCGGCCCATCCCTCTTGGGGGTGGGATTGCAAGGAGCCGCGAATGGGCGAATCGCTCGAGGACGACCTGATCCCCGGGCTGACCGAGGGGCGGGAAGAGGCCTTCGCGGCGCTGGTCGACCGGATGGAGGCGCCGCTCTACCGGACGGCGAAGGCGCTGGGGAGTTCGGCCGAGGAAGCGGAGGATCTCGTGCAGGAGACGTTCGTCGCCCTGGTGCGCGCGCGTTCGCGACTGGGGGAGGTGCGCAATCTGCGCGGATATGTGTTCGCGACGCTCCGGCATGCGGCGGCGGCGCGCGGGGCGCGCCGGATGGTTGAGCGGCGCGCGCTGTCGGAAGTGGCCGGACGGCGCGCCGGGAGCGCGGGGGCGCCTGCGGCGGGCGCGGTGGAGGCCGACGCCGAGCGGTTGGAGCAGGCGATGGCCTCCCTGCCCGGCGAGCAGCGCGAGGTGATCGTCCTCAAGATCCACGGCGGACTGACCTTCGCCGAGATCGGCGCCGCCCTGGGAATCAGCCCGAACACGGCCGCAAGCCGGTACCAGTATGCGCTCGGGAAACTGCGCGCCGCGTTGAGCGAGGAATGAGATGACCGCGACCGAAGGGTTCGAGGATCTGGAGCGCCGCCTGGCGGCGGCGGCGGGTGCGGATGAGGGTCCGTCCCCGGCGCTGCGCGGGCGGGTGATGGACGCGGTGCGCGGCGAACTGGCGCGCGACGGGATCCGGCGCCGGTCTGGCCGACGGCTCGAGTGGACGCTGTCGGCGGCCGCGGCGATCCTCCTGGCGCTCAACCTGTCCCTGGCCGCCGGGGCGGCGGTCGGTCCGCTCGGGCGCGCGGTCGTCGCGCACGACCTGCGCGCGGACGCCGGACGCGTGCGCGCCCTGGCGCCCGAGTTCACGGAGCGTGCGGCGCTCCGCGCGGCCCTGGTGGCCCGCGCCGGCGAACGGGTCGTGGCGCTGCCCTGGGTTCACGGTCGTTCCCTGTCCCCCGGCACCGAATAGGAGACGCGTCATGGGCCATGCCTTGTTTTGGGTGGAGTCGCTCGCCTTCGGTCTCCTGGCGGTCGCCGCCGGGGTCGCGTGGTCGGCGCGCTCGCCGCGCGCGTGGGTCCGCTGGCTCCCCGCCGGAATCGCGCTCGTGCCGGTCGCGGTCGGGATCGGCGCTTCCGTCGTCGCCGCCTTCTGGACCGGCGGCGAACTCGGAGACCCCTTCGTCTGGTCCGCGATCCTGTGGACGGCCCTGGCGACCTTCGGCGGCCTCGCGATCCTGGTGAAAGGCCTGCGCGCTCGGGGCGAACCGCCCACCCGCGCCGGGATCGACTGGCCCGCCCCGCTGCTCGCGGCGGCGAGCGGCGGCGCCCTGCTGCTGTCCATCTTCACCCTCCTCCTGCTCGACCTCGGCGTCCGGCAGCGGCTGGCCACCTTGCGGACCGAATCCGGGGCGATGGCGCTCGCCGCGGCGCCGATGCGCGCGGCCGACGCGGACAACGCGGCGCTCGTGTACCAGCGGGCCCACGAGATGATCACCGCCCGGCCGACGCCGGACCGGATTTCCCCGCTTGCGACCCCCAAGCCGAACGACGGCTTCAACCCCGAGGACCCCGAACTCTTGTCGTGGCTGGAGTCGAACCGCCCCATCTTCGACCTGTTGCGCCGGGCGACCGCGCTGCCGGGCTGCTCTTTCCCTCACGACTACGCCCAACCCCGGCTCGATTGGCTCCTGCCGGAGCTGGCCGGAATGCGCGAGTCCGCGCGCCGCCTGGCGCTGCGCGTGCGCTGGTTGGCGGCGCGCGGTCGGGGCGCCGAGGCCTTCGCCGACGCGGCCGTCATGGCGTCCCTCTCGCGCCACACGCGATCGAGCAGCCCGATGTTGATCGGCTACCTGGTCTCGGTCGCAACCGACGGGCTGGCCAACCGGGCGCTGGAGCAAGCCCTCGCCGCCGGCGGGGCTCCGGATCGCGCCCTCGCCGACCTGCTCGCGGTCGAGTCGACCGGGTTCGCCACCGCCTTGGTCCGTTCGCTCCAACTCGAGGAGGCGTTCGGCCTCGCCACCTTCGCCGACTTGTCCGAAGACCTCGACGGCGCGGTGACGCGCGAGGTGGTCGGGTTCCGCCTGCCGCTCCAGGACGTGGGTCTCGTGCTGTTCCGGGTCTTCCTGCTCGACGACGACGTCCGCACCTACCGGATGCTCATGGACCGCTGCCAGTCGCTTGCCCCGCAACCCTGGCACAAGTCGGGCACGCAATGGCAGGACCTCGACCAGTGGCTGGACCGGACGCCGCGCGGGCTCCTGTCCCGGCTTCTCGTTCCGGCGCTGGCCAGCGCCGCGCGCCGCTCCGCCATGGCCGAGGCGAACGCCGCTCTGGCGCGGTTGGCGATTGCGAGCGAGCTCTACCGGCGCAAGATCGGCGCCTGGCCGGGCTCGGTGGCCGACCTGGGCAAGGTCACCCTCGAAGGGGAAGCCCCGAGCGCGGCGGGTGCCACGTCGCTCGCCGTCCTGGCCGGGCTTGGCGTGGACCCCTTCGACGGACAACCCCTGCGCGTGAAGGCGGTCGACGGCGGCTTGATCCTCTACAGCGTGGGTCCCGACGGCAAGGACGACGAGGGCGCGACCGATCCCGACGACCAGAAGGGAGACCTGGTCTTCCGGCTCGGATCGGCGGCCGCCGAGTCCCGCTAGCCCGGATGATTCATGAAAGCCGCGTCAGCGGCTTCGTGAAGAATCCGGGACAGATCCCCGAGCGGCTCCCCGACCGCGGTTGGGGGGCCGCCGCCCCCCCCCCCCCCCCCGGGTGGCCCCCCCCCCCCCCGCCCCCCCCCCCCCCCCCCCCCGCCCCCCCCCCCCCCCCCC
>CAZWCX010000155.1:0-14505 GCA_964632945.1 uncultured Planctomycetia bacterium | reverse complement strand
GAACCACGCGTGCCTGCCGAAATTCCCTCAATTTCGCGAATAATCCAGGCTAGGAGCTCAAGATTGAAGACCCACCAGGGGGGCTCCAATGCGAAGCCGCTGACGCGGTTTCATGAATCATGCGGGCTAGGCGATCAAGGTTGAAGCCCCACCCGGACCGACCTGCGCCAGACTTGGCAAGAACGGCACGCCCGGATACCATGACCGCACGCCCGCCAAGGAGGATGCCGTGCTGCGCACCCTGGCCGCCCTGTTCCTGCTGGTCCTTCTGCTCGCCTCGCCGTGCGCCGCCCCGGCCGAAGAAATCTCCGCCGTCAGCGACCGGCATCCGGATCTTCTCTACACGATCTCGCCGGGCCTGGGCGGGCGGGCCCGCCTCGACCGCTGGACCCCCGTGCGTGTGCGCCTGACCAACCCCCGGCAACCGCTGGTCGGACGGCTGGAACTCACCCACGTCCTGACCGACGGCTCCACGGCCCGACATCATCTCGACGTCGACCTCCCGGCGGGAAGCACCAAGGAGTTCACCCTTTATTTCACGTACAGCGGCAACGTCGAGACCCGTCTCGCGCTCGAGCGCGAGGATGGCCGGTGGGTGTTCGCCCATGAACTGCGGTTCGAGGCGGTCGGAATTCTCGAAGAGCATGTGGTCGCGGTGGTGGGCGACCGGTCGTACGGGGTCTCGCTGACGACTCCGCCGCCCGCGCAGGGCGAAGGGCTGCAACCCCGCGTCCGCTATGTCGGCATTGTGGTCCCCCTGGGGGATGCGCCGGACCGGTGGCTGGGCTGGGATGCGGTGGACACGGTGGTGCTCGCGCGCCCCCCCGGCGACTTCCCCTCCTCCCGCCATGCCCGCGCATTGGTCGACTGGGTTCGGGCCGGAAATCACCTCGTCCTCGCGGTCGGCGACCGGTGGACCGAGTTCCGGGAGTCGGAATTCACCCCCCTCCTGCCCGGCGAACCGGTGGCCTGCGAGGAGCACGGGTTCGAACGGGATCTGCGGGACCTCGGATTCGCGGCCGGCGAAAACCGCGGCCTTCGATGCGCGCTCCGGAATCCGACCGGCCAACGCCTGGCAGGCGAGGCGAAAACGCCGGTGATCCTGCGTCGGGACGCGGGCACCGGACAGGTCACCTTCCTCGCCTTCGATCCCGGTCGTCCGCCGTTCGTGCGCGCCGCCGCCCTGGAGCGGCTCTGGTCGGTGCACGCCCTTCCCCTCGCCCCGCCCGCGCCGACCGATGCGAATCGGTACTACGGCTCCGAGTCCGATCCGGTCGCCTCCTGGATGGAAGGCTCGCCCCTCGGCCACCGTTTCGGTTCGGGCTGGTTGATCTTCACCCTCGTCGTCTATTTCCTCGTCCTCGGGGTGGCGGACTACTTCCTCCTGCGGAGCCTCCGGAAGCTCGATTGGATGTGGGCGACGATGGCCGGGTGGGTCGTCCTGTTCACCCTCGTTTGCTGGGGGCTGAGCGAGTATGGACGGGAGCGCGAGACCGTCGATCGCACCCTGCGGGTGATCGACGTCGGCGAGGACGGCTCGCTTCGCGGGCGCAGCATGGTCTGCCTGTATTCCCCCATCGCCGCCACGTTCGACGTGGTCGGCGCCACCCCTGGATTCGCGGTCCGCCATCACGAGGAACGCAATCGCTGGGGGGCCTCTCGGGGCGGAGGTGCCCTCCTCGGCGACATCCGCGGGGTGCTCCGCATGGACGACCCCATGGCCCTGCGGGGACTGCGGCTCCATCGCGGCATGATGGCGACGCTGGTGACGGACTGGATCGACTTCCGGCCGGAGGAGGCGGCGCCGATCGAGGCCGACGTGGACGGAGATCGATTGGGCATCCGGAATTCCGGGGCCCGGCCCATCCTCGCCCTGGCGATCGTATCCGCGGAAAAGGCGTGGGCCCTGCCCAGCCTCGCCCCGGGGGAATCCACCCGGATCGATCTCGGGCGCTCCGCCGGCCTGGAGCTTTCCCCGCAGTCCGTGCAGGGATTCGGCGGGTGGGGAAGTCCCGACAACCAATGGATTTCCGAGGTGGCGAATCGGGTCGCGCAGCTGTCCGCGTTCGATTGCGGGCACCGCCTCTGGCTCGAACGCAACAAGCAACGCTACTGGTACTCGGTCACGGATTCCGGAGTGGTGCGCGACCTGAGTCCGCTCCTGCGCCAGGGGCGCCTGGTGGTGCTTGCCGCGGTCGAAGCGGAGGCGCCGGAACTCGCGATCCGCGGCGCACGGCGAATCGCGCAATCCCTCACCATCTTCCGCCTCGTGGTCGCGAAGTAGAGGACGAACCATGATCGAAACGCGGGGACTCCGGAAAGCGTACGGGGCCACCGTCGCGGTACACGGACTCGACCTTGTCGTCGAGAAAGGGGACATCTTCGGCTACATCGGTCCGAACGGGGCGGGCAAAACCACCTCGATCAAGATGATCGCCACGCTGCTGGAACCTACGGCCGGCGAGGTCCTGGTCGACGGCATTTCCGTGACGCGGGAACCGGCCAAGGTGCGTCGCGTGATCGGCTACATGCCCGACTTTTTCGGGGTGTACGAGGAGATGCGCGTCGACGAGTACCTGGAGTTCTTCGCCGCGGCGTACGGCATCCCCCGTCGCGAGCGCCCGCGGATCGTCGGCGACATCCTGGAACTGGTCGACCTTTCCCACAAGCGCGGCGACGTCATCGGATCCCTCTCGCGCGGGACCCAGCAGCGCCTCGGCCTCGCGCGCGTGCTCGTCCACGATCCCAAGGTGCTCCTCCTGGACGAACCGGCCTCCGGCCTCGATCCGCGGGCGCGCGTCGAAATCCGGGAGCTGATCCGGGAGCTCGGGACGATGGGGAAAACCATCCTGATCTCCTCGCACATCCTCCCCGAGCTGGGAGACCTGTGCAACAAGGTCGCGATCATCGAACACGGCCAACTGGTGTTCACCGGATCGGTGGCGGAAGTGACCCGCCAGGCCTCGACCGGCCGCGTGGTGCTGGTGAAGACGCGGGACAACCTGGAGAAGGCCGCGGAGGTCCTCGCCGCTCATCCCGCGGTGACCTCGGTGCAGACGGCGGACGGCATGCTGCGGGTAACCCTCCAGGAAGCGGCGACGTGCGTCTCCTTCGTCCCGGAAGCCCTCGTCCGCGCCGGCCTCGCCGTCGTCCACCTGCGCGAGGAGGAACTCGACCTCGAGGACGCGTTCATGCGCCTCACGCGCGGGGTGGTTTCGTGACCGGAGGGAACGGAGCGGTCGCCGTCGCCGTCCGCGAGCTGCGGCGCGCGGGCCGGGTTCGTGGAACCTATCTGGCGCGCGCCGCGTTTCTCCTGGTCCTCACGGGCGTCTTCGTCCTCGTCTGGATGAAGATGGCCGTGGACGGGTCCGCGGGCATCCGGGAACAGGCCGCGATCGGACGGCAACTGTACGTCGCGTTCTTCATCACCCTGAAAGTCCTGGCCGTCCTGCTCTCTCCCCTGCTGGTGTGCGGCGCGATCGCCGACGAATCCGAAAACCGCACGCTCGAAGTCTTGCTGACCACCCCGATCGGACGCCTGGGGCTCGTGACCGCGAAGTTCCTCTCGCGCATGGGCATCGTGGTCGTGCTCCTGGTCTCCTCCCTGCCGGTGATGATGGGCAGCCTCGCGCTGGGCGGGGTCGCGCCCCGGGAGGTCGCCATCGCCGCCGTCCTCGTGCTGGGGTACTCCCTCGCCCTCGGGGCGATTACCGTGCTATTCTCCGCGCTGGTCCGCAAGGGGTACCTGGCGGCCCTGCTCACCTACGCGACCTACCTGGTCTGGTCCATCGGCGTGTTGGCGGTCCTGTTCCCGATCGCCGGCCCGACCGGGCCCTACGCGTCGGCGGCCTATTTCCTGTCGCCGGTCGTCTTCTTCGGCGCACACCTCGGAGGAGAGCTCGGTCGATTCCTGGATCCCGTCCTGGCCGTGCCGGGACAGATCCTGTTCCTCGGAACCCTGGCTGCCGGATCGCTGTTCCTGGCGTCACGCGCCCTGGGCCGGACGCTCCGGCGCCACTCGCGCCGGGAAGCCGCCTCCCTCCCCTCCGCGCCGTCCCGGACCGCCCGCTTGCTCGGAGGAGCAGGCCGTGTGTTTCTGGTCTTCGCGGTGATGGCCGCAACCCTGCTGATCTTCCTCCTCTTCGTCCCGGGCAGCTACGGGTACGCGTTCCAATACTCCCCGCTCCCCTTCGCCGTCAGCCTGCTCGCTTTCAGCTTCAGCGTTTCGGCGCTGATTCTTCGCCGCCTGTTCCCCGGCCGCTCGTATCGGCAGGTCTGGGACGATGCGTTCCTGTGGAAGGAGATCGTCCTGGGATCCTCTCAGGGCGGACGGGTCAGCGCCACCACGATGACGGCGCTGGTCAGCGCCCTGGCACTGTTCATGATGTACGACGGTACGACCACCCGATCCGAGGGGTTTCCCGTCTTTACTCTCGACGTCGCCCTCGGGCTCGCCCTCATCGTCGTCTCCGTGGTGGGCGGCACGAGCATCTCCGGCGATCGCGAGGCGGGCCTCATCGATCTGCTGCTGACCACCCCCGCCGAGGCCGCCCGAATCTACGATGCCAAGCTGTGGGGAACCCTTGCGCACCTGTGGCCGCTGGCGCTGTTCACTCTGGCTTACGGCATGGCCGAGTGCATCGACGGGCCCCTCCGACACCCGACCGGGCTCGCGCTCGGCCTGATCGTCGGCGTTACGGCGGTGTATGCGCAGGCGGCCTGGTCCTGCACGGCCTCGCTGCTGTTGCGGAAGAGCCTGTGGGCCATGATGACGGCGCTGTGCGCCCCCCTCCTCCTGTTTGCGGGCTGGCCCATCTTCGTCGCCCTCCTGGGATTCACGTCGATGTCGTCGGAGGCGAGCCTGTTCCTCGCCTTCCAGGTCAGCCCCTTCTGGTATCTCACCGCCTTCCTGCTCGAACCCCTGGACGGGGACATCTCCGGCCACTGGTTGGGCCTGGTCCCCGGCGGACTGCTCCATCTGGCCTGCGCGTTCGGCGCCGGGTACCTGTTGCGCTTGTGGTCCTACCGGAACTTCCACCGCTTCGCACGCCTGGGATTGGAAGGATGAACGTCTTCGCGATTCTCGGTCGGGAACTGCGCCGCACCGCGAGGCTGCGAACGAGTTACCTCCTGCGCGGCTTCTTTCTCGCGCTGCTGGTCCTCATCGTCTTCGGATCGTGGTGGGACGTAGTCGGCGAGCGGAACCTCACGAGTCTCGCCACGCTGGCGCGCGCGGGACGCCAGCTCTACGCAACGTTCTTCCTGGTGATGGGCGCTTTGGCGATCCTGGTCTGCCCGATCCTGACTTGCGGAGCCGTCGCGGACGAGACGGAAAACCGTACGCTCGAGATCCTCCTCACCACCCCGATGCGCCGGACCGGCATCGTCCTGGCCAAGTTCATCTCCCGCATGGCCTACGCCGGGATGCTGTTGCTGGGGTCCCTGCCGGCCTTGATCGCCTGCCTGGCCTTCGGCGGCGTCGCCCCCGGAGAGGTCCTGGCGTCGACCGCGATGCTCCTGGCCGGAAGCTTCTGGGCCGGGTCGATCACCTTGATGTACTCCACGCTCGTGCGCAAGGGATATGCCGCCGCCCTGCTGGCCTACTTCACGATGGCGGCGTGGATCGCGGGGGTTTTCCTGATCTGGGGGGTGATCGTCGAGTTCCGTGGCGGGCCCAACGTCTGGATGTTCATCCTCGCCGCCCCCGCCTATTTCATCCTTCATGTGGTCGGAGAGTTGCACTGGCTGGGGGGAACCCAGGTCGAACACGTCGTCTCGGTGCTGACCCTGTTCCTCGGATCGGGCACCCTCTGCCTTTGGCTGGCCGGCCGGTGGCTCGGCCTGCGCCTGTTCGCCGCCCCGCGCGCGGAGGAGACCGCCGCTCCGGGACGGCGGGCCTGGAGTTCGATCGGCACCGGCGCGGGCTGGCTACTGGCCTGGCTGCTCGGGACGGGCCTCCTCGCGCTCCTCTGCCTGTCGCTGCCGCACCGGCACTGGACCGGGTTCGCCGCCGCCCCGCTCACCTTTCTCGTCTGCCTGTCTACCGCTTCCGCCTGTTTGTGCGGGATCGCGCGCCACGCCCTGTTTCGGCAACGGCGCTACCAGGCGGTGTGGGAAAACCCCTTCCTGTGGAAGGAGATCTCCCTGCCCGGCAGCCGGATCGGACGAATCGCGCCGCTCGTCCTGACCGGCGCGACCGCCGCGGTCGGGATCCTGATGCTCGACGGCGCCCACGCGGCGCGCGATGATGATCCACCCATCGGCATGATGATGGCCGCGGAAGCGATGATGCTCGCGGTCGTCTCGGTCGTCGGCGGATACAGCATCACGGCCGAGCGCGAGCAGGGATTGCTCGAGTTGCTGGTGGCCACGCCCGCGCCGCCCGCGCGGATCTTCGACGGGAAAGTGGCCGGCACGCTCTCCCACCTGGCCCCGCTCGGACTCTTCCTCCTGCTCTACCTTTGCGCCGCGGCGCTCCACGGGGCGGTGCGATATCCGGTCGGGATGCTCCTGGCCGTCGGGGTCCTCTCGGCCTCCATCCTGATGCAGGCCCAGGTGGCGTGCGCCGCCTCCCTCGTCATGCGCCGCAGCACGACCGCCATTCTGGTCGCGTTCGCCGTGCCGATCGTGATCTACGGCGTGTGGCCCTTCTGCGTGGCGTGGCTCTTCTACGTCCTGAGCCGCCACCGCCTCGACCGGGTCATGGAATTCCTGGCCCTGCAGCCGAACCCTTTCTTCTTCATCTACTCGGCCGCCGACGGGGCGATGCGCGGTTCGTCGGAATGGCGCCACTCGATCGTCGGCTTCCCGATCGCGTACGGCCTCCACGTCCTCGGCCATCTCGGACTGGCCCTGGCGGTGCGCTCCTGGGCGGTGCGCAATCTGCGCCGGCGGCTGACGGCGGAGTGAGCGTCATCGGCCCGCGTCAGGGCGGGGGGCCGCAGACGCCCGGGCGAGAGCCGGCGCCCGCAATCCTGCGCGAGGACCGGTTCCGGCCGGCACTCCCGCGCGGCCCGGGGTCGGGGGTGTCCTGCGCGCCGCGAGGACCGCTCACTCCTCGAGGTAGGTGTACCCGTAGAGCCCGCTCGAGTACATGGCGAGGAATTCCTTCCCCTGCTGGGAGGTGATCCGCCCCTCCTTCACGGAGTTGGCGACCCACTTCTCCATGGTCCGCACCAGCTCCTTCGGGTTGAACTCCACGTATTCGAGGACCTCTTCCGCGGTCTCGCCGTCGACGATCTCGGCGATCTCGTGTCCTCCCTGCTCGTTCACGATCACGTGGACGGCCGTCGTGTCGCCGAACAGATTGTGCAGATCGCCCAGGATCTCCTGGTAGGCACCGACCAGGAAGACCGCCAGGTAGTACGGCTTCCCCTGCTTGAACTCGTGGAGCGGCAGGAACTCGCGGAAGTCGTGGGTGCTGACGAAGCGGTCGATCTTCCCGTCCGAGTCGCAGGTAATGTCCTGCAGGGTGCCCTCGCACGTGGGCTTCTCTTCCAGCCGGTGGATCGGCATGATCGGGAAGATCTGGTCGATCGCCCAGGAGTCCGGCAGCGACTGGAACAGCGAAAAGTTGCAGAAGTATTTGTCGGCCAGCATGCGCGGCAGGTTGGCCAGGTCGGTCGGGACCGTCTTGAGCTTCGCGGCCAGCCGGCGGACGTTGCGGGCGATTTCCCAGAACAGGCGCTCCGCCATCGCCCGCTGCGGCAGGTCGAGCAGCCCGAGCGTGAACAGCTTGAGCGCCTCTTCCTTGGCCATCTGGGCGTCATGCCAGGATTCCAGGAGATTGCGCGTGGTCAGGTTCTTGTAGATCGAGTGCATCTCCAGGACGATCTCGTGATCGTGCTTGCCGACCTTGTGCTTCCGTTCGTTCCAGGTCGGCAGGCTTGCCGACTCGAGCACGTTGAAGACGAGCACGGAGTGGTGCGCGGTCAGCGCCCGGCCGGACTCCGTCACCAGGTGGGGGTGCGGCAGGTTGGCCTTGCCGCACACCTCCGACATCGCATAGACGGCGTCGTTCGCGTACTCCTCGATCGAGTAGTTCACGCTGGAGGCCGCCAGCGATCGGGACCCGTCGTAGTCGACGCCCAGCCCGCCGCCGAAGTCGACGAATTCGATGTTGCAGCCGAGGGCGCGCATCTGGACGTAGTAGTAGGCCACTTCACGCAGGCCCGCCTTGATGCGCCGGATGTTGGTGATCTGGCTGCCGAGATGGAAGTGGATCAACCGCAGGCAGTCGAGAAGATCGTTCTCGCGCGCGTACTCGATCGCCTCGAGCAACTCCGAGACGCTGAGGCCGAACTTCGAGACGTCTCCGCCGGACTCCTCCCACTTGCCGCTGCCGGCGTTGGAGAGCTTGATGCGGATGCCGATGTTGGGGCGAACGTTGATCCGCTGGGCGATCGTGGCGATGAACTTCAGCTCGTTGAGTTTTTCCACGACGAGGAACACGTGCTTGCCCATCTTTTGAGCCAGCAGCGCGAGCTCGATGAACTCTTCGTCCTTGTAGCCGTTGCAGATGATCAGCGCGTCGGGGTTGTCCATGATCGGCAGGACGGCCTGGAGTTCGGGTTTCGAGCCGGCCTCGAGGCCGATGTCGAACTTCTCCCCGTGCCGCGCGATCTCCTCGACCACGTAGCGCTGCTGATTGACCTTGATCGGGTAGACGCCGTAATACTTGCCCTGATACCCGAATTCCTTGAACGCCCGCTCGAAGCAATGGCAGATCTTCGTCATCCGGTCGCCGATGATGTCGGAGAATCGGAGCAGCACCGGGAGGGAGACGTCGCGGGCGAGCAGTTCGTCGATCAGTTCCTTGAGATCGATCGACGGGCCGTTCTGCTTCATCGGCATGACGGCCACGTTGCCCTTTTCCGAGATGTCGAAGTAGCCGACACCCCAGCCCCGGATGTTGTAGAGTTCAGCGGAGTCTTCCGTGGTCCAGACGCGCATGGAGGAGCCGATGGCCATGGGCGGAAAACCGAAAGCGGGACGGGACCCGGGCTCGGGGCGGGGGTCCGGGCCGGCCCGCCCAGGTTAGGGGAAATGATTTAGCACATCGGCGGGCGCGGGTAAAGGGGAAATCCCGAACCGGGGGCGGGATCGGAGCGCGGCCGACGGCGGCGGGGCGGGGACTACGGCCCGGGCGGAGCCGCGGCGGGGGCGCCCGCGGGCGGCGCGGCGCCCCGGCGCACGTACAGAAAATCGGGCGCGTGTGCCGGGTGGGATTCGTCTACCGGCTGCCCCCAGATCTCCGCTCGATTCCCGAGCAGAGTGACCAGCGCCATCGTCACCATGAGCGGCTCCATCGTCCGAATCGCGGTGAACGACGGGCTGCCGATCGCGTGGAGCATCAGGCCCACCGTGCCGCAGAGGAAGCCCAGCCCGAAGCCGCGAAACCAGGGCTGGTTCGCATAGGCGGCGTGGACGCGAAGCGCTTCCACCAGCGCGCGCACGAGCATCCACAGAAACATTCCCAGGCCGACCAGACCGATCTCCACCATCATATGGACGTAACCGTTGTCGACCCGTCCCGGCGCCAGCGAGCCCAGGCCCACTCCGAGGAGGGGGCTGTCCATACCGCGCCGCCCGAACAATTGCCAGGCGTAGACCCGCGACGTCCAGGAGGTCGGCGGCGAATCCCCGAAGATGTCGAAGATGGTCGCGATCCGGGCCAGGACGAATTCCGGGACCAGCAGCGGCATCATCATCACCAGGCCGAGCAGGCCGAAGAGGACGACGCGCCGGCGCAGGATTCCGACCGTCAGCAGCGCCCCGAACAGGGCGGCATAGGAGGTGCGCGAAAGCGTGAACAGGAACGGCACGAACAGAATCGCTCCCGCGCCGATCAACAGCATCTTCGCCCGGGGATTCGGCGCCTCGAAGATCAGACCGATCACGAGGCCGAGGTGAAAGACGAAGTACCCGCCGAGGACGTTCGAGGTCTCGCCGGTGGGTCCGTGGATCTTTCCTCCGCCGAACGCGGGCATGCCGGCAAGGAACTCGCCGATCCCGGAGAATCCGAGCGCGCAGGCGGCGACCACGGAGAGAATCACGAACGCCTGCATTTCACGGGGCGTGCGCACGTTGTTCAGGAAGATGAAGTAGAAAACGAAGTACTCCGCGATCTTGCCGAAGTAGAACACCGTATAGGCGGGATCCTGGGACGTGGTCATGATCCCGTGCAGGGCCGAGAGCATGCAAAAGAACAGGTAGAGGAGGATGGGCGACTTGAGCGCGCTGGGCTCGATTTCCTGCCGCTCGCGCAGCGCGCGGGCGAACCACGACACGACCAGGGCCGGCAGCAGGAGGTCTTCGAGTCGCACATTGCGGATGCCGATGGTCTCGGGCATCTCCGGCGAGAGGGCGATGCAAAAAAGGGTCAGCGCGAGCCCGATGCGGAGGTCGGTCAGCACCAGCGTGTAGACGAGCGCGCCGAATGCCGCGTAGGGCAGGTATTCGATGTCGATCATTTGCCGATCGCCTGCAGACCCTGGATGATCGCGTTCAGGTCGTCGATCAGGACCGCGTAGTCCTGGTAGCGCTCGTCGGGAGACTTGGCCATCATGGTCGCGATCACCTGCTTGACGCGCTTGAACACCGAGACGTCCGGAAGGTCGGACATGTCGAGCTCGTCCTCCAGGTGGCGGCGGCGCAACTCCTCGAGTTCGTCTTCGCCGAAGGGCGGCTTCTTGAAGATCAGGTGATAGAAGGTCCCGCCCAGGCCGTAGACGTCGGCGCGATAGTCGATGGGATCGCCCCGCCACTGCTCGGGGGCCATGTAGTGCGGCGTGCCGATGCGCACGGTGTTCCCGGTCAGATTGGACTGGGTGTTGTCGTCGCGCGCGAGGCCGAAGTCGGTCAGCTTGATCGCCCCGCGCGTCGACACGAGGATGTTCGACGGCTTGACGTCGCGGTGGGTGATGCCTTCGCGATGCGCCGCCGCCAACCCCTTGGCCACCGAGCGCACGAGCAACGCGGCGTTCTTCACGTCGAAGTCGCGCGAGCGCATCAGGTTCATCAGGTCCATCCCCTCGACGTACTCCATGACGATGTAGTAGAGGTCCTGGACCATGCCGAAGGTCTGCACGCGGACGACGTGATGGTCGTGGATCTTCCCCGCCGCCTTGGCTTCGCGAACGAACCGCTTGACGAGGACCGGGTCCTGCGCGCTCTTGGCGGTCAGCACCTTGACCGCGAACGGTTCTTTGCTCTGTTTGTGTTCCGCCCGGTAGATCGTCGAGTACTCGGTGCGCACGATCTTCTGGCGGAGGATGTACTCGCCGAGGGCCTTTCCGGTGAGGTCGTCGTCGGGATTCACCTTCACGGCGGCGCATCTTTCTCGCATGGACCAGGGGCGCAGACGATCCTTCCACTATATGCTATCGGACGCCGCGCGGGAATTCCAGAGGGGGGCGCAACTCCCGGTGGGGATCCGGGGCGAAGGAACCCGCGCCCGCGCCTGGGCCCGCGCGGCCGCAGACAAACCGGTCCGCGCCCTCGAGACCGAATTTCACTTGACAATCCCAACTCCCCCCATAAGATATGGCACTCCTCAATGTCCGGAACCGGGTTCGCTGCCGCATCCGTGCGGGCAGCGGAGGTGTCTTCGCGCCGCACGTGCGCACGCCTTGCCATTGCCCCTGGCCGAGACCCGCCGCAACGGTCGGGTCGCCGCGGGGTGGAAGGGGCGCGGTCGGGGTGGTCCAGGGAGGAACAGGGATGACTGCGGAAGAAAAGAAGCCGGCGCCCGAGGGTCGGCGGCGCAAGTTCATCATCGGCATGGTGGTGAGCAACAAGATGGAGAAGACGATCACCGTGAAGGTGGAGCGTCTCGTCTGTCATCCGAAATTCGGGAAGATCATGCGCCGCTACACCACCTATGTATGCCATGACGAGAAGCGCGAAGCGCGGCCCGGGGACAAGGTCGTCATCGCCTCGACGCGGCCGATGAGCAAGAGCAAGCGTTGGACCCTCAAGGAAATCCTGGATCGGGGCCGGGAAGGGGTGTCCGCCGCCGCCGCTCCGGCGGCCGGGACTCCGACGGAGTAGACTCGACTCGAATCGAAGGAAAACGACGACAAGGTGTGGGCGAGCGGGGCGACGCGCGCGGCGGGTGCCCCGCGAGGCGGTCATCGGTGAGCCTGCCTCCCCGGGTTGCCTTCCCGGAACGCCGGCCCCTCCCGGGGGTCGACGGTAGTGCCCCGGAATCCCGCGAGCCACGCTGCCGACGAGGACGGACGCCATGATCCAGATGAGGACGAAGCTTGACGTCGCCGACAATACCGGCGCCAAGATCGTGGGCTGCATTCAGATTCTGGGCTCGAGCAAACGGCGCTACGGCGCGGTGGGCGACATCGTGGTCGCCACGGTGAAGAAGGCGGTTCCGCGGGGGGAAATCAAGGAAGGCGACATCGTGCGCGGCGTCATCGTCCGGACGAAGGACGCCATCCGGCGCGCGGACGGGACGTATGTGCGGTTTGACCGCAACGCAGTCGTGCTGCTCGACGGCGACAACAATCCGCGGGGGACGCGCATCTTCGGCGCGGTCCCGCGCGAACTGCGGAAGAAATTCATGAAGATCATTTCGCTGGCGGCGGAGGTCGTGTAAGGGCGATCCGACGGCGAGTCGGCGGGACCGGTGTCCGGGCGCGCCGAGACGGAAAGAACGGATGGATTCATCGATCCCGGGGGAATTCGACATGCACGTGCGCAAGAACGATCTGGTCCAGGTGATTGCCGGTGACGACGCCGGAAAGCAGGGCCGGGTCCTCCGCGTCGATATCGAGAAGGGGCGCGTCCTGGTGCAGGGCGTCAACTTCGTGTGGAAACACCTGCGCCGCAGCGCCGAGTATCCGCACGGCGCGCGCATCCAGAAGGAGGCCCCGGTGCGGGCCGACAAGGTCATGCTGATCTGTCCCAATTGCAATAAGCCGACGCGACCGCGCGTCGAGATGCCCGAAGGCAAGGGCAAGCACCGCGTGTGCCGCCGGTGCAAGAAGGAAGTCGCCTACACGACGTAGGATGCCGATCTAGGGAGACCTCGCTCATGTCCCGGTTGCAGAAGCGCTACAAGGAAGAGATCGTCCCCGCGCTGGCGCAGCGCCTCGGGCGCAACAACCCGATGTCCCTGCCGCGGCTGGAGAAAATCGTCGTCAACATGGGGATCGGCAAGGCGCTCGAGAACAAGGCGCGCATCGAAGCGGCCGTCCGGGATATGACCATCCTGGCGGGCCAGCGACCGACCGTCAACAAGGCGCGCAAGTCGATCGCCGGATTCAAGCTGCGCCAGGGGGACGCGATCGGATGCAGCGTCACGCTGCGCCGCCGACGCATGTATGAATTCCTCGATCGCCTCATCTCGGTCGTCCTCCCCCGCATCCGCGACTTCCGCGGACTCTCCCCCAAGTCGTTCGACGGCCGCGGCAACTACAACCTCGGGCTTGCCGAACAGATCGTGTTCCCCGAGATCAATATCGATTCCGTCGAGTTCGTCCAGGGCATGGACATCAACATCGTCATCCGGTCCCAGAACGATTCGGAGTCGTTCGAGCTCCTGAATCTGCTGGGGATGCCGTTCCGCACCAACTGACGTAGGAAATCCTTCCGTCGAAATCGTGGATTCGTGTTCCCCGCGCCCGTGACGCGGGACCCGGCAACAGGAGCGACCCTTGGCCAAGAAGTGCTGGATCCTCAAGCAGCAGGCGACGCCGAAGTTCAAGGTCCGGAAGTACAACCGCTGCCAGCTCTGTGGGCGGGCACACGCCTATTACCGCAAGTTCCAGGTCTGCCGGATCTGCTTCCGGAATCTCGCCCTCCAGGGCCGGATTCCGGGCGTCCGCAAGGCAAGCTGGTGAGGGCCTGAAGCCATGATGACCGACCCGATCGCCGACATGCTGACCCGGATCCGCAACGCCACGCGGAACCGCCGGCGCAACGTCCGCATCCCCAAGTCCTACATCAAGGTCCAGCTCGCGGACGTGCTCCGCCGCGAGGGCTACATCGCCGCGCACCGCGAGTTCGAGTCGAAGCCCGAGGACGGGATCGGCGCGCAGGGCTGGCTCGAGATCGACCTCAAGCACGGGCCCGACGGGGAGGATGTGATCTCCCACCTCCAGCGGGTCTCGAGCCCCGGGCGCCGCATCTACCTCAAGGCCAAGGAGCTCTACCGGGTCATGAACGGCCTGGGCGTCAACATCCTGTCCACCTCGCAGGGCGTCCTGTCGAGCCGCGAGGCACGCGCCCGCGGTGTCGGCGGCGAGGTCCTGGCCCAGGTCTACTGATCCACCACGCGGTCCTTCACGTGCCCCCCGGGCGCGGAGCGAGCTCGTCATGTCGCGCATTGGCAAGAAGCCGGTCGAGATCCCCCAGGGCGTCAAGGTCGCCGTCGCGGACCGCCACGTCAGCGTCGAGGGGCCCAAGGGGAAGCTCGAGCAGACCTTCCCCGACGAGGTCGCGATCGCCGTCGACGGCGGGCGCGTCGTCATCACCCGGGGGGGGGACACG
>CAZWCX010000154.1:0-14635 GCA_964632945.1 uncultured Planctomycetia bacterium | reverse complement strand
CGCCCGTGATCAGCGCGGTGCTGTTCGTCGGCGCCACCTTGCGGATGCGCTCGAGCACCTCCTTGATCTTCGGGCTGTCGCCCACGATCGAGATCTCGTCCTGGATCCGTTTGCGCAGGACGTTCACCTCTTCGCGCGTGCGCGTGTACAGGCGCGCGTTCTCGATGGCGATCGCCGCCTGTCGGCAGATGTTGAGCAGGAGGCGAAGATCCTCCTCCTCGAACGAGCGCATCACCCCTTTGGTGTCGACGTAGATCGCGCCGAGCAGACGGTCCTTCACGATCAACGGACCGCACATGACCGATTTGACGTGGTCCATCGCGATCGAGCGGCTGCCGCCGAAGCGCGGGTCCGCCCCGGCATCCGCGCTGATGATCCCCTTGCGCTCGCGCAGCACGTAACGCAACACGGTGCGCGAAATCGTCACGTCGGCCGTGTCCCCCGCGCGCGTGCGGATCGCGCCCGGAAAGATGTCCTGGCCGGTCTCTTCGCAGAAGATCACCGCGCCGCGCTCGGCGGAGAAGATGTCGAGCACCAGCGGCAGCAGGCGGTCGAGCAACCGCGGTTCGTCCAGGGTCGCGCTCGTCACCGTGGTGACCTCGTAGAGCGCATTGAGGCGCCGGTTCGCGGCCGCAAGGTCCTTCTCGTCGGCGGGCGGATCCTTGGGCAGCGGCGTGTCGTGTTCGCTCGGCGGCGGCAGGATGCACGTGGTCCCGGACTCCTCGTCGTCCGGAATCAGGATCACGCTCCCTTGCGTGTACTCGCCGGCGCGCACCTCGAACTCCGGCTCGTACACCATCAGCACCGCGCCGACGCGGATCTGGTCGCCCGGATTCAGGGCTTGTTCAGTGACCCGCTTGCCGTTGACGATAACCCCATTGCGCGAGCCCGTGTCCTTGATGAAATAGAGATCCCCCTTCTTGACGATGCGGGCGTGGACGCGGGATATCTGCGTCCCTTCGAGGTGGATGGGATTCTTCGAGGAGCGACCGAGCGTGGTGTCGCCGTTGATTTCGAAGACCGAGCCCTTGGGTGGGCCCTCCACCACAACCATTTTGGGCATAGGGACTTCCCAAAGGAATGCGAAGCGCGCATCCGGTGGTTGGGGAGACACCGCAGTATCGCAAGTGTAAAGACCCTTTGCAAGAGAAACCCCGCAAAGGAGGTGCTGGAATGGGAATGCCCACGGACCTGGCACGATGGTGGGTGTTGGTTTCTGTGATGGTCCGGCTGCACCCGGGGTTCCGCGCCGGCACCCCCGCGCGCGCTCGCTGGTCCCCCACCGCGTTGATGCTCGAGGGGATGCGTCGGCCGCGCCCCCTCGTCGCGCCGTTCGGGGCGGCGGAAGGCGGCACCCCGGCCGGCAGCCGACCGGCCCTGGTGCATCGCGGCGGATGTCCGGGGACGCGATCGTTCCGGCGCCGGATGCGCGGATAGTCCCCCGACCCGAATCGCGGCGCGGGAGGTCGCTGCCTCTGGGGCCGGGAACCGCAGGCAGGGTGCGGGGGGCGGCGGGGAAGGGGGGCGGAAAAAACCGGGAGGACGGCGCGCGGGCTCCTGGATTCATGGGGGTAACCCAGAGAACAACGCGCCGTCCCGGCGGATGGAAATGCCTCCGCCCTACCGGTGGTGGCGGCGAATCACTCCGGCCGCGACCGCATTTCCGGCAGCCTTGCGGGCGTTGAGGATCTGACGCGCCATGACGATCTTCGCCAAATGGCGAGGATCGTGACCGGAGGAGCTGTCTTCGTTCAATTTCGTCAGGCTCTCTCGCAACATGACCATCCCTCCTGTCCTGGACCGCCGATCGGGGCAAGCGCTCCGGCCGGAGTCCATCCACCAGACGCACACACCGACGTCGAAGGTAAGGGGAAACGGCTCCCGGGGCCACGAATAATCACTACCTGCTTCCCCAGGGTCCGCTACCGTAATTCCTTATCGGCAGAAAGTCATATTTATTAGCCGATATTCTTTTGCAGAATCTCTCGGGGCGGACGGGTCGGGCAAGGCCGCGCCGGGTCCTCCGACCTTGAGTGAGGCGGTCGCTTCTGCTACATAGGAGCAGGGTACCGCGAGGCGCATTCCCGGCAGTGGGGGCTCGTCGGGCGGGCCCCGGGGGGGCATCGGCGGGTCGTGCGCGGGTGCCTGACCGGTCGACGACTCGACGACGGTCGCGTCCTGCGGCCGCTCTCGGAGTTGCCATGGCGCTGTATCGCTTCCACATCCCGGACATGGATTGTGCGAGCGAAGTGCGGGCGCTCGAGGAGGCGCTGCAGGGCATCGTCGGCATTCGGCGCCTGCGGTTCGACCTCGTGGGTCGCCGCCTGACGGTCGCGTGCGACGGGGAGGACCCGTCGCCGGAGTCGGTGCTCGCGCGTATTCGCACCACCGGGTTGCGCGCCGAACTCGCTGCCGCGACGGTGGTCGGCGATCACCCCGAGGACGCGCGCCGGCGCTGGGCCACGGTGCTGTCGGGCGTGCTGTTCGGCATCGGCGGGGCGGTCCACCTCGCGACCGTCGGGGTGGAGGCGGCGCCGACGATCCCGGCGATCCTCCTCTATGCGGCCGCCATCCTCATCGGCGGGGCCTACATCGCTCCGCGGGCCTGGCGCGCCGCGCGGGCCCTGCGCGCCGACATGAACGTGCTGATGACCCTGGCGGTGGCCGGCGCGGTGGCGATCGGGCAATGGCCGGAGGCCGCGGCGGTGGCCTTCCTCTTCTGCCTCGCCCAGTGGCTCGACACTTGGAGCGTGAGCCGCGCGCGTCGGGCGGTCAGCACGCTGGTCGAACTGGCCCCGACGACCGCCTGCGTGATCGCCCGCTTCGACGCCGCGACGGCCGCGGCCCGGCCGGTCCCGGAGAGCCGGGTCCCCGTCGGCGACATCGCCGTGGGGGACGTCATCCTCGTTCGTCCCGGGGAAGCGATCGCCGCCGATGGTCGCGTGCGCTCGGGCACGAGCCACGTCGACCAGAGTCCGATCACCGGCGAGTCCGTCCCGGCGGCGAAGGGACCCGAGGCCGAGGTCTTCGCCGGATCGATCAACGGCGAGGGCGCGCTCGAGGTGGTGGTGGCGCGGGACGCGTCCGACAGCACGCTGGCCCGCATCGCTCTCCTGGTCGAGGAGGCGCAGGCGCGGCGCGCGCCGGTGGAGCGGTGGGTGGACCGCTTCGCCCACGTCTATACCCCTGCGGTGGTACTCCTGGCGCTGGGCATCGCGCTGGTCCCCCCGCTCGGCTGGGACGCGTCCTGGAAAGAGTCGCTCTATCGGGCGCTCGTCCTGCTGGTGATTTCGTGTCCATGCGCGCTGGTGATATCCACCCCCGTCAGCCTCGCGGCCGCCCTGGCCGCGGCCGCGCATCGAGGCGTACTGGTGAAGGGGGGGGAGTTCCTGGAGACGATGACGCGCCTGCGGGCGCTCGCCCTCGACAAGACCGGCACGCTCACCTACGGCAATCCGGAGGTCGTGGAGACCGTCTCTCTCGAGACCCATTCCGAGCGCGAGGTCCTGGAGCGGGCGGCGTCCCTGGAAGGCGCCTCCGAACATCCGCTCGCGCGCGCGATTCTGCGCCGGTCCCGCGAGCTGGGCATCGACGTGCAGCGGGCCGAGGGCTTTCAGGTCGAGCGCGGTCTCGGTGCGACGGGTTCCTGGAACGGGCGTCCGTTCTGGGTCGGGGGACGACGGTTGCTCGAGCGGCGCGGCCAGGGAACCCCGGCCGTCCACGGCGTGGTCGAGCGCATGGAACAGGCGGGCCGAACCGTGGTCCTGGTGGGGAACGACAGCCACGTGTGCGGCGCGGTTGCCGTGGCCGATCGCGTGCGCTCGGAAACGGTCGGCGCGATCGACGAGGTGCGCCGGCTCGGCATCGAGCACGTGGTCATGCTCACCGGGGATCACCGGACCACGGCGCAGGCGATTGCCGGAGAGTCCGGGATCACCGAGGTGCTTCCCGACCTCCTCCCGGATCAGAAGGTGAAGGCCGTGCGGGACCTGGTGGATCGATACGGCACGATCGCGATGATCGGGGACGGCATCAACGACGCCCCCGCGCTCGCGGCGGCCTCGATCGGCATTGCCATGGGGGGGACGGGGACGGCCGCCGCGCTCGAGACGGCGGATGTCGTCCTCATGCACGACGATCTCCGCCAGGTTTCCTGGCTCATCCGCCACGCGCGGCGCACCTTCCTGGTCGTGCGCATGAACATCGCGCTCTCGCTGGTGGTGAAGCTGGCGTTCCTGCTGCTGGCGTTGCCGGGAATCGCGACGTTGTGGATGGCGATCGCCGCCGACATGGGTGCGTCGCTCGCCGTGATCGGCAACGGTCTGCGCTTGCTGCGCGAGCCCCGCAGCGGGGCGTCCGGCGCATCCGGGGCGGGGCGGAGTCCGGGCGCCGGGGGCGGGGCGGAGCCGGGTCTCCCGGAATCGACGCCGGGGGCGCCGCGGGGAGCGCCGGCGGCGTGACCGTCCGCGCGGTCGAGGAGTCGCGATGGCTGTACCGGACCCGCCGTCGAAGGCGCTGAACATTCTTCACATCGACATGGACGCGTTCTACGCGTCCGTCGAGGTCCTGGACGACCCGCGGTTGGCCGGCCTGCCGGTGGTGGTCGGCGGGTCGCCGGCTTCGCGCGGCGTGGTCTGCTCCGCGACGTACGAGGCGCGCGCGTACGGCGTGCGCGCGGCCATGCCGCTGGCCGAGGCGCGCCGGCGCTGTCCGCAGGCGGTGTTCGTGCCCGGGCGGCATGCGCGCTACGCCGAGATCGCCCGGGCCTTGCGCGCCATCTTCCACCGCTTCACCCCCCGCGTCGAACCCCTTTCGCTCGACGAGGCGTTCCTGGACGTCGGCGGCTGCGAGCGCCTCTTCGGCGACGGCGTGGCCATCGGTCACCGCATCCAGGAGGTCGTGCGCGCGGAACTCGGTCTCGCCGCCTCGGTCGGCGTCTCGTTCAACAAGTTCCTCGCCAAGCTCGCGAGCGATCTCCGCAAGCCCAACGGCTTCGTCGTCATCCGCGCGGAAGAAGTCCACACCGTCCTCGACCCCCTCCCGGTGGCGCGGTTGTGGGGCGTCGGCCCGCGGGGCGAGGAAGTGCTCGCGCGCCTGGGGTTGCGTACGATCGGCGATGTCCGACGCGTCGGGGCGGAGTTCATGACCGCCCGGCTGGGTCCGTCCGGGGCGCAGCTTCACGCCCTCTCCTGCGGCGAGGACGATCGGATGGTCCAGACCGGCGGAATCCCGAAGTCGGTCGGGGCGGAGCGCACGTTCGAGACCGACCTCGTCACGCTCGAGGATCTGGAGCGCGAGTTGCTGGCGATCGCCGAGGAGGTCGGGGGGCGACTTCGCGCGGAAGGGTGGTGCGGAAAGACGCTGCAACTGAAGGTCCGTTTTCACGATTTTCGCACGATCACGCGGCGCCGGACGCTCGATGCCGGCACCGACATCACCGGCGAGATCTTCGCGGCCGCGCGGGAGTTGCTGCGCGGGCGGACTCCCGTCGCGGGCGCGCGCATCCGGCTCCTCGGCATCCAGGCTTCCCAGTTGATCCGCCCGGAACAGGCGCAGGCGCTGCTGTTCGAGGAGCAGGACCGGCGTCGCGATCGGCGTCTGGACCGCGCGGTGGATTCGCTGCGTACCCGATTGGGTGACGACGCGGTCGTCCGCGCGCGTTCCCTGGCGCCTCGACCGGAGGCGGAGGAGCCCGCCACCCGACCGCGACCCCGGCGCGAGAAACCCCGGGGACGTTGAGGCGTGGTGGCCGGGGCGCGCCCATCCGTCTCAGCGCATCCGCTCGAGCAGGCCGGCCCAGCGCGGGTCGTCGTGGAGTGGGCGGAGGTCCTCGTCGGTTTCGAGGTGGCCGGCGTCGCGGAAGCCGAGATCGATCGCGGCGCCGAGGTGGTGGAAGGCCTGGTCCCGCCCCCGCCGCGCTTCCTCCTCCGCCACCGGCCCGCTTGCGCTTTCGGGGGCAGGGCGTCCGGCGGCGCGGAGCGCGAGGATGCAGGCGAAGTTGTAGTGCGCGCTCCGGAGGAGGGGGGCGAGGGCGGGGTCGCTCCCGAGCGCGGCCGCGGCGGCGGCCAGATTGCCTTCGTAGAGATCGTGCGCGGCGGCGTAATCCCCGGACGCGACCCGCTCTGCCGCTGCATCGAGCGCGGCGAGCCGCCCGGCGGTCGCCGGCGAGGCCGTCGCCACGGCCCGCCCGCGCGCGTGGGTCAGGGCCTCCCGCAGCGCCTCCTGTCCGGGCTGGCAGTCGACGGCCCGTTCCCAGTCGCCTGCGGCTTCGGCCCACCGACCCCGCCGTTCATGGGCTTGCGCCCGCGACGCCCAGGTCTGCCACATTCGCGGCGCACGTTCGATCGCGGCGCCATACTCCGCCAACGCCCGCTCCGACCACCACTGCGCATCGCCTTCCCGCATCTGCGCCCACCGGGCCAGGGCTTCACAGGCGCGGGCCAGCGCCAGCCGGCCCTCGGCGGCGTCGGGGAGGAGCGTCACTCCCTCCTCCGCGCAGGCCCTCGCCCGCTCGAGGTCGGGAGCGGGATCGCCGCCGTGCTGTTCCCGGGCGAAGGCGAGCTTGAGGCGCATCGGCACGATCCGGAACAGCGCTCCGGGACGAAACGAGCCATGGTGCCGTTCCAGTGCCCCTTCGAGGTCCGCGACGGCGCGTTCGTACGCGGGCAGCGGGTTCGCCCCGCGCGCGGCGTCGGCGTCCCCGAGCGCCTCGTGCGCGCTCGACCGTCCGATCCAGTGGTGGCCATACTGCGGATAGGTGCCCACGGCGACGTCGTGGTCCGCGATCGCGCGTCGAATCGTCTCCCGTGGGTCGAGCCCCGCCTGATCGTCCCGATCGGCCAGTTTCAGGAGCGTCAGCGCGCGGTTGTAGTAGTGGTGGGGCCGGTCGGGATCCAGGCGCATGGCCTCCCCGTACGCCGCGATCGCCTCCTCGTAGCAGGCCCGCGGGTCCTCGCCCACTCGCCCGCGGGCATCCCCCAGCTGGGTCGCGCCGATCCCCCGTTGCGTCTGGGTCCACGCCGATTCCGGCTCGATGCGGAGCAGTTCGAGCACGAAGGCCCGGGCCTTCTCGAGCAGCGGGACCGCGTCGCGCCCGTCGGCCGCCACGCGGACCGCCAGCCCGAGCGACAGCAGGTGGGCATAGATGAGCAGGTGCTGGTTCCCCGGACGGGCCGCGAGCGCCTCCTCGGCGTCCGCCAACCCGTCTTCCCAACGTCCCAGCAGGCAGCGGACCTTCGCGCGGGCGAACAGCAACGGGGTCCGGAAGATGCGCAGCGACGCGGCATCGACCGCGCCCGTGAGGCATCGGTGCGTCTCGGCGTACTCCCCCTCCCGCAACGAGCGCAGGGCCGCCACCAGGCCGCGGAACTCCTCCGCCACCTGTCCGCCCCAAACCGCGGCCCGCTCCGCGTCCGCGAGGCGGGTTTCCATCCGTTCACGCCATACGGCCATCTCCGGCGTCTCCATGGGGCTGCGCCAGAACTTCAGTCCTTCCTCCCCGCCGGCGGTGATCGACTGCACCGGCTGCCGGGAGAGGTACTCCTCGAACGAAATCATGGCCTCGAGCAGCGGACCATAAGGAAGTTCGGGGTCCAGGCTCGCCGCCTCGCGAATCCAGGCCAATCCCTCTTCCGCGCGGCCCGCCCAGCGCCACGCCCAGCCGGAAAAGGCCCGTGCCGTCGCCTGGGAGACGGGGTCGTCCGGCGTCGCCTTCAGGAACGCCTCCACGCGCTCCCACGGTCCGGCCGCACGCTCGCGCCGGGTGCTCTCGTTCAGGTTCGCATCGCCGAATCCGCGCTCCAGTTCCGCCAGCGCATCTCCCAGGAGGACCCAGCGCGCCAGCACCGCCTGCACCTGTCCCGCCTTGCGCAGGGCCCGCTGGGCCGCCGCGGCGGCGGCCTCGACGCGTGCGATCTCCTCTTGGCGCTGTCGCTCGATGCGGGCCAGGTCCTCCTCGGCCCAAGCCACACCCGCTCGGGCGCCGGCGTGATCCGGATCGATCTGGAGCGCGGCGCGATAGGCGTCCCGCGCGGCGTCGGATCGTCCGTTCGCGCGGTGGGCGATCGCTTCCGCCAAATGCGCGGCCCGTTCCTTCGCGCGGCGAACGGCCGTCGACCAGGCCTGGAGGATCAGCGCGATGCCGAGCACCGCCAGCGCGAGCGAGGGGGCCACCACGGCGCGGTTTTTCAGCGCGCGCCGCAGGATGCGGGTCGAACGGGACACCGGACGCGCCAGGATCGGCTCCTCCCGCAGCACCCGATCCAGATCGTCGGCCAATGCCGCGGCGTCGGGGTAGCGCCGTTCCGGGGACTTGTCGAGCGCCTTGAGGACGACCGTCTCGAGGTCGACCGAGATTCCCCGCCGCAGCGACCGGGGCGCTTCGGGTTCCGCGTTGATGACCTTGTTCATCAGTTCGGCGAGGGTTCCGCCCGAGAACGGCGCGCGGCCCGTGATCGCCTCGTAGAGGATCGCCCCCAGGGAATAGACGTCGGCGGTGGGGCCGACACGGTGGGCCAGGCCTCCCATCTGTTCGGGCGCCATGTACATCGGCGTGCCGAGGACCTCGCCCTCGGCGGTCAACCGTGCCCCTTCGTCCATCTGCTTGGCGAGGCCGAAGTCCATGACGTGGGGGGCGCCGTCCGGATCGAGGACGATGTTGGCGGGCTTGAGGTCGCGGTGGATCACGCGGCGCTCGTGAGCGTGGGCCACGGCGCGGGCGGCCGCCGCGACGAGGCGGATCCGCGCATCCAGCTCCGGCGCAGCGCCGGATGCGAACACCTCGTCGAGCGTGCGTCCGCGGATCAGGCCCATGGCGAAGAACGGGATGCCGTCGACCACGCCCATGTCGTGGATCGGGACGATGCCGGGATGGTCGAGCGTGGCCGCGGTCCGCGCTTCGCGCAGAAACCGCTGGGTCCTTTCGGCGTCCCCTTCCGCGCCGAGCAGCACGGTCTTGAGGGCCACTTCGCGGCGGAGTTCCGTGTCGACCGCCCGATAGACCACGCCCATGGCCCCCCGGCCGAGTTCCTCCACGATCTGGTACTTTCCGAACAGGCTGGGTTGGAGACGTGCGGGGGCCTCCGGGGTCCCCGGGGTGGTGGCGGCCGCGTCGTCGCGGCGCGGCGCGGACGCGGACCCCGCGGGGAGAGCGGCGCCGGCGGCCGGGGCCGTCGTGGAGGCGCCCGCATCGGGCGGCTCCGGCGCATCCCCGATTCCCTGAATCAGCGTCCCCGCGGCCGCGGCCTCGCCCATTTCCGCCTGCAGGCGGGCGCACTGCTCCCTCGTCAGCCACCCGCGGGCGACCAGACGGTCCGCCAGGGAGGGCGGTCCGGCGGCCTCCGATTCGGCGGCCAGCGTTTCGGCCTGGGTCGGGGTGATCAGGCCGCGCTCCACCGCCAGGCGAGCGAACCAGAGTTCGGCGACGCGATTCATCGCGGTCAGACTCCGGGCGCGCGCTTGGGCCGGAGAGTGGCCAGGAACCCGCTCAGACGGTCGACGACGTCCAGGGAAGGTTGGACCAGCCGGAAACGGACCAGCCAGCATCGGCGCGCGGCGTCCCGCTGGCAGGTGGACACTTCGGCGGCGATTTCGACCGGATCCTGCTGTCGGGCAAGCCGCAGTCGCAATCGGCCCGCGGCGCCGGGCTTCAGGCTCTCGTCCACGCTCCCGTCGACCCCTTTGAGATCCAGAGAGTGGGCGACGAACCCCTCCCACTCCCCGCCCCGCAGCAGGCGGTCCGCCTTCCAGGCGCAGGCCAGATTCTTCCTCACGATCGAGGAACTCGGCGCGGGGGCCCAACTCCGGGAGGTCAGGGCCTTCTCCAGCGCATGGATCAGGTCCGCCCGTTCAAAGGGTTGGGCCAGGTGGGCGCTGGCGCCCGCGCGCAGGGCCGCGAGCAGCAACGGCTTCGTCTCGATGGAATAGGTGGCCACGACCCGGGCGTTGGAATCCGCTGCCAGGAACCGGCGCACCGACTGAGATCCGCCGGCCAGCGTCACCTCCTGTCCGCCGGAGGCGGCGAGGTCGAGGAGCACCAGGTCGGTCCGGGATTTCCGGTAGGCGTCGAGGGCGTCGTCCACCCGCGTCACGCGCGTTCGCACGGCGAAGGCCGAATCCGCGAGCTGTTCCTGGATCCGGCGCGCGGTCCAGTCGCCCGGCACCACGACGAGGACGGAGCGGGCGCGGGGTTTGTCCGGCTTCCCCGACCCTGCCGTCGCCGCGGGCGGTCGCGCGGACTTGCGTGGCGCCGGCGCCGACTCCGGAGGGGCGGGGGAGGGCGGTTCGGCGGGCGCGGCCGTCGCCGCGTCGGCGGCCGGATCCCCGCCGGGCCCGGTCTCCTCCGCCTGGGCGGCGGCCACGAGGGCCGGCGGCGGCAGGGCCTTCAGTTGGGACTGCAATTCCTCCATCGCCGCGGCGATTCCCCCGCCACGCTCGATCATGCGGGCCAATGCGGCGCGGTCCTCGGAATCCGGGAGGAGGGCGCCGTCCAACCACTCGTGCAGCGACTGCGGATCGATCGGGACTGCGCAATAGACGACCTCATACACGAGGGGGTCGAATTCGAGGAGGTCGTCGCCGTCCAGGATGGCGCAGCCGCCGTCGCGAAGCAATCGCACTCTCATGGCCGCCTCGGCGGGAGTTCTTAAACATTCGTTACCCCCCGACGATACGGCCCGCCCGGGGCGACGGTCAAGTGTTTCGGGGCGGCGGTCCGCGGCGGAGGGCGCGTCGACCTCGTTCCCGCGCGGCCGGGTCCCAGGCGGCATTTTTCGGGCGCCTCTTCCGAAACCCCGCTACACTTTCCGCGGTATTCCGGACGACGCCCCCCAGCGAGGTATCCCGATGACCGAAGCCGAACCGACGCGCATTCTGGGTTCCTCCCCGCACCAGCCGACCCAGCCGATGCAGCCCCCCCAGCCCCCCTCCAGCAAGAAGTGGCTGTACGGCTGCGGGTGCGGATGCCTCGTGCTCGTCGGCGTGCCCGTGATTCTGTTTGCGATCTTCTACGCCTGGGCCACCGGGACCCGGACGCCCGTGAATCCGGAACTGGCCTGGGCCTCGGGTCAGCCGTCGATGGTCGCGATTCGGCTCGATCCCAAAGACCCCGGCGTGGCGGAGTTCATCCAGCGGCTGGCCGCCCGCATCGACGCCGAACGTCCCGAAACGATTCCCGGGGACGCGCGTGCGCTGATGGGGAAACTCGGGAAAAAGAGCACCCGCGAGATCCTCGAAGCGTTGATTCCGCTGAACGTGGGCATTGGCTTCGTCGGGGAAAGCGTGCGGGACGAGGACTCGCCCGACGTCGTCCTGCTCAGCTTCTCCCAGTTCGGCAATCTGATCGGCACGGTGGCGAACAAGTTGATCGAGCAGACGCGTGACTTCGGCCGGGTGACGTCGGTGCACAAGGGGAAGTCGATCGAACCGGTCCGGGGCGACGAGGATCGGCCGCGCTGGGCGGCCGTGCGGGAAAACACCATCGCGGTGGCCACCACCGCGAACGACGTGAAGGGGATCCTCGACCGCATCGAGGGCGGGTCGACCGAGCTGGGCGATGTCGGGGTTTACCGCGCGCGGATCCCGGGCACGCCGGAGGCGTGCGGCATCCTCGACAACCGAAGCGGGTGGTTCCTGAAGGCCCGCGAATGGACGGCGCGCATGGACCAGAGTGAGGGGTTCATCCGCGACATCCAGGGGATCGCCTGGAGCGCCGACCTCGTGACCGCCTCGACGCTCCGGCTTGCGTTGCAGATCCGCATGACCGAAGCCCGTCGCGCCGAGTCGTATGCGGCCTTCTTGGAGCGCCACCGCGAGGCGATCTTTGCCGACTGGCGCTCCCGATGGAGCTTCGATTTCGGCGGCACGGTCTCGGCGGAAGGGGAGTGGGTTCGCGTGGAGCTGGACGTGACCGGATTCGAGTCCGACCTGCAGAACGTGTTTCTGGGAGGGAAGGACTGATCCGTCGCCTTCCGGCCACCCTGCGCATCCCGGAGTCCGACGTGGACGCAGGCGCGCTCGTCGTCGCCGCCGTCTTCCTCCACCTCTCGTGAGCTCGATCCGGATCGATCCGCTCGTGGCCCGGGTCAGCGCGAGTAGAGCGCGACTTCGAGCTTTCCCCGCGTCTCGCGCGATTCCCGCGGGCGGGTGCGCCGGAGCATGAGACGCGTCCGGCGATCGGGATCGACGTAGGGCGCGCTGGGGGACAGGATCAGCCAAACGCGCGCATGCGGCACCAGCCGTGCCTCCAACGCCGCCACGCCGTCTTCCGTGACCCGCGGCTCGCGCGAACCGGACTCCGACATCGACCGGGGGGATCCGAAGCCGGGCAGCGTGAGACCCGCCCGCCGCCCGTGGTACTCGAACACGGCCTGTCCGAGCGGGGAGAGGAACACGACCGCGTCTCCCGGTCGGGCCTCCCGGGCGACGGTCTGTGCCGCCCAATCCCAGGGTTCCGCCGGCGGTCGCGTGTGGAGGAACCAGAGCGTGCCGGCATGCCCGAGCAGGATCGTCATCCCCAGGATGCGCCGCAGGCGGGTCGGCGTGCGGGCAAGTCCGAGTCCGGCCGCGACCGCGAGGGCGGGCAGGGTCCAGGCGAAGGTGCGCGAGAGCAGCACCGGCCGCATGAGGCTGACGATCGCCTCGGAGGCCGGCGGCAGAAGCAGGACCGTCAGCAGGAGGGCGGTCCGGAGTCGGTGGCGGCGGCCGCTCCAGAGCCCGCGACCGGCGGCCAGGACGACCGCCGTGGCGCCCGCGGCGGCGACGAGCCAGAGGGAATCGATCGGCGCCCCATAGTTCCCGCGCACGGGGATCCCCCCCGCCCACTCCAGGAGGCTCTCGCCGACCCAGCGCAGATCGGGGGCGGGAACCCAGTACCGTTCCCGGATTCCGCGAGCCTGCTCGATCCACCCCGATGCCCATAGGCAGAAGGCCCCGAGCGCGGGCGTCTGCGCCAGGAGCCAGGCGGCCGGCCGCACGGGGCGGGCGGCGGCCGCATACGCGACGTTCAGCGCCGCGAAGAGGAGGAAACCGGCCGCATGGGTGTAGGGGGCGAGCGCGGTGGCGAGGCCGTAGACCGCCCATGGAAGTGCCCCGCGCGCCCCGCGCAGGATTTGGACGGCCGCCCAGAGGGACGCCACGGCTTCCAGTTCGAGCAGCGCGTACATGCGCGCCTGCTGCGCGTGCCGCACCGAGAACGGCGCCAGCGCCATCCCCCACGCCGCCCAGGTGGCGACGCGCCGTCCGGCGAGGGAGCGGGCGAATGCATAGGTGAGCGGGACCGCCAGGATGGAACCGAGCGCGCTCGGCAGGCGGAGCAGCGCTTCCGTGTCGCCGACCGGAAGCCACGCGCCGAGGAGGACGAAGTAGAGCGGGGGATGCTGATGCAGCGCGGGCAGCCGGTGCCACAACTCGGCGGGAGTCCACTGTGCGTAGAAGAGGCTCGAGCCTTCGTCGATCCACAAGGGCAGGCCGGAAATCCCGCACAGTCGAACGGCCGCCGCGAGGAAGGTCGGCACGACCCACGGGGCGCGCAGGAGGAAGAGCCGGCAACGACGGCGCGCGTTCATTCGGTCACCGCGTTGCGCCCGACCGGCGACACGTCCGTGCAAGGCGGAATCCACACGCTCACGATGGGGGCTCCGGGAAAAACCGGTCGTCTGCCCCGGACTCGCCGGCCCGCGCTTCGCCCGGTGTGGCCGGCGGGACTCGCGCGGTTCCCCGGCGACCGGGGGATCGTACCGGGAGGAACCCGTCGATCAGGGGACCCGCTTCCCCGTCGTCGCCTCCCGATACTCCTGTGCCTGGGCGGTCCCGCCGTGGATCCGGTGGACGCTGCCGTCGTAGCGGAGGACGTTGAAGCCGCCCCGCAGATGATTCGGGTCCTGGTCGTCGGCAAAGTCGCCGGCGATCATGCGATCGGCCGGAGTTCGGCCGGCCAACACCCCGGTAGGGTAGAGCTTTCGGTCCCCGAGGTTCGGATGGGTGTAATCCAGGGCTCCGATCGAGCGGGTGCTCTCTTCCCCGTAGACCGGGCAGAGGAAGAGAGTCTTGCTTTCGGGCAGGGGGGTGATGCAGGTCCGCGCATCCGGCACGGACCAGAGCGTCTCCCAGAATCCCTTCCCGGTGGCGGGGTTGGCATAGGGGGCATCGCCGTGCTGGGAAGAGTAGAGGGCCACGGAGGTGCCCAGCACCCGGAGGTTGTTCGCGCAGGAGGCGATTTTCGCGGCTTCGCGGGCCCGCAAGAGCGCCGGGATCATCACCGCAGCCAGGATTCCGCCGATGACCAGGACCATGAGCAGGCAGCCGGCCCCGCACACGACGAGAAGCCAGGTGGGGATCGACTTCCGGGTCGGATCAGGTCCATCCGGACCGGCCATGGGGTGCCCTCCACTGCGGGGAAACGAAGCCGTTCCGAAGCGTACCGGATGAGGGGTGCGGGGTCAATCCCGGGGGACGCGCGCCCGTGCGCCGGAGGATTGCGCGTCCGCAGGGCCACATCGCCCGACCGCCCCGAAAAACAGCCGAGCCGGAGGTTCGCTCCGGCTCGGTCTGGGTCGGTAGCCGACCCCCGGGGCGGGTCTGGCCCTAGGCTCTGTCTTAAATCTCGAATTGTGCCGATATCTCTCCAGTATGGAGGGAG
>CAZWCX010000153.1:0-14935 GCA_964632945.1 uncultured Planctomycetia bacterium | reverse complement strand
GCGGATTTTTCACGAAGCCGCTGGCGCGGCTTCATGAATAATCCGGGCTAGTGGGTCTTCAACATTGAAACCATCGGTTCGCTACGCCGCCCAAGTGTGGAGAAACGCCCCATCGGCAGGGGTAGCGACCCCCTGAATCAAGTTTGAAGGTCCACTAGGTAGTTGCGCCGCGACCGCGGCGCGGAGAAGGACGGCATGGACTTGCCCTGGCACCTGTTCGGCAGCGACGGCGCGGGATACCGCACCCTGGCGGCCAGCGACGGCGTCGATGAGGGCCTCGCCCGGCCGCTGGAACGGTTCACGTGGGGACAGTCCAACGACCCCGGCTACCTGGACGCCCTGGCGGTTGCGCCGGCGTTCTGGATCGAACCCGTCCCGGGCCGCCGCGAGGTCGTTGCCTTGACGCGCATCCTGCGCGGACCGACGGATGCCGATGGACGCCCGTCGCTGCGCTTCGCCACGTTGCTGGCTTCGGCCGGCGAGTGGTCGGACCGGCTCGCCCCCGTGTGGCATCCGATCGTGACCGACGCTTCCAGGTGGGAACTCCGGGCCGGCCGGGGACCGATCGGGGTGAACGTCGATCCGGGCCTGCCCGACGACCCTGGTCTCGTCCAACCGGCGGTCCGCCGGGCGCTCGAGGCGATTCGCGCAACCCCGGACGCCACCGTGGTCGCCCCTCCCGGCATGCTCGACCTCGGTCACGTGTGTCGCTTCCTGCAGGAACTCCCCCCTGCGGAGCGCGCCGGCATGACCCTGGCGTTCGGGGCCCTCACCGATGGACTGAAGGTGAGACTCCTTTGCCTCGCGCCGGAACATACCTCGGTGCAAGTTTCCCATCGGCGCGTCTTCCTCCAGCCGGATGGCCGGTGGGAGGAACCGCCGGCCGTGGCCCGCCGTGACGCGTCGCCTTCCCCGCTCCCGACCGCCCGGCGTCGGCACCCCGCGTCGGCACCCCCGATCGTGGACGCGGTTCCCCGTCGAACGGTCGTCCCCAAGGAGGCTTCTCTCATGCATCGCGCGATCCTGGTCCTGCTCGCCGTTCTTCTGCTTCTCCAGTGCGTCTTCGGACTCGGCGTGGGAAACACGCTCCGCGCCAACGCCGAGGAGGAAGCGCGCCGCTCCGAACAGTGGCGCATGGATCTCGAGAACCGGATCGACAAACAAGGGGCCGCGCAGGATGAAAGGGAGGAGCGGTTGCACCGACTCTTGGTGGAGGGAGGCAAGGACTCGCGCGAGGGACTGGCCAGGTCCGGAAACTCGATCGACGGTCTGTCCCGGAGGTTGACCGACGAGCTCAACGGGATCCGCGAGCTGCTGGAGACGTGCAGGCGGGATCTCATCGAGGTCCGGAAAGGAGTGGGGGAACTGCACGAGGCGGGGGCGACTCGGATGGAGCGATCGATCCACTCGGCCCTCGGCAAGCTGGAACCTCGGCTCGCGTCGCTCGAGGAGGCGGTGAGAAAGGAGAAGGAGAGCAAGGGCGGGGGCTCGGTCTCGCCGGGGAGTGAGAAGGTGAATTGGGACGCGATCCTGGACAAAGCGAAAGAGGTTTTCAATGCCCTGCCGGGCACGGACAAGAAGGGTCGGGCCAAGATGGACGAATTGGTCAAATTGCTGGAAAAAGCTCGGTCGGAATCGTCGCCCGGATCCGGCTCTTCGCCGAATTCGAAGTCCGGGACGGGGAGCTAGCCATGATCCGCCTGAATTGCCCCGATTGTCGCATCCCCATGCTCGCCTCCGCCCGCGCCGCGCGTCAGGGGGTGCCGTGCCCCAAGTGCGGCCGTTTCCTGCACGTCGCCGTGCCCGCGCCCTCCGGCGCGTGGTCCCCTGCGATCCGACGCGCGCTGGTTCGCGCCGTCGGCCTGGTCTTGGGAGGCGCGGTCGTCGTCGGCGGGGCGATGCTCGCCTTCCGGGCCGTCTCCCGACCCACCGCGGCGGCGCCCGTCCGCGTCCCGGACGGGGCTCCCGCGACGGCCAAATCGGATGCGCCGGTCGGCGGGATTTCCCGGCCGTCCCAACGCGAGGTCATCCAGTCCGCCCTGCCCATGGTCGCGATCGGCGTCCGATTGACCCTCAAGGATGGCCGGCGTCTGGATCGAGTCTTCGCCACCGGTACCGGCTTCGCCGTCGCGCCGGACGGCATCGTGCTGACCAATGCCCATGTGGTCCAGGACATCGATCGCGCCCTGCGCGTGCGGGATCCGCGGGACTGGCTGGCCCGATACCTGGCGGAGTTGTGGCTGGCCGACGGCGGCGAAACGACGATCGACGCGCGGGTCGACTCCCTCCAAGCGTTCCTGCATCGCCACGTCGATCGGGTGGAACCCAGCGTATGGCTGCTCTTCCGCGGCGAACAGGTCGACGCGCGCCTGGTCTTCGTTTCCGAGTGCCCCGATCTGGCGATTCTGCGTTGCGAACGCACGTTCCCGGCCTGGTTCCGGCTGCGAGGGACGTACGACCAGGAGACCACGGGTCGGGATGTGTGGCCGCTCGGCTTTCCCGGTCTCGCCGGGATCCCCCTCAACAGCGTCGAGAAGATCCAGAAGGATCTGCTCCAGCAGGAATCGAAGAGCGCCGTCGGGCAGTTTCGCGTCGATGAACTCGAATACACCACCACCAAGGGCGTCTTCAGCCGGCTGCGCACCCAAGCCGCCACCGAGGCCTCCCCCGAAGTGACCTACATCGTGCACGACGGCAAGATCAATCCGGGCAACAGCGGGGGGCCGCTGCTCGACGAAACGGGTTGCGTCGTGGGGATCAATACCCTTCTCTCCGGCGGATCCGGCGGCGACGGCTACTCCTACGCGCTCAGCATTCCCCACCTTCGCGCCCTGTTGAGCCGACACGTCCCGCGCGCCGATTGGGAGTGACGGGTTGGGGGGGACGGACCCACTCCGGTCCGCGGTCCCGGGTCGGTTCGCCGGTCCCCTCGAGGTCGGGATCGCCGGCGATTGCAGCGCGCGCCATGCCCGCGTATGCTGATGTCGACGAGCCTTCTTCCGACCGATCCCGCGGAGGCGCGACGAATGCGAAGTCTGATCCGGTCTCCCCGGCCGCACCTGCGCACGGGCTTCGTCGCCGTCGTCGCGGTCGTCGCGGTCCTTTCCGTCCGCCCCGAAGGCGAAGCCCGCCCGCCCCGCGCGAAGCTGGGTCCGAACGCCAGCCTGCAGGGACGGCAGGTCTTCCCGCCCGGCGACGAATGGAATCGCGACGTCTCGAAGGATCCCGTGGATCCCGATTCCGCAACGCTGATCGCGTCGATCGGCGCCGATCGGAACCTGCACCCCGACTTCGGCGCCAATTGGCAGGGCGGACCGTTCGGCATCCCGTACGTCGTCGTGCCCGGAAACCAGCCGAAGGTCCCCGTGCGCTTCGAGTACGCCGACGAGAGCGACCCGGGCCCGTACCCGATCCCCGCCGACGCCCCGATCGAAGGGGGGGCGCAGGCGGAGGGCGACCGCCACGTCCTGGTCATCGACGCGGACCGATGGGTGCTGTACGAGCTCTTCGCGGCCTACCCCGAAGGCAAGGGCTGGCGCGCCGGTTCAGGGGCGGTGTTCGACCTCTCTCGCCCCAAGCCCCGCCCGGCCGGCTGGACGTCGGCGGATGCCGCCGGCCTGCCGGTCTTCCCCGGCCTGGTGCGCTACGACGAAGTGGTGGAGCAGAAGGCGATCCGCCACGCGTTGCGGTTCACCTGCCGGCGCACCCGGCGCGGCTATGTCGCCCCCGCGCGCCACTTCGCCAGCCGCGACGCCGACCCGGCGCTGCCGCCGATGGGAATGCGCGTGCGCCTGAAAGCGACCTTCGACGAGTCCGGCTTTCCGCCCTCGGCGCGGGTCATCCTGGCCGCGCTGAAGAAGTACGGGATGATCCTGGCCGACAACGGCTCCGACTGGTACGTCAGCGGAGCCCCCGATGAACGCTGGCGCGACGACGAACTGAATACGCTCAAGCGCGTCAAGGGGAGCGACTTCGAAGTGGTCAAGATGGGCGAAGTGACCACCCGCTGACCGATCGCGGGGCGACGGCGAGCCCCCGCCGCCGCCGCCCTTGCGGAGTCGCCGGCCGCCCGGGACTCCGTCGGGGCACTCCGCGCCTGCCCGAGCCGCCCCGCCTTCGCCACTTCGACTTGACCCGGGCGCGCCCGGCGAGTACTCTTCGCGCGTACCTGTTCGAGGCCGCCCCGGCATGACCCCTTCCTCCTCCCTGGACCTGACCCCGCTTCTGGGTGATCCGGCTCGCGCCGATCGCTCCGTCTCCGACCTTGCCCGGGGCGTCGTCGGCTCCGAGATCCTGCGCATCGCCGCCCAGATCCGGGCGCTGCGCGCCGCGGGGACGGCGGTCTGCAACCTGACGGTGGGGGACTTCGACCCCGCCTTGTTCCCGATTCCCGCGAGCCTGCTCGAAGGCGTGCGCAAGGCGCTCGCCGACGGCCATACGAACTACCCTCCCTCCGACGGCGTGCCGCGGTTGCGTGAGTCGATCGCCCGCTACTACGAGCGCGATCTCGGGCTCAAGTATCCCGTCGAGTGCGTCCTCGTCCAGGGCGGCGCTCGCCCGCTCCTCTACGGCTCGTACAAGACCATCCTCGATCCCGGCGACGTGGCGCTCTACCCGGTTCCCTCGTGGAACAACAACCACTACGCCTACCTCGTCGGCGCCCGCCCGGTGGAGATCCCGGTGCACGCCGGCAACAATTTTTTCCCGACCGCCGACGACATCCGCCCGCACCTCGGCGTCGCGCGGTTGCTCCTGATCAATTCGCCGCTCAACCCGACCGGGACCGTGATCGCCCCCGAGCAGCTCGCCGCGATCTCGCGGCTCGTGGTGGAGGAGAACCGCCGCCGCGAGTCCGCGGGCCGGAAAGGTCTCTGGCTCGTGTACGACCAGGTCTACTGGCAGCTCACCTTCGGGGAGGCGCGCCACCACACCCCGGTCGGGCTCGTGCCCGAGGTCGCCCCGTACACGGTGATGCTCGACGCGGCTTCCAAGAGCTTTTCCGCCACCGGCCTGCGGGTCGGGTGGGCGGTGATGCCGCAGGGCCTGCGCCAGCGCATGGCGGACATCCTCGGCCACGTCGGTTCGTGGGCGCCGAAGGCCGAACAAGTGGCGGTCGCCGATCTGCTCGACGACGCCGCGGCCGTCCATGCGCATCGCGATCGCATGTCGGCGAGCGTGCGCGAACGGCTCGCCCTGCTCAGCGAGGGGTTTGCCGCCATGAAGCGGGACGGCTACCCGGTCGAGACCCTCGCCCCGCAGGGCGCGATCTACCTTTCCGTGCGGATCGCCCCCCCGGGACGGACCAACGAGGAGACGCGCCGGCTCCTGCTGGATCGCGCCGGTTTCGCCGTCGTTCCCTTCCAGGCCTTCGGGCTCAAGGAGGACTCCGGCTGGTTCCGGCTCTCGGTGGGCGCGGTATCGACGGACGAAATCCGCGCCGCCTTTCCGCGCCTGCGCGACGCCTTGCCGCGCGGGCGCTGACGACGGCCCGGGCCCGGAGGTGGATCCATGCTCGGCCTGCACGCGGAAACCCCGCCGGAATGGGCCCATCGCGTTCTGGCTCAACCCGCGCCCCTGCTCCTCGATCACGTCTTCTGCGAGCAGAAGGCCGCGGCGACGGCGCGCCTGATCGAGCGCCGCTGGGGGATGCGGTTTCCGAAGCTCGTGCGGCCGCTCCAGGCCCTTGCCGTCGAGGAACTCGCTCACGCCGATCGCGTCGAACGCTTCCTGGCCGGCTACGCCCGTCCCGCCTCCCCGCGCGGCGGCAGCCCGTATGCCCAGGGACTGCGCCGGCTCGTGCGCACCGACGTCCGCGGCGTCGACCCGCTTCTCGACCTCCTGCTCTGCGCGAGCCTGATCGAGGCGCGCAGCGCGGAGCGATTCCGGCGGCTCGCCGATGCCGCGAGTGCGTCGACGCTGGCAGCGCTCGGCCACTTCTATGAAGACCTGTATGCGGCCGAGGTCGACCACTACGTCTTCTTCGTGGATGTGGCGCGCGACCTCTTCGGCGCGGCGGCGGAGCCGCGGCTGGAGGAGTTGCGGCGCGCGGAGGCGGCGCTCATCCGGTCGCTTCCGCCCGGTCCCCGCATCCACTCGGGCGCGTGACATGGCCGCCGGCGACGCGCTCCTGGAGGTCAAGGTCCACCCGGGCCGCGCCCCGACCCGCTATCGGGGGGAGCGCAGCGGGCGACTCGTCTTCGACGTCGGCGCGCCGCCGGAGCGCGGCAAGGCGAACGAGGAACTGATCCGCTACCTCGCCCGCGCCTTGCGGATCCCCCGCGACGCCGTCGAGATCGTCGCCGGCGCCACGACCGGCCTCAAGCGGGTGCGTCTCCGCGGGGTCACGGCGGCCGAGGTCCGCGCCGCGCTCGAACGGGCGGGATAGGCTCGGCGGGACGTTCCGCGCGGTGGAGCGCCGATCCCGGTGGTTCGGGCATGCCTGTACCGCGCGGATGCCGAAACGGCGCCGCGCTTCCGAATTTTGTATTGACAAGGCGAGGCCTCCTGGTAAAATGCCGCCCCTCAAGTTCGAGCGGCGGTATCGCCAGCGGGCGGTCGTCTCGGCCATTTCCGGCCGTAATCCCGCGTGCGCCCCCACCTTCGAGCATTCGCGAGCCGGTCGCAGCGGCCGCGTCGTCGACCCGAAATCGGGCGGCGAGGGGATTGCAGAAGAGGATGATGAACATGAAGGGGATGAAGATCCGGATCCGGATCGAGAGTTTCGATCACGAAGCGCTCGACCAGTCGGTGATCAAGATCGTCGACGCGGCCAAGCGCATCGGCGCCAAGATCAGCGGCCCGATTCCGCTGCCGACGCGGATCGAGCGGTTCACCGTGCTGCGCTCGCCGCACGTGGACAAGAAGTCCCGCGAGCAGTTCGAGATCCGGACCCACAAGCGTCTGGTGGATGTCGAGGCGACCGCCAAGATCACCGACGCACTCAAGAACCTCAACATGCCCGCCGGGGTGGATATCCGCATCAAGGCGTAACCGATCGCGCGGCGCCGGACCGGCCGGAGGGCGCGAGGAAACGGGTGGAGTTCATCCATGATTCAGTTGCCGCTCTACGACAAGCAGGGCGCGAAGGTGAGCACCGTCGAGGTGGACGAGAACCTCTTCGGCGGCAAGATCCACCGCACCCTCCTGCATGATGTGGTCGTGATGTACGAGGCGAACAAGCGCCTCGGCACCCACTCCACGAAGACCCGCGGCGAGGTCGCCGGGTCGAAGAAGAAGCCGTGGAAGCAGAAGCACACGGGCCGCGCCCGCGCGGGTACGATCCGCTCGCCGATCTGGCGTCACGGCGGCATCATCTTCGGTCCGCGGCCGCGCGATTACTCGTATGATATGCCGCGCAAGATGAAGCGGTTGGCGCTCGACAGCGCGCTTTTGGGCAAATTCAAGGACCAGGAAGCCCTCGTCATCGAGGGGTTCGACGTCCCTGCCAAGCCCAGCACGAAGTCGTTCGCCCAACTCCTCGAGAAGATGGGGCTGGAGCGGGCCACCCTGGTCGGGATCAAGGCCCATGACGCCAAGCTGCATCTGTCGATGCGCAACCTGGCGCGCGTCCGGCTCGCCCCGGTCGCGGAGCTGAACGCGTACGACGTGCTCAAGCACAAGCACCTGGTTCTGACCCGCGAGGCCTTCGATTCGCTGGTGGCCAAGCGCAAGGAAAAGAAGGCGTAACCGCCGTCCCGGACGGCTTCGGAGATCGACCCCATGCGCAATCCGTACGACGTGATCGTCCAGCCCCTGATCACCGAAAAGGTGACCGAGACGCTGGTGCCGAAATCCACGTACGCCTTCGAAGTCGACATGAAGGCGAACAAGCACGAGGTCAAGAACGCGGTGGAGAAGGCCTTCAACGTGAAGGTCGAGAGCGTGCGCACGATGATCGTGAAGGGCAAGCAGAAGCGGTACAAGTTCGCGCGCGGCCGCCAGCCCGACTGGAAGAAAGCCGTGGTGCGCCTCCAGGAAGGCCACCGCATCGACATTCTGTAACCGGACGAAGGTAAAAAAGAGGAAGGAACGCTCCCATGGCTCTCCGGCAGTACAAGCCCACCAGCCCCGGGCGCCGGTTCGCGACCGTCTCGGACTTCGCCGAGATCACCGCGACCAAGCCCCTGAAGCGGCTGACGTCGGCGGTGCGCAAGACGGGCGGCCGCAACAACCAGGGCCACGTCACCTCGCGCTTCCGCGGCGGCGGCAACAAGATCAAGTACCGCCAGATCGACTTCAAGCGGACCAAAGACAACATCCCCGCAAAGATCGAGGCGATCGAGTACGATCCGAACCGGAACTGCCGGATCGCGCGCCTGCTCTACCGCGACGGCGAGCGGCGCTACATCCTGTGCCCGAAGGACGTGAGCGTGGGCGACGAGCTCATGTCGGGCGACCAGGTGGAGCCCCGGGTCGGCAACTGCATGCCGATGAAGAACATCCCCACGGGCATGCCGATCCACAACATCGAGCTCAACGTGGGACGCGGCGGCCAGCTGGTGCGCGCGGCGGGCGGGATGGCCCAGCTGATGGCGCGCGAAGGCCGGCACGCGCACGTGCTCCTGCCCAGCGGCGAAATGCGCAAGATCTTCATCGAGTGCCGCGCAACCATCGGTCAGCTCGGCAACATCGACCACAAGAACATCTGGTTGGGCAAGGCGGGCCGGAACCGCTGGCTCGGCCGGAAGCCCCACGTGCGCGGGACGGCGCAGAACCCGGTTTCCCACCCGATGGGCGGCGGCGAAGGCCGCACCGGGGGTGGTCGTCACCCGTGCTCCCCGACCGGCGTGCTCGCCAAGGGCGGGAAGACCCGCAAGAAGCGCAAGCCGTCGAAGGGCCTGATCATCCGGGGCCGCAAGAAGGGCCGTTTCCAGAAGACCTAGTCGCCTGATCGGAGGCACCGCGACCCATGAGTCGCTCGCTCAAAAAGGGACCGTTCGTCGATCCCAAACTGCTCAAGAAAGTCCTTCGGCAGAAGGACACCGGCGACCGCGAGCCGATCAAGACCTGGTCGCGGAAGTGCACCGTGGTGCCGGAGTTCGTCGCGCACAATTTCAACGTCCACAACGGCCGGACGTTCATCAAGGTGTTCGTGACCGAGGACATGGTCGGGCACAAGCTCGGCGAGTTCGCCGCCACCCGCCAGTTCCGCGGCCACCCCGGTTCGCGCGTCAAGGAAGCAAGCTCCCCGGCGGCCAAGGCCTAGACCGGATCGTGCGCCCCCGGCGGGCGCGTTGAACTACGACGACGAGGACGACCGACATGGAATTCACGGCCAAGCTGAGGTTCGCGCGCCTGGCGCCCCGCAAGATGCGCTACGTCGCCGACCTCATCCGCGGCGCCAACATCAACCGCGCCCTCGAAACCCTGAAGGTGGTGCCCAATCGCGGCTCGTACTACCTGAACAAGCTGCTGCGCTCCGCGATCGCCAACGCGTCCAACCGGGACGAGAACGTGGACGTCGATACGCTCACGATCAAGTCCCTGCGCGTCGACCCGGGTCCCGCCCTCAAGCGAATCCGCTACGGCCCCATGGGCCGCGTCCTGCCGATCCGCAAGGAGACTTGCCACGTGCACGTCATCCTCGAGCCGGAACCCGAGCAGGAGGAAGGCGAGAAGCCGCGCAAGCGCCGCAGCGCCGTCGACAAGGCCAAGGAACAGATCCAGGGCGGGGCCAAGCCCGCGGAGGGCGCCGCCAAGACCGAGTCCAAGGAAGCGAAGAAGTAGCGAGGCCGTCTCCATGGGTCAGAAAGTTCACCCGACGTCGTACCGGCTCGGATTCATCGAGAACCACCGTTCGCGCTGGTACGCGACCAAGAAGGAGTTCGGCAAGTTCCTCATCGAGGACCAGAAGCTCCGCCGCTTCGTGAAGAAGAACTACGCCTTCGCGGGTATCCCGAAGATCGAGATCGAGCGCACCCGCGAGAACGTGACCGTGATCATCCACACCGCGAGCCCCGGCGTCATCATCGGCCGCCGCGGCGCCAAGGTGGACAAGCTCACGGAAGACCTCCAGTCGCTCATCGGACACAAGGTCGAGCTCAAGATCATCGAAATCGATCGCCCCGAGCTCAATGCGCAGCTCGTGGCCGAGTCCATCTGCGAGCAGCTGACCAAGCGCTCGCCGTACCGCCGCACCATCCGCAAGGCCGCCGAACTGGGCATGCTCAACGGCGCGCTCGGCGTGAAGGTGAACGTGGCGGGACGCATCGGAGGCGCGGAAATCGCCCGCTCGGAGGCCATCCTCCTCGGCAAGATCCCCCTCCATACCCTGCGCGCGAACATCGACTACGGCTTCGCCGAGGCCTGCACCGTCAAGGGGAAGATCGGGTGCAAGACCTGGATCTACAAGGGCGAAGTGCTCGGCGATCAGAAGGAGACCGCCACCCATGCAACTGATGCCCAAGCGGGTAAAGTACAGAAAGTCCCAAAAGGGAAAAATACGAGGTAACGCCACCCGCGGCAACACGGTCGCGTTCGGCGAGTTCGGGATCATGGCCCTCGAACGGGCCTGGATCTCCGCCCGCCAGATCGAGGCCGGTCGCGTCGCGGCGAGCCACCTCATGGGCAAGGACGGGAAGCTCTACATCCGGATCTTCCCCTGGAAGCCCATCTCCAAAAAGCCGGCCGAGACCCGCATGGGAAAGGGCAAGGGTGAGCCCGAATTCTATGCGGCCGTCGTCAAGCCCGGCATGGTCCTGTACGAAGTCGGCGGAGTGCCCGCCGAATTCGCCCGGCAGGCGATGAACCTCGTCGCCCACAAGATGCCGGTGAAGTGCAAGCTCGTCCAGCGGAGACACGGGATATGACGAAGATCGACGACCTTCGCAAGCTCAACGAGGCCGACCTTCGGCTCAAGATCGACGATGCGAAGAAGGAACTCTTCAACCTGCGCTTCCGCAAGGTCACGGATGTGATCGAAAACCCGCGGTTGCCGCGGGAGATTCGCCGCGACATCGCCAAGATGAAGACCATCCTGCGCGAGCGCGAGCTGGGCGTCGGTCCCAAGGCCTAGGCGGTCCCCCCGCGCGCGGCGTTTGCGCCGCGCGCGCACTCCGAGTCGGCTGTCCGGCTCGCCCATCCCGGAGGTGGAATGAACAACAAGTCCTCGAACTCCCCGAAGAAGAAGAAGGCCGCCAAGGCCGCCAAGCCCGCCGCGGAGCCGGTTCCGGTCGTCCACAACAACTTCTCCAAGGACGAGCTGGAACAGATCCGCAAGGCCCTCCTCAGCCGCAAGGAAATGCTCAGCGGGACGGTCAACCGCATGGAGGACGAGGCCCTGCGGCACGCCGGCCAATCCGCCTCCGGAGACCTCTCGAGCATGCCCTTCCATATGGCCGACCTCGGTACGGACAACTTCGAGCAGGAAATGACCCTCGGTCTCATCGAGAACGAGGAGGAAGAACTGCGCGAGATCGCCGAGGCCCTGGAACGGATGGACGAGGGGAACTACGGGGTGTGCGAGGAATGCAACAAGGTCATCCCGAAGGAGCGCATCCGCGCCATCCCGTATACCCGGATGTGCGTGGACTGTAAGCGCAAGGAGGAAGAGGGGGCCGGCGACTGATCTTCGCCGGTCCGCCGGAAACCGCGCCTCCGGGCGTGGATCCCGCCCCGTAACTGGGCGCGCCGCCCCGGAGGGCAAGTCCCCCCGGTCCCGGACGGCGAGCGGAGCCGCCCGCACCGCCCCTTCCGGAGCCGCTCCCGTGGTCCCCGATCCCGCCCCGTCGCCCGCCCACCCCGACCGCCTCGATCCCGCGCCGCGCGACGCGTCCCCCGCGCCGAACCCGCACCCGGTGGCCCCCGTGGACCTTGCCGATCGGTTGAGCCCCGCCCCGGGCGCCGCGGCCACCCTCCCGGAACCGGATCCGGTCCAACGCCGGAGATTCCTCGTCCACCTGCTCTGGCTCGCCGCCGTCGGCGCGGCGGCCGACTTGGCCACCAAGTCGTGGGCGTACGCCTACCTCCACGATCCGGCCGCACCCTACGCGGGAGAGTGGTGGCCGGGGACATTCGTCCTCCGCTGGACCCTGAACGACGGCGCCCTCTTCGGAACCCTGGGTGGACGAAACGTCTGGCTCCTGGCCCTCTCGTTTGTCGCCCTTCCCATCATCGGCTATTTCTTCTGGACCAATCCCCGGCAAGCGTGGCGGCCGACCCTCGCGCTTTCCGCGATCCTGGCCGGCACCATCGGCAATCTCTACGACCGCATCGTCTTCTCCGGCGTGCGGGACTTCCTCTACGTCGAGGCGATCAACTGGCCCATCTTCAACGTCGCCGACATCTGGATCTGCGTGGGCGCCGGGCTTTTCGTCCTCGAGGTCCTCTTCGCGGGCCCGCCCCGAACCGACACCAAGACCTAGCCGCGCCTCCGGTCTCCCTGCTATACTGGCTCGCGGAATCGTCCTCCCGGACCCTGAACGCGGACCCCGCTCTCCATGGCCCACGAACGCCCCCGCGCCGCCGCGCGCGAATCCGCCGCGCAGCCGGAACCGGTCCTCGCCGTGGCGATCGGCCCCCTGCGCCTGAAGAACCCTGTCCTGGTCGCCTCCGGCACATACGGCTTCGGCGAAGAGTTCGATCCCGTCATGGACGTGGGCGTCCTGGGCGCTCTGATCGTCAAGAGCGTCACCCTGGAGCCCCGTCCGGGCAACCCCACTCCGCGCATCTTCGAAACCGCCTCGGGGATGCTCAACTCGATCGGACTCGAAAACAAGGGGATCGACGTCTTCGAGAAGAAGATCCTCCCGCACATTCGCGCCTACGACACCGTCCGAATCGTCAACATCGCCGGCAAGACGGTCGCCGACTACGTCGAACTGGCCCGACGCCTGGACGGACTCGACGGCGTCGACGGCATCGAACTCAACCTGTCGTGCCCGAACGTGACCTGCGGCGGGATGTCCTTCTCGGTGCACGCGCCGCTCACCGAGGAGGTCGTCGCCGCCGTGCGCGCGGCCACGCGACTTCCCCTCATCGTGAAACTGAGCCCGAACGTCACCGACCCGACGGAGATCGCGCGCGCCGCGGTGAATGGTGGCGCCGACGCGCTCTCTTTGATCAACACGATCCTGGCCCTCGCGGTCGATTGGCGGCGCGGACGATCGCAACTCGGCGGCGGCACCGGCGGATTGTCCGGACCCGCGATCAAGCCCGTGGCCCTGCGCATGGTCTGGCAGGTTGCGCGGGCCGTCAAAGTCCCGATCGTCGGCATCGGCGGCATCATGAATGCCGAGGACTGCTGCGAGTTCATCGCCGCCGGCGCCCGCGCCGTCCAGGTGGGGACCGCCAATTTCATCCAACCGGACGCCACCGTCACGATCCTGGCCGACCTGGCGCGGCTCCTCCGCGAGGAGGGAATCGCCGACGTCAACCACCTCGTCGGGCGCCTGCGCATGCCGGGGGATGCCCCGCAGGAGCCGACCTCGTCCTAGCGGATCGTCCCCCAGCCCGATCCCGCGTGGAGATCCACCCTCCCCGTCGCACCCAGGTTCGCGTTCGGCGACGGGAGGAGTCGATGCGCCCGCAGACCGGACGGGGATTGCGGGTAATCTGGGGCACCCGAGGGCATTCACCGACCCTCCGCCCGGGATCCCGCCACGTCGTCTCCCGCGGCCGACCCGCCCCCGCCCGTGCTCCCGTTGCCGGCGATCGCCCGGAAAGCCCCACGTCTCCGTCGAGTCCTCCGAAAACGAAACCGCGAGGCCCTTGCGGACCCCGCGGCGCAGGTCGTACCGGGATCGCAGGAACTACGGCCCCTTGTTCAGCAGCTCGGTGCCGTCGTAGGGACAGTAGTAGTCCTCCCGCTGGTATTCTCGCTTGCACACCGGGCAATACTTCACCTTGCCGACCTCATGGCCGATCAGCGCGCCGATTCCGGCACCCGCAAGGCCCCCGATGATGGCGCCTTCCGCGCGGTGCCCTTTGCCGCCGATGAAATACCCGGCCGTGGCACCCGTCGCCGCACCGACGCCCGCGCCCGTCGTGGTCGAGTTGCACCCGACCGCCGGGACCATCAGGGCGATGATTGCGGCCAAGACGATCCAACGTGCCATACCCCGATCCTCCTTCACGGCAGTTTTTCCCCCTATTCGTATGCGGCCCAAGCCTTGAGTCTATCCCTGCCCTCGAACCAAGTCAATTCATATCCAATCCATCGGCTGCATTTGCGGGGAGCTGTACCGGATTCGGATCCACGCCCACGGGTGATTCTAAGCCCTGTGCCTGCAAGATCCTGCAATGCTCGATGCCGAAGGGGGAGTGCCGCCCGCCCGAGACTGCCCGCCCCCGGTTTCGGCCGCCGCGATGCCCCCCGAGTGAACCCCGGCAGGGGAACCGGCGGCGCGCCGCGGGGCGGACGCCGCCGGTCCCTCTTCCGTCCTCGGCCGTGGGTGGGGGCCCGGGAACGGCGCGGGCGCCGGAGTGCCGACAGACGGCGATCGCCCCGGCAGGGACGTCGAACTCGCCTCCCGCAGCCAAGCGCCTGCCGCGGACTCCGTGCTTTCGATTGACCTCCCGCCCCCGCGGGTGGTTAAATCACCGTTTCCGACTCATCCCCAGACGATTCGCATGGAGGTCGCCCGGTTCCATGATCGAAGTCCTGTTCGAACGCGTCAGCAAGGCGCTCGCCCGCGTCTTCGGGACGCGCAACGACCGCGTCATCAAGGCCATGGGCGCGATGGTCCTGCGCATCCAGGCGCTCGAAGAGACCGTCCAGCGCATGTCCGACGCCGACCTGCGCGCGCAGACGGACAAGTTCCGCGAGCGCCTGCGCGGCGGCGAGACGCTCGACGACATCCTCCCGGACACCTTCGCCGTCGTCCGTGAAACCAGCAAGCGCACCATCGGGTTGCGTCACTTCGACGTCCAGATGATCGGCGGCGTAGCGCTGCATCAGGGCAAGATCGCGGAAATGGCCACCGGCGAAGGCAAGACG
>CAZWCX010000152.1:0-14993 GCA_964632945.1 uncultured Planctomycetia bacterium | reverse complement strand
CCGGAGCAGGACTGCCTCGCCAGCGTGCGACACAGTGTGTCGCACGCCGGTCGCCCCGCCGGCCTGGCTGCTCACGGCGCCGGGTGGCCGGCGGGCGGATCCCGCATGCAGCCGGCAACGCGGCTTCGGCGCCTTCCGGGCTGGGCGAGCAAACGGGCCGGCTCACCGGAGCGGCAAGCCCACCAGTTCCCGGCATCGCGGTCCGCGCAAGAACTCGAGGAAACGGTCCCCCAGGACGCTGCGCGTGCGCCGGCTGTTGGTGACCAGGTGGAACTGCCGGGTGACGTCGAATCCGACGATCTTCGGCGCGGAAAAAATGCCGTGTTTCAGTTCCACTTCGATCGCGCGTTGCGAAATCAGGGATACGCCCAACCCGGCCCGCACCGCCTCCTTCACCGCCTCGGTGCTGACGACTTCGCAGGAGACGTTCAGATCGCGCGTGGAGGATATACCGCGCGCCGCGAACGCCTCCTCGATGGTCTTGCGACTGGCGGAGCCGCGCTCGCGCATCACGAACGGCTCCACCAGCACCTCCTTGAGCTCGACCGAGCGCTGCCGGCACCACCGGTGGCCTCCGGGCACCACGAGCACCAGGCGGTCCTCGGCGAAGGAATGGCTGTCGACGTGACGATGGGTGATCGGGCTTCCGACGATCGCCACTTCCACCTTGCCGTCGAGCAGTTCGTCGACGATGTCGCTGGTGTCGGCGACCCGCAGGGCCACGCGGACGTCGGGAAATTCCTGGTGAAACTCCTTGATCACCCGCGGCAGCAGGTAGACGCCGGGGATCGTACTCCCTCCCACCGCCAGGGTCCCGCGCAGCGCCTGCGACATCTCCTGCACCGCGTGCATGGCTTCCTTTTGCATCACCAGCATCCGCTGCGCGTAGTCGTACAGGATGCGGCCCGCCTGCGTCGCCTGGACGCCGCCCGGGAGCCGATCGAGCAGGGGGACGCCGAAGGTCCCTTCCAACGCCGCAATGTGCTCGCTGATGGTCGGCTGGCTCAACAGGACCGCTTCGCCGGCCCGCGAGAAGCTCCCGAGGTCGACGACGTGTACGAAAACCTCGAGTTGCCGGAGGGAGAAGTCGTTCTTCACCCGTTTCATGGTCACTCGCACGCCTTCTGTCGCGATCCTCCCGGATCTACCATCGGTCTCCGTCCCAGGGCGTCCGGTCGCGCCGCCCGTCCCCCCCGTACCGGGCCTCGGCGCGCGGAATCGCCGCGCCGGCCGGCGAACCCGATCGCCGCACCAAGCCGACCGCCCAAAGCAGGACGACCACCAGCAGGCCGAACACGAATCCGCCCACATGCGCGGCGTAGGCGACCCCCGTCATCGCCTTCGAGGTCATGGCATACGTCTGCATCAGGAGCTGCTGCAGAAACCAAAACCCGATCGCCCACATCGCGGCGACTTCCTTGATCCCGGTCGTCAAGATGCCGAACGCGACCAGATACCAGATGCGAATCCGACTGTGGGGAAACAGGAATACGTACGCACCCAGCACCCCGGCGATCGCCCCCGACGCCCCCACGCAGGGGATCGTCGAATTCGGCGCCAGCGCCCAGTGGGCGCCGATCGCCGCCAACCCCGACGCCAGATAGAGCGCCAGGTACCCGAGCCAGCCAAGCCGGTCCTCCACATTGTCGCCGACGATCCAGAGGAACAGCATGTTGCCGCCCAGGTGCGCCAGGCCCCCGTGCAGGAACATCGAGGTGAAGGCGTCCGCCAGCTCCGGGAAGCGGGGCACGAACCCGTGCGCCATCACGATCCGATCATAGCCGGGAGACAGACCGAACATCGCGAAGACCGCGATGTTCGCGGCGAGCAACCCGTAGTTGACCGCCGGCGTCCGCTCCGTGGGGTTCACGTCCCCGATGGGCAGCAATAGGAACATACTCGATCAACAAAATCAATACAATAAATCGGAAATCTATATTCACCCCCGGTGCCGGGCGCCTCCGGGTCCCGCGAGCGCCCGTGATTGGATCTCTTTCTACGGCCGACGACGGCCCGCGAATCGTTCCGCCCGCTTCCCCGAACCGGCTTCCTGCGGGCGAAGGCCGAAGTCGAACGGGGTTTCCGGAACTTCCAGGTGCGCCAGGTTGCGAGTCGGCCCGCGCCAGGCCGGACGCCGATCCGGAAACTGCCGAGCTAGGTCCGCGGCAGGCGCTTCGCCCGCAGTTTCAGGTAGGCCTCCATGAACCGGTCGATGTCGCCATCGAGTACTGCTTGGATGTTGGAGGTCTCGATGTCGGTCCGATGGTCCTTCACGAGGGTGTAGGGGTGCATGACGTAGGACCGGATCTGATTGCCGAACGAGATCTGCCCCTTTTCCCCGTAGTTCTTCAGCATTTCCTGTTCCCGCTTTTCCTCTTCGAGCTGGTAGAGCTTGGCCGCGAGCATTTTCATCGCCACCTTGCGATTCATATGCTGCGACCGCTCGTTCTGACACTGCACGACCAGGTTGGTGGGGAGGTGGGTGATGCGGACGGCGCTGTCGGTCACGTTGACGTGCTGGCCGCCCGCCCCGCTCGCCCGGTAGGTATCGACGCGGAGTTCGGCCTCGTTGATCTCGACCTGGATGTCTTCGAATTCCGCCGTGACGTCGACGGAGCAAAAGGCCGTCTGGCGCCTCCGGTTGGCGTCGAACGGGGAGATCCGCACGAGACGGTGCACGCCGCGCTCGCTCTTCAGGAAACCGAACGCCCATTCGCCGCGCACGAGCAGCGTCACCCGCTTGACGCCGGCTTCTTCGCCGTCGAGGCGGTCGACCGGTTCGACCTGGTAGCCGTTCTGCTCGATCCACCGGGAGTACATGCGCAACAGGATTTCCGCCCAGTCGCACGCGTCGGTGCCGCCGGTGCCCGCATGAATCGACAGGTAGGCGTTGCGAACGTCGTTGGGGTCCGTGAGGAGAACGCACAGCTCGTAGTGCTCGAGACGCTTCTCGATGCCGTCGAGGTCGGCGGCCATTCCCGCCATCAATCCGGCATCGCCCTCCTCCGCCGCCTCGAGGAGTTCGGAGAGGTCGGTGGCGTCCTTATGCAGCTTCTCGAACGGATCGAGGGTCGCGCGCACTTCCTTCAGTTTCTGAACCCACTCCTGGGCCGCATCCGCATGGTCCCAGAAGCCGGGGGAGGCCATTTTCGCCTCCACATCCGCCTTTTTTTTCCGCAAGCCGACGATGTCAAAGAGAGTCCTGCAATACCCCGAGGCGCTGAAGAAGCGTGGCCGTCTTCCGTTGCAGGTCTGCGCGCATGATCGACTCCGTTCGAATTCGTGTCGGGCCCGGCACCGGCGGAGCCGCTGTCCGGGCTTCGGCAGGAACCCTGGATCATACCGGGTCGGTGGGCGCTGAACAACGGAATCCCGCCGGAGCCGGTCCTGGACCGCGATTGCGTTTCTGTGCGACCCCGCCTATAATTCGAAGTCGCATCGGGGAGTCGCGGAGTTTCGGGGGGAGGAGCGGGCTTGGGCGTCGAACGTACGTTCGAGGTGCTGGCGACAGCCCCGGTCGAACTCGCCGTCGAAGCCTACCTCGCGGCCCTCGAAGAAGAGCATCCCGCCCTGGTCGGCCTGGCCAGCGAACGATTGCTGGAAGGGAAGGTTCCGGCGCACGCCCGGCGCGTCTTCGAGCGGTTTCAAGCCCTGCCGGAACCCGTGCAGGAACGATTGCTGGCGGAGCCGACCCGCTGGCAAAAGTGGCTCCAGCCCCTGCTCGCCGATCCGGCGGAAGAGCGGCGCGCCACGGCCGTGCGGTTCGCCGCCCGGGCGATGGATCCGTCCGCCGCGCCGGTCGCCGCCGCCCTGCTCGTGGCCGGAGAGTCGGCGCGTCGGCGGGCCGGAGAGTACTTCCGCGCCTTCGCCGACGCCCTGGCCCAGCCGCGCCGCGCGAACGACCCCGTCCTCCCCTGGCGAGAGGGGCTGTCCGGAAGGACGTTGCTGCAGGGCCTGATCGCCGCTCTCGGCAACTTCGACCGGCACGGCGAGTCGGCCGTCCTGCAGTGCCTCCTGGAGCTGGACGGCGAGGCCCACGAAACCCTCCTCGGGGTGCTGGCGATGCCGACCCCGAAGCGGCAGGCCGCGCTCTGCGCGCTCCTGCAGGAGCAGAGAAGCCTTGGCGTCGCTTCTTTCCTCGTGCGGCTCGGGCGCATGAAGGATCCCACCCTGCTCGCCGTCGCGCGGGACGCCTGCGCTGCACAGTCCGGCAAGGGTCTCGGCGCATTCCTCCTCAACTATCTGTGGGGCCTGCGCGATTCGGAACGAGAAGCGCTCGCCATGCGCACCGGGGATTTGCCCTGGTGGCCCTGTGTGGCGGAGGAACTTCCGAACTTGCGGGCCGAGGAGAGCGAGCGGCTGTTCGAGTTCCTCGCCGCCACCACCGCCCCCATGGCGCCCCTCGCCGCGGCGCTCGGGGACCTTTTCGACTCGGCCCCTCCCGCGCTCCGGGTCCGGATCGTCCGGCACGCCGCTCGGGCTCACGCACCCGAAATGAGCCCGGTCCTGACGCTCGCCCTCCGCGAGGAAAACGAGGTGATCCAGTCGACCGCCCTCGACGGCCTCCTCGAATTGAATTCACCCGACCTGGCGCGCCAGCTCGCCCCTGCCCTCTCCAGTCCCTACCGCGAGGTGCGCCACCGGGCCTCGCGCCTGCTCTCGCAGCGCAGTTTCGCGCGCTACCTGTCGCGGTTCGACGCGCTCGATCCGGAGACCCGGGATCGGGCGGGCAAGGCCCTGGCCAAGATCGACGAGGGGATGGTCGATCGCCTCTCCGACGAACTGCAGTCCCTCGACGCCGCCCGCCGCCTCAAGGCCCTCCAGGTCCTGGAAATCGTCGGCCGGGAACGCGACATGGCCACGAACCTCTACGATCTCTTTCGCGATCCCGATCGCAAGGTGCGCGCAACCGTCATGAAGGCCATCGGACTGCTCGGGACCGTCGATTCCATCAAGCTTCTCCTCCAGGCGCTGTCCGACCCGGACCGACGCATCCGCGCCAACGCCATCGAGGCCTTCCAGGACATTCGTAACCCCAAGTTCGCGGAAATCCTGCTGCCCTTCCTGCGCGACCCCGACAACCGGTCACGCGGAAACGCCGCCAAGGCGCTCTGGATCCTCGGACGGCGCGAAGACGTCGAACGGGCGCTCGTGGAGATGCTCGCCCACCGGGACGACCTGATGCGGCTCTCGGCGCTCTGGGTACTCGCGGAGATCGAACATCCGAACGCCGCCCGGCTGATCGGTCCGCTCGGCGATTCGGATCCGAGTGAACGGGTCCGGATCAAGGCCAAGGAACTGCTGCGAAAGGCCTAGGAGATGTCGCAACTCGAGGAAATCGCCCTCCACTTCCGCAATTTCGCGCAGACCAATCCTGCGTTGCTCTTCCTCCTTCTGCTGCTCGTGGCGGCATTCATCCTCCTCCTGCTCTTCTGGCGCCGGATCAACGTCGTCTTCCAAACCCGTCGCGTCGTCCAGACCCTGTTCATGAATCTCGCCCGCGCCAACCGGCTCACCGAAGAGGAGCAGGACCTGCTGCTCGACATGGCCTCCTACTACCGCTTGGGCAACCCCGCCATCCTCTTCGTCTCCCCCTCCCGGGTGAGGGCGTATGCCACACGGGTCGAGGTGAGGGATCGGTACCGGGATCCCGCGCTCCTCGAAGAACGGGTTCAGGCCGTGTGGAACAAGCTGTTCGCCGCGACGAGCTAGACCGCGCCGCGGTCCTCTTCCCCCCCGCGCCGCCCCTCGCGCGGTCCGGAATCCGTCTCCGCCGGAATCCGGGAACCCGGCGCCCGCCCGGGGCGTCCAAGCCTTGTTCCATTTCCGTTCGGGAGTCTCCCATGTACCGCGCGCGCCTCGGCGACCGTCCCTCCCGTATCCTCGCCCTGTCCCTGGGGTTCCTTGCCGCGGACACCCGGCACGGCGCCGCGGATCGACCGGCCACCCCGGGTTCGTTCGACGCCCCCCGGCGTCCCCGACTCCACTTGGCTTCAGACCCGCCGATGTAGGGGAGTGATGACCATGATGCAAAAATCGTCCGTGGCGATCGCCGGGAGATCCGGGCGGAACCCTCGGGGCGCGGCGGCGCTGCTCATCCTCTGCCTCGGGATCGTCGCCGGGGGAAGCGCCGTCGGGGATTCCTCCGAGGGGCCGGAAGCGCCCCCGCCTGCGGTCCGGCTCCTCGTCTTTCTGGTGGATGAAAAGGGGACGCCGCGGATCGCCGACGCCCTGACCTGCCCGCTGGAGACGCGCGTGCTGCACTCGACCGGCGCGCGCGGCTCGCTCGACTACCTGCGCTACTCATTCACGCCGCATCGCGGCGACCCGGCGCACCATACCAGCCTTTCCTTCTGAATCACCGGGAGCTTCTGCTCCTACGGCCCGGAGGGCCTCGAGCTCTGTGCGGGGACGCCCCGCGCCACCGGCGGTTTCCGGTTCGGCGACGGCGATCGCTGGGAGCACTGGCGCGGCTTTGTCTGGGAGGTCCCGGAGGGCGCGGCCGGATTCGCAGCGGGTTTCTTCCCCGCGGGCGACCCGGGACTGCGCCGCCTGTCCGCCGGGGAAACGGACCGCGCCTGGCGCGCCCTGCGCGACGCGGCGACGCGAATCGCCGCCGATGAGAAGGCCTGTTGTCGTTCCCAAGCCCGGGAGGTCCTGCGCCTCCTGGAACCCCAGCCGGAGGATTCCCCGTCATGAGCCGACTGTCCCGTCTCGCCCCGCTGGCACTCGCCGCCTTCGTGCTGCCGCTGGGTGCCCCCCGTCCCGCTCCGGCGATGTGCCCGCCCTGCGGCCTGGAACCGCAACGGATCGTCATCGCCGATCCCCAGCGAGTCTATGTGTTCCACCGCGCCGGCCTGCAGGATCTGATCCTGGAGTCGGCCTATCGCGGGAATGCGAAGGACTTCGGCATGATCCTCCCCGTTCCGTCGGTTCCCGACGTGCGCATGGTTCAGCACGGGTTCTTCGACGCGATGACCCGCGCCGCCGGGCAATTCGAAAAATTCCGAGAGGAACGCGCCGGGAGCGGGTTGTCGGCCGCCGCGGAGGACGCGACCTGGCGTACCCACGTCCAGGTCGTGCGCCGGCAGGTCGCCGGGGTCTTCTCCGCCGTCACCCTCAAGGCGCGCACGCTGGAGGCGCTGGAGAACTGGCTTCGGGAAAATTCCTACCGCTACGCCGACGACGCCTACGCGCGACAGGTGTTCCAGAAGTACATCGACCAGCAGTGGTACTTCCTGGCCGTGCAGGTCCGCGTCGAGGAAGCCGGCGGGCAGTTCGACGGACGATTCCGCCCCATGGGAATCCGGTTCCGCAGCAAGGACATCGTGATCCCCACGCGGGTCGCGAGCATCTATCCGAACGGGATGCCCTTCGAGTTCTACGTGGTGACGAATCGCGCCGTCGATTTTCCGAAGGCGTGGGGGGACGGCCGCAAGGCGGTGCTCCCGCTCTCCTCCGCCAAGATCATGGCCGAGGCCGACCTGATGCGCGAACTGGAGGGGGAAGCCTTCTTCAGCGCCACGGATGAACTTCCGGCCCTGGCCGAGGCGATGAAATCCCGCCGCCCGGACGAATACGCCCGGCTGCTGGAGCGCAAGCTCTCGGGCATGTATCTCAGCGTCTTCACCGGGTTTTTCAGCCGCGAACAGTTGTCCGGCAGCGACCTGGTGTTCGAGGGGCAGGACCGGATGTCGTCCGCCGACGTCGACCGGTGCGTCGGCGACTTCGGCTCCGGCGACATCGAACTGGTCAAGCGGGCGCGCGTCGCGCTCGAACTGGCGGGCTCGGGCCATGTCGCGACCCTGGTGAAGCACCTGTCCCATCCCGACGCGCAAGTGCGCATCGCCGTGGCGAAGGTGCTCGGCGGCCTGGGCGAGCCGGGCGCGGTGCCGGGGTTGGTCGAGACCCTCGATCTGGAACGGGAACCGCTCACCCGGATGGCGCTGCAAAATGCGTTGCGCGACATCACCGGCGTGGCCGGCGAGTTCGACGCGGCGCCGTGGCGGGACTGGTGGGCCCGATGGGAGAAGGAAGGACGCGGGTCCTAGGCGCGCCCCCTTGCCTGCAAGCCGCGGCGCAAGGCAGGGGACCTCGTCCCGCGCGGCGAGCCCGAATGGCTCACGAACCGCTTCGCGGCTCGCGCACCATCCGGCTCCGGCCGGCGATGAAGGCCGTCCGGAGCAGGACTGCCTCGCCCAGCGTGCGACACCGTGTGCCGCACGCCGGTCGCCCCGCGCTCCTGGCTGCTGACGCAGCCCGGAGCCCGCGGGCGGATTATTCACGAAGCCGCTGGCGCGGCTTCATGAATAATCCGGGCTAGGCCCCGCCGGCGATCGCGGGAATGATCGCGACCTCGTCCCCATCCTTCACCGCCGTGTTTTCGGCGGACAGGAAGCGGATGTCTTTGTCGTTGACGTACACGTTGAGGAAGCGCCGGACCTTCCCGCCGTCGTCGCAGACCATGTTGCGAACGCCGGGGTACTGGGTCTCGAGGTTGGCAATCAGTTCCGCGACGGTGGCGCCGCCGATCTCGACCTCCCGCTTGTCCTGCGTCAGCTTCTGCATGGGGGCCGGAACGCGAACCTTGATGGCCATGACGGGACTCCTTCAAACGATGGTGATCCGTTCCTCGGTCACGACGCGACTGGTCGACTCCCGGATCGCGACGCGCTCCGCGGCGGCCCCCCGCCGGACGGGCGAGTAGAGGACGTACTCCGAAATCCAGGTGCCGACCACCCCGGCCGGTTCCGGCTCCCCGGCGGGCTCGCGCAGCGCGGCATACCGGTCGGAGGAAGGCTCGGCGAAGAGCCAGGAGCGGGTTTCGGCCACCTGACCGTCGCGCACGGCCACGATGACATACGAGAAGTCGGGACAGGCGAGCGCGGCATCGGTCGCGCTCGGCAGCGCCGGATGGTCCGGGTGGGAATGGTAGCAGCCCAATACCGTCTCCCCCTGCGCGTCCGCCTCGCGCGAGGCGCGCAGGAGGTCCGAGGGGTCCATTTCATACCGGTCCCAGGGGCGGGAGACGTTCAGGTTGGCGGCGCGCCGGGCCTCCGAGACGCGGGCGGGCGTTCCCAGGCGGCCGACGAGCAGTCCGCAGCATTCCTTGGGATAGGATTCGCGACAGTGGGCCCAGACCGTCTCGAGGACGCTGCCGGGGATTTCGAGCGCCACGCGTTTTCTCCCGATTCACTTGCCGGTCCAGCCGCCGGGGGAGACATGATAGGCCCCGACCGCCCCAGGGTCAAGGGCGGAGCCGACCAAACCCTTGCGCACGCCCGGCCGACTCGGCATCATGGTCCCCATGCGTGACTTGACCACCCGTCCCGACGCCCTCCCCCGCCGCCGCGAGACCGCGGCAGCGCAGGGGGAGCTCACGGAGATGGTCCGCCGGGTCCGCCGCCGCCGCGCCTGGACGACGTGGAGCGACCGGACGCTGGACCTCCTGTTCTACGGCTATTTTGCGCTTGCCTGCCTTTTCCTGGTGGACCGCATCCGCGCGGGCGCGGTGCAGACGGCCTCCCTCTCCACACCGCTGGCGGTGGTCGCGGCGCTGCTGGGCGTAACCGCAGGGGCGGCCGCCTGGGGAGCGCTGCGCGCCTGGTGGCGCGGACCGCGAGACGTGGAGGTGGCGATCCTCACCGACCGGCGGTTCGGCCTCGAGGACCGGTTCTCCACCGCGCTCGATCTGATCCGCCAGTTGGAGTCGGGGGCGATCACCGGGCGAAGCGCCGAATTGGCCCGCGCCCAGGTCGAGGACGCGGCCCGATTCGTGCGCGTCCAGGACGCGCGGCAAGTCTTTCCCTCCCGCCCCCTGGGCGACCGCTGGACCTCGGCCATCGCGTTTCTGATCGCGCTGTGGATCGCCCTCCTCCCGCCGGAGGATTTCCACCGCGCGGACCTGCGACGACCCTCCCTCGTCCCCGAGGCGAGCGGCGCGGCGGCAACGCGCGAGGGCCGGATCGGCGCGCGCGCAGGCGAGGGAAAGGGCGGGGGCGGCACGCCGGATGCCCGTGGAACGCCGCAACCCGGCGGTGGCGGGGGAAAGTCGCAAAATCCGTCTCCCGGGTCCGGAGGACAGGGGGAGAGCGAGCCGGAATCGCAGCCGAACGAGGGGAACGGTCCCGGCTCCGGCGGCGGGGGATCTTCCTCCCCCCCCAGCGGGCCACAGGAAAGTCCGGAACAGCTCTTCGGGGAGCCGGAACGCCTCGACGTCCGCACCCGTCCAAAGGAAGTCGATCCGATCCAGGGCGAGGGTCCGACCCGCACCGAGGAGCGCAGCGTGTACGGTGGCGATCCCGACGCATCCGGCCGCTCCGGGCCGCCGGTCCCCGTGGACTTCCAGACCCTCCTCGCCGAGTATCGCCGGGTCGCGGAGCAGACGCTCCGCCGCGAGCACATTCCCCCGGCCGACCGCGACTTCGTCCGACGCTACTTCGAGGCCATCGGACCCAAGGACTGACCCTTGCGGAGCCTTCCCGAAATGAACGACCAGCCTGTCTCGTCCATCATGCGCGCAAACGTCCTCACCGTCGACCGCGGCGTCAAGGTCGCCGAGGTGATCCGCCTGCTGGCGCAGAACAACATCGGCGCGGTGGTCGTCACCGACGGCGGGAAGCCGGCGGGAATCTTCTCCGAGCGTGACGTGCTTCGCCGGGTGGTGGCCCGCGGGGTCAACCTGGAGCAGACCCCGGTTCACCTGGTCATGTCCCCGAAACTCGTCACCGTGACCCGGGCGGAGACCATCGGTTCGGTGGGGTATCAAATGCACCATCTGAACCTCCGCCACATCCCGGTCGTCGAAGACGGCGCCCTGCTCGGAATGGTGTCGATCCGGGACGTCCTCGGGGTCCTGGTCGGAGTCGCGGAGAGCGCGGAAGGGACGGGGGAGATCGCCGACCAGGAGTAGGCGTGTGATCGGCGTCGGTTCCCCGGTGGACATGGCGGCGCGCGTCGGCATCCGTCGGGGCGGGAGGAGTCCGCGGCCGGTCCTCCGGGCCGTGTTCGGTCTTCTTTTCCTGGCCCTGCTCGCGGCGCGGGAAGCGCGCTCGCAGGATGCTCCCGAGGTCTCGATCACGCTCGAAGTCGGCTTCGGCGGGGAAGTTCGCAGCGGCAGCGCGATCCCCCTCCACGTCCGACTTGATCGCTCCGCCACGGCGCTTCGACCCGGCGCCGCCGAATTGCAGCGGGGCGAGATCGTCATCGAAGTGGAAACGCGGTCGGGCGCGGTCGATGTCGAACGAGTCCCGGACATCGTCCTCCCCGCAGGCGGCTCGCGGCGGTTCGACCGCGTGGTTCCGACCGGACGGAAGGTGAGGGTCTCCTTCCAGGCGGACGGCCGTACTCTCGGGTCGGCCGAAATCGAACCCGCGATGTCCATGCTCGACCGTGACCGCCTCGTCGTCACGCTGAGCGGTCGCGGCTTCTGGCTCGGGTTCCTCCACGACTCTCCGCTCAAGGCCGAACCCGCCCCCAAGCCGGCGGAGGACGAGGCGGAGGATTCGTCCCTGGAGACCCTGTCCGGGGGACGGCTGCACGTTGGGGCCGCGGCGCTGCACGCCCTCCCGAGCCACCCGGCCGGCTGGGAGGGAGTCGACCTCGTCGCGGTGGGCGACCTGGGCGACCTTCCCCCGGACGATACGCGCGCCGAGGCCTTGTTTGGATGGATCCGAACCGGCGGACGCCTGCTCGTCATCGGAGGGGTGCACGACCTGCGCCGCCGGGGAGGGGCGTGGGAGCGGCTCGCCGCCGGCGAGCCCGGCGAACCCGTGGAGTCTCCGCTCCCCTCGGAAGCCGCCGCGGCCTGGAATGTCCCGGACCTGGCCGGCCTCCGCCTCGTCACCCGGACCTGGACCGGTGCGCGCGGGCGCGATCCGTTCCCCGCGCCGGGCCCTCCCGTGGTGATCCGTCGAGCCTTCGGCTGGGGCGAAGTGATCCACCTGAACTTCGACCCGACGAGTCCCCCGCTTCGCGGGCATCCTCGCGAGCCGGAATTCTGGGCCGGTGTGATCAAGTGGGCGCTCGCCGGAACCCAGCCGGCCTCGGCGGAGGTCTTCTGGGCCGGCGCCGGCGACTCCGCCCGACTGGACCCTCCCAAGGCACGCTGGGTGTTGGCTTACACGGTCCTCTACGCGCTCCTCGTCGGTCCGGTGAATTATCTCGCCCTGCGCGCCCTCGAACGCGAACGCTGGCTTTGGCTCACCACGCCGGCGCTCGCCGTGCTCTTTTTCTCCGGATCGGTCCAGCTCGACCAACGGGCGATCGATCGACCGATGGTGGTGCGCCACCTGACCGTCCTCTGGCTGGGAGACGATCCGACGGAGCCGGCCGAATGGACGACCTATCTCGACTTCTTTGCGTCGAGCCGGTCCACGGTGACGCTGCGAATCTCCAGTGACACGTCGCTGGCGCTCGATCCCGACGCCGTTGACGAGTCCCGAACGGCGGAGGAGTCCGCTCTCGAGCGATGCGTCACGGCGAATGCGACGGAATTGCGATTCCCCGTGGAGAAGTGGGCGCGCCGGCGGCTCGTGCTGCGTGGGCGCGGCGAGCCTCCCTGGACCGTAGCGGTCGAAGAATCGGCGCGCGGACGTCCCCAGGCGGTCCTCCCGCAGGGGGCGCGCGAGGTCTTCGCCCGCTCGAGTGGATCCGTCGCGTACGCAGCCAAGCCCCCGGCGGGCGCCGCCTGGGACTGGACGAGCGCCCCCTCTCAGGGCGCCGCCCCGACCTGGCGGGACCTGGCCCCCGGGCCCCGACTCTTCGGTCAAGGGATCCCCTCGGCCGACCAGCCGTTGTGGCACCTGTTCGACGATCCCGCTTTCGACCGCACTCCACTCCGCCTCGACGCCAACGGGGGTCTCGTCTTCCTGATCGACGAGGCCCCGGAAACCATTTCCCTCGCGGCGGGGCCCCCGGCGGCCTGGACCGTGCGCACGCTGGTGCTGCGCCGCTTTTCGGATTCCCCCCTTTCCGAGTGAGGATCGCCGTGGACACGGCCGTCGAAGCGCGCCACCTCAGCAAGCGCTACGGGGACCTCGTCGCGGTCCAGTCCCTGTCGCTCCGCATCCCGCGCGGAAGCATCTACGGTCTCGTGGGCGCGAACGGAGCCGGAAAAACCACCACCCTGCGCATGCTCGCAACCGTCACGACCCCGTCCGCGGGCTGGGCGACCGTGTGCGGATACGACGTGGAATCCCAGGCTCAGGACGTGCGCCGGCGCGTGGGTTGGCTCCCGGATCCGCCCGGCGCCTACGGCGAGCTGCGCGTCGGGGAGTATCTCCGGTACTTTGCGGACCTTTACCGCATCGAACGTCCGGCCGGGGTGGTGGGGGACGTACTCGCCCTGACCGGGCTCGAGGACTGCCGCCGCCGATACGTGTCCGAATTGAGCCGCGGCACCGTGCAGCGACTGGGACTCGCGCGTTGTCTGCTGCACCGGCCCGAGGTTTTCCTGTTGGACGAACCCGCCTCCGCGCTCGATCCCCGGGGGCGGGTCGAGCTCCTCGCGTTCCTGCGCGAGATTCGGGCCATGGGCTCGACGGTGGTCCTATCCTCTCACGTGCTGCCCGACCTGGAGGAAATCTGCGACGGACTGGCCCTGATCGAGTCGGGACGCGTGGTGGCGCAGGGATCGCTCGAGGATCTCCGCCGGCAACTCGGTGGACGGGACGAGTGGGAGTTGCGCCCCGGCGGCGACCCGGATGCCGCGATGGAAACGTTGCGCGGAATTCCCGGCGTGTCTTGCGTCACTCCGGCGGGCGACGTGGTGCGATTCACGCTGGCGGGCGGTCCGGAAGAGCGCGCAAGGCTGCTGCAGGCCCTCGTCGACGCGGGCATCCCGGTTGCGGGGTTGCGCGAGGCGAAGGTATCGCTCGAGCGCCTCTTCCTGTCGCTGACGGTGGGAGGCGGGAGATGAGGCTGCTCTACCCGACGCTGCGCAAGGAGATGGTGCTGCAGATCCGCGGCGGCCGCTCGTTTCTCTTCTTTTCCCTGTATGTGATTTCCCTGGCGGTGGTGTGTGTCGGCGCCTACGCCCTGGCGGTTCGGGGGGAAACCGCCTCGGTGGGCGTGGGCTGGCGATTCGGCCGTGAGGTATTCGGCATCGTTCTGTTCGCGCAGGCGGCGCTGACCCTGCTCGTCGCTCCCGCCCTGCTGGCGGGCGCGATCGGCAACGAGATCGACGAGGGGACGTTTCCCCTGCTGCTGCTCTCCCCGGCCCGCCCGCAGGAGGTCCTGATCGGCAAGCTCGTGCCCGGACTGGCGTTCCTGGCCCTCTTGATCGTCGGCACCCTGCCGCTCGCCGGAACCTGTCTCGCCTTCGGCGGCGTCACCGCCACCGACGTCCTGGCCGCCTACGCGGGACTGTTCGCCGTGATGGTCGCCCACGGCGTGATCGGCCTGTTCGCCTCCACCGTGTTTCTGCGCACGGCGCCGGCGGCGGTGGTCTCGTATGGATTCGTCGGACTGCTGATCGGGTTGAGCCTTCTGGAGAAGGACCTCCTCGATTCGCGCGCGTTCCTGGTCGGCCGCGCGCTGGTCCTTTGGGCCGCCGTCCTGGGAATGGGCCTTGCGCTGATGCGCCCCGTCCTGCACGCCGTCTTCCAGGGACTCAGCCACCTCGGGTGCGGGTGCGTGTTCGTGATGCTGATGGGAAGCGCCGTCGCATTCCTGACCTTCTTCCCCGTGACCACGGGGCCGCTCGCGATCTACTTGAATCCGTTCGCGGCGTCCGTTCCGTTCGCAGGGACCGGCGACTGGCCGGGGATGCCGGCCTCGCTGCGTCCGCAGCATGCCGCGATTTCGGCGGCGCTGCACCTCGGGCTCGCGGGTTTCCTTCTGCTCGGCGCGTACCTCCGAGTGCGCGGGTTGATGTTGCGCCGGGCGCGAAGCGACCCGCGCCACGTCGTGCCGCGCGACCTGCCTGGCGAAACCTAGCGGGGCTTCAACCTTGATTTCCCAGGTTGGTCCGGTCGCTTTTCGCGCCGGGCTTC
>CAZWCX010000151.1:0-15014 GCA_964632945.1 uncultured Planctomycetia bacterium | reverse complement strand
GATCCTGGACGGCGATCTCACCGACCTCATCCACGAGCTGGCCACTCGGGTCACCGCGCAGCGCTCACTCGCCCAGCCCCGGCACCCGTTGCAGCGCACCCGCGCCGACCAACGCCTCGAACTGCCCGCGCAGCGCCCTGGCGAACGCGGCCGAGTGCACCAGCACGCCCGCCTCGATGTTCCTCTCCTGCGCCGCTTCCGTGAAATTCGCCGAGGTCACGAACGCCCGCTCGTCGTCCACCGCCACGCACTTGGCGTGCAGCACTGCGCGCGGACCGGGGTCGCGGGAAAGCGCCCGCGGGTCGTAGAAGACCGCCGGCGGCGGATCCCAGGGCCAGTCGTCCCGCCGGAAGGAGTCGGCGAACCGCCGCAGGATCTCCGCGTCGTCGGCATCGTCGCCGCGCGCGCGACCCACGTTCAGGAACATCCGCACCACCAGCCCGGGGACTTCCGTCCGGCGCCGCGCCAGGGTCTCGAACAGCGCCCGCCCCTGCACCACCACGAATCCGGCGACCACCACGCTCGACCGCGCCGAGGCGAACAGCTCCCGGACCACCACGGACGTGTCGCGGCTCGCCGACCCGGGCGCCTCCGGCCCGGTCCAGACCAGGTGCGCGCGGTCCCCGTCCGCGCCGCGACGGGTCCGCTCGCCGGCCAGCAGCCGCAGGGCGAACGCGAGACCGGCCGGCGTGACTCCGATCCCGATCGCTCGGCCGAGGTCGTCGGCCACGGCTCGCGCCCGCCCGTCGCCGACGTGGCGCCGGATCGCGAACGCCGGGAAGGGGGGCTCGAGCGCCCCGGTCTCCAGTGCGGCCGCGAGTTGCACCAGCGCCGCGGGCGAGAGGCCGTCGAAGCTCGTCCGGCCGGTCCCGCCCTGCATTGCCGGCGGCGCAGCGTTCCCCTCGATCGGCCCCGGGTCGGGCCCCTCCGACGGCGGCAAAGGGTCCGGCGTCATTTCCACGCCTCCCCGAAGAACGCCTCCCCCTCCCCGTCCACCGTGTCCACCACCAGCGCCCGGTCCAGGAGCTCGTTGCGCCGCTCGCACGACGTCTCCGCGATCAACAGGCAGCCGTGACACGCGGCGCCGTGCAGGAAACGCTCCTCGTGGCGGCTGGCTGGGTCGTGCTGGGCGCAGATCGGGTCGTTGGCGCACAACCGGCCGAGTTCGAGCGCGTGCTCGAGATGCTCGTCGATCCGTCGGCCCACCTGCACCAACCCGCCGAGCGTGCCTTCCGCGTCCGTGGTCCCCGTGTACAGCAGGATCCCGTAGCGGCCGTCGGCGGCATAGATGCGCTCCCGGATCGACGTCGCCGAGTAGCCGCACTCCAGCGCGACCGCGGTGATCAGAAGGTGCGAGAGCGAGTGCAGCATCAGGTACGGGAGGCTGGCGAACGACGCCTTGGAACGGGCGTGGGCCTTCTGCCAGGCCGCGAATCCGTTCATCAACGCCTTGCCCCGCTTCGCGACCTCGGGACGCTCGAGCCAGCCCTCGATCGCCGCGCGCCGGAAGAGCAAGAAGATCCCCTCCCCCCGGTTCTCCACCGCCGGGACCCAGGTGATTTCGCGCGCGAGCTCGGCGCGCTGCACGTCCAGGTTCAGCTCGCCTTCGACGTCCGGCACCGCCGGCTCGAAGCGCGTGAAGCCCACCTGCGCCAACACCTCGCGCAACCGGTGCACCAGCACCACGCGCTCGATCGCAGCCATGACCGGCTTGCCCGCCCCGGGGACGCCGATGCCGCGGGCGTAGAAGTCGCTGCCGGGCACGTCTTCCCCCAGCTCGGCCGGCGCGGCCGCGAGCGCCTCGATCTCCACCGACTTGATCGTGCGACGGTCCGTCGTCGCGTCCCCCTTCCGGCGCAGGATCTCCGCCAGGACTTCGGGCGATGCGAACCCCTCCAGCGCCGCGCTGACCTTCTGCTTCCTGCGCTCCCTCGCCAGATCCTCCGCCGTGTCCACATACTGCAGAAAATCGGTCCAGACCGGATCGACGGCGGCGCGCAGCTTCTCGGCGGGATCCGGGATCGAGATCACGCTCAAGACCTGGGAGAAATACGCGTCGCTCGCCGTGCGGATCAGCAGCCGGTTGGGTTGCGCCGCGCCGGCCGGTCCGCCGCACTTCACCGGCGGCTCCGCGCCGAGCCACGGGCGCTGCCCCTCGCAGAGGCCGAGCGGCTTGTCGGCCATGCGGCTCGCGTCGACCAGCGGCCGCCCGTCGCCACAGTCGCAGTGCACGAACATCTCCGTCAGGTCGCCGCCGGTGCCGCGCTCCACCAGCCAGAGCAGGCCGCGGCACGGCTTGGGGCCGCGATGGACGTAGTCGTACCAGCGGATGTCCGAGAGGTGCCCGTGGATGCAGGCCTGGACGAAACGGACCGGAACGACCGGGATCGATTCCCGGTGCAACACGAGCCGGCGTCCGGCCGCCAGCCGCGTGCGGTGGACCAGCGCCCTCGCGTACCCGCCGTCGCGCCACTCCTGCCCGGTCTGCGCCACGAACCACTCCGGGAACGTCCACGCCGTGATGCCCACGGGCGGTTCGGACGGATCCTGCCGGTCGAGCGGCGGGGCCTTCAGCAGGATCCCGGGGCGGCCGAGCTGCTCCGCGACCTTGGCCGCCAGCCGGTCCTCGAAGATCTCCCGCCCTCCCGGCGCCCATTCCTCCAGTCCGCTCACCAGCACGGAGTGGTCGGGAAGATCGAGCAGCGCCCCAGGGCCGAATTGCAGCACGAGCTGGCTCTGCCGGAGTTGGCCGTGGGGGCGCTTGCGATGGCGGTGAGCCTTCACTCCTCCTCCTTCGCTTCCGGCACCTGCGACCGATCCAGGTTTTGCACGAAGAGGTTCACGCTCGGCTCCACGTCGCGCAGCGAGCGCTGCGCCTTGAACTTCCGTTCGTCCTGCGACAGGGAGTCCAGCTCCGGGTCGAGCGGGTCGCGCAGCAGCGGCTTGCCGTCGGGGTGCTCGTTCCGGTTGTACACGAAGGGGACGCCGGTCTCGCGGTAGCGCGCCGCAACCTTGGTCCACGCGTCGAGCAGGTCGCGGGCGCGTCCCGCGAGTTTCCCCTGCAAGGCGGCGGCCTCCTCGGCGCCCAGGCGCGGATCGTGGCCGGCCGCGCGTTCGCCGAGGGCCTTTACCCAGGCTTCGGCCTCCGCCCGGTGTTCGGCGATGCGCTCCGCCGCGAGCGGTCCGGTGAGCGCGCGCGGCCCGAGCCGCGCCAGGGCCACCGCCACCGCCGCCAGACCCCGATCGACCGCGCGCGGCGCGAACGGCGTCACGCTGGTCGCCTCCACCGCCCGGTAGAAGGCGGCGTGATACCCCTCGAACCGCTCGTAGTGCGACCGGTCGCGCGGACGGTGCACGTTGAGCAGCGTGACCACCAGCCCCGGGCGCTGCGCGTCACGGCCCACGCGGCTGGTGGCCTGGATGTACTCGGCGGTCGTCTTCGGCTGGCCGAAGACCACCATCAGCCCGAGCCGTTGGATGTCGAGGCCGACCGAGATCATGTTGGTGGCCAGCGCGACGTCCACCCGGCGTTCGTTCGCGAAGGGCACCGCCAGCCGTTGCTTGGTCTCCGCCACCTTGTGGGTCGGTTCGCGCGAAGTCAGCTCCAGCGGCTCGAAGTCGATCGTCCGGTCGGCGAACGATCCGGCCGTCTCGCCCACGCGCAGGCGCCGGCCGTAGCTCATCAGCCGCGCGCGCACTTCGTCTTCGACGATGCGCCGGGTCCCGCCCAGCTCGCGCAGGCTGGTGAAGTAGCCCAACAGCGTCAGGTATGGATCCGCCGGGTTCCGCGCCCCCGCGCGCGCGCCGCCCGCGGCCCCCCACGCCTTCTGGGCGGCGCCGAGCAGCGCCAGGTACGTGCGCAGGAGGATCACCTTCGCGCTGCGCCCGGGCGCGGCGATGCCGAGGTAGCGGCGCGGGTGGGCGGCGTCCGCCGGGACGGTGCGGGCGAAGAACGAGTCGCGCCGGTCGGGACCGGGCGGGGGGAAGACCTCGACCAGCGGCCGCGCGAAGAGGGCGCGGATCTGCACCGATGCTCGCCGGACCGTCGCCGTGGAAGCGACGATCTTGGGGCGCACCGGAACGCCGTCCACCGTGCCCGTGCACAGCGCGTCGATCGCCGTCTCGTACAGCCCGGCCATGGTCCCGAGCGGGTCGGAGATCAGGTGCAGCTCGTCCTGGATGACCAGGTCGGGCGGCAGCAAAGGCTCGCGCAGCGGCGTCCCGGTGCGGGGATCGCACGGGCCATAGAAGTCGTCGTCGTCGCCGCGCCGATCCACCCGGCCGAACAGGGCCCCGGTACGGCCGGTCCACGGCAGCCCCGCGAACTTGTCCACCGTGGCAATGAGGAAGCAAGGCAGGCGGCGGTAGATCGGCTCGTCCACCGTGACGATCGGCAGCCGGCGCACCGAGCCGTTGAACGCACAGTCCCGCGCCGCGCAGTGCACGCTCAAGTCGGTCGGGGCCTTGGCGTGGGGCGGGTAGAGCACGAACGAGTTGGCGGTGAACCGGACGCCGCACCACGGGCAGTTTTCCAGCGGGATCGGCGCCCGCTTCTTCGAGTTGTTGCGGTAGGCGATCGTGCGCGCGTAGGCGGTGTCGCGCGCGGGGTCACCGGACTTCCCCATGCGGTTGGGGGTGGCGGCCTGGCCGACCCAGAGGCCGATCTCGAACGGGGCCGCGCCGAGGCGGTCGCGGTCCATCGCCCGTTCCAGCTCGAGGGCGCAGATCAGGGCGGCCGCGCGGCCGAGCTGGTCGAGCGTCAGGAGCCGCAGCGTGTAGCGCATGAGGACGGCGACGCCGGCCCCGGCGACCCCGGGATGGCGCAGACGCCGCAAGACCAACGTCAACGCCGCGAGCCCGAAGTACGCCTCGGTCTTTCCTCCGCCGGTGGGAAAGAACAGCAGGTCCACGGTCTCGCGGTCGGCGTGACGCGGGTCGCGGATCGCCTGCAGGTTGAGCAGGAGGAAGGCGAGCTGGAAGGGGCGCCAGGCCGGCGCGGCGACCGCGTCGGGCGGCTTGCCCTGCTCCACGGCGTCGCGCCGGCGGGCCGCCGCGGCCATCGCGCGGTTGGCGACGCGGAAGGCGTCGAAGACGAGCGGATCCTCGAGCGCCTCGATCCCCGCGGCGATGCGCGCGCGGACCGCCTCGGCGCGGCGCAGCAGGTCGCGGGCGGTCTCGGCGCGGGGTGGGGAGAGGTGCGGGAGCCCGTCCCGGCTCGCGGCGATCCATTCGCCGTAGCGCGCGGGAAGCGGCGCGAGCGCGCGCCGCAGGGCCTCCGAAGACGCCGCCGCGCCGAGCGCTTCCATGCCCAGCTCCACCCCGGGGACCGCCCCGGGCTCGACGCGCTCGACGTCGGCGCCGGGGATCCACGCGGTGGCGACTTCGCGGCACACGCCGTCGGCGTCCCGCATCGCGGCGGCGGCGATGCCGTGGCCGACGGCGTACTCGAACACGTCGCGGTACTGCAAGTCCGCGATGCGCTCGTCGTCGTCGTGGCCGTCGTGGCCGCGCACGTTGGGGCGCGGGACGATGCCCGGCACGACGCGCACGCGGAGCGACGCCTGGAACGCCTTGGCCTCGTCCTGGCGCTCGTCGTCCAGCGGCGGGCGGTGATTGACGAGGAAGACGGAGACGCAGCGCACCCCCGCGGCCAGGCCGGGTGCGCCGCCGTCCTTCACCGGACGCACCGACGTGGAGAGTTCGAGGCCGCCGCCGTCCGGGATGCGGGTGCGCTTGGGCTTGCCGGCTTTCCGGCCGGCGGCCGGGAGCGGGACGTTCAGCGTGGCGCGGCGCGGCGTGCGCCGCCAGTAGGTCGGCTGGTCGGGCCCGGTGGGCGTGTGGGCGTAGTCCCCCCAGTCGACGACGATCTCGAGCGCGCGCGCCTCGGCGGGCACCAGGATGCTCAAGCCGATGGACGAGGGGAGCCGCGCCCGGCGCGCCGACGGCGGCGGCTCGGGGGCCTCGTCGTCGTCCGCCCCGGCGAGGCCGCCGGCGAGGTCGAGCGTGTCCACCGCGCCGGGATCCTCGGCCTGGGATTCCGGCGCCTCGTACGGGACCAGGAAGCCGGTCAGGTACCAGCGGGAGGGGGCGGTGTCCAGCGTCTCCGCGGAGTGTGGCGAATCGGGGCCCGGGCCGACGAGGTCGAGCTGGAGGGCGTCGACGAGCGAGGCGCGGATGGTGGCGGACGGGGTGGGGGGCATGAAGACCCGTTCCGAAAGTGCGCCGGAATCCCGCCGAAGGTGCGTCGCGGCCGCTCGACCGTCCAGTGTGCCGTGCGGGTGCGCGTTGCGATTCTGCACGAACCGCGCGCGTCGATCAAGGCTTGCGCGGATCGGTTCGTGGAGCGGACTACGGCGACCCGTGCGCGGGTAGAGGAGCCGGCCGCGCCTCGCCCCTTCCGCGGGGATTCAAAACCCTTGTTAACGGGAGAATTCTGCCGATACTCTACGGGAGAGTCGCCGGACCGGCACGTTTCCGAGGGCCAGGGCCATCATGCTGGAACTCGCGCACCTTTCCGCGGTGACGGACACGCTCGCTCGAGTGCGCGATGCCGTCTCGTCCGTCCCCGCCAAGGTGTGGGTGCGCGGACCGACGGGGTCGGGACGCGGCACGCTCGCCGATCGACTCGTTCAAGAAATCCCCGACTGCATCCGGATCGACCTCCTCGGCCTCGGGGAGGCGGATGCGGTGATCCACGGCCTCCTCCAGTGGGAGGCAGCCCTGGGTTCGATCCGCTCGGGGGAAGCGATCCCGAGTCGCGCCGAACGGGCGTGCGAGGCGACGCGGGAACGGAATCGGGTCGTCGTCCTGAAGATCCCGACCTCGTGGGATCACTCGGGCCGGCACGAGTCTGCCGACCATGCCTATCACTCCGAGCGTCTGCGCTCCGCTCTCGACGTCATCCTGTCGGCGGCGGACCTGCGCCTGATCTTACTCACCGGCAACCGGTACGAACCTCCGGTCTGGCCGGAGTCCGCGGGCTGGCATCAATTCGAACTTCCACAGGCAGGCGTGGATCCCGCGTCCTTGCAGGATGAGGCACGCTGGGGAGCGTATGTCGAACACGCGCGGATCGTCGCCGAACTGCTGCCTGCCGCCGGCGGACAGGTCTCCCCGCTCCTGCTGCGCCTTGCCGTCGGCGTCGTTGCGTTGTCTTCCGGGACCGGCCGGTCCGCGGCGCTGCAGCCGGCAGACCTCCGATCCCCGCCGACGCTGGTGGACAAGCTTCTGTCCAACCTGGCCCGTGTGGGCCACGAGGAGGCTCGCGCGGCCGTAGCCCGATTCGCGCGCGCCCGAACCCCCCTGCCGGTGGATGCGGCGCTCGCGGTTTGTCGCCCGCCTCGCGGGCACGAGCCTCTGTTCACGCAGTGCCTCGGGTATGGCGATCATGAGGTGCGCATCACGGACGATCTGCGCCGCCGGTTGCACGAAGCGTTGGCCGCCCGGACCCCGGACCACGACACCCACTGTGCCCTCGCGGACCATCACCGCGCCCGGGACGGCAGCGCGTCTCCCGGCGGGGCCAAACCGGAGGCGATGCGGCACTGGCTGGAAAAGACCCATCATCTGGCTCACGGGGGCGCGCGCGCGCGGGCAGAGTGGGAGGCCCAGGATCTGCGGGAGCCCGAATTCTTCATCGATCGCGCGCGAGCGCTGAGCATCGAGGACCGCGACTATTCCTCGGCCGCCGAGCTCTACCGGAAATGCACGCAGATCGCGCCGAATCTGGATTACGCCTGGCACTATCTGGGATTCAACCTGGCCCGCGCCGGGGGTGGCCGCGCGGAGGCGGAAGGGGCGTTCCGCCGGGCCGTGGAACTGGATCCGGACAATCCTTGGTGGAACGGTCGGTTGGTCAACTTCCTGATCGACCGCGCGCATTTCCCGGGGGCGGAGAAGGAGTGGGCGCAGGCCAAGGAACGAGTCGATCCCGACGGCGAACAGATTCACCGGAGTCCCTGGCTCGCGCGCGAACTGCATCGCTGGGTGGCCGACGCGTGGCTGCGACATGGGGAGATTGCGCGCGCGCGCGAGGTGATGCGCGACGTACCCGCGGAGATCGTTCGAGGCGACGGAGATCTCTCGCGGCTGGAGCACCGCCTGCGCGACGCGGAGGAGGTTCGGGACCTCGGGGCGTCGATACATCCGCCGGCGATGCCGATCGAACAGCGGTGGAAGCCGCACAATCTGCCGGAGCGGGATGCCCATGGACTGCAACGCTTCGAGTGGTTCCCGGGTCGCGTCTGCAGCGCCTCGGCCCACCAGGTCGAACTCGTCTTCGCCGTGCCTGCCGAAGACCCGGCAAATCGTCGCTTGATGCGGAAGACGCTCTCCGCCGAAGAGTGGCGCCTCGTTGCCGGGTGCCCTGCCGAACTCGCGCGTGGCTACGTGGAGATCGGCACCTTCGGAGATCCCCCACAGACCCGGATCGTCTCGGCATCCGTGGAATTCCTCCCCCAACCGGAGTTCGAGAGCGACCTCGGTGAATCTGCCTTCATCCGACGTGTCTGGGGATCCAAGGCCGGCACCGATCGCTGACCTCCGGCCGCTGGACCGACGCCTCCTGCACGTCTTCGTTGCCGGTCCGGGCGTGGGCGAAGGCATTGCCGTCGCCTTCCCACGTCGGGGCTGGCTCCTCGTGGATTCCTGCCGGACGGCCGGCCCACCGAGGGAGGCCGTTTCCCTCGCGCAGATCTGGGCCCGCTGGCGGACCGACCCCACCGATTTCGTGCATGCGATCGTGCTCACCCATCCGCACGAGGACCACGCGGAGGGCTTCGCGGACCTGGTGCAGACCGTGATGCCAAGGTGGATCGGAGTCGCGGCGACCCCGCCTCCGTCCAAGTCGTTGCTCGACGAGTTCCGGCAGCGATCCCGCGAGATCGAGAACGGGACTCGGCCACCCGAGGAGATTCGGCTCTCCAAACACGTGCGCAGCGCGCTCCTGGCCATCGCCGACTGGCAGGAGGTTCACCCCTCGCACCTGCTTGCATTGCACGACGGGGCGAAGTTGCCGATCGCGAGACCGCGGGTCGTCGTCCGAGCGCCCGATTCCGGACTTTTTCGCGAGTTCCTTCAGTCCCTGGGTCCGGCCCTTGCCCGTCGCGCGAATGACTGGAGCACGGTCCTGGAGCTGACCCACGGCAAGACGCGCATCGTCCTGGGCTCCGACTTGCCGACCACGTGCGGCGGGCAACCCGTCGCCACCGGGTGGGACCTGGTCTTGACCCGTCACCCGCATCTCGGAGGGCACTCCGGCCTCAAGCTCCCCCATCATGGGTCCGGCGAGGCCTGGCACGACCTTCTCATGACCGCGAGCACGGCACGCCGACGGGCCTGGTGGGTCACCCCGAAAAACGCCAGCCGTCTGCCGAGGAGCGACCATGCACGGGGTCTTCCCGCGCTGCTCGCGCGAGAGTCGTCGATCCTGCTTACCGCCTTGCCCGCCTCGAAGGCCGCGCAGGCCAACTGGGTCCATCCCGCCGTCGTCTCGGTCGCGCGAATGCAGAGCCTCACGGCGTCGATGGCTCGCAAGGGGTCGTTTCTCGAAGGTGCGGAAGAGATCCACCCGGGGAGCGCGATCGGGCCGCTGGACGCGGTCTGGGCGACGGCCTTCGATGCGGAGGGTACGATTCGCGGCCTGTGGAGAGGGCCGGCGGCCGTGGAGGTGATCGCGTAGTAGGGGGCGGCGAGATCCACCGGCTCTTCGGATCTCGAAGACGTCGAGGGCCAGCCCCACGGACGGGCGGGTCACATAGACGACGAATCGTCGGTTCGCGAGCCCGCAGGCTCTCTACGCGCCGACGATATTGCTTCCCCCGAACCACGGACGGGTCCATGATCGTTTTCGATCCTGAATGAACGATGACCCACCGCCGGGCGCACGAGTGCAGAATTCGTTCTGGGAGGGCGGCTCCGTGAACAAAGGCAAGCGCCTGGAGAGGCTCATCGCGAAGGGGATCGCCAAGCAGCTCATTGAGGACGGCGGATCGACTGCGCCCTGTTGGATCTGCTGGCGTGTCTTCAAACGCGTCACGGAGACCGCGCGATGGTGCTACCGATGCGGTCGGGGTTTTTGCGAGGGGATTCACGGAACCTTCTCGCGTGGAGCCGCCCATTGCATCGTCTGCGGAGTCACGGCGCGAGACAGGTGAGCCGCGGGCGGCTCTGTACGCACTTCGCGGAATACTCGGTCTGATGGCTCCAGGTTCTGCCCAGGCTGTCCTCCGCAATCGTCGAGAGCCCCCCCTACCCCGCCACCCCGCCGCGCGAGCGGCAGTACGTCCGCCCGTTCTCCCCGCGGTTCCACTCCAACGCGCCTGAGTCCTCCAGCATCCGCGTGAGCGTGCTGAACAGCCAGGCCTGCTGCGGATTCCCGCGGTCCCGCGGCACCGACGGCATGCTCAAACCCAACGCATTCCGCACGTCGGCGGTCGGCACCCACCGTTCGGCGTGCTGCGGCTCCCGCTCGCGCACTTCCTCGAGCACGAGGCGCGCCGCCTCCGCCAGGAGACCGTGGATCGCCTGCTTTCGTGCGCTGTCGGGCATGACCGATCCCTCCGACCGTCGGTGTCTCTTCGCCGCGCACCCCGGGCGATCACGCCAGGAGCGGCGCCAGCCTCTGCTCGACTTCTCGAAGGTACTCCGGCAGGCCCGCAGCGGCGCCGCGGCGTTGCAACAACTCCCACGGTTGCTCGAGGCACTCGAGTTCCCGCTTGAAGTTCCCGCCCGAGAGCGCCGCCAGGACTTCCTTGGCGTTCCGCTTCACCCCCGCGCCCTTCGACCGCGCGGTCAGCTCGTGAGGTCGTTCGCACGGGTCGAAGCCGCATCGGCGGGTCATCGCCTCGACGGATCCTCTCTCCTCGGGCGTCTTGGGGACGAATCCAGACAGGATCCAGCACTCACGCTTCGGGTGGGCGACCGCGAGCAAGACCGGGAACGGCCACGCCCCTTGCTTCCGCGCCTGTTCCAATCCCCGCCGACGGCCGGGATCGTCATCGGAATCGCGCATGAGAACCACGGCGGCGGGCAGCCGGCGCCTGCGCGCGAGGATGTGCAGCGCACGCCGCGCCTGATGGGCATCGGGCGCGCCGGGTTCGTCGTCGTCGAAATGCCCGTGGACGCGAATCCCGAGTTCATCGGCCCTTTCCTTCACGGAACCCCACCGGAAGTACGCTCGTTCGGGAGGCTCGCCTTCCCAGCGACGCACCGGGTCGAGCCGCGTCTCCGCGTCCACCTCGGGGGCGCCGATTCGCTCGGCCAGTTTCCGGTCGGCCAGGCGCGTGGCGACGGCCAGATCGGCCGGGGCTTCGCAGACCACGACAAGGCAAGCCGGTTCAGTCATGCTTCGCCGCCCGCTGCGTCACCCACTTTTCTCCGACCGTGCTCCAGAATTCGCCGCTCGCCATGGCCTCGCGCCAGCGGTCGTATTCGGGATGTTCCGCGAGCGTCGCGCAATGGGCGGAGCCGTCCGGGGAGGTCGAGAGCAGGCAGATCTCCTCGGCCCGGAAATGGTCGAGGAGGTAGGGCGAGTGCGTGCTCGCGACGATTTGCAGCGTGGGATCCCGCTTCTGGAGGCCACGAAGCTCCCGGATGAGATTCCCCTGCGCGAGCGGGTGCAGCCCGCGCGCGAGATCGTCCAGCAGGACGAGTCGCGGCTGCGCCGGACCGACCATGGTGGAGAGCATCGCGAGCACCAGGAGCGTGCCCTCGCTCACTTCGAAGGCGGGGACGTCCGGCGCCCCCGCGAAATCGAAGTAGACCCGATGGCCCCAGATCTTCGTCGGCACTTCGGAGGTGACGGCCCGCCCGTCGGCGGCTTTCACTTCCAGCCGTTCCAGCTTCTCGACCAACTCGGACTTCAGTTTCACCTGCTGGACGCTGGGCACGACCTGGATCAATGCCGACTGCAGCTCCTGGAACGTCTCCGGACGCGTCAGCTTCATGTCGGCCAGGATGGCGCCGAGATTGGCGCCGTTGTAGCGCAGCACGGGACTCGGTCCCTCGGGAACCGCGGCCGCGGCGATCGCCCGCACCTCGAGTTGCAGGAGAACGGAATGCGGCATCCGCGCGGCGAATGCGGGTGCAAATCCGGACAACGTGGACTGGTCGCTCTCGGACTCGGCATCCTGCGGTCCGCGGACGCTCCACTTGCACTTGACTCCCCAGTCCTTGGACTCGTCCTGGATCACTTCGAAGACCTGCAGTGAGAGCGCGCCCGCCTGGTCGCCCCATTTCCCCTGCAGTTCGAATTCGATCGGCCAATGCGCCCCGCGCGTGAGCAGGTGGAGCGGGTCGTTCCAGCGCACGAAGAGATCCCGGACGGACACGAATCGCAGATCGTGCATCATCTGCAGGGCGCGCAGCAGACTGGTCTTTCCGCTCCCGTTTGGACCCGCGAACACGGTAAACGGGGCCAGGTCGACGCTGACGTCGCGCAGCGCCTTGAATCGGCGGATCGTGGCCCGAGTGATCATGCGAAGCACTCCACGGCAGCGGAGGGCGCCGCGAACCACGGCGCGCCGACTTCGTCCGGCAGCCCGGCCACGTGGGATCCGCGCACCGGCGTGGCTGCGTGCTGGCCCTCGTGCACGCCGGCCGCCGACGCCGCGGGGAGTACCGCGCGTTCCCGGGTGCGCTCTGTGGCGATCCGCGCCCCGACGGTTGCGGCCGGTACCGATGACGATCGGATGTTCGAGCGCGGCATGCGGGAACCGTCGAGCGCGGCGGTGGATCGGGGCGGATCAACGACTGCGATTCTGACAACCCGGGCCCCGGAATGCAAGGGCAGCCACGAGACCACCGCGCCGGCGCGATCGGGTGCCGGGACGGGATGCGCCGCCTGGGCGCATTCCTTCGCGCGGCCAGGAACGGCGCGGGGGCGGCTGCCGGGTTCGTGGACCGGCCCCGGGTGGGCCCCGCGCCCAGGCTTAGGACGTCCGTACACCCACGCCACAAGTGCTTATCCCACCCCGCCCTGCACCGTGCGGTCCGCGCACAAGCGCGTCGCAGGTGCGCACGGGCCGGTCGCGTGGGCGCACGCGCGAGTCGCAGCGGGGCACGGGACCGTTGCGGGTCCGCACGGGCGTTCCGCAGGCGCGCACGAGGCCGGCGCGGGGGCGCGGGGGAGCGTCGCCGGTGTGCGCGAGAGGGTCGCGGTTGCGCGTGGGCAGTTCGCCGCGGCGCACGAGGCCGGCGCGGGGGCGCGCGGGCGACCCCGAGGCCCGTGCGGGGGCGTCGCGGGGACGCCGGAGTGTGCCGCGTGGGGGCGGGCGCGGACCGGGCGGGCGGCCGGCGTGCAGGCGCGGGTGGAGGGGGCTCGACATTGTGATTGACGCGGCGGGGGCGACTTGACTACGTTTGGGGGAATCCAGGATGGAAGAGCGGGGCGGAAGAAATCGGGCCGAGCTGGGAGGGCTGCCCTGTCGCTGGAGAGAGAGGACCTGATCCGGACGGGGTATCGCCTGCGGGCGGGGAGCCTGGTGGAGCAGGCCGGGACGACGATCAAGCTGGCGGAAGCGGATCACGCGGCGCTGCTGGCGGAGGAGCTGATCGAGCCGGACGAGCTGGCGGCAGCCACGGCGGCGCTGGAAGCGGTGAAGGCGGGGCTGACGGACCGGGGGATCAAGGAGTCGGAGGCCCGCTCGCACACCGAGCTGCAGGACGACCTGGTGCGGAAGCTGAAAGTACTGCGGCGGAAGCTGTCGTCGGCGATGCGCCGGGCGGCGCGGGGGACGGCGGCGCTGAAGGCGTACGAAAAGGGGACGGCGCGCGGCGCGGGCGTGGCCGACCTGATGAAGGACATCCTGGCGAAGCTCGGCGCCGCCGCCCCGCTGGTGGGGGCGAAGAAGGGCCCGAAGCCGAGCCTGATCGAGGCGGTGAAGAAGGCCGCCGCGGACCTCGAGGCGGCGAACAGCGCGCAGGAAGCGGCGATCAAGAAACTCCCCGCCGACTTCCGGGGCTTCTGCGAGAAGAAGGGCAAGCTGTACGAGGCGATCAAGGACCTCAACGACGCCGGCCAGGGGCTGTACGCGGACGACCTGCTCAAGGCGGCGCAGTACAACATGAAGCTGCTGTACCGGAGCGAGGGGAAGGGCAAGGGAAAGGGGAAGGGGGTGGGGAAGAAGGAGGGGGAGGGGGAGGGGTAGGAGGGGGGCGGTGCGAGGTGCGCGCGTCTGGCGGTTCTCCGGGTTCGTCGCCTGCGTCAACCGAGAACGCAAGTCAGGGGATATGAACACCCCTTCTGCAGATTCAACACGTGGGGCACCGATAGCGATTGCGATTAGAATCGCCGACGTCATTCGGCCGAAACCGCGCCGACTTCAGGTTTCAGTACGAGTCCGCCGTAACCTCGGCCGGCGATGCATCCGCTCGAGAACGCAGCGGAGGAGTCTGGCGGAGGGGGCATCGGTAGACACAGCAGGAGAGAGCCCCGCCGTGGAACTACCGGTCGAGACGGCCATGTGCCTCAGTGTCCTCGCGAATGCACTGCATGTTCGAATCGAGGAACTGTATGAAAAATTCAAGGAGGCTGTAAAGGCCAATCAAGGTGACCTTCAGGAGAAGCAGCGCCTCGTGCGCATGCAGAAAGAGGCAGACTACTCCAGAGACGGCCGTCCAAGTCAATTCGTGCGGAAATATTACTCCGGTCAGGATCCACTAAAGACCATTCATTACACCATAGGCAACCAAACGGGTGCTACGGGATTGGTTGTATCGGACGACTTCGCCCGGCTGGCAGAACCAGATTCCCTTGTTCGAGCTAACCTAGTCGCTCCACCCGGCAATGTTCCGCACCCCGAATTGCGCAACGAGAACGATTCGGCAAAGTCCCTCGCGGAACTTCAGGCCCGGGGTGTCAGATTGTGGGACGCGCCTACGTATCGGCTCCTGGAGTGCACCCGAACCGATGCGGGCATATCGCTGGACTTCTCAATAGATCGATTCTTCGCCTACCGATTTAGAGCCTATCCTAAAAAGCCTGCTCTGCGTAGCGTGATCAAGGCGCAGGCCGC
>CAZWCX010000150.1:0-15050 GCA_964632945.1 uncultured Planctomycetia bacterium | reverse complement strand
CGTCGCGGTCGAGATGTTCGACTCCGGCGCGACCGCGGGCGAGGCGGGGCGAACCACGAACCCGGGCGCAGCCGACCGACGCGCTGCCCGACCTTTACCGTCTCGGGCTGTAGCCGACATGCCACCTCGCCGTCCCCATCGAGCGGCCTCCGGTCCGTCAGGCGTCGCCCAACAACCGCGTGTGTCGCCGAGCGGCGCCCCCGGTGGAGATCGACACCTCCCCCCGGATCGCTCCGCTGGACGATCGACTCTTCTTGGAGTTCCTGCAGGTCCGGCGAGGCTTTCAGGAGGCGTGTTCGACGGGCTCATCCACCGCGACCACTACCTCGGCTGCACGCGTTCGGTGCGGGAGCAATGGGCGTTCCTGTGCGCTCATGGGCGAGGCGTCCCGTGGCGGCCTCGAGCGTCTCGTAGGCTCCGCGCCCTCGGCAGCCACGCGACCGCTCCCTCGGATGGTCGCCCGAGAGGCGCCGCCGGATCTTGCGGTTGCTCGCCGATCCTCCGCGCTTCTTGATCCTGCCCTGGGTGCGCGTCCCGCAATCGGCCTCGCACGTGCCGGCGCGCATTCTACGGCGACGGTCGGACGAGTGGGAGCGCGCCTACGCCCATCCCGTGTACTTCGTCGAAACCGTGGTCGAACCGATCCGGTACCACGGCACTTGCCGTCGCACCGCCAACGAGGTGCCTCTCGGGCGCACGACGGGGCGCGGCCCCGCAGGGCGGCGGCGAGCCCGACGCCCGGAAGCCGAAGCTGGAGCGCACGGGGATCTTCACGTCGGGGATCTTCCACGAACTCGGGGGGGGCGGATCGCGCGGCTCTTCACCGACGGCCGGCACGCGGGGGAGAACCTGGCAGCGGTCCAGGCCGCGCAAGCGCCGAAGCGGCGTCGGCCAACTCGAATGTGCGATGGACCGTCGCGCAACTTGCCGGAGGGCTTACGAACCGCAGGGGTCGGTCGGCCATGCGCGCCCGCCGCTGGCGCACCCGCCCGCGGCCGCCCAGCGACCCCGGCATCGCGCGCTTGCCGGAAGGACACGACGCGCCCGACGCATGATCGACCCCTGCCGAATCCTGTTACGTGGCGAAACGCGGGAACTTTTGAAACGACCCGCTGCGCCGCCCCCGAAAGCTCAACTCTCGCCCTCGCAACGACTTCACGACATTCCGTCGCCGGCCCGGAAGTTGCGGAAGAGCCCCCCGTCCCGCGTGAACACGGGACGAGCGGACCCCCCGAGGAGAGGAGAAGGCCATGACGCTGAGAACCGCCGCCGCGTTCGAATCCAGCATCCGACCGGAAGAAATGGTTCCCCGTTCCCGCGTCCGGCCTCCCGCTTCGTGCCTCCGCTCTCCTTCCGGGATCTCGACGCCGGGCCGATCGGGCACGGACGACGAGGTTTCGTACCGCCGCAACCGGACCCAGCCCCCGACCGGGGCATGGACGCCGATCGGAGATTCGTCGATGACTGCGCCCGTGGAGACCCGCAACACCACCTGGGGAGATGATGTGCGAATCAGCCGCGTGGGCCCCTATCGCCTGGTTCACCTGGATGCACCCGACGACCGGACGATCGAGACGCGCATCCGCATGGTCGAAGACGGGTCCTTTTTCGACGCGGACTGCCCGATCTGCCAGGCGCAAAAGAAGGCTGGAGGCGACATCGTGTTCGAGCCGGAGTGGGACGGGCTCGAGGCGGAGTCCCGCACCTACGACCCGGAGCGGGAGGACGGCGACGCCGGGACGACCCCTGACCCCTCGCGGCCGATCTGGCGACGGACCTACCTGGACCTGGACTCTCTCGAGGAACTGGGGGCCAGGGAGGAAGTCCACGCCCTGTCGACGGCGATCACCTTCTGCCTGATCGAGTTGTCGGACGATGTCAGTCTGCTCGGGGAAGCGGAGCGATGGGGCGAATCGTTGCGGTACTACTGCGCCTGCTTCGCGCGCTACTCCCCCGCGCTGTGCGGATCGGATCGACTGAACCACGCGGAGGCGCGGAATCTGGGCGCGCTGGTGTTCCAACTCCGCTCGTACCTGGGCTGGTTCGCCGAGTCGACTCCGGTACTCGACCGCAAGTGCAGCGATCTCGACGGAATCTGCGCGCGCACGCTGGCCGGACTCCGGCGTTTCGATGACGGGGAGCGCGCGCCGGAAGACGTCGCCTCGTGAGCGCGGCATGGCACGGCGGCGGCCCGGCCTGCGACGGCGGCGTGGCGGTTCGAGCCTGCCGTGCGGGCGTCGGGATGGTTCGGATCCGGGGTGCGCCATCGGCCGGGACGCCCCGGCCCGGCCCCCTGGGTCTTGGACGATCGCCGTCCGTCACCGCGCGCGCTACACGGGGAGAAGAAGTCGGTGGGCGTTGGGTCTCGGCGGTTGGACGGGCCCGCGCATCCCCACGCCCGTCCGGCTACTCCCGCAGCAGGGCGCGCAGGTCTTCCGCGCGATGGACCGGTTTCCGACAGGTGTAGTTCTCGCAGACGTAGGCCGCCGGCTTTCCGTCGATCAGTCCCTTGCCGTCCAGAAGGGGGATTTTGGCGCCGATTCCTTTCGCCGAGGCGGCCGCGGGGTCGAATCCCGCAATGACTTTGTTCGGAAGATAGGCGCGGTGCACCTCGACCAGCAATTCGGCCGTGCCGGGGTCCGCGGGCGACCCGACGATCGCGATTTCCTTGGGAGAGCCCAGCAGGAAATCCACCACGCACAACATGTTCGCAAATCCGCGCGGGGAACCCTCCATCGGTCCCTTGAACTTCCGGATCAGCTCCGCCGCCCGATCCCGGAGGGCGGTTTCGCCCGTGAGGACGGAGAGCCGGAGGAGATTCCGGGCGTACTCGGAGTTGCCGGATGGAATCACTCCGTCGTACGGAGCCTTGGTCCGCACGATCAGCGCCTCGTGATCGTCGGAGACGAAGAAATATCCGCCTTCCTTTTCGTCGAGGAAGTGCTCGTGCGTCAAGGCGGCGAGTCGCCGCGCCTCCTCGAGCCACGCAAGGTCGAAGGTGGCCTCATACAAGTCGAGGTACGCCGCCGTCAGGAAGGCGTAGTCATCGAGGTATGCGTTGAGTTTGGCGGTCCCGTCCCGCCAGGTGACCAGGAGCCGGTCACCCTTGCGGAGGTTCTCACGGACGAACGTCCCGGCCGCCTTGGCCGCATCCAGATACCGCCTCTCGCCGAGAATTTGCGCTCCCTGAACCATGCTTTGGATCATGAGGGCATTCCAGGCGGTGAGGATCTTGTCATCGAGTCCCGGCCGGATCCGTTTGGCGCGCACGGCGAGCATCCTGGCGCAGGCCGCTTCGAGGCGGTCCTGCAGGGCGGAGGCGTCGAGTCCGCGAGTCTTCGCGAACTCCTCCAAGGGAACCGGGACATTGGGGATGCTCGTCTCCTCCCAATTCCCGTGCTCGGTGATGTCGTAGAAGGCGCAAAACAGTTCGCCATCCTCGGGACCGAGGACCGCGAGGACCTCGGCCGGTTTCCAGACGTAGAACTTGCCTTCGACCCCTTCGCTGTCCGCGTCCTCGGAGGAGTAGAAGCCGCCGCGCGGATGGGTCATGTCGCGGAGGATGTACTCGAACGTCTCCCGCGCGATCCGAGCGTAGAACGGCTTGCCGGTCGCCTGGTAGGCGGCGAGGTAGGTCCGGGACAGCAGGGCGTTGTCGTACAACATTTTCTCGAAGTGCGGGACCAGCCACTTCTCGTCGGTGGAATAGCGACAGAATCCTCCGCCGATCTGGTCGTACATCCCGCCCCGCGCCATCCGGTCGAGGGTGACCTCGACGATCCGGGTCATCTCCGCGTCCTTGGTGACGCGCGCCCGACGCAGGAGCAGGTTGAGTTCCATGCTCGGCGGAAATTTCGGGGCGTGGCCGAAGCCGCCGAACTTGGAGTCGAATTGACGCTTCAGGATGGCGCACGCCTCCTGGAGCAGCGCGAGGTCGACGTCTCCGGGCAGGCCGGGGATGCCGGCGTGGCCGGCGATCATTTCGGTCAGTCCGCGCGCGGACCTTTCCACCTCGGGGCGCTGACCCTTGAAAACCTCAATGATGCGACGCAGGACGCTCTTGAACCCGGGGCGCCCCCAGCGATCCTCCGGCGGGAAGTAGGTCCCGCCGTAAAACGGCTTCAAGTCCGGGGTCAGGAAGACGCTCATGGGCCAACCGCCGCTTCCGGTCATCATCTGGACGGCGCTCATGTAGATCTCGTCCAGGTCCGGCCGTTCTTCGCGATCGACCTTGATGCTGACGAAATTCTCGTTGAGGAGATTCCCGGTCTCTTCATCCTCGAAGGACTCGTGCTCCATGACATGGCACCAATGGCATGCGCTATAGCCGATGGACAGGAAGATCGGCTTGTCCTCCTTGCGGGACCGTTCGATGGCCTCGGGGCCCCACGGATACCAGTCCACCGGGTTGTGGGCGTGCTGGCGAAGGTACGGGCTGGTCTCGTGGATCAGCCGGTTGGTGTGCTTGGGTTGATTCACGGCGGGATCTCCGGTCGCAGGGTCGCTCTTCGAGGTCGGAGGTTCGGGGGCAGGGGCCTCTCCGTTCTTCCCGTGCGGATCGCCCGCCGGCTGGGGATTTCCCTGCGCCCGCGCGGAGGGAGATGTCGCGGACAGGGCGGCGAGCACCAGGAAGATCGGAACCCAGCGCATGAATTGCCTCCTGCTGCCTGGCGAGCCGGTCGTGAACGGACGCGGCGGGGATCCCGGTGATCTGCGGCTTGCGCCGCGGCGCGGAGAGACAACGAAGCCCACTGTAACAAAGGAACATGGGAGGGGCGATCATTTCTTCCCCCGATCCGGGCGGGGTCGTAGGATAGATGCCTCGTGGGTCCGCGCGGAGCGGTTCCGCGCTTCGCCCGCTGATCGGGAGTGCCGTCATGGCCTGGGCCGAGTGGTTCCCCCCCCTCTGCGTCGGGATGACGTTCAGCGCGCTCGGGTTGCTGAAGCTCTGGGGGCTCTCGAAAGGAATCGTCGGGGGGGCGGGGCGTCCGCTGACCCAACGCCTCTGCGGAACCTGACCGGACTGGAAGGGCCGCGGTCTGCGGTTGGGGCTGCCGCTGCTGTTCCTCGCCGTGGGGCTGGTGAACCTCGTCTGGCTTGCGATGTCCATCTGGGGAAACCGCTGATCGCTCATCCCGGTCGACCGGCTTCGGATGCCCCCGGGCCCGCTTCGGCCCGTTGCCGCTTCGGAGGGGTTCTCGCGTGAGCGTTCGATGATCCGTCGAGTCCATGAACCAGCAGACCGGGCGGGGAGCCGGTGCGGGATCAGGGACACGAGCGGGACGTGCGCTCGTTCTCCATGACGCCGCGGTCCGCGACATCGGCGGCGGTCGGCGACATCGGCGGCGGCCTGCCCCACACCGGTCCGCGCGGCCCGTGCCCGTGCGGGGCCTTCCTGCGCGAGGCGAGTCGTCCGCATCCGCGCTCTCGCGCGGATCGCCGGAAGTCCCGGAGTCGGCCCGATGACCATGTTTGCCGAGTACCTTCCCCGCCCGGCGGGATCCCCGCCGATGGAAACCCCGAAGGACCTGCGGATTCGTGCGGCGGAGGATTCCGATGCGCAAGCCCTTGCGGAGATCGCCGCCGCTCGGAGCGGAGGCACGGCGGACTCCCTCCTTCCCGGGTTCGCGCTCGAAATCGGCAGGCTTGGAGAGGGGTCCGAATCCATGCTGTGGGTGGCGGAAGCAACCGGCGCGGCGGGACGGGAAAGGGCCGGATTCGGCCGCGTCGGGTACTTTCGTCCGCCGCCGGACTCCCCGGCGCGAACCGCACCGGAAGGATGGTACCTCGGCGGCGTCATCGTCGCCGCCCGATGGCGCCGGCGAGGCATCGGCCTCACCCTGACGCGCCATCGCCTGGCCTGGATCGCCGAACGCTCCGACCGGGCTTTCTACTTCGCCAACGCGCGCAACCAGGCTTCGATCGATCTGCACGCCCGGCTCGGTTTCCGGGAAGTCACTCGAGACTTCGCCCACCCGAACGCCGTCTTTGAGGGGGGCGTCGGCATCCTTTTTCGGGTCGACCTCGCGCGCACGTGACCGGCGTGCAGGACCGGCGTGCGTGCCTGGCGTCCGTGACGGGCGTTCGACACCCTGCGCCTCCGGAGACGTCGGCGCTTTCACGGGGTGCGGATCCGCGACTTGCCGCGAGTGGCCGGCTCCCGGGGTCCCGCCCATTCCGGCCGTCCGCCGGCGCACGATCGGCGCCGGGCGGGACGGCCAGGACGGGACGCGGGAAACCCGCATGCTTCAGAAGGCTTCCCGACTCAGACAGACCATCGTGATGTCGTCGTTCTGCTCTGCGGCTCCCCGATGGCGCTGAAGTGCGGCGACCACCGCGGCCACGGATTCCTGGGACGTCCTCCCGTCGCAGGTGTTGACCACTTGCAGCAAGGATCGATCGGAGAACTCCCGCTCCTGGGTGTCCATGGCCTCGACGACGCCGTCCGTGTAGAGCATGAGTCGGCTTCCCGGGGACAGCGGGATTCTCACCTCCCGGACCATGCCCTCGAAGGCCCGCCCGGACAGGAGACCGAGCGCGGTGCCCGGGATGCGGGCGAGCCGGGCCCCGGTCTCCTTCGTCCAGTAGACCGGCGGCATGTGCCCCGCGTTGGTCAGTTCGAGCGTGTTCGACTGATGATCGAGGATCCCGTACATCGCCGTGACGAACATGCCCCGCCGAATGTCCCGCGCCACCTGGTCATTGACGACCATCATCGTCTGTCGCGCGCCCACGCAGCGCGGTGCGAGCATGCGGAACACACTGCGCACCATGACCATCACCATGGCGCCCGTGATGTTCTTTCCGGATACGTCGGCGACGACGATCCCGGTGCGATTGCCGTCGAGCGGGATGAAGTCGATGTAGTCCCCGCCCACGGCGAGCGCGGGCTTGTAGTAGAAGGCCAGATCGTAACCGGGCACTTCGGGGACCTGGGTCGGAATGAGCTTCTCCTGAATCTCCTGCGCACGCTTCATTTCGCTGCGGTCGGCCGCCCGCTTCTGCTCCAGTTTCTTGGGCACCCGAACGGTCTCGATCGCGGATCGGAGTTCCTCCGGATTCACCGGCTTGGTCAGATAGCGCAGTCGCGGATACCCGGCGACCTCGAAGGCGGTCTCGAACTGCGGCTCCCGGGTCACGATGACCGCAGGCACCTCGCGGCCCGCCTGCATCAGGCGATTGAGGATCTCGAGGCCGGAGATTCCGGGCATGCGGATCTCCATCACGATCGCATCCAGGTCCTCGCGTTCCTCGAGGACCTGCCAGCCCAGCCGACCCTCGGGGCAGCGGATCACGCGATAGCCCATCCAGGCGAGCTGTTCCGAGTAGCCGCCCGGTGTCGCCTCGTCCGGGTCGATCACCAGGACGGTCCCGCCGACGCGGCCGATCTTCTCCTCGCCGGTGAGTCGCTGCGCCCGCATCAGACGACTCAGACCGTCCGAGATCGCCTTGGGATCGGCGCCGCTGCGAACCAACTGGGCGGAGATCAGCTCGCAGAGCTTGGAGTATTCCCCGGGCGTGGGCCCGAGCAGGTCCATCAGACGCTTCAGTTCGACCGGATCGAGCCGCTGCCGGAGAAGGTCATGGGCGAGCGCGGAGGAGCGCAGCTTGGGATCGAAATTCCGCAGCAGCCGGAAGACGTCGGTGGTCGAGAGATCCCCATGATTGGTGTGTCCCAGCAGGGCCTTGCGAACCTGGGGCGACATCGAGGCGACCGTCTGAAGCATGGAGTCCCGCAACTCCCGCACGCCCTGGCCGGCGATCCCCCGGAGCGCAAGCAGTTCGAAGTAATGTCGTGCCGTGCGGGTGGCCGCTTCGGGCTCCAGTCGGCCGAGTTGCGGGGAGATCGAGTTCATGAAGTCCACGACCTGTCGGGCGGCCGGCACTCCCGCCGCGGGACCGTCGCCCGTGAGATTGACGAACATCGCCTGGATGATGCGCATGGCGTCCGCGCGGGTCTGGATCCCCGACTCCGTGAGGACCCCCGCCACTTCGAGCGCGCCCTCGGAGATATGAGTCGTCCGGCCGGCGCCGGTCCCGTCCTCGTCGGAAACGCTGACGAACCGCATCTGGTTGAGGCGCACGTGCGGAAGCCGGGACGCAAGATCCGCCTTGACCCGCCCGTTCTCCAGTGCGTCTTCCGGCTTCATGCAAAGGAGTCGCAGGAATTCCCGCAGTTCCTCCAGGGGGATGCCCCGACGGATCTGCACGCTCGAGATGTTCTTGCCCCGCAGGAGCGTCGTGAAGGACTGCAAGGAGGCCACCGAACCCGCGGCCGCCTCCCCCTGGATCACGAGGGCCCCTTCCGAAACCCCCAGAACCAGCGGATCCTGGACCTCCAGAAGCCCTCGCAACGAGGAAAACGTCGCCTTCACCGAGAACTCGACTTGTGGGTGTCGCACGGCGTACATGCGCAGCGCGCGAACCGCCCGATTCAAGTCATGCAGGATCGCGGGAATCAGAGACTGGATTGCGGCCATGGCGTGGATCCTCTCCCACTGGCCGCGAGCCTGGCCTGACAGGGCTCGCGGTCTCTTTCGACGCGTCAGAACCACCGCCGGAGAACGCGCGCTTCGGCCCTCCGGCATCCATCGATGACAACTCAGCCTTCGCTCTCGTCGGTGTCTGACCCGCTCTGCGATTCCAGGATGGGGGGAGGAGATGAATGAGCCCGGGAATCCGGGACGCGGTTCCGTCTTCGGGTCGCCTTTCCTGCTCCGACGGCACCCGCGGCACTCTTTCGGGGGACGAGTCCCGGTGCCCGTCCTTCCCTTTCGACTTGCCGGATTCTACCGCAACGTACATATTCAATGCACGAAAAAAATGGCGGAACTGGAAAAATTCTCCTGCGGGCGGCGTTCGACGTCGCGGACGGATCGCCCTGGACGATGTCCCGTGCTTCGGTCACTCCAACGGCGTGCCGAGCGAACGCCCGGATCGTGACGCTACCCGACGGGTATGCGATGGCACCCGGCCGATACGCGACGACGGTATTGCCGCTACTCGACGGTGCCCGGTCGGCACGCGACGCCGCGCGGTCGGCATGCGAATACGCCCGGCTGGCTTGCGTGCCGGCGCGCGCGTCGGGGCGGGGACGACCGGAGGCCTGGGACGGAAAGCCTGCCCCCTCCGAATGACCGGGCAGGTCCGGGATCGATTCCACAAGGCGGGGAGCAGCGCCGGATCCCGACGCCCCGGGAGTCCCCTACGGCACGGATGCGCCCCGCAGCGCCCCGGTGGGCGTCGAGGGAGCGGGCGACGGGAGGGTCGCGCCCGACCGGCGCACCGGACGCGGTACCTTGCGAATCCGGCCGGGAACGGTATACTGACGGTCTGACCCCCGTGCACACCCCGGTCGAGAGATCCGCCATGTCTGAAATCCCCCGACGTCTTCGCGTCATGGCCGAGGTGGGCAGCACCGGGATCTTCTCCGCGGAGAATGACGATCCCGAGACCGCCGCAATGATCGCCCCGGACGTCCTGGGCCTTCCGGCGGAGCTGCAAGCGCGCTTCGAGCACTGGATGCGGATCTACTGGGACATGGCCAATCGTCCCACCAGTTTCGACCTCGGCAAGACCAACGAGATCGGCAGGCAGCTCGCCAAGGCTCTCAAGGCGCATCTCGGGACCGGCGTCCGTGTGGAGTATCAGCCGATCTCCATCACGGGTGCGCGCGGGAAGGTCGAAGAAATCCTCTGAACCGACTCGGCGCCGGGCTCTCTCCGCGCCGCACGATCCCGACCGCGCCGTGGAATCGGGGACGCTGCCATGGACCGGCCGCGCGTGGAACTCCCTTCGCCCGTCACGCTGAAGACCGCCCGGTTGCTGTTGACCCAGCCCGGGCCCGAAGACGCCGCCCGGATGGTCGAGTTCTTCCGCGAGAATCTGGAACACTTCGCGCCCTGGGATCCGCCGCGACCGCCCGACTTTCTCACCCCGGAACACTGGCGCGAGCGCCTGATCCGTTCCCGGGTTGACCGGCTGGAGGATCGCGCGCTTCGCCTGGTCCTCTTCCTGCGGAACGACCCCGGCGGTGCGCCGGTCGGATTCTGCAACTTCACCCAGATCGTCCGGGGCCCGTTTCAGGCGTGCTATCTCGGATACGGGCTTGGCCGGCGATTCGAGGGGCAAGGGTACATGTCCGAGGCGCTGCAGGGGGCGATCGACCACGTCTTCCGCAGCCTGGGATTGCACCGGATCATGGCCAACCACATCCCCGAGAATACGCGCAGCGGCCGATTGCTTCGCCGACTGAACTTCGTCGTGGAGGGATATGCGCGCGACTATCTCTTCATCGCCGGCGCCTGGCGGGATCACGTTCTCCTGTCCCGGACGCACCCCGGGAACCTGCCAACCGCGGCGCCCTGATCTTCCCCCGAACGGCCGGCTCCGAATCGCTCCCCGAGCAGCTCTCCGCGTCGCCTCCCGAAACGCCCCGCGATCCCCCCGCGATCCGCCCCCCTCCCCCGAACCGCGCTCCGAATCCCTTCCCCCCCGCGCAGAGGGCCCAGCCCGGCATCGCTTGCCGGAGCGCCCCGGGGTCGGATTTCCGTACGCCCGGTCCGCTCCCCGATCGCGGGAGGATCGCCCCGGAAAACGCACGCCGTCGGAGACGGGACGGAACGGGGGCGATGGGTTTGGCACGCGGGGGTCGCAGGGGGACGCCGGGGGACGGAGCGGCCCGCGGCCGGTCAGGCGGGGTCCTTCCCCCAGCCACGATCGCGCTCGATCTCGACGCCGGCCCAAGCCACGTCCGGCATTCCCGGCGGGGTGGATTTGCGGACCCGGATGCGGACGCGCTCCGCCGACGGAAACGCGCCCAACACCGCGGCGGCCGTGCGCTCCGCAAGGGTCTCGAGCAAGGCGCACGACGGTCCGAGCGCCACGGCCAGGGCGGCCTCGCGCACGAGGGAGTAGTCGACGGTGTCTTCCAGGCCGTCGGATTCCGCCGCGCGCCGCAGATCGCACACCAGCTCCAGGTCCATCTCGTACGCCCCCCCGACGCTCCGTTCCTCGGGAGTGACCCCGTGATGGCCGTGGAAGCGAAGTCCCGCCAGCACGATTCGATCGGAGGACACGGCGGATCTCCTGACGGGGGAAGCACCGCCACGGGCTTGCGGCCGCGGCGGCGTGACTGCCGGCGCTCCCGGACCGGGCGATCGCACCCGGTCGGCGGGCCCGAATGATTCAGGAAGCCGCGGCCGCGGCTTCGGGAAGAATCCGGGCTAGAACATGATCTCGCCGAACAGGGTCTTGCGGATCGCCTCCGGGATGGGCCGATAGTCGCAAGGTTCCAGACTGTAGCTGCCCCGCCCCTGGGTCAGCGAGCGGAGCGTGGTCGCGTACCCGAACATCTCGGCGATCGGGACCGTGCCCTTGATGACGCGGGCATTCTCCATGCTGTCCACGTCGGAGATCGTGCATCGGCGGCGATTGAGGTCATTGAGGACGTCGCCCAGGTACTCTTCGGGCACCGTCACGTCGAGCTTCATGATCGGTTCGAGCAGGAGCGAGCCGGCCTTCTCCAGGGCGTCGCGGAGCGCGAGGGCGCCGGCCGCCGAGTAGGCCACCTCGCTGGCCTCGGCGCTGTTGTATTCGCCGCCCACGATACGCACCGCGATGTTGATCATCGGGTAGCCGGCGGCCCCGCCGCCGGTCGCTGCGCTGCGGACCCCCTCCTCCACGAGCGGGACGAACTGGCGGGGCAACTGGTCCGGCGGCGCCTGATTCAGGATCTTCGCCTGCACCGTATCGGGCGAGGGGGATACCTCCACCCGCACTTTCGCGAATTGCATCTTCTCGCCGACCTTCTTATGGAAGACTCCCTCCCCCACGGCCGCATGCTGGGCGGTCTCCTTGTAGGCAACCCGCGGCTCGCCGACATTGGCGGGCACTTTGAAGTCGGACAGCATGCGATTCTTGATGATTTCCAGGTGCAACTCGCCCATGCCCGACACGATCATCTGCCCGGTGTCCTCGTCGCTGCGCACGGTGAAGGTAGGATCGTCCTTGGCCATCGTGCCGAGCACCTCGACCAGTTTATCGCGATCCGCCGAAGTCTTCGGCTCGATCGCCATCGAGATGACCGGTTCCGGAAAGTGCATGGCGCCGAGCACGATCGTATGCCCGAGCTGGCAGAGGGTGTCCCCGGTCACGGTGTGTTTCAATCCCACCATGCCGATGATCTCGCCCGCCGACGCCCGTTCGGTCGCTTCCCGCTCGTTGGCGTGGAGAAGGACCAGGCGGTTGATCCGTTCCTTCTTGTTCGTCCGGGGGTTGAGAACGACTTCGCCGGTCCGCGCAGTCCCGGAGTAGATGCGCAAGTAGGTCAGCTCGCCGTGGATGTCCGTGTCGGTCTTGAAGGCCAGCGCGCAGAAATGGTCCTTCGGATCCGGCCGGCGGGTGATCTTCTTCTGCGTGTGGGGTTCGATTCCCTCCACCGGCGGCATGTCGAGCGGCGACGGCAGGTAGCGCACCACGCCGTCGAGAAGGATCTGCACGCCCTTGTTCCGAAGCGAAGAGCCGCAAAAGACGGGGGTCAGCTTGTAGGCAAGCGTCGCCTCGCGGATCCCCGCGATGAGTTCGTCCCGCCCGATCTCCTGGCCCGACAGGTACTTTTCCGCGAGCGCATCGACGTTCTCCGCCACCTTTTCGACCAGGAAGTCCCGCTGACGGCGCGCGACCTCCTCGTACTCGGGCGGGATGTCGCGGACCTCGAAGGTCTTGCCCTTGTCGGCGTCCGAGAACCACACGGCCTTCATGTCGATGAGATCGATCACCGCCTCGAAGCGGGACTCCTCGCCGACGGGCCACGTGACGGGGAGGATCCGCACGCCCAGTTTCTTGACCAGGGCATCCAGGACCCGGGGAAAACTCGCGCCCAGGCGATCGAGCTTGTTGACGAAGGCCAGCCGCGGGACCTTGTAGCGATCGGCCTGGCGCCACACGGTCTCGGACTGCGCCTCCACGCCGCCGACTCCGCAGAAGACGCCGATGGCGCCGTCCAGCACGCGCAGCGACCGTTCGACCTCGGCCGTGAAGTCCACGTGACCCGGCGTATCGATCAGGTTGAAGCGGTGCCCCTTCCAGCGGCAGGTGGTAGCGGCGCTGGTGATGGTGATGCCGCGCTTCCGCTCCTCCTCTCGCCAATCCATCGTGGTGGTCCCGTCATCGACCTCGCCCATCTTGTGTTCGCGGTCGGTGTAGAAGAGCACGCGCTCGGACGTGGTGGTCTTGCCGGCATCGATATGGGCGATGATGCCGAAGTTTCGGGTCTTCTCGAGCATGACGGCGCCTGGGTAGGGGTCGGGCGGTTACGGTTTCCGGCCGCGGCCGGGGCGTCGCGATCGGGCCGCGGAGGACCGGGAACGGGGTCGTGCGGGGCGCGAGCGGGAACCGGCGGCGGATCCGGCAGACCCGGAGGGTCGGCGGGAACCGGAGGCGCGGCCGGCGGACTTCTTTTTTCGCACCGGGGATTTGGCGGTGCCGGCCGTGCCCTTGCGGGTCGAGCCGGACTTGGGCGACTTGGCGGTCGTCGACTTCTTCCCCGGCGCGCGGGACGACTTGCCCGACGCGGACGGCTTCTTGGTCGCGCGGACCGATTTCCCGGCCGCGGGCGACTTGTTCGTCGCCGCACGCACGGGCTTCGCGGCGCCCGGTGACTGCGGTTCTCCCGGGGAGGGGCGCGACTTCGCCACCGGATCGCCGACCATCGACGCGGGGCTTCCGGCCGCCGGATTCGATGCCGGCGCCACGACCGGCGCGTCCCCGCCGGATTGGCTGTGCGCCGCCGGCGCGATCAGCCCGACGACGGCATCGAGGATGATGGAGTCGTCCAGGTAGCCGCCGAATTCGACGGTGTCGGGGATGGCATCCGACTCGCCGAACAGGTAGCGCAGGGCGGCGACCGCGAGGGCCTCGCGGTCGTAGTCCTGGGTGCGCGTGGCATCCCGGAGAAACGCAATGAGCGTTTCCGCAGCGGCGATGACCGCCCGCGGGGCACGCTCGTGTTGCTGGATGCGGGTTTCGAAATTGGCGTCGAGACCGCGCTTGCTCGCTTCGAGTTCATCCGACGTGCGCGGATAGAACGCGGAGTTGCGCAGATCGTCGAGCCCCGTGAATCTCAACATGACGAGAAACCTCGGCTGGGCCCAAGACTGGGAATGGATAGAGTACCGCGAGGTTCCGGAGGGTGCAAGAACTACACGGCACGCGACCTCCGACCCGCCGTGGCCGGGTGCGGCGGGACGTGCTCCGCTCGCCGCGGGCGGCGGGGTCCGGGGAGATCGGGAGGGTCCGGGGCCCGGCGGACATGCCGGGTCCCGGGGGGCCGCCCGGTCTACGGGCCGCAGGGCGCCCCCCCGGGGGGGGCGAGGTCGAGTCGGCGTTCGATGTAGAGCGTGTCGCCGGGGATCTCGCGCTTGCGCCCCTGCACGACGAAACCGATCCATCGCGCTGCGGCGAGCGCTGGGGCGTTGCCGTCGAGGATGTTCGCGCTCAGGCGGTCGGCGCCCCGTTCCCGAGCGTAGTGTCCGGCATGAACGTGCAGCGCCTTGAGGATGCCCCGTCCGCGGCATTCTTCGGCGACGATGCCGCCGAAGATGTGGGCCCGCCGGCGCGCCGGGGGGAAGAGAGGGGCCGGCGGCGGAGTGACCGCAGACGCGCCCGACGACCGCGGCTCGCTTGCCGGCGCGAGACCTGCGGGCCCGTGCTCCCGCCGCTCGCGGCGTACGCGAAGGAGGCCCGCGCCTTCCGCCGCCAGCACGGCGAATCGCTGGGCCATCTCCCCCTTGTAGCCGTAGAAGCCGAGCAGGAATTTCAGGAACATCCCCCAGGAGCGGTCGCGGGTCAAGGCCAGCCGCCGGTACCGGCGCACGTCGGAGGTCATGATCATGGAGCCGGCCGGGAGGTTCCCGTCGCGCACGAGGAAAATGCCGCGGGGCTCGATCGACCAGAGCAGGCGGAGCTTGTCGTGGTAGTAACGGAAGCGAGGCGCCTCGCGGGTCAGGGCCTCGCGCCAGCGGGCGAGGCTGGGGAAGACGTGCATCCCG
>CAZWCX010000149.1:0-15169 GCA_964632945.1 uncultured Planctomycetia bacterium | reverse complement strand
GCTCCGGCCGGCCTTCCAGGCCGGACGGAGCCGGGTTGTTCGCGAACAGCGAAGCGGTTCGCGAATAATCCGGGCTAGTGGCGGCTTCCCTGTTCAATCGCAGGGGGAACCGCAAGGGCCGATGAAACCTCCTGCGGCCATGATCGCCGCAAGCGGGTCCATGTCCGAGAAGCGTCGGGTCGTTCGGCTCACCGCGGAAGAGCGGTCCATCCTCCTCGGAGGTGCGACGTGAAGCGATCGCCGGGAAGGAAAATCGCAATCGCCACGTAGTCCGCGTCAACGGACGCGTTTCGCTCCATCGGGCGCGCGAAAGGCTGCATCGAGTCTACCCCGTGGTTCCAGGTTGAAGGCTCACGGGTCCGACCGACCCGCGGACGTATAGTGACGGTAGTACTCCCGGACGAGGTGAAGGCGTTCCTCCATCGTCCCGCGTGCGGACGAGGAGGCCCCGCGCGCTGCCCGCTCCGCCAGGGCCTCCAGGTGGTCGTCCAGGCGATCGGTGATCCCGCCGCCATATCCCCGGGAGATCAATCCCCCCCGTTGCTCCTCGTCACGGTCGGTGCTGCCCGTGAAAAGGATGGTGCCGTCGGAGAGCGGCGTCAGGAACCAGTTGGCAGGCTTCCCGTCGAAGTTCGCCAGGGAGCCGTAGGTGCCGTGGTCCGCGGAGTAGAATTCCCGTGAGTAATGCACCCCGTCGATTTTCTCCGAGAGTATCCCGATCTCGCGGAACCCGACCTGCTTCAGTTCCCGCGCGGCATCCTGCATCACCGGCTCCGTCAGGTCGGGCGGGGCGACCGGTTCGTGTTTCACGACGAGACGCCGCAGGGTGTCGGGGGATCGGAGGGAGGCGGTCGATTCGCTTCGGTCCCGACTCATGCGGATCCAGATCCAGAGACCGACGACGGCCGCTCCGCCGGCGAGCGCCCAGCTCACTCCCGAGTCCATCCCGTTCTACCTCCCGCGGACGGTCGTTGCCGTTGCGAAACCGACCGGGTTCCGCTGCCTGACGAAGTCTATCGTGGCCGTCGAGTACGAGGAAGCAGAATCCGGATGCGGAGGGCGACGCCCGACTGCGGGCCGGCGGGCCGCCTTGACCCCGGGGGGAGGGAGGTGATATACCCGGGGGACTTGCGAGGATCCCCCGAGTGGCCAATCCACCACACCGCTCCCCGTTGCGCCGCCTGCAGCGCCGGTTCCCCGCCCCGGGTTTGCTGCTTGCGGGACTGGCCTTCCTTCACCTCGTCGCCCCGATCGCCATCATCTCCGGGCTCCTCCGGGAAGCGCCCGGGCTGGGATGGCTCTACCCGCCGTTCCGGTGGCTCTGGTTCGGTCTCTCCATGGCCTTCGGCGCGGTGTCGTTTCTTGCGCTGTTTCGCGGTCGTGGTTCTTCCGCGAGCGGCGCGTCCCCGCTCGAACGCTTGAGCGCCGCCATGCTGGCGATCACTGCTCTGGCGATCTCGGCGTTTCTGTACCTCGACCGTCTGGTTTGGACCGTGGTCTGCAGCCACGGGGTCCGCGGAGCCGTCTGGACGGTGTCGTGGCTGGTGCGTGGATCCCCGGCGGATGCCCTGCGCGGGATCGCGCGCGTCGCGACCGCCGGCGCGGTGGCGCTGGGTTCGGCCCCCGCCGCGCTCGGACTTCTCGTGCTGGACGCGACCTTACCCTTGCTCGTCTCGACGCCGCTCGCGATCCGCTTGAGGAACAAGCCCTCCCGCGACCGCTTCGTCGCCGAGACCCTGGCGGCGGCCGGGTGCGACGGCGGAGGGTGAGGGACTCGCGATCCGCTGCGCACGTTGTGCGACGCCGGTCTGTGGCCCGAAGCCCTCGACGAATTGGAGCGTCGGGTGCGCGCGGAAGAGATCCACGGGGACTCCGCGCGGGATCAACGGACGCGGATCCTGGTCGGCCTCGGCCGCGACGGGGAAGCCCTCGAGCTGGCCACGGGCGACGGGGAGGATGCCGGTTTGCGCGCGCTCCCGCTGGCGATCGCGCGCGCCCGCAGCGGGGAGACGAAGGAACCGCTGCGCATCGCCCGGGCGGCGGTCGAACACGGCGTTCCCGGGGCGGAGAAGGCTCTGGGAGACATCCTCCTCGCCGCGCGGGAGACCGGGGAGGCGCTGCTCTGGTACGAGCGCGGATCCCGCGGCACCGAACGCCTCGCGGCCCTGCGCGCCGTCGCCGAAACCCTGGCCGCCCAGGGGGACGACGCCGAAGCCTGCGCGGCCTGGCGCGTCTTCCTGGAAGCCCTGCCGTTCGCATGTCCGGAGCACCTGCGACGGCTGGCGGAGTGTCATCGCCGCCGCGGCGATGAGTCCCAGGCCCGTGCGGTCGAGGCCCTCGCGCAGCGGGTCGCCGCGGCTCCGGGCGACGTGGCGCCGCCTCCGGCGGCCGGGGGACACGGGCCGGCCGGGGGAGCGCGTTAGGCCGCGATGGCGACCCCTCGCGCCGGAATCCGGGTCCCGGACCTTCCGGGCCGTCGGAGACCGTCGCCGACCCCAGGGTTGCTCCGACGCGGACTCCTGTGTTACCATGAGCGCGTGGGGGCCGAGGGGAGACTCCCCTGATCAGCTCATAACTCCTTGTGCTTGAGGAGGATCCAGACGCCGACGTCGCTCCCGGCGGGGAGCCCCTACGCGGGACGGGCGTCCGCGCCGCTTTGCGCGGAGGATCTCATGAAGGTCGCGGTCGTCTACAACCGCAACAGCCAGAGCGTCATCAATCTGTTCGGGGTTCCGAACCGGGAACGCTACGGCCTGAAGTCGATCAAGCGAATCGTCGACGCGCTCAAGGCGGGGGAGCATCAAGTCATCGCCCTGGAGGGGGACAAGGATCTGATCGACCGCCTGGAGGAGTTCATGCCGCGCGCGCTCAAGGGGGAGCGCCCGGGCATGGTCTTCAATCTCTCGTACGGGATCCAGGGGCAGGCCCGGTACACGCACGTTCCCGGCATCCTGGAAATGGTGGGGATCCCGTACGTCGGCTCGGGTCCGCTGCCGCATTCGCTGGCGCTGGACAAGGTCGTGGCCAAGATGCTGTTTCGCCAGCACGGCCTGCCGACCCCCGATTTCGCCGTTCTCCAGGACTCGAAGTTTCCGCTTCCGGACCTGCCCTTTCCGTTGATCGTGAAGCCGAAGAACGAGGCGGTTTCCTTCGGCCTGAGCATCGTGAACGACGAGAAGGAGCTGCGCTCCGCCAGTGAGGTAATCTTCGAGAAGTTCCAGCAGCCGGTCCTGGTCGAGCGATTCATCGAGGGTCGGGAGATCAACGTCGGCCTGCTGGGGAACAACCCGCCGGAGGCGCTGCCCCCCGTGGAGCTGATCTTCGGCGAGGGCGGCCCGCCGATCTACACCTACGAGGACAAGGTCCACCGCTCCAATCGCGAGGTGAAGCCGGTCTGTCCGGCCCCGATCGGGGACGAGATGACCCGCAAGGCCAAGGAACTGGCCATCCGCGCCTTCCAGGTCCTCGGCTGCTACGACTGCGCGCGCGTCGACTTCCGGATGGATGCGCAGGGGAACCTCTACATCCTGGAGGTGAACAGCCTGCCCAGTCTCGGGGAACACGGATCGTACGTGGCCGCGGCGGCGGCGGCGGGACTCGATTTCGCCGCGCTCGTGAACCGGCTCGTGCAGGTGGCGAGCGCGCGTTACTTCGGCACGCCGAATCCGCCCAGCATCAACGGGCGCGGCGCCGATCCCACGGACCTGGTCTTTTCATTTCTCGCGGAGCAGCGGGATCGGATCGAGCGACGGCTGGAAGATTGGGTGCGCATCTCCAGCCGCACGTCGGATCCGGTCGGGATCCGCGCGGCGGTGCAGGAGGTCGACTCCACGCTGCGGGAAATCCGCATGGTGCCGGTCAAGGAATTCACCGATGCGCGTTCCGCCTGGTGTTGGGAGACTCAGGCCGGGATGCGCGGGGGGACGTTGTTCCTGGCGCATGTGGACGTCCCGTTGGATCCCTCCCTGCCGATGCAGGGCTTCCGCCGGGATCCCGAATGGCTGTACGGGGACGGCATCGGCTGCTCGCGCGCGCCGCTGGTGATGCTGGAGTTCGCGCTGCGATCCCTGCGGCACCAGCGGCGATTGCGGCACCAGCACCTCGGCGTCCTGTGCGTCTCGGACGAGGGACGGGACTGTCGCTACAGCGCGCAATTCATTCGGGCCGCCGCCGAGGCGGTGAAGCAGGTGTTCGTGCTCCGTCCGGGCAATCCGGCCGACCGCGTGATCACGCAGAGGCGCGGTCAGCGCAAGTTCCGCCTGGTCGCGGAGGGGAAGCCGCAGCGCATCGGAAAAGCCAGTGCCCGTTCGGACGTCTTTCTGTGGTGGACCGGTCGCATCCAGGAGATGGCGGCCCTGTCCTCGCGGAAGGAGCACGTTGCCCTCTCCGCCGTGGACGTCCACACCGACGCGTTCCCGATGTACGTGCCGCACCGGGTCACGAGCACCGTGGTGATGACCTATGCCGAGCCGGAGCAGGCGGACGCCGTGGAAGGCCGAATGAGAGACATCCTGAACGGCGACGGCTTCCGTTGCGACCTGGAGATGATCGCGGACCGGCCCCCGATGGCCGAGCGAAAGGCCAACGTCCCGGTGATGGAGGCCCTGCGCGAAGTCGCCGGTCGCTGGGAGATCCCGTTGGAGGAGGAATCGTCCGTCTGGCCGTCGGTCGCCGGACTGGTCCCGCCGGGGACCGCTGTCGTCTGCGGCATGGGCCCGGTGGCGACCGAACTGTATACCCCTCACGAGGCGGTGCAACGGATCAGTCTGCCTCAGCGCACGCTTCTGCTCGCGGAGATGTTGGCCCGTGACATCGTCAAGTGATCGACGCCCCCGTCCCGCGCGCCCGGATGGGACGGCGGGGGTGCGCCCGGAGACGCCCGAAGCCACCCCGCCCGCGGGGCCGCGGTGGGCGGAATCCCGGTTCGGCATGGTGGCGACGGCGCATCCGGGCGCGACCGAGGCCGGGATCCGGATGCTGGCCGAAGGGGGGAATGCCATCGACGCCGCCGTGGCCGCGGCGTTCGCCCTCGGCGTATGCGAACCGGCGGGCTCCGGACTCGGCGGCCAGACGATGATGATGATCCACCTGGCCGGACCGCGCCGAACCATCGCCCTCGACGGGTCGTCCCGCGTGCCGCACCGGGTCACCGTGGACGTCGTGTCCGCGGAGGAGTGCGCGAGCGGATATCGCGCGACGACCGTACCCAGCACGCCGGCGGTCCTCCGTCATGCGCTGGAGCGTTACGGGAACCTGCGCCTGTCCCACGTCCTGGAGCCGGCCATCCATCTCGCGGAGCACGGCTATGCCGTCACGGAGCTGCAGCACCGGCTCGCGGTCCGGGAGGCCCGGCGATTGAGGAAAGGCAATGCGGCCGCGTTGTTCCTCGACCAGGGCAAGCGGCCCCACCCTGTGGGGTTCCAGTTCCGCCAGCCGGTGCTCGCCCGGACCCTGCGTCGCATGGCCCGGCACGGCGTGAAGGACTTCTATTCCGGCAGCATCGCCCGGCGGATCCACGAGGACATGGAGCGCAACCGCGGCCTCATCCGGAAGGACGACCTGGCCCAGGTGCCGAAACCCCGAGAGCGCCCGCCGCTGACCGGGGAGTTTCTCGGCTCCACGCTGTACGCCTTTCCCCCGCCCGGGGCGGGGCGCACCCTGCTGCGCATGGCGGCCATTCTGTCCCACCTGCCGACCGAATGCCTCGACCTCGACCGGCCCGAGGGGGCCGTCGCCGTCGCCGACGTCATCCGCAAGGCGTACCAGGAGCGGAAGGACTTCCCGCTCGACCCGGACCTGTACCTGCAATCGCGATTGGATCGAGCCCTGGGGCCGGACGTGGTCCACGAGCTGGCGGCCGAAGTGCTGGCGAAGATCCCCGGGCGACAAGGAGAGACGACCCACCTCTCCGTCATGGACCGGCACGGGAATGCGGTCGCGCTGACCCAATCGATCGAGAAGGTCTACGGCGCGGCCGTGGCCACCCCGGATCTCGGCTTTCTCTACAACAACTACCTGGGCACCATGGTGCGGAGCGACATCGCGCATCCGTACTACCTGCGGCCCAACGCCGTTCCGTGGGCGAGCGTGGCGCCGACGCTCGTGTTCCGGAAGACCCGGCCGTGGATGGCGATCGGCTCTCCCGGCAGCGACCGCATCGCTCCGGCGATCCTGCAGGTTCTTCTGCGCCTGCAACGCCTGCCCCCGTTCGAGGCGGTCGCCGCGCCCCGGCTGCATTGCTCCACGGAGGGAGTCGTGTCCCTGGAAGCGGCCCGAATGCCGGCGGGCGTGTGCGCCCGACTGCGGCGCCGCGGATTCCGGATCAAGGTGCGCGACCCGTTCGCATTCTACCTCGGCTCCGTCCAGATGGTCCTGCGGGACCGCGCCCGATTCATCGGGGTCGCCGATCCGCGCCGGGACGGCACCGCCGGAGGTCCGCACGCATGACGCTGCCGCTGCTCGTCTCGTGGCCGCATGCCGGGCTCGCGGTCCCGCGGGAAGCGCAGTCCTGGGGCGACCTCACCCCGGATCCGGTGGCGGCGGGCGTCGACGAGAGTGCGCGCGCCATCGCCGTTCTCCGGCCGCTTCGGCCGGGCCGCTTTTCCCGGGAGGCCCTGTGACTCCCCCCGTCGCCGAGGAGCGGGCGCCCATCCCCATCCGCCCGCCGTTCCTGGCCCTGGTGTGCCTCGCGGCGGCCTGGGGCATCGATCGCGCCTGGCCCGGACCGGGCCTGCCCGCGGCATCGCCCTGGGTCTCCCTGGTCTGCTTCGGCCTGGGCGCCGGACTTGCGGGATGGGCGTTGAGGACTTTCTTCGCTCGCCGTACGACCCATGAACCCTTCGGCACCCCGGTGGCGCTCGTGACCGACGGTCCATTCCGGTTCACGCGCAATCCCATGTACGTCGGGGTGGCCCTGGTCCTGACCGGGATCGCCTGCCTGTTCGGGCGGGTCGTGCTTCTCGCGGCACCGGTGGGATTCGTCCTTCTGATGACGCTGGCCCAGATCCCGTTCGAGGAACGTCGCATGCATCGCCTGTTCGGGGATGCGTACCGCGAGTACTGCGCGCGGGTCCGCCGGTGGATCTGAGGCGGGTTCAATCCCGCCAGCCGGGATTCACCGGCCGGAAACCCGGCGCTTGCGCGCGGAAGCGCGGATCGTGGCGCCAGGCCTGGTAGGCGTTCTCGAACCGGGGCACGCCGGAGCACCACCGGGGATGGCGGGCGAAGAAGCACGCCGAGGCGAAGTCCGCGTCCGGTGTTCCCCACGGATCGGCCGGCGGCGCGGACGCTTTTCGGGCGGCTGCGTGGGTGTCCGGATCGACGGTTTCCGGGGCCTCCCCGTCGCGGTCGGGCCCGAGCCGCGATTGCAGGAGTGCGCGCGTCTGTGCGGCGGACTGCTCCGCCTGGCGCGCGATTTCGTGATACTCCGTACACGCGCGCTCGCGGCCATCCTCGTAGGCCCAGTCCCCCCGCGCGCGCATCGAGCAGGCCCGCTCCTCGGCGGCGAACAACCGTCCGAGGTGCTCGGCCATCCAGTCCGGCGACGGTCGGAAGAGTCGCATGGCCGGATTCTACCCGATTCGGTCCGCGCTTGGAGGTCGATTTCAGTCGAGCGAAGGCGAAGCCCGTGCGGGAGGGGGCGGGCGCGCGGGACGCTCGGCGGAGCGATGCGACGACGCCATCGCTCCACGGGTCACTTCCCTTCCTTGCGGGCGTCCTTGCGCGTGGCCGGCATGGGCGGCATCGGGTCGCCGAGCCCGATGTAGAAGTGGTTCCCGCCCTTGGCGCCGATCTCCTTGAGGGTTTCCAACTCCTTGAGCCGGAGCAGGTGGGGATGGCGGTGGTAGAGGTCGGCGGAGCGTTCGTCGGCTTCCATCCGCTGCGCGGTCATGCGCGCCTGCGCGTCGGCCTCGATGCGGGCGACCTCGGCGCGCTTGGTGGCCTCGAGGAGCTTCGCTTCGCCCTCGCGTTCGGCCTCGATCACCTTGTTCATGATCTCGCGCAGGTTGCCCGGAAAGGCGAGATCCTTGACGTCCGCGCGGCGGATTTCGACTCCGTACGACTGCGCGGAGGCCTTGACGTCTTCGCGCACGGCATCGGAGATGTCGTTGCGGTCGCGCAGGATCTGGTCGAGCGTGCGCGTGGACAGGAAGCGTCGCGCGGCGAGCTGGACGTCTTCGTAGATGCGCTCCAGATAGGCCTCGACGTTGTGCAGTGCCGCGCGGGCGTCGGTGACCTTGTAGTAGACGAGGAGACTCAAGCGGACGGCGACCTTGTCGGAGGTGAGGATCTCCTGGTTGCGGATGGTGGTGGAGCACTCCCGGAGGTCGATGGTCACGATCTGCCGATGCGGCTCCCACCACCAGGTCCAGAACCGGTAGCGGCCGGGGCTCAGGATGCGCGAAAGGGCCCCGTCCTCGTAGAGGACGCCGCAGGTTCCTTCCTTGACGATCGTGTCGGTTCGCAGCATGGCGGCCTTGCTCCGCGCCGGGATCCGGGGGAAATCGGTGGGGGGCGGAGCCCGATGGACCTCCGATGCGCAGGACAATCGTTCCCTCATGGGTGGACAGATCCCTGCGGATGCCGTCCCGAGGGGAACATCGCTGCTTGAATCCAGGGCCCGAATCGCCCCCCGGAAAAACCCTAGCGGATCGCCCGCCGCGGGACAATGCTTTTCCGGTTCGGGCGGTCGGGGTCAACGACGGACCGCGTTCGCCCGCCGACGAACGGCGGGATGGGAGAAGGCGGCGGACTCGCTCGAGGTTTTCGCCTGCGGGTTGGATCTGGAGCGAAGCGGTGAGAAGATCGCGGCGCGCGCGCGGGATCCGCGAGGGCGGATGGCAGCGAGCACGCTCCGGCGCGACGACGGTTTCCCGGCGGGACTCGGGTCCGAGGTGCGGCGGGGCGCGCCGGTCCTCCCGGTGCGCCCGCCGGGTCCCCGGGGTCTACCAGCGGCGCCGTTCCCGGCGCGGACCTTCGAAGCGCCGGCCGTCCCGGGCGTGCGCGGGCTGCGGCGGTGCGCCGTGGTCCTGGCGGTCGAGCGTTCGCGGCCGCTCTTCGTGGTGGCGGGCCGGGGGGCGCGGACCGTTGAACGGCCGGCGGGCGTGGGCGGACCCGTGCGCCGCCTGGGCGGGTCGAGTCTCCGGCGCCGTCGGGCGGGCCGGGTACTCGGGATGATCCTGGCGCGTGGCGATGGGCCGGCGCAGGAGCCGCTCGATGGCCTTCAGATCCGCCCGTTCCTCGGCGTCGCAGAACGACACCGCGGTGCCGCTCGCGCCGGCGCGGCCGGTGCGGCCGATTCGGTGCACGTAAGTCTCCGGCACGTTCGGGACGTCGAAGTTCACCACGTGGGAGACGTCGTCGACGTCGATCCCGCGCGCGGCGATGTCGGTGGCCACGAGTACCGTGGTTCGTCCGCACTTGAAGTTGGCCAGGGTGCGCTGGCGCTGGCCCTGGGACTTGTTGCTGTGAATCGCTTCCGCGGCCACGCCCGTGCGCCCCAGATGTCGAACGACCCGATCGGCCCCGTGCTTCGTGCGCGTGAACACCAGCACCCGCGAGGCGTCGGTGCGCGCGAGGAAGTGCCGCAGCAGGTGCGGCTTGTTCCCCTTGTCCACGAAGTAGACCGAGTGGTCCACCGTCTCCGCCGCGGTCGCCTGCGGAGTCACTTCGACGCGCTCCGGATTGCGCAGGATCGATCCCGCCAGCCGGACCATCTCTTCCGGCATGGTCGCCGAGAAGAGCAGGGTCTGCCGCTCGCGGGGAAGCTTCGCGACCACCTTGCGGATGTCGTGGATGAAGCCCATGTCGAGCATCCGGTCGGCTTCGTCGAGGACGAAGATCTGGATATTGCGGAGATCGACCCAGCCCTGCTCCATGAGGTCGAGGAGCCGGCCGGGGGTGGCGATCAGGATGTCGGCCCCGTCGCGGAGGGCGCGGGTCTGGGGTTCCTGCCCGACGCCGCCGTAGATCACGACCGCTCGCAGGCCGGTATGCCGGCCATAGGAGCGGAAGCTCTCATGAATCTGGAGCGCCAGTTCGCGCGTGGGGGAAAGGACCAGGGCGCGCACGGCCGAACGCCGTCCGCCCGGGGCTCCCAGGCGCTGAAGGATGGGCAGCGCGAACGCCGCGGTCTTGCCCGTGCCGGTCTGCGCGCGGCCGAGCACATCCCGGCCCGCGAGCACGTGCGGAACCGCCTTGGCCTGGATCGGGGTGGGGTTCTGATACCCTTCGGCGACCACCGCGCGAAGGATCGGCTCGACGAGCCGAAGATCGGAGAACTGCATAAATACCTTTCGAGTGGAAATGATGTGACCCTTGCCGTACGCGGCTGGGGTCGAACCTTCAAAGCATCGGGCGCGGCCCTGCCGTCGCCCGCCGGGCCACGCGCGGCGGCGCCGGGAAACGCATCAGGGCGGGATCGTCACGGGCCTGCGGCTCCGGCGCGAGGTGCCGGCCGCCCTGGGCGGGCCCGTAGAGGCTCGGTGCTTCCGCGGGGGAAGGACCGGCCTCGGGGGAAGGATCATCGAGGCGGGCGATTCGGCCGTTCTCGCGTCCGCGGCGTGCTCGAAACCGTTTCTCGCCGCGGCGGCGCTCGGCCACCGACCTTTTCGATTACGCAGCGCCGGGGATCATATCCGCCCTCGGCCGGAAACGCAAGGGCTATTTTTTTTCTCGTGGCGGGAAAGCGGCGCGCCGGGGCGAATCCCCGTGGCCGTTGACCGCGGCGCCGCCGGACGATACGCTGAATCGCGCCCCGGTCGACCGGACCCGGCGGATGGTTCCGCCGCGGCGCGGATCCGGCGGCGCAGACCCCCCGATCGGAGGCCCACGATGCGTTGCGTTCGCGTCGCCGCCCTGGCCGCCCTCTTCGCCGTCGTCGCGGCCTTCCCCTCCCCGGCCCGCGCCGGCGACGGCGCCAGCGCGAAAGGCGCCGAGTGCTCGTGTCGCGACGGCTCCGGCTGCGTCCACTACCTCAAGTACCCGGGCGTGCCGGTCTTCGACCCGTGCCCCTGTCCCTGCTGCGGCAAGGACGGCGCGGCGTGCCTGGCCCGCCCCCTGCCCGAGGGGTGGAACGGCTCGTGCGCGGGACAAAAGAACGTCGTCTGCTTCCTGCGCCGCCACTCGGAATCCTGGCGCCTCCAGTGCAGCGAGGAACACCTCGCGCCCTGTTGCAAGTCCGCCAACTGGCCCGAGTGCCCGAAGTGCCTGGGCGACAAGAAGGGCGATCCGCCGGCGGACGCGCTGAAAGTCGAGATGGAGCGCGAGACGCGCGTGCTCGGGTCGCGGCCCGTCATGGTCGTGAGCGATCGGTTCTACCTCGTCTGCGACATTCCGAAGCTCCAGGTCCCGATGGCCAAGGGACCGCCGCGCGAGATCCGCACCCACGAGATCGCCCACCTGTTCCTCACCCGCGCGGAGCAGGCGTATCGCGACTTCACCGACGTGTTCGGCACCGACCTGTCGTTGGGGGGGCGGATCGCGATCTTCCTGGTCGCCTCGGAGTCGACGAAGAAAAAGGTCTCGGCCACCTACCTCGGCAATCCGGTCTCGACCCTTCTCTATGGCGGCGGCGAGGTCAAGGGGGTGGGCGGGGCGTTCGGGGGCAACGTCTTCGTCCCTTGCCTCCAGACCGACCGCGACGACGACGGCCTGCACGCCCAGGTCCGCCATCAGCTCGGCCATGTCTTCGGCGCCTGCCTGCGCAAGTTCGACTACGAACGCAACACTCCGCAATGGATCTATGAGGGAGCGGCGCACTGGCTCTGCCGCATCCAGAAGCGCCTGGAAGACCACGCCATCTTCTGCGGCAACGAGACCCAGGCGATCGTGCGCAGCGGCAAAGGGTGGCACGGCAAACTGCAGTCCGCCTGTCAAACCCGGGGCCATCGGCCGTTCAGCGAGGTGATGCTGATCAGCGTCCAGAGCAAGATGGACTTCGCCGCGCACATGCAGGCGTGGAGCTACTTCGAGTTCGGCGTCGCGTACGACCGCGAGAAGTTCGCCGCCACCGTGCGCGCGATCAAGGGTTCTACCGAACAGCGGCAGGCGTTCAAGGAGAGCTTGGAGTGGACGCCCGAGAACTTCGACGAGTGCTGGCGCCAGTGGGTGCTGACCGGCAAAGTCCCCGGCGCGCTCGCCGGGCGGGACGCGGAAGCCGGGCAGACCCAGGGCGAACTGCGCAAGGACCTCGCGGACATCCTGCGCGAGAAGAACCCGGACGTGCGCGCCTCGATGGTGCGGGCGATCTCCCCGGTCGACGACGTGACCGCGGCGCGTGTGCTGGTCTCGATCGCGGGCGACCGCTCCGACCTGGTGCGGGAGACCATCGCCCTCGGCCTGGCGACCACGCGGTCGCAGGAGGTCCTCGCCTATCTGCGCACGCTGGGCCTGGAAAAGTCGTCCGGCGTCCAGAAAGCCTACGTGGCCCGCGTCCTCGGCGAGGCCAAGGACGGTCCGGCGGTGGCAGCCCTGATCGCCGCCCTGACCGACCCTTCCTGGCTGGTGCGCGCCAATGCCGCGCAGGCCCTCGCCCGCATCGGCGACGAGGCGGGCGTGTCGCCGGTGTCGCTCCTGCTCGGCGACGCGGAGCCCAAGGTGCGCATCGCGGCAATGGACGCGCTTGCCGTCTGGGGCGCGGCCGCGGCCCGGCAGGCGGTCCACGTCGCGCAGCGACTCAAAGACCCCGCCTGGCAGGTGCGCGTGACCGCCGCCGACGCCCTCGCCGCCCTCGGCAACAAGGACGGCATCCGCCCCCTCGTCGACCGGCTCCAGGGGGAGGAAGGACGGGTCGCGGAGGACATCGCCCGCGCCCTGTCCCGCCTCACCGGGATGAACTTCGGCCCCGACGCGCAGCGATGGAAAGAGTGGTGGGACAAATACGAGGCCTCGTTCACGGGCGCGCCCCCGAAGCCTCCCACCACGACCTCCGAGGGGGATACGCGCACCGTCCCGACCTACTACGGCATCAAGATCTACTCCCGCAACGTGCTGTTCGTCCTCGACGTGTCCGGCAGCATGAAGGACCTCATCCGCTGGTCGCGGAAGGAGAAGGTCATCATCGAAGGGAAGGAAAGCGAGAAGTCGTACACCGCCGGCGACAAGATGGGCGTGGCCAAGGAAGAACTGGTCGACGCCATCGGCAAGCTCGACCCGCGGACGAAGTTCAACCTCTACTTCTTCTCGACCAAGGTGCTCCCGCCCTGGAAATCCGGGTTCGTCGAGGCCGCCGAGTCCAACCGGTCGAGCGCCCAGGGGAAGGTGCGCGGGGTCGTCCCGGACGGGGAGACCAACTACCATGACACGTTCAAGGAGGTGTTCGGCATCGGCAAGGAGGACACCTTCGACCGGTCCCTCCTGTCCACGGCCGATACGGTCCTGTTTCTGACCGACGGCGCGCCGACCAACGGCGAGATCACCCGCACCCGCGAGTTGCTGGCCTGGTTCAACGACCGGAATCGCTTCGCCAAGATGCGCGTCCACGTGATCGCCCTGGGCCGGTCCGGGATGGACCTGGAGTTCCTCTCGTCGCTGGCGCAACAGAACCAGGGCACCTTCGTGCACATCGCGGGGGAGTGATTCTCCCCCCGGGTCCTCGAAGCGCCGGCAGCCCGCTTTCGGCATCGGCTTTCCCCCGCGGGGCGCCTGCGCCCCTTCAGCGCGCGCCCCGGAACGGCCGACAATATCCGGGGTCGGATCCGGGAGTGCCGGATTCGGTTTCGCTTGACACCGTGCACGCAAGACGATACCGTCTCACCGTTTCCGATGCCGAAAACCGAAGAAATTGGGGGTGTCATGCGACGTCGATCGCGCGGGCTTCAAGCCCTTCTGTTGTGCGCGTTCCTCGTCGGTCCGCTGCTCGCGACCGCGCAGGCGCAGGAGGGGAGTGCCCCTTCCGACGATGCCTACCTCAATTATGGACGCGGACCGGTCCCCATCAAGGACAATTTCCTGGTCAGCCACCGGACGCTCCAGATGATCCCCCGGGGCGCGGAGATCGTCTCCGAGGACGCGTGGGAGGCCTCCCTTTCGCTCAACTGGAGCAACTCCTTCGGAACCCGTCGCGGCCGGTTCTTCCGCATCGACGGGGAGACGGTGGAGACGGTCGCCGGGGTGAGCTACGGCGCCACCGACTGGCTCGAAGTGGGCATCGACATCCCGCTGCTGTGGCGGGGGGGCGGGTCGATGGACTCGTTCATCGAAGGGTTTCACGACCTCTTCGGCTACAGCAACGGGGATCGCGACCGGTTCGATGAGGACGACTACAACGTCACCATCACCGACGACGACGGAGGGCTCTACGACGAAGACGACGAGGGATTCGACCTCGGAAACGTCACGTTGCGGGCCCGCGCGAACCTGACCGACGGCGGGACGTGGCTGCCGGCGGTGACCCTCGGCCTCGAGCTCCGACCGCCGACCCATACCGGGGACGAGATCTCCGGATCGGACGGAGTGGATGCCGGGTTGTTCGCCTACCTCTCCAAGCACGTCGCCGGCGACTTCTATCTCCACCTCCACGGCGGGGGCATGTTCTACAGCGATCCGGACCTGGGCGACATCGACCTCAAGGACGTGCGCGGGGTGTTCGGATTCGCCATCGAGTGGGCGTGCACCGACGCCACCTCGATCTTCGCGCAGGCCCTCTATCAGTCGTCGCAGTTCCAGGAAGGCGGCGGCAATCTGCAGAATTTCGCCTTCACCTATGCGCTCGGTATGAAGACCGAGCCCTGGAAGGACGTGGAGTTCCACCTCGGGCTGGTGGAGAACGAGTTCAAGTACGACAACTCCGCGGACTTCGGCGTGCAGATCGGCGCGAAGATCGGATTCTGACCCGGGGGATTCGCGCCATCCCGGGGTGCGGCCCTGCGCCGTCGCTGCGCGGGAACCCCCGGGCTCGACCGGTCGATGCTCGCGCGCGTCGCGCCCGGCCTGCCGTTCCGCCGAACCCCGGCGACCACCGCCGGTCGCCGGATGCCCCTCTCCGCGACGCGCCGACGGGCCTGCGGCCTGCCCCGGCGGTCCGCCCGGCTAGTGGGGCTTCAACCTTGATTTCCCAGGTTGGTCCGGTCGCTTTTCGCGCCGGGCTTCGTTGCTCGTCGTCGGCGATGCACGGGGGCATCGCCTCCTCCTCGCGCCTCGCCGGGCGCGAAAATCACCTCGGCCGAAC
>CAZWCX010000148.1:0-15692 GCA_964632945.1 uncultured Planctomycetia bacterium | reverse complement strand
GGCGGATTTTTCACGAAGCCGCTGGCGCGGCTTCATGAATAATCCGGGCTAGGGGATCCGGGACGGAGCGCGGGCGCGAGGATGCGCCTGCGCCCGTACCGCCGATCCAACCGACGCGCTCGCCCGCAGAGCGCCGGGAAATCGCTTGTTCGTTCCCGGGGCGCGTCCGTACAATCTCGGGCCATTCCCGACCCGTCGTCCCCCCAGAGCGAGGCCATGGCCATGACCGCCCCCGTCGTCCCCATCCGCGAATTGGGCCGCCACGTCGGCCAGACCGTCAACGTCCAGGGCTGGCTCTACAACAAGCGCTCTTCGGGCAAGCTCCTCTTCCTCGAGGTGCGCGACGGCACCGGGATCGCCCAGGGGGTGATGGCGAAGAAGGAGGTCGGCGAGGAGCTGTTCAAGACCTTCGACCGCCTGCCCCAGGAGTCCGCGATCATCGTCACCGGTACGGTCAAGGCCGAGCCGCGCGCGGTCGGCGGCTTCGAGCTGTCTCCCGTGTCGGGTGGGCAGGTGGTCTCCACGGCGCGGGAAGGATACCCGATCTCGCTCCAAGCCCACGGCATCGCCCACCTGATGGAGCACCGCCACCTCTCCATGCGGCACCGGAAGCCCGGGGCCGTCCTGCGCATCCGCGCCGCGGTCGTGCGCGCCATCCGCGACTTCTTCGATTCGCGCGGATTTCTCCTCGTCGATTCTCCCATCCTCACTCCGTCGGCTTGCGAGGGTACGACCACCCTCTTCGAGGTCGACTACTTCGAGGACAAGGCTTACCTGACCCAGAGCGGACAGCTCTACGCCGAAGCCGGCGCCATGGCGTTCGGCAAGGTCTATTGCTTCGGCCCCACCTTTCGCGCCGAAAAGTCGAAGACGCGCCGCCATCTCACCGAGTTCTGGATGGTGGAGCCCGAAATGGCCTACGCCTCGCTCGACGACGTGATGGACCTGGCGGAGGACTTCCTTTGCCACGTGGTGCAACGCGCGCTCGAGCAGTGCGGCGAGGAGCTGAAGGTGCTCGAACGGGATCCGAAGCCCCTTGAATCGGTGCGGAAGCCGTTCCCGCGCGTGCAGTACGACGACGCCGTGAAGATGTTGCAGGAGATGGGGCACCCGTTTCCGTGGGGGGGAGACTTCGGCGCGCCCGACGAAACCGCGCTGTCGGCGAAGTTCGACCGCCCGGTGATGGTGCACCGCTACCCGGCGGCCGTGAAGGCGTTCTACATGAAACGGGATCCGCAGGACGACCGGTTGGCGATGTGCGTCGATGTCCTCGCGCCGGAAGGGGTGGGGGAAATCATCGGCGGCGGCCAGCGCGCGGACGATCTCGAGTTCATCGAAAAGCAGATCGAACTCCACAAGCTGCCCAAGGAGGCGTTCGAGTGGTATCTCGACCTGCGGCGCTACGGCAGCGTCCCGCACGGCGGGTTCGGCCTGGGCGTGGAACGGACGGTGGCGTGGATCTCCGGCACCGAGCACGTGCGGGAGACCATCCCGTTCCCGCGACTGCTCCACAAGATCTACCCGTAGGCGCGGCCGTGGGAGCCGGGACCGGTCCGCCGTGCCTCCTCGCCGTCGAGGAAGCTCCGCAAGGATGCATCCTGGTGCTGACGGACGGAACGCGGATCCCGGTCCGCGCCACGCGCGCGGCGTTGCGGGAGGCGTGCCCGTTCTCCCTCGACGAGCGGTGCGCCCGCGGCGATTGGCCGGTACACGACCGCCCCATGCGCATGACCCCGTCGGAGTGGGCGACCCTCGCGGGCATCCTGCGCGCCGACGCGTCCGCGGCGATCGCATTCGCCGAAGCCCCGGGCGTGCGCGCGCATTGGGGCCGGACCTACGCCGAACTGACGGCCCTGGCGCACCGGGTGTACGGCGGCCGGTTCCAGGAGGGGCTTCACCTGAGCCCGCCCGTCGACTTCATGCCTCAGCCGGGGCGACCGGGGTGGTACCGAGGGCTGCTGCACGAGGGTCCGTGGCTCTTCGAAACCTACGTCCAGGCGCGGCGGCGTCAGGTGAAGGTGGAGACGGCGTCGGCGCCGGGTCATTTCCTCGGCTAGTGGGTCTTCCATCTTGAGATCCTAGGTTCGGCCGAAGCGATTTTCGCGCCCGGCGAGGCGCGAGGAGGAGGCGATGCCCCCGTGCATCGCCGACGACGAGCAACGAAGCCCGGCGCGAAAAGCGACCGGACCAACCTGGGAAATCAAGGTTGAAGCCCCACCCGCCCGACGGGCGTCCCCGGGACCGGCTACTCGTTCACCTTGTCCTCGACCGCCTGCAGGAACGCGGTCACGTCGGCGGGCGGTCCGTCGCCGTAATTGAGGTGCGATCCGGCCCGCCACTCGCAGAGGACCGTGCGCGGGGCGCCCTCCGGGAGGGCGAGGCCGTGCTCCAGCGTAAAGTAGCGCGGGCCACCCGCCAGCACCGCCGCGGCGAGGATCGCCTCGCCCACGTTCGCCGTCGGCGGCATCACCACGACGAGCGTCGGGCACCAGAGCCCGCGACTCAACTCGTGATCGGAGCAGGTCAAGCCGTCGGGCGCCACCCTCTCCTCGGGAGGCGCGCCCTTGCCGACCTCCTCCCAGAGGCGGCGCAGGCGCTCCGGTCCATCCGGACCCTTGAGCGCGGCGAGCATCTGCAGGGGATCCCGGGAAAACAGATCGGGGAGGACCCGATGGGCGAAGAGGTAGTGTTGAAGGCGGGCCACGAACTCGCTCCGGCTGCGGTCGGGGGGGTCAGTTCACCTCTTTGGCGAGGACCCGTCGGTTGCCGTCCCGCACGGTCACGCCGGCGCCGTCCATGTGCTCGAGCAGCGGGATGATGTACTTGCGGGTCGTCCCCAGCCCGTCGCGGATGTCGGCCGGGGTGACCTCGCCGCGCGCCTTGATGGTGTCGATCACGAACCGGCGCGCCTCCTCGAACAGGTCCTTGTGCAGGAGCACGTCGTCCTTCAGCTTCAGGACCGTGCCGTTCTCGACCAGCAGCCGCAGCATCGGCTCCGCGCGCTCGGGCACGAGCTTGAGTTGCGCATACATCTCGTCGGCGCGGGGGGTCTGGAACCGGGCGGCCACAAGCGTCGACTCGAGCTTCTGGATCGTGGACTTCTGGTCGTTCGTGAGGGCAACCGCGAAGTCGGCGAGCCGGTAAAGGCCGTGGTCGAGCACCACCCGGCCGGCCGCGCATTCCTCCCGGGCGGTGAGCGCGAGCACCTCGGGGCGGAGGCCCGATTTGTTCTTCAGGACCGTGTAGGGGGCGCCGAGCCGGAGCGGGCTCTCCCGATGGTACTCCGCCAGGTACGTGCACAGCTTGCGTCCCGCCTCGGCGAGGCCGTCGACGTGGAGATAGAGCTTGCTGTCCGGCACCAGGAGGACGCGGTCGGCGTCGAGGAGGTGGGCGATGGTTTCGTCCACGCGCTCGGCGAGCTGCCCGGTCTCGTGCAGGACCTCGTCGCGGGTCACCGCAGCGGCGCCGGCCTTGCGAAAGACGTGTTCGATCTGCTTCTTGGGGTCGTCGAGGCTCTTCTCCTTCTCGATCAGCCCCTCGATGATGTGGCTCTTCAGCCGCCGGGAGCGGTGCTTCGAGACGCCGATCACCCGACCGCCGCCGATCGTGATGGTGGGGGACTGGATCCGCACCACGAAGATGTCCCCGGGCGCCGCCACCAGCGGATCGTCCAGGATGAACTGGACGAGCGTTTCCTCCCCGGGCAGGGCCTCCTTGCGGTCGAGCAGGGCCACCCGTCCGAGTCCCTCGGCCGTGCCGGTGTGGAAGCGGATCGGCATCAGGTGCCGCAGGGGCACGGTGCTTTCCGGCAGGTAGCGGAATCGCCCCTCGATGAACTGCACGGCCTCGAAGTAGCCCGGGGTCGCGACCACGAAGCCGCGGTGGACCTGGGTGTAGTCGATGTCGGCGAGGTTCATCGCCGAACTGTGGCCGGCGCGCACCGTGTCGACGTCCTGCTTGTACGCCTGCAGGCCGCGGACCCGCCCCTGACGACCCAGGGGGAGGACCTCGAGGATGTCGCCGATCCGCGCCGTTCCGGTGAGCGGGATCCCGGTGACGATGGTGCCGAATCCCTTGGCCGAGAAGATCCGCTGGATCGGCATGCGGAACACGCCCGAGGTGTCGCGCGGGACGATGTCCCGGATCGACGCCTCGATGGTCTCGAGCAGCCGGTCGATCCCCTCCTTCGTGATCGAAGACACCGGGACGATCGGGGAGTTCTCCATGAACGTCCCTCGGAGGAACTCGGAGACCTCTTCCTGCGCCACCAGGGCGATGTCCGGATCGACCGCGTCGATCTTGGTCAGGGCGACGATGCCGCGCTGGATACCGAGCAGGTTCATGATCTTGAGGTGTTCGCGCGTCTGCGGCATGACGCTGTCGTTGGCGGCGACGACGAGGATTACGAGGTCGATCCCGGTGGCCCCGGCGACCATGTTCTTGACGAACTTTTCGTGTCCGGGGACGTCGACGATCCCGACCCGGCGGCCGTCCTTGAGGATCAGGGGGGCGAAGCCGAGGTCGATGGTCATGCCCCGCTCCTTCTCCTCCGGGAGGCGGTCGGGGTCGATGCCGGTGAGCGTGCGGACCAGGGTCGACTTGCCGTGGTCGATGTGCCCGGCGGTGCCGATCACGATGTTGACGATGTCGTGCGAGAGCAGGCTCATGGTCGTCGTCCAGGGCGGGACCGCGGGGCGAGCGGTCCGAGGATCCTACCACCGGTCCCCCGGGGCCGGGAAGTCAAATTCGGACGGCTTGACTTTGCGGGACCGGCGGCGGAGAATGACGCGCATGGCCCGCCCTTCGAGTGCGCTCCCGGATGTCCTCCCCCGCCACCGACTCCGCCGACTCCCCCCGCCTGCCGGTGCCGCCCGCGGGGGGGACGCGCGCATCGGGGCCCCCGGGCGCCGCGCCCGCGGCCGCCCCGGGGCGGGACCGCGGTTGGCGAACCGGGGCGATCCGGTGGCTGACGGCCGCGACGCTCGCCGCGGCCGGGTACCTCGCCTACTCGGGATTCGAGCGGATCCGGCTCGAGCGTCGGGCCGAGGACGCCCGTGGGGAGCGCGTCCGCCTGCGCGCGGAATGGATCGATGAGCTGCGCTTCGTGGGCGGCCTGTGCGTGGACGCGGCCTTGCTGGTCCGCCGCGCGGGAGGGCGGACCGCCGATGCCGAGGCGCGCTTCCGTCCCGTGCTCTCGGCGGTCACCGCGCGCGCTCCGGAGGATGCCCACGCGCCGGCCGAACCCCACTACCACCTGGGGCGACTCCTGCGGGTCCTGCTGCGCGGCGACGAGGCCCGTGAGGCCCTGGATCGCGCGCTGGCCGCCGATCCCGGTCACCTCGCCGCCCGCTACGAGCGGATCGTCCTGGCCGGGGAGGATCTGGCGCGTCTCCATGCCGCGCGCTGGGCCGACCGGCATCAGGCCCGGCTGCTGGCCGCATCCGAGCCCGGACTCGAGGCGACCGTGGGCCGGGACGCGAAGGAACCGGAGTCGCCGGCGGCGGATCCCGTCCAACTCGCCCTGGAAGAGGGGATTCGCGCCCACCTCGCCCGCCTGAAGCCTCTGCCGGACGGCGGGGAAACGGCGCCGGCCGGGCCGGAGGAGGAGAGCGAGGCGCCCGCCGGCAACCGCGCCCCCGCCGCGCCGGGCCTGTCGCAAGCCCGGCTCGAGTGCGCCCGCGGCTTGATGCTCGCGTGGTCCGGCGACCAGGAGACGGATGCGGATGCCGCGCGCGAGCGCTTCGAGCGCGCCTTGGCCGTCGATCGGACGCTCGACGAAGCGTACGTCGGGCTGGCGGTCCTCGAACTCCGCGCGGGCCGGGTCGATGCCGCGATCGCCGCGCTCGACCGCCTGCTCGCCGTGGACCGGGGGCTCGTGTTCGCCTGGCGGCTGCGCAGCCAGTGCCGCCGGACGATGGCGGAGCGGGAGGGGATCGATGCCGGGGCGGCCGCCGATCACCGCCGCCGCGCGTTGTCCGACCTGGACCGCGTCGTCGAGCTGGCGCCCGAGCGGGCCCGCTCGTGGGCGGAGCGGGGGGCCTATCGGCTGGAGTGTGGTCTGAGCCCGACCGTACCCGGCCTCGATTCGCGTGCGGAGTTTCGCGCCGCGCTGGCGGACTTCGATGAGGCCCTGCGCCGGGCCCCGGAGGAATCGGTGACCTGGCTGCTGCGCGCGCGGGCGGGTCACGCCTGGGGAGTGGCGGAGCACGACGGCGGGGGGGAGGCGGTGGACCTCGTGGCGCGGGCGCGGGAGGACTTTCGCGAGGCGCGCCGGTTCGCCGCGGACGGCGAGGAGGTCCGGGTCCTTCCGGCCGCTCTGGAGGGATTCTGGGCGCGCGTGCGGCTCGGACGCGGGGAGGAGGTTCAGGAGTCGATCCGCGCGGCGGAGGAGGCGTACGCCCGGGCCCTGGAGGCGGCTTCGGGGGACCCCGTTCCCCGTTTCGGACGAGGACTCGTGCGCGCGCTCGCGGCCCGCGAAACGGCGCGCCGGGGGCTCGATCCCGCCGCGCTCTTCGCGTCCGCCCAGGAGGATCTGGACCTCGTTGCGGATCTCCGCCCCGACGCCGTCGCGGTCTGGTTGGCGCGGGCGGAACTGGAGCTGGATCGTGCGCAGGACCGGGAACGACGCGGCGAGGACCCCGAAGCGGCGTACCTCGAAGCGGAGCGGGACCTGGACCGTGCGCTGGATCTCCGACCGGAGTCGGTGGACGCCCAGCGCTCCCGCGGGCGCGTGCGCCGGCAGTTGGGGCTCCTGCGGATCCGGCGCGGGGAGCACCCCGGCGAAGTCCTGGGGACGGCGGTCGAGGACCTCGACCGGGTTCTCGCGCGCCGTCCCGGGGATGCCGAAGCCTTGTGGCTCCGGGCGACCCTGTGCCTCGATTGGGCGGAAGCGGTCCGGGATCGCGGAGAGCCGGCGACCGAACTTCTTGAGGCCGCCGTGACGGACGCCACGGCCGCGATCGCGGCGGACCCCGCGCAGGCGCGGAGCTGGCGCGCGCGCGGCCGCGCGCGGCTGCTGGCCGGCGAGAATCTCGAGGCCCTCGCGCAGGATCCGGCCGCGCACTGGGCCGGCGCGCTCGCGGACCTGGAGGAGGCGGCGCGCCTGGATCCGGCGGACGCGGAAGCCCGCTCCCTGCGGGGGCGGGTGCGCCTGCGGCGGGGCGAGTGGGTGGAGGCGGACGAGGACTTCTCGGCGGCGGTGCGGCTGCGGGCGGACTGGGAATCGGCGTTGCGGGAGCCGTGGAGCCGGGCCCGCGCCCGGCGCGCCCAGGTCGAGCGGATCCGGGGCCTGCTGGAACTGGCGGGACGAGGAGACGAAGCGCTGGCCGCGGGCGACGGGCAGGCCGCCGCGGGCGCGTACGCCGCCTTTCTCTCGGCGCTGGCCCGGTCCGGCAGCGCCGCCGCCCCCGCGGATGGGGAACCGTTCGGTGCGGACCCGGAGCGCCGGCGTCGTCTGGCGGACGTGCACTTCGGCATGGCGCGCGCGCTCTCCATGCAGAGCGCCGGCCGGCTTCGCCGGGACGAGCCGGCGCGCGCGCTGGATCCCGCGGTGGCGGCCGACCTGCGCGACCGCGCCTTCCACCATCTCCGCGAAGCCGCGCGCGGCCGGACGCCGGACGGTCCCGAACCGGCCGAGGAACCCGACCTGGATCCCCTCCATCCCGATCCCCGGTGGGAGGACGTCCTGCGCGATTTCCGGTCCCCGCCGCCGGCCGGCGGAAAGTGACCGGGGAGGATTTCGGTTCTCAAGCGCGAACGCGCGGGTACACTACGGAGGCTGAAAGACCCGCGCATCGTATCCGGAGCCCGAGCCCATGGCGAAAAAAAAGGTCGCCGCTGCCGCGATTTCGTCCCTGTACCGCCGCATCCCCTCGGTCGACCAATTGCTGAGTCAGGCTGCCGTGGCCCCGCTGGTCGCGGCGCATGGCCGCACGCCCGTGACGGTCGCCATTCGCGAAGTCCTCGCCGCGGTGCGCGATTCCCTGCGTCGCACCCCGGCCGACCCGGAGCAGGCGGAGAAGGCGATCGAGACGGCCGCCATCGTGCAGCGGCTCGCGACCGAGCTGGACCAGCGCCGTCAGCTCAAGCTCCGCCATGTGATCAACGCGACCGGGATCGTGCTCCACACCGGGCTCGGACGGGCGGTGATCTCGTCCCGCACGCTCAAGGCGGTGCTCGAGGAGCACGCGTCGTACAGCCTGTTGGAGGTCGATCCCGCGACGAACGACCGGCGCGATCGCGAGACGCCCGTCAGCCAACTGCTTGCGGACCTGACCGGCGCGGAGAAGGCGACCGTCGTCAACAACAACGCCGCGGCGACCATGCTCATCCTGGCCGCGCTGGCGTCCGGACGCGAGGTCATCGTCGCGCGGGGACAGTTGGTCGAGATCGGCGGCTCCTACCGGCTCCCGGACGTGATGACGCAGAGCGGCGCGCGGCTGGTCGAGGTGGGGACGACCAACAAAGTGCGCCGGTCCGACTATGAGAAGGCGATCACGCCGGCGACCGCGCTGCTCATGGTGGTGCACACCTCCAACTACCGGATCGTCGGCTTCACCGAGGAACCCGCCCTCGAGGAAATGACGGCGTTGGGTCGCAAGCACGACATCCCCGTCTTCCACGACGTCGGCTCCGGGTCCCTCGTGGACCTGAGGCGCTTCGGCATCCAGGGGGAACCGGTCGTCGGCGAAAGCATCGCGCAGGGATCGGACATCCTGTGCTTCAGCGGCGACAAACTGCTCGGCGGGCCGCAGGCGGGGATCGTCCTGGGGCGGAAGGCCCTGGTCGAAAAGGTCCGCTCCCATCCCCTCTTCCGCGCCCTCCGGCCCGACAAGCTCCAGTTGACGGCCCTGGAGGCGACGCTCCAGCACTACCGCAATCCGGACACCGTTTTCGAGTCGGTGCCGACCTTGCGAATGGTGTCGATGTCGGAGGAGGAGCTCAAGGTCCGTGCGCGCCGGCTGGCTTCCGGATTGAAGGGAATCGCCGGGTGCGTGGTCGACGTCTGCAGCGACAGTTCGCAACTGGGCGGCGGTTCGACCCCCGGTCAGGATCTGCCCACCTGGGTGGTCGCGTTCACCGGGGAAAAGAAGACCGCGCAGGAGATCAGCGATGCGCTGCGTCGCTCCGAGCCGCCGATCTTCGCGCGGGTGAAGAAGGACCGGTGTCTGCTCGATCCGCGCACGATCCAGGCGGGCGAGGACGTGACCATCCTCAAGGCCGTGCGCAAGATTCTTGCCTAGCCGGGGCGCCGCCGCTATCATCGCCGCCGCTCGTGCGGCCGAACCCGAGTGCAACGTGAGGTCCGACATGAAATACGTCAAGGAGCTGGACGTCCGCCATTCCAAGGAGCTGCGCTGCAGCCTGGTCCAGGGGCAGGACGACAAGCACTACATGATCTACACCATCCAGCTCTACCCCTTCCTGCTCGACGACGGCCGGGCGAACTTCGACACCGTGGTCGTGGAGACCGACGAGAACGGCGACTACACGGTGCTCCGCCAGCAGTACAACAAGCGCTACCACACGCGCGAAGAGGCGCTCAAGCACCACGAGACGATCCTTCAGACCTTCGACACGCTGCTGCGCATCCCCGTGTCGAAAAAGAAGGAGGCGGCCCCCGCCGCCGCGCCCGCCGCAGGGACGGCCACCCCGGCCGCACCGGCGGCGCCCGAAAAGAAGTAGCGGATCATTCCGGCGGCGGTGGAGCGGCGGCCGCGCCGCCCCCCTCCCCGCGGGGAGTCCGCGCCAGACTCTCCGGCAGCGTGAGGAAGATCTGCGTCCCGGGGAAGGCCGGCAGGTCGCGCTCGATCGCCCGACGCGTCAGCGCCCAGTCCGGAATGCGGTTCACCTTGGCCGTCCCGGAGCGGATCGAGATCTTTCCGTTCCACGCCTCCACCAGTTCCCGCACGCTGCGCAGGCCGTGGCCGCGTCCCGGATCATCGTAACGCGACACCCCGTGGTCGAAAGCCTGCTGGATCGCGGTCACGTCGTTCCAGGAGACGCCGAACTTCACGCCCAGCCGCGGGTAGAGGCTCTGCCGCATGCCGACGCCGAGGTCGGTGACGGCGATCATCACCACGTTGCGGCCCAGCTTTTCCTTGTAGGCGTACTTCTGGATCGCCACATAACCGGTGTCCTCGCTGTGTTCGAGGATGTTCTGGCACACCTCCGAGAGCGCCACGATGAACCGGGAGATGTCGGCAGGGCTGTAGTGGAGGTGCTTGGCGAGAATGGTGCGGGCGCGCCCCTGGACTTTCTGCACGACGGCGTGAATGTCCTCGGTTTTGCGGATCGGCGTGATCTCGAGCAGGACGTCGCTCGCGGAGCGACGGGGGACGTGCTCCGGCTCGAAATCGCCCATCTCGAAGAGTTCCCGGGCCTGGGTGAAAAAGTCGATGCGCATCAGGTACGACTGCACGTCCTTGGACTCGGGGGCGCGCAGGAGCGGCAACACGCCTTGAGAGCGCGCGAACCGCGCGAACTCGAGCAGGCCGACGGTGCCGTGAGGCTGGACGAAGGTGACCCCGCTCATGTCGACGATAGCCTGGGAGCCGGACGGAAAGCGGCGGGGTCCGTCGGCGGCAGGGGGCGGGGCGGGTTCGGGGAAGGGGAGTTCCCCGGGGCGGGGGACGGGGGGCGGAGTCGCCGGCGCCGCCGGCACGCTCCGCAGCGCGGTGTGCCAGCGCGCGAGCGCCGTCTCGAGCGCGCGTTCATCCAGCGTGCGTTCGAGCAGGATGTGGAACTTCATGCCGGGAGTATACCGTCGCGGGGCGCAACGCGCAAACGACGCGGGCGCCGTCGCGCAGGCCCCCGGGGTCGCGGTCAGGGCGCCGCGGGCGGGTCCTTTTCCGCACCGGGCGGCGGCGACGGCGGCGCTGCCGGCGCGGGCGGCGCGGGCGGCGCGGGGATTGCCGAGGTCGGGGTCTTGCGGGCCGGCGCGCGCGCGCGGGTGCGCGCGCCGCCGCCGAGCAGGGCCCCGCGCGGGAGCCGGGCCTCGACGTCCTGCAGCAGCCGGTAGAGTTCTTCGGACGAGCCCGCCGCCGTCATCTTTTCCACCGTCCCCGGATCCGCGGCGATGTGCGCGATCTCCGCCAGCAGCACGAGGTGGCGTTCCGGGTCTTCCGGCGGACTGATGAGCAGGAAGACCAGTTTGACCGGTACCCCATCGTAGGCGCCGAAATCGACTCCCGCGGGCACCAGCGCGATGGCGCAGCGCGGCTGCGGCAACCCCCGCTGCGAGCAGTGGGGGATGGCCACCCAGTGGCCGATGGCCGTGGAGAGGTTGTGTTCGCGCTCGAGGAGTTCGTCGTACACGCGAGCCCGATCGAGCGCCGGCTCGAGCTTCGCGAGGGCGTCGAGCATCTCGCTGAACAGCGCCTCGACGTCCCGCGCCCCCGAGACCAGCACCGTCTCCGGCTGGACGTGGCTCGAGAGCCGGACCGAGCGGCGCCAGAGGATCAGGGCCTCGCTGGTGGGCTTGGCCTCTTTCCACTCTTCGGGGTGGAACGAGAGCCGGCCGTCCTGGGAAACCGCCAGGATCGTCGCGTCTTCCCCCATGCCGGTCGCATCTCCCAACGGAATGCGCTGCAAGCCGGCTTCGCCCCGATCGAGTTCCGCCGCGACCACCGAGGGCTTGGGAAGCGTCGGCCAGACGACCTTGCCCGGCAACGACAGGTCCCCCTCGCGCGCGGCTCGCGCCCAGCGGTAGTCCCAGCCGGGATTGAGCGAATCCTCCCACTGCTGGCAGATCAGGGAGTTGAGGTGCTCGTTGTCGGTGGCCGCCAGCAGCCCGCCGATCGGCGCCACGATGTCGCTCTCGCGCAGACCCGGATCGAGCGCATCCGCGTACTCCGCCACCACGCCCCGGGCGCGCGCGTCTTCCACGGCCCGCGGGTTGGCGTCCAGAACCAGGCAGGGGCGCTTGACCACCTCGGTGATGAAGCGCGACAACTCGCACCCGAGCCGGTGCGCCCCGATGATCATGTAGCCGTTGGGTGCGGGCCGGTTCAGGCCCAGGCGACGCGCCACCCAGCCCGCCGACGATCCCTGCAGAATCACGGTCGCCCCGATGATCGAGTACGTGAACGTTTCGAGGAAGGCGCCGCGTTCATCCCCCTGGGCGGTCAACTGCAGGGCGAAGAACGACCCCATCGACGCCGCCACGATCCCGCGCGGAGCCACCCAACTGAGGAACAGCTTCTCCGCGCGCGTGAAATCGGTGCCCATCCCGGAGGCGAACACGCACGCCGGGCGCGCCACCAAGAGGACCAGCAACACCAGCAGCGCCCCGCGCCAACCGAACTCCAGGAACGCGGCCACGCTCAGGTTCGCCGAAAGCAGAACGAACAGATTGCCGATGAGCATCTCGGTGAGTTCGAGCTTGAACCGCCGGATCCGCTCGAGAGGCTTCGGGCGCCGGGCCCCCAGGATGAACCCGGCGACGATCACGCCCAACAGGCCGGATTCGTGCGCCAGGCGGTCGCAGGCGCCGAAGGTGATCAGCGCGGTGGCGAAGGCGAAAATGTTGATCTGTTCGGGATGGATCCACATCCGGCGGATCACCTGGTCGAGCATCAGACCGGCCACCCCCCCGATCCCGAGCCCGACGGCGAAGCGGAGCGCGAAGAGCCGCGTGGCTTCCTCCATCGTGCTGCCGGCCGCCACCAACTCGTAGCACATGACCGCAAGGAAGACGCCCACCGGGTCGACCAGCACGCCCTCCCAGTAGAGCGCGTTGTGCACATTCTGCTTCACCCGGACACGGCGCAGCAGCGGCGAAATCACCGTCGGTCCGGTCACCACCACCAGGCTCGCCGCCAGGAAGCAAAACGGCAGCGGCTGGCCGAACAGAAGGTGGATGGCAAGGGCCGTGACCACCCAGGTGATGGCCACCCCCACCGTGAGCAGCCGGCGGATGATCCCCGAGGCGCGGCGATACCCGTGGAGATCGAGCGTGAGCCCGCCTTCGAACAGGATAAGGGCGACCGAAAGCTGCACGATCACCCGCAGTCCGTCTCCGAGCGACCGCGGGTTAACCCAGCCGAGCAGCTCGGGCCCGAGGGCGACGCCGCCGATCAGCAGGACGACGATCGCCGAGACGCGCAGTTCCCGCGCCAGGACCATCATCAGAATCCCGGCGGTCATCGCGACGACCGTGGTCGTGAAGATCTCGGGCAGGGGCGTTTCTCCTGTGGTCCGCCGCGGAGGAGGAGGTTGAGGCGGACGCGGTCGATCTACCGTTACCGGGAGGGAGGGGAAAAGCGGGTGACCGGGCTTGAACCGGCGACAACAACGTTGGCAACGTTGTGCTCTACCAACTGAGCTACACCCGCATTCGAGCAGCTCTCATTATCCGAGCGCGGGGGGGCAAGTCAAGCACTTTCCTGAGCCCACCCCCCCGTCCCCGGCCCGCCGGGGGACCCGCCCCTCCCCACCGGACGTTCCAGGCAACCCTTTGCCGCCACGACGGTTCGGCTGCGGACTATTTCCTCTTGACAAACTGCATGAAAAATGTATGATGGCCTCGTTCGATCCCGAGAGACGTTGTGCCGGTCAGCCCTTCGTGTGCGCGGACATTTCTCCCTGGAGGCAGATCGCAGACCCCGACCCGGGCCGCCCCGCGCACGGCGGGGGGCCCGAACCCGGCGCCCCGGCGCGGACCCAGCCACGCCGACCCGGTCGCCGGATGCGGATGGGGCACTCTCCGCGCCTCGGACCCGGTCCGTTGCGCGAAGTCGGCCGGACGCGGCCGGCGGTGCGAGGGCCCACCGCGGGGTCGGGGTGTCAAGGAGGGGGCCATGGGATCGGCGGTGGAGTACGCCGTCCTGATTTCGCTGTGTGCGTTGCTCGGCATTGACCTGGTCATCCAACGGGTCCTGAAGCGACGTCTCGTCCTGGCCGGGCTGCAATCCCCGCGACGGGCGGCCGGTGGGGCCCAGTTTCCGGAGAAGGCCGGTCCCGGAGAAGTTCCCGCGGTGCGACGAAACGCGCGGGAGTTCGAGGTCTGCGCCCTGCGGCGCATCTTGCGCGTGGTCCTTTCCGACCGGTCGCGCGAGGAGGTCCTGGGCGAGACCCTCGACGTCGTCTCCGGCCTGACGGAGCGGGAATGGGTGACGGTGCTCTCGCATCATGCGGATCGCGGCGAGCTCGAAGTGCTCTCCGGGCGGGCGGACGCGATAGGCCGGCCGGGGATGCGGCTGAGCGCCCGGGCCGCCGTATTCGCAGAGGCGATCGAGTCCCGTCGGCCCACGTCGGTGAGCGGACCGCAGGCGATGGACCGTCTGCCGCCGGGGTTGGCCCCGGGGCGGTTGCTCCGCACGCTGACCGTATTGCCCGCGGTGATTCATGACCGCGTGCCGTGCCTGCTGGTCCTCGCCGATCGTCGGGAGCTTCCGCCGCTCACCGAAGACGAAACTCGCACGGCCCTGGGGTTCGCCGATCTCGCCGGCATGGCGCTCGAGCATGACCGTCTGAGCGGGGAGCTGGGGCGAAAGGTGCGGGAGCTCTCCACGCTGTACGAGGTCGCCGGCTACGAGATGGCGACGATCACTTCTTCGAGTCCGGGGATCGACGACTGCCTGGATCGGACGCTCGACCTCGTCCATCGCCTGCTCGAGGTCGACGCCTGTTCGATCATGCTGCTCGACGAGCGAGCGCAGGAGCTCTATGTCCACGCCGGCCGGGGGGCGGGGCCGAAGCCGGCGGTCACCTTACGCTTGCGCGTCGGCCAGGGGATCGCGGGCCGGGCGGCCGCCACGGGGCAGCCGGTGGTCGCGGAAAACCTCGCCCACGACCGTCGTTACCTGCAGCATCCAGGCGGCGGGCATCCCGGCAGCACCCTGCTGGCCGTGCCCATGCTGGCGCAGAACCGGGTGGTGGGAGTGATCAACGTACGTTCGCTCTCGGCCCGCCGATTCACCGATGACGAGGTTCGCACCCTGCAGTTGATCGCGGGGCGGACGGCGCTGTCGGTCGACAATGCCCGCACCCGCGACCACCTCGAGGCCGAGCGTCGGAAATTCGAGGGGATCGTGGCGACGGCCGCCGACGGCATCGTTTTGATCGACCGTGGGGGCGACATCGTCCATGCCAATGCCGCGGCCGAGCGCCTGGTCGGCTGCGCGCCCGGGGGGCTGACGGGCCGCCCATGGCACGACTTCTGCCGGCTGCGCACGCGTGACGGCGCGCGTCCGTTCGAGCCTGCCACCCTGCTCGCGCGGATGGTCGAGGTCGAAGGCGGCAATCGACCGGTGGCGCTCGAACTCGCGGGGGCGGACGGGACCCCCCGCTGGGTCGAGGCCCGCTGCGGAGTCGTGCGCGATGCGGGCGGCCAGCCCGCGCTCGGCGTGGCGAGTCTGCGCGACGTCACCCAGGAGCTCCGCGACCAGATGCGGCGCGAGGATCGCCTGCGCACGATGGTGGAGGACGTCCACGCGCCGCTGCGATCGGCGGTCGCCCATCTGGAAGCGCTCGCGGGCGAGCGGTTGGGGCCGTTGCAGCCCGAACAGCGGCGGGCGCTGGCGGCGTCGATGCGCGGTCTGCGGAAGGTCCTGCTGTCCAGCGGCGCCCTGACCCACGAAACGGAAGACCGCCCGCGGGAGGTTCCGGCGGCGGCGGCGGTTTCCTAGCCCGGATGATTCGCGAACCGCTTCGCTGTTCGCGAACAATCCGGCTCCGTCCGGCCTGGAAGG
>CAZWCX010000147.1:0-16015 GCA_964632945.1 uncultured Planctomycetia bacterium | reverse complement strand
GGCCCGACGGTACGAGACCGCCGCTTCGTTCGCGGACGACATGGACCGCTACCTGTCCGGCGAAGTGATCCGCGCCAAGCCGGCGTCCGCGGGGTACCGGGTCTACCGGACGCTCCGCCGTTGGCGCGGCGTCGTCCTCCCGATGGCGGTCGCGATGCTCCTGTCGCTGGGTACGCTCGGCTACGCCACGGTGTGGCCCCGGTTGCAGGACTACTGGGCGGAGCAACGCGAACTCGCCGCGCGCTCCCGGCGCCAGGCCGACGCCTGGGCCCGACTGTCGCGGGCCGAGACGGCGATGGAGTCGCGGGAGTTCGGCAAGGCGGCCGAAGAGGCCGCAGCCCTGGTGGAGAAGTACAACGAGCACGGCCGGAAGGGCGAAAACGTCGCCATCCCCGAGGCCCACGACATCCTGGCGCGCGTGTTCACCGAAAAGAAGGAACCCACCCAGGCGCTGCTCGAGCGATTCCGCGCCTACCGGTCCGCCATCGGCGCGGCGGGGAGCGAACGCTACCTGCTCCGCACGGTTCGCGAACTGATCCGCCAGCTCCGCTACGACGAGGCGATGTCGCTCCTCACCCGTGTGGTCCGCCAGACCAAAGAGGACGAATTGCGCGCCGAGGCCTACTACTGGATGGGCCGCGCGGCCGAGGGTGTGATGGACTTCCGGGAGGCCCAGGCCCATTTCGACCGCGCCCTTCAAGGCACCGCCCTGATGGAGGAGTTGCGCGAGGATTGCGAGCGGCACCGGACGTTCTGCACCGGGCTCGCGGTGGAGTCGCCGCTTCCGCTACCCGTCACCGACCTGGCGATGGGGGATCTCGACGGCAACGGCAAGAAGGAACTGGTCGGCATCGGCGGCAATGAAGTGCGGTTCGACACCGTTCGCGAAGGCGGACTGGTGGAACGGACGCGCGCCGAGGGGAACGAGGTCTTCACGGGCGCCGTCGCCGCGCAGGGATACGTCGAAATGTCGCGGATTGCCCTGGACACGGGCGACAAGTACGGGCTCTCCGCCGTCGCCGTCCTGCCCTTGCCGGACCAGGACAAGATGACGATCGTGGTGGCGGGCGGCTCGGCCGGGAAGCGCGTCGGCGGCCTCTTCCTGCTGCGCTGGAGCCGGGAAAAGAACTCGCTGGTCACCATCGCCTCCGCACCGCTGGAATCGCCCGCGGGGGGATTCGCGGTCGGCGACCTCGACGGCGACGGCAAGTCCGAGTTGCTGGTCGGCACGCTCTCCAACGAGCGCGCCGTGCGCATCTATTCCTGGGACGAACCGTCCGCGCGTCTCACGCTCAAAGCCAAGGTCCCCGCCGGCGGGGACGTTTCGCGCGTGGAGACGCTCGACTTCAACGGCGATGGACAACCGGAAGTCGTGGCCTTCGCGGGTCACTGGCAGACGTACGGCGCCACCGTCTTCCGCTGGGATCCGATCAAGGAGGAGCTGTCCCCGTTCTACACGGCGCCGCTCGGCGTGCCCATGTCGCTCACCCGCATGGACCGCGAAGGCAAGCCCACGCGCTTCTTTGCCGGAATCGGCTGGGACCGGCAGATGGTCTATCCGTTGCGCCAGATCCACGGCGACGCCAAGTTCGAGGAGACCTGGCGGTCACCCGGAGCATACGTCCTCGAGCCGAGGGCGGACTTCACCTTCGTGCGCAAGACCCTGGTCGCGCTCGACTGGGCGCAGGGCAAACAGGGCCGTTGCAGCGTAATCCGTCAACGCGGCCGCGCCGGCGACTTCCTGTGGGTGAATGCCTCCTACCAGGGCCCGTGGGACCCCAACCCCCCGCCGGGCACCCATGGCGCCGTCCACGTCTTCTACACGGACGACGACCTCCGCACCTTCGCGGTCCTCCTGCCGCGCGCCGGCTCGTCCGTCAAGATCGGCGGCCCCATGTGGGCCCTCGACGTCGACGAGGACGGCTCCGACGAACTCGTCGTCGCTTCGGATCGCTCGCTGGTCTTCTTCGACGCCTGGGAGCGGCCGTCGGACAAGGCCGGTCTCGCCGACGCGGGCATCGAAAAGCTCGCCGGCCCGGCGCCCGATTCCTGGGTCACCAAGAATCCGCTGCTCGACTTCGGCACCGACGCCGAACGCGTCGGGCTGATCGAGGAGGCCCTCTCCGCCTACACCGAGGCCGCCGGCAAGGCCCAGCAGATCACGGAGGTCGAAGAGGCGGTCAAGGGGCAGTTGCGCTGCCTCCTGCGCCTCGGCAAGGTTCACGAAACCGTCGCCGCCGCCAAGGAGGCCGCCGCCCGCGTGCCTCCCCTCGAGATCTCCGTCCTCGGCGAGGCGGTCCGCCTGCTCGACCGTGCGCATCAGTGGGAGGCCGCCTACCGCCTGGCCCTGCGACTTCTGCAATCGGTCGACCTGACCAACGAGGCCCGGGAGCGGATCGGCCGCGAGGCCGAGATCTACCGGGAAACGTACGAAATGGTCCAGCGCGTACAGCTGATCGGACCCAAGTCCCGGCCCGTGGACTGGCTCGCCACCTCCCCGCTCGGCGTCCTCCCGGGAACCGACGGCTCCTGGAAGGTCTACGTGGCGTCCGACAGCCAGGACCGATTCCTCGTCCCCTTCTCCAACGCCGCCGAGTCCCTGCGCCTGTCGGCCCGGATCGAGGTGCTGCGCCAGGAGTACGGCATCGGCTTGCGCGCCGGCATCGGCGCGTTCGACCCCCTGTCGTCGCGGGCCCACGTGCCCCTCTTCCCCGCCATCTCCCTGGCCGCTCGCGGGAACAAGAACTATCCGGTCTACACCATCGACCTCGAGTCGCCGCACCCGACCTCTCCGCGTATCGGGCGCCTGGGCGAACGCGGCAACCTCTGGCAACACGTCCTCCAGCTCGACTTGACGCAGATCGCCCACCTCGGCACGGCGCTCGGAGAAGTCGGCGGCGTCTCCCGCAACAACTCCCTCGATCGCAGCGAAGTGGAAGCCCTCGTCCCGCGCGCCGACACCGTCCTGGTCGCGATCGAATTCGGCAGCGGCGCCGGACCCGGGTATTGGGGCACCTTCCAGATTCACGACTTCCAGCTGCGCAGCGCGTCCGACCGGGTGCTCCCGGCCACCTACGGCCCGCTCACCGCCATCGACCATCTCCTGCTCGCCAACGGCCGCTGGATCCAGGGCCGCCTGGACGAGGCGCGCCCCCTCTACGACCTCGCGATCCGCATCGCCGACCGCGAGCGGGAAAAGGAACTTGGCATCCGCTCGGAGGGGCTCCCGTCCGTCTGGGACCGAACCTCCCCGAACGACATCCTCACCTGGACCTCGATCGATGCGCGCTTCTACCGCGGCCTCCTGCGGGCCGCCGGCGGCGACCCCGCCGGCGCCCAGGCCGATCTCGATGACGCCTGGTCGCGCGCCGAGAAGCGCGTGCGCGACCTGATCCGTCGCTATGCCGTTCCCCTCCATTTCCGCCAGAAGGAAATGGAGGCACTCCGCGCCTTCTGGCGCCGCCAGCACGACAACCCCTCGCCCGAGCAGGTTCCGGCGTGGGCCGAAAAGACGTTCGAGACCCTGGGCGCCGACGCCGCCGAACTGCTCGTGGAAGGCGTGGAAGTCATCGTCCTGACCCATCCCGAGATCCGCTCGGTTTCCCTCGAGGGCCCGGCCGATCGCGCCGGACTCCAACTCGAGGACGCCATCCTCTCCGTCGACGGGCGGAGCGTCGCGGACGCCGCGCAATTGAAGGAAGCCCTCCTCGCCGCCCTCCAGTCGGGCCGGGACCGCGCCGATCTCGAAGTGCTTCGCGCCGGCGAGGTCATGGAAGTCAAGGTCGAGGCCAAGGACCTGGGAATCGAGGTCCAGGAAGTCCAACATCGCCGGGTCAAGGTTCGCTGACGAAGGGGGGACCGGACCGGGAGACGCCCGGGCCGGACCTCGGCGCCGACGGGACCGCACCTTGCCCCCGGTCGGCGCGAACCGGGTGGGGCGCCGCCATGGACGTGGATCCGGATGTGATCCTGGGCCGGAAGGCCGTCGCCAAGGGGTACGTGAGCGATGAGGAAATGCGCTCCTGCCTGAAGGAGCGCGACGTCGACCGCTTCGCCGGCCGCCCGCAGCGATTCCTCGGCAAGATCATGGTCGAGCGGGGCCTGCTCAGCTTCGTCCAGCTCGTGGAATTGCTCAAGGCCGAAGAAGTTCCCGCCCAGCCCCCGGCCGCGCATCCCCCGGTCATGCCCGCGCTCTCCGACGAGGCGCGCTCTGCGGTCGGGTCGGAGGCAAATCGATCGCCCGGAGCGGGTTCTTCCCGGTCCGGCTTCATTCCCCGGGAATCGGGAGTGCCGGCGACTCCACCCGCCCACCCCGCCGCGTCGATCCCCTCGCCGGCCGCGCGAGTGGCGCCGACCGCGGCGGCGGCGCCCGCACGCCCGTCACCGCCTCCGCCCCCCGCCGCCGCGACCTCCGTTCCGCCGGCCATACCCGCGCCCGCGCCGCCGCCCGCCGCACCCCCGTCCCCGCTGGAAGCCACCTTCATCCTCCCGGCCACCCCGCCGCAGCCGCCCGCGCCCGCGCCGCCGCCTGTCGCGCCCCCGTCCCCGCTGGAAGCCACCCTTATCCTCCCGGCCGCCCCGCCGCAGCCGCCCGCGCCCGCGCCGCCGCCCGCCGCGCCCCCGTCCCCGCTGGAAGCCACCGTCATCCTCCCGGCCACCCCGCCGCAGCCGCCCGCGCCCGCGCCGCCGCCTGTCGCGCCCCCGTCCCCGCTGGAAGCCACCCTTATCCTCCCGGCCGCCCCGCCGCAGCCGCCTGCCCCGACCGCCCCGCCGGCGCCGGGGACGCCACCGCCTGCCGCCGCGGCGCCCGCATCTCCACTCGAAGCCACCCTCATCCTGCCGGTCTCGCCGGCAAGCGCCGTCGCACCCGCCGACCGTGCTGCGGCCGCGGCGGAAAGCCGACCCGCAGGCCTCACCCCGCAACCGGATCCCGCCTATCAGGTCTCCACGCTTCTTCTGGACGCCTCCACGGCCCGTCCGCCCGCGCCCCCTCCCCCGTCCGCTGCGACCCCGCCGGCGACCACGGCTCAGCCGGTCCCGCAGGAGAGCGCCGACGACGCGGGGGATTCCGCCGGCTCCGGCATCCAGATGCAGACCATGCTTCTGCGCCTGCCGCCTTCGGCCCGCCGTCCGGGCACGCCTCCCCCAACCGTGGATGCGGGTTCCTCCCCGAAAACCTCCGACACGACCGCCCCCGCTCCGGCGGTCACCGAGTCGTCTCCCACGATCATCCACTCTCCTGGCCCGGAGGTCTCCGACGCCTCGCCGACCCTCATCCATGCGCCGGCTCCGGCGGTCACCGACGCGTCCCCGACGATCGTCCACGCAGCGCCCCCGAGCCCGGCCGGCCAAGCGGCGCGCCCCGACACCGCGCCTGCTCCCGAGGCACCCGACCTCCCGCTGCCGCCGGCCGATCGGGTGGGCGAAAAGGTCGCCCAGCGACTCGCCGAAAAGTCCGTCCAACCCGGGCTCGCCCCCCCTCCCGGACGCAAGGCGGTCGGCATCAGCTCGTCGCAGTTCAAGGTCCTCTTCTCCAAACAGGCGGGTGGCGGCGGCAGCAGCACGTTCGGTCGCTACCAGCTCATCAGCGAGCTCGCCCGCGGCTCGATGGGCATCGTCTACCGTGCCTTCGATCCCGAATTGAAGCGGACCGTAGCCCTCAAGGTCATGCTCCCCGGCGAGGAGACGACCGAGGAAAACAAGGCCCGCTTCCAGCGCGAAGCCCTGCTCGCCGCGCGCCTCCACCACCCGAACATCGTGCAGGTCTATGACGTCGGGGAGGCGGAAGGGAAACTTTTCTACACCATGCATCTGGTGGAGGGATCGAGTCTCCAGCAGATCCTCAACCACATGGGCAAGGTCCCGCAGGGGGTGGCGCTGACGATCGTGCGCGACTCGGCGCGGGCCGTCCACCACGCGCACGAACATCGGCTCGTCCACCGCGACCTCAAGCCGGCCAACCTCCTGATCACCAGCCAGGGCGCCGTGGGTCCCAAGCTCCGCTCCGTCGCCGACACCACCCTGTCGATCCGCGGCGTGCGCACATCCGCCTTTCGCGTCCTCGTCTCCGATTTCGGGATCGCCAAAGACATCAACAGCCAGACGCTGTTGACCCAGGCGGGGACCGTCCTCGGGACGCCGGCGTACATGGCCCCGGAACAGGCGGCGGGGCTGCAGGAGAAGATCGGACCGGCGACCGACACGTACGCCCTCGGGGTTGTCCTCTACCAACTGCTCACGGGGGCGACGCCGTTTTTCGACCCGGACCCCATCAAGTTGCTGGCGGACATCATCCAGACCGATCCCGCGCCGCCGCGCAAGCATGCGCCCGACTTGCACCCGGACCTGGAAACGATCATCCTCAAGGCGATCGAAAAGGACCCGCGGAGACGCTACCCCACGGCACTGGCGCTGGCGGAGGACATCGACCGGTTCCTGGTCGGGGAGATGATCCAGGCGCGCCGGCGCTCCTGGCTCTACCAGCGTTGGCGCTGGGCGTTGCAGCACCGCGGGTGGGCCGCCACGGTGGCCGCAATGATGCTCCTGGCGGCGGGAACGTCGTTCCGCTATACCCTGTGGCCCCGGCTGCAGGAGGCGCGACGCACGCGCGTTGAGCAGGCCGAGCGACTTCGCCGACAGGCGGATGCCGGGACGCGACTGGCCCGTGCCGAGGCGACGCTGGCGTCCGGAAAGGACACGCGGGGCGCGATCGACGCGGCGCGCGATCTCGTCTCCGACTACGAAGCGGCCATGCGGGCCGGCGAGGACCTGCCGGTGGCGGCGGCGCACGCCCTCCTCGCCCGGGCGCTGTCCCGCGAGGGGGACTCCCATCTGGCCCTGCGGGAGCGCTACCGGGCCTGGCGAGCGGCGCTCGGCCGACCCGAGGAAGGGGGAATGCTCCTGGGGCTGGCCCGGGATCTGCTCGAACTACGCCGATTCGAGGCGGCGGGAGTCCTGCTCGACCGGACCCTGTCGCGCACCGACGACCCTCGCGTGCAGGCCGAGGCGCTGCACCTTCGGGGCCGCGCGGCCGAAGGGGGGATGGCGTTCGCCGGCGCCGCCGGGTGGTACGTTCGGGCCCTCGCCCGCGAGGAGTTGACGCCGGAGTCGCGCGCCGACGTCCAGTCCCGCCTGGCGTTCTGCCGGGCTTTCGCCCGCGAAATCCCGCTCGCCTTCACGACGGACGCGCAGGCGCCGGTGGTCGTCGACCTCGACGGGAAGCCCGGCCCGGAAGTCATCGGCACGCGTGGGACACGCCTGTTCTGGGGGCGCCTGGGTCCGGCGGGGGTTGCCCCGACCGGGGGAGCGGATCTCGATCCGTCGGCGGCCTTCCCCGTGTCCGCCCTCTCGGTGGAGCGACTCCACGACGCGGAGGGACCGACGCTGCTCGCGGGCGGCGGGGATGAGGAAGCGGGCGCCGGCCGGATCTGGCTGGTCCGCCCGGAAGGCGACACCCTGCGCGCGGTCGCCTCCGTGGAGGTCGACGGGCGGCCCCTGCCGGCCCGGCGCGCGGACCTCGACGGCGACCGCAGGCCGGAGATCCTCGTCGCCGTCCGCTCCGCTCGCCCGCACGTGGCCGTCCTGGCATGGGATCCGGGCGCCCGCGCCCTCACCGTGACGGCGTGCCTGCCGATCTCCGGGGATCCCGTCGCCGTCGAACCGCTCGACGTCGACGAGGACGGCCGGGACGAGTTCGCGGTCTTCCTCGCCTCCGGACCCGCGCGCGGCATCACGGTCTTCCGCTGGGATGCCGAAACGCGGGAAGCCGCTCCCCTGCACGGCACGGCGATCGGGTCTCCGATCGGGATCGCCCGACTCGACCGTCCGGGGCGCCCGCCGGGATTCCTCGTCGGCTCCGGCTGGGACCGCGCCGGGGCGCGGCGGCGACGGGCCACCTTGGGCTCGCCCCGGTTCGAGGAACTCACTCCGCCGCCGGGCGCCTACCTCCTCCAACCGGTGGACGACGGGACCTTTCTGCGCAAGCCCCTGGCGGTCTTCGACTGGTCGGAAACCGACGAGGGGCATGCCCGCGCGCAACGCGTGGACTCGGCCTTCGGAAGCCTGTTCTGGTGCGCCCTGCTGGATCACGACCCGCGCGCGACCGCCTCCGCGGGGCAGGCCGCCGGCGCCCTCTTCGTCGTGCGCGCCGACGATCTCCAGCGGCCGTTCGCCGTGCTGCAGCCTCGCACGGGATCGTCGCGCGTCCGTCTCGACGCGGACTTCTCCGCCGCCGACCTGGACGGCGACGGCGCGGAGGAGTTCCTGGTTTCCACCGCGGGCGGGTGGATCGCCCTGGGCGCGGATCCCCGCGCGGGCGAAGGCGCCGGGGCCGTCCGCGCCCCTGCATCCACCGACGCGGGGGCCATGTCCCGGGCGCGCACGAGCCCGACCCCCGACGCCTGGCTCGATTTCGCGGCCGCCGCCGAGGAGGCCGGCTTCCCGGAAGAAGCCGCGGACGCCTATCGGGAAGCATTCTCCTCTCCCGCCGCCGGCACGCGCATTCGCGAAGCCGCCCTCGCCGGTCAACTGCGCTGCCTCGCCGCCGGGGGGCAGGTCCAGGAAGTGATCGCCCGGGCGGAGCGCGCCGCCGAGGATTCGGCGCCGGAGGCCGCGCGCGCGCTGGGCGAGGCGATGCGCCTGCTCGAGCAGCGCCGACGCTGGAGCGATGCCGCGCGACTGGGACGCCTGCTGCTTTCGCGCGCCGGCCTGGAGGCGACCGCGCGCGACCTCCTGGCCCGAAGGGTCGAGGAACTGCAAGCCCTGGCCGAGATGCGACAACGGTGGCGGCTGGTCGGGGCCGATGCGGTTCCGCTCGATTGGCTCGCCGACTCCCCGTTCGCCGCGCGCCGGCACGAGGATGGCTCCTGGACGATCTTCGCCTCACGCGCCGAGCCGGCCCGGATCGTCGTGCCGATCGCCCCCGGGGCAGGATCGTGGCGGCTTGAAGGGACGCTCGCGGCGCGCCGCGGCGACGCCGGGGCCTCGTTCCGGATCGGCGCCGGGCCCGGGACTCCCGGACCCTCCTTCGTTCTCGAGTCCGAGGAGGACGGTTCGCTCCTCACCGCGCGCCTGTCGGCATTCCGCTCCGGTCCCCGCCTCCGGTTGGCCGAGTTTGCCCCGATCGCCTCCACGGCCCTGCCGTTCGAAGTGGGCTGGATCGCCCACCAGGATCGCCTGTACGGCCGCTTCACTCCCGACCCGGGGATTCCCCCCGCGGAGGGGGAACTTCCGGTCGACGCCCGCGCCGCCGCTCCCACCTTCGCAGGCATCGAGGCTCGCCTCGACGGCGCCGGCGATGCGTGGGGCCTGGTTCGCCTGGAACGACTGGAGTTCCAGGGCGCCCGCGAGGGGACGCGGCCCGTCCCCTTCACGCCGGTGGACGCCATCGACCACCTTCGCCTTGCCCACGGCCGCTGGATCCAGGGTCGTCTCGACGAAGCCCTCGCCCTCTACACCCGCGCCGAGCGATTGGGGGATCTCGAGCGGGCGAAGGAGGAGACCGCCCGGGCGGAGGGCCTGCCCTCGGCCTGGGACCGGTTTCCCGCGCACCACCCCACGCCGTGGGCCGCCATCGACGCTCGCTTCCATCGGGGCCTGCTCCTCGCCCTCCGCGGCGATCCGACCGGCGCCCAGGCGGGACTCCGGGAAGCCTGGGAGATCTCGCGTGACCGCGTCGTCCATCTCCTCCGCCGCGACGCCCTCGCCCTCCAGGAACGCCCGTACGAGGCCGCCACCCTGCGCGACTTCTGGACCTGGGCGGGCGGCGCCGTCGACGCCGAAGGCCTGCGCCGGTGGGCGCAGCAAACCCTCGATGAGATCGGCCCCGAGGCGGTCGAGATCCTCGTGGAAGGTGCCGCGGTCGACGTCGTCACCCACCCCGGCGTCGGCGCCGTCCATCCCGACAGCGGCGCCGCCCGCTGCGGCCTCCGCCCCTCCGACGTCGTCCTGCGCGTCGACGATACGCCGGTCGCCTCGGATGCGGAGCTCCGCTCCGCCCTCCTGTCGGCCAGCGAGGCGGGACGCGAAAAGGTCGTCCTCGAACTCGCCCGCAACGGCCGCGTGGAACGGGTGGTCGCCCCGGCGGGGGATCTCGGCGTGGAGACGTTCCCGGTCCGGACGCGCAAGCTGCGCCTGCCCTGATCCGGCGGCCCGGGCCGTGAACCCGGAGGCGGCTTCTCCGGCGCGCTACGTCTCTTCCGGCAAGCGCACGATCGTGAACCAGAAGTCCTGAATCGACTGAACCGCCGCGATGAACTGATCCAGGCCCACCGGCTTGGTCACATAGCAGTTTGCGTGCAGTTCGTACGCCTTGACGATGTCCTCGTCGGCTTGCGAAGAGGTGAGCACCACCACCGGGATCCGCCGCAGCGCCGGATCCGCCTTGACCTCTTCCAGCACTTCACGACCGCTCTTGCGCGGCATGTTCCAGTCGAGCAGGATCATGTCCGGCCGCACCGCTCGGGCGTACTTCCCCTCCCGGCGCAGGTAGGCGAGCGCCTCGACGCCGTCGGGGACGACCGTCAGGTTGTTGTGCAGCTTCGCGTCCCGCAGGGCCTCGCGGGTGAGGCGCACGTCCCCCGGGTTGTCCTCCGCCATCAGGATCTCGATCGGGTGGCCTTTCACGCCGTCACTCCCCTCGTGTCGGGAAGCGCGAAGCACAAGACGGTCCCCGGACCCGGCTGCGGATCGATCCAGATGCGGCCGCCGTGCCCCTCGACGATTTTCCGGCACAAGGCCAGGCCGATCCCGGTACCCGGGTATTCCGCGCGCGTGTGCAGGCGCTGGAACGGCACGAACAGCCGGCCGGCGTATTGCGCGTCGATGCCGATGCCGTTGTCGCGCACCGAAATGATCCAATTCGGGCCTTCCCGGCGCGCGGAAACATGGACCCGGGGCGGCGCTTCAGGGCGGCGGTACTTGAGCGCGTTCCCGACCAGGTTCTGGAACAGTTGCACCGCCTCGACGGGGTCGGCGGAGAGGACCGGAAGCGGATCGGCGGTCACGGTGGCTGCGGATTCGCGCACGCCGGCCTCGAGTCGCTCGAGGGCCTGCTGCAATGCCCGGGACAGGTCGGTGGGCTCGTCCAGGCGGCGCGCCTTGCCGACCCGGGCGTAGGTCAGCAGATCCTGGATCAGGGATTGCATCCGGGTGGCGCCGTCCACGAGATAGCCGATGAACTCGTCCGCGTCGGCGTCGAGACGGCCGCGGTAACGGCGTCCGAGCAACTGCGCGTAGCCGGCGACCATGCGCAGTGGCTCCTGAAGGTCGTGGGAGGCGACGGCGGCGAACTGCTCCAGCTCGAGGTTGGAACGCCGCAGTTCCTCCGTGGTGCGACGGAGGTCCTCTTCGGCCTGCTTGCGGCGCTCCACCTCCCGGGAGAGCTCTTCGACGACGCGCGCCAGTTCGGGCCCGGATTCCAGCATGCATTCTCCCCCTCGGGGGGTACATTCAACCCTACCCGATCGCGGGCGTCAAGCGCCCGCCCGTGGGTCCCCCGCGATTAGGCTTTTCCGGCTGCGACGGTCGGCGTAGAATCAGGTTTTTCCCGGAGCGAACGAGGACGAAGATGGACCCGACCCCGGCCCCCGACCCGACCCCGGCCGAGCCGGAAACCGGGGCCGGAGAGGACGCGTCTCCGCGCCCCCCTTCCTCGCTCTCCTCGCTGGTCGGACGACTTGGCGCCGCCGGCCCGCCCCCACCGGCCGAATCGCTCCCGGATCCGAACGCCGAAACCATCGATCAGCCGCTCTTTCCGCCGGGCGCGCAGGCCCCCGCCGAGCGGGACGCCGTCTCCTCCATGGACGACGCCTGCATGGCGACGATGACGGGCGCCCACCCCGCCGCCCGGGTGTCGCCCGGCGGGTTTCCGCGCCGAAGCGCGGACGCCACGATCGACGCCGTCGACCCCGATTCGGTCGACGAAACCTCTCCGGGGGTCCCGCCCCCCGGCGTGACCGGTCCCCTCCCCGGCGGAGGCGGCCGTTTCGGCCGCTACGAGATCCAGGGAGAGATCGCCCGCGGCGCCATGGGCGTGGTCTACCGCGCCTTCGACCCCGTGCTGCGACGGCTGGTCGCCCTCAAGGTCATGATCCAGGCCGAGGGGGCGAATCCCGAGACCCTGCGCCGGTTCCAGCGCGAAGCCGCGCTCGCCGCCCGCGTGCGCCACCCCAACATCGTCCAGGTCTATGACGTGGGCGAGGTCGGGGGCCGCCTCTTCTACACCATGGAGCTGATCGAGGGGGACAGCCTCCAGATGATCCTCAAACGCCAGGCCCGCCTCGCCCCCCGCATCGCCCTCAAGATCGCCCGCGACGCGGCCCGCGCCCTGCAAGCCGCCCACGAGCAGAACCTCGTCCACCGCGACATCAAACCGGCCAACATCATGATCACCTCGCGGGAACGTTTCCAGGGCGAGATCCCGGGCGCCGAAGACACCTGGGTGCAGATCGGCGACAAGCGCACGTCGTCGTTCCGCGTCCTGGTCGCCGACTTCGGCATCGCCAAGGACGTCACCAGCCAGACCCTGATGACCCGCGCCGGTTCGGTGGTCGGCACGCCGGCCTACATGTCCCCGGAGCAGGCCGGACAGCCCGACAGGCTCGGTCCCCGCAGCGACCTCTACTCGCTCGGCGTCGTCCTCTACCAGTGCCTGTGCGGCCAGGCGCCGTTCATCGACGCCGATCCGGTGCGGCTGCTCGCGCAAGTGATCCAGCGCGACCCGCCGACCCTCCGTTCCCGCGCGCCCGATCTCCATCCCGACCTCGAGACCATCGTCCACAAGGCGATGATGCGCGATGCGGCGCGGCGCTACCCTTCCGCGGGGGAATTCGCCGATGACCTCGACCGCTACCTGACCGGAGAGGTGATCCGCGCCCGGCCCGCGTCGTTCGGGTACCGGCTCTGGCGCAAGGCCGTGGTCCACCGCGAGCTCGTCCTGCCGCTCGCCGCGGCGCTCCTGGCCGCGGTCGGCGTCGTGCTCTATCTCACGGCCTGGCCGAAGATCCTGGCCCACCGCGCCGAGGCGCGCGAGGCGGCGGCACGGTCGGCGCGAGCGCTCGACGCCCAGCAGCGCCTGGATCGCGCGGAAGATCGGCTGGCGGCGGGCGACCTGACGGCCGCCCTCGCCGAGGCGCAGGGGATCGTCGATCGGTACGCCGCCCATGCCCGACGCGGGGAGTCGCTCCGGGTGCCGGAGGCGCACGACGTACTCTCCCGCGCCCTCGCCGGGTCGGGCGAATCCGGCAAGGCCCTGGTGGAGCGGTACCGCGCATATCGGGCCGCAATCGTCTCCCCCGACAGCGCCCGCTGGCTGCTCCGGACCGTGCGCGAACTCGTCGAGCGCACCCGGTACGACGAGGCGCGCGCCCTGCTCACCCGGCTCCTGCGCCGCCCCGCCGCCGGCACGGGATTGAGCGCGGAGACGACCGCGGAAGCCTACTACTGGCTCGGGCGGGCCGCCGAGGGTTCGTTCGACTTCCGCGCCGCCCTCTCCCACTTCCTGCGCGCGGGCGAAGGGTACGCGCTTCCGCACGAATTGCGCGCCGACTGCGAAGAGCACCGCAAGTTCTGCGCAAGCCTCGCCCGCGATCGAACCATCCCCCTGCGCGTCTGGTCGATCCTGCATGCGGACCTGGACGGCGACCGGCGCCGCGACGTCGTCGCCACCGCCGACAATTCCTGCTTCTTCGGCACCCTCCGGGACGGCGCGTTCGTCGAACGCGCCCGTCTCGCCCTGCCCACCACCGGCCCATACGAACTGCTCGGGCTCGCCGTGGTTCCGGTCCCCGATGCCGCGCGACCGCTCATCGTCGTTCATGGCGGCAATACCGGCGCCAACCAGGGGGAGCTCCGCTTCGCGCGCTGGGACGGCGCCGCGCTTCGGGAGGTCGGCTCGGCTCCCCTCCATTCCCGGGTGGGAGCGGTCGGCGCGGCCGACCTCGACCAGGACGGCCGCAACGAACTCCTCGTCGGCACCCTGTCTTACGAGCGGGCCTTGCGCGTGTACGACGTCGAGGGAGCCGACCGACCGCCCACGCTGCGGGCCGTGCTCCCCATCGGCGGCGAGGTGCGCGCGATCGAGGCGGTCGACTTCGACGGCGACGGAACGCAGGAGATCGCCGTTTTCGCGGCCGAATGGGCGGCCTACGGAGCCCTCGTCTTCGCGTGGGACCTCGGCACCCGCGCCCTGCGACATCGGGGCACCACCAAGATCGGGCCGATCGACTCGGTCGTCCGCATCGATCGCCCGGACAAGCCGCCCCGCTTCGTCGTCTCCACCTGGTGGAACCGTCGCATGGCCATGCCCCTGCGCGCGGTGCTGGGCGACCAGCGCTTCGAGGAAACGTTCGCGCCCCCCGGGGCCTACGTGATGGAACCTCAGCCCGACTTCACCTTCGATCGCCGGCCCCTGGCCGCGCACACCTGGACACAGGCGCCGGAGGGGTCCGCCGGGGTGACCCGGGTGCTCGGCCGCGCCGGGGACCAGCTCTGGGTCACGCTCTCGCCCCCGGTCCCGGCATCTTCCCCGGGCGACGCCGCCCACGCCGGCGGCATCCACGTGTTTCGCACCGCCGACGACCGGCGCGAGTTCTGCACCCTCGTGCCCCAACCGGGGACCCTGATTCAGATGCAATCCCCTCTCCGCCCCGTCGACCTGGACCAGGACGGTATCGACGAACTGGTCGTCCCCGCGGACCGGACCCTCTCCTGGCTCGACGCCTGGGATACCGCCGCCCCCGGGGAGGGGCCGCCGCAGGCGACCCGGGATCCGCAGGCGACCGCAGGGACCGCCGGGTCGGCGGGGAATCCGCTGCTCGACTTTGCCGCCGACGCGGAGCGCGTCGGCCTCGCCGACGAGGCCCTCTCGGGATGGACGGAGGCCGCCCTCGCGGCCGAAGGGTTGGTCGAACTCGAGCGCGCCACGCACGGCCGGCTGCGCTGCCTCGTCGCGCTCGGCCGCGCGACCGAAGCCGTCGAAGTCGCCGAGGACGCGGCCGCCCGGGTGCTCCTGCTGGAAACCTCCGTCCTCCGCGAGGGCGTCCGCCTGCTCGACGCGGCCGGACGCTGGGCGCCCGCCGCCCGTCTGTGCAAACGCCTCGGCGCCGCCGTCGACCTGTCCGCCGAGGAACGCGCCCAGGTCGCGCGCCAGGCCGAACAACTCGACGGCCTCGCCCGCATGCCCCATCGACTCGTTCTGCTCGGCCGGGACCCCGCCCCGCTCGATTGGCTGGCCACCTCGCCGCTCCCCCTGGTTCCGCGCGACGACGGCGCATGGAGCCTGCATGCGTCTTCCGCCAACCAGGACTGGATCTTCGCCGTCCTGCCGAATCGCCACGTGTCCTGGCGCCTGGCCGCTTCGATGGAAGTCCGCCGCCATGAGTGGGCGGCCGGCGTTCGCGTCGGCGTCCTGGCCTTCGATCCGGTGGCGGGACGCCCCGCGGGCACCCTCTACGGCCTCGAATGGAGCGCGGGCGGCGACAACCAGCTGCCGCGCTACACCCTCGACCTGTTGTCCGAGTTCCCCAACCAGCCGCGGTCGGAAAACCGGCTCGACGACCGGGGCAAGCCGTGGCCGCGGGCCCTCGACCTGACGTTGACGCACGCCATTCACCGCGAGTCCCTGATCGCGGAGATCCTCGGCCTGGAAGGGGACGAGTCCGTCCGGGAGGAAGTCCGTCCGGCGATGCCCCAGCGGGGCGACTTCCTTCTCGCCGGCCTCCAGATCCACGGCAGCGCGGAACCGGGCTTCTGGGCCTCCTGGATCGTCCACCGCCTCGACCTGTTCGCCCCCACCGAAGACGTGCAGCCCGTTCCCTTCACGCCCGTGACGGCGGTCGACCATCTATTGCTCGCCAACGGCCGGTGGCTGCGCGGCCGCGTCGAAGAGGCCGTCCCGCTGTACGACCGGGCCATCGCGCTCGCCGACCTGGAACGGGACAAGGAGGAGGCGGCGCGCGCGCGCCAACTCCCGTCGCTCTGGGACCGCCCCTCGCCCAACGACGTCGCGCGCTGGGCG
>CAZWCX010000146.1:0-16273 GCA_964632945.1 uncultured Planctomycetia bacterium | reverse complement strand
AGATGCGGATCCCGATAGCTGATGAAACCGACGAGGGCTTCCTCCGGGCGATAGACCGCGTAACCGCCGTAGGCGCCGCCCTGGACGCGGAGCTTGGTGGGGATCCGCCGCGCAGCGGCGTGCCGGTCAACTGGGCGGTCCCGACCCCGCGGTTCCACTCCCCGGAATCCCCGCGCAAATCGCCCCGGAAACCTGTAGAGGAATCGGCCCCTCTCCGTCGGCGGTATCCCCGCCGGAAAGGAGGAGGCCACGTCCGACCTACCCGAGTCGGCTCGGCCGCACGAATTCAACCCCCATGCGGAACTCCCCCCGTCCGTCTCCGTCCCATCGCGGGTGAGCCCGCAGAGGCCTCTGCCGATTCCGAGCCGTCCAGAGGTAACCGTCGGCCGGCCCGACCGGCATCATTTCGCTTCCATCATGGCAGACCAGCGCGGGTCCGCCCGCAACCACCGGAAGCGGGAGTCCGACGCCAACTGCTCGCGGTCGAGGCCCCTGCGCCAACGGGTCGCGTGCAGCAGGTCCCAGGCCAGATCGGTGAGAGCCGCCCGTTCCGCGGCGGAAAGTCGGGCCGCGGTCGCCGCCGCCGCGACCGTCCCGGCAAGATCCACCTGCCGTCGCGCGGAGTCCGCGGGCCACGACTCCGCCTCGGCGGCATCCGCCCCGGTTGGATCGGCCGCCGTCTCCAGCACCGCGCGCGCGGCCCGGAACCAGCGCAGCGGATCTCCGCCGTGACGGACTTCCGCCCGGCCGCGGTCCACCTGCGCGTCGTACAACGATGCCAGCAGCGAGGGATCCCCGCCCCGCAGCCGGTTCCCTTCGTTCAACTCGACGATCGCGCGATCCAGGAAGCCGCGACCGTCCTCTTTCCGTTTCTCCGCATCCAGGCCGAGATCGGTCCACACCCGGCCCGCCGCCCGGCGGTACGGCGCGCTCGAAGGCTGGAGCCGGATCGCCTCGTCCGAGTCGGCCGCGGCTTCCCGCAGCCAGCTGCGGGCGTCGCCTCCGTCCGCCTTCGCGAAGTGCGCGGCAAACCATCCCGCAATCGATCGAACGTGCGAGTAGTCGGGATTGGACGTATTTCGCACGCGCGCTTCCTGGAATCGAGCGAGGGCGCGACCGAGCATCTCGAGTCGAACCTCCGTCGTCCGGGCGTTCTCCAATGCGTCCGAGACCTGGCACAGTCCCAGGCCGAACCGGACCCCCGCCTGGTCGGGACGCAATCGGGCGACGCGGAGCAGGTCCGCCGTGGATCCGGCGAACTCCTTCAGGTGATAGCGGACCCGGGCGCGCGCCATGAGCAACCCTCCCTCGAAGACCGTTACCTCCCGCAGCCGTAGCGCCGCCGTGAATTTGTGCTCCGCTTCACGCAGCGCGCCGGCTTCGAGGGCGTGAATCCCCGCCAGGATCCACTGGTACGCCGAAGCCCCTTCGATCCCCCAGACGGGCGCCGCCCCTGCCTGTCGAAGCAGCACCTCCATCCGGTCCCGGCGCCACGCCGCGCGGGCCGTTTCGGTCCTCGCCATGCGGAAGCTCACCCCGGACAGCGAGTAGATGCTGTGCGGCCAGAACTGCTCGTCCACGTGTTCGGACAGGAGCGTGAGCGCCTCCATCAGCGCTCCGAAGGGGACGTCGGGATCCACCCTTCCCGCCTCCTGCATCCGCTCCAGGCCGTCCTCGACGAGACCGGCCATCCACCGCGCATAGCCGGTCAGCGCCAGCACCGTGGCCCGGGTCGCGGAGTCCTCTCCGGGGCTCCGCAACTCCCGTTCGACCCGTGTCAGGGCCTGCGCGCAGTGGAGGGCGCGGCCAAGGGGGAGCATCCCGGTGTGGTATCGCCAGCGCTCGATCTCTCGCAGTTCGGGGCCGAGCACCGCCCAGCGGGACATGACCCGGGCGACGCGATAGCTCTTCTCCCGGACCTGGCGTTCCCGCTCCACGAGGGCTCGCTCGCGCTCCTCCGCGGCCGCCCGTTCGCGTTGCGCATCGCGCGCCAACCAGGTGAATCCGGCGAACGCCAGAATCATCGCCAGCGCGACCGGGCCAACCACGGAGCGATGCTTGTGCGCCAGTCGCAACAGGCGCATTCCGGTCGTCAGCGGACGAGCCAGGATCGGCTCCCCTTCCAGGTACCGCCCCAGGTCCGCGGCCATCTCGGACATCGAGCCGTACCGCGCGGCGGGGTCCTTCTCCATCGCCTTCCCGCAGATGGTCTCGAGTTCCCGGTGCACGCGCGGGTTCCGGACGGTGATTGGGACCGGTTCGTTGCGGGCAACGGCCTGCATCGTCTCCCAGGCCGTGTCTCCCGCGAACGGCAGGTGCCCGGTCAGCATCTCATAGAGGACCACGCCGAGCGAGAACTGGTCCGCGGCCGCGTTCGCCCCCTCGCCCAGGGCTTGTTCCGGGCTCATGTACTCCGGAGTGCCGACGATGGCGCCGAACAGCGTGAGCCGTCCGGACGCCCGCTCCGGCCCCGCGGCGGTGATCTCCTTCGCCAACCCGAAGTCGGAAACGATCGGCCGCTCCCGCTCGTCGATCAGGATGTTCCCGGGCTTCACGTCCCGGTGCACCACGTCCTGGTCGTGCGCGTGCTGCAGCGCGTCTGCAACCGTGCGGATCCACTGCACCGCCTTGCGCACCGGCACCGCGTCCGTCTCGCTCACGCAGGTTCGGCCGGCCAGGGAACGGCCTCGGATCAGGTCCGCGGTCAGGTAGTGCCGCCCGTCGATCACCCCGACGTCGTGGACGGCGAGGATGTTCGGATGATGCAGTTTCGCGGCCAACCGCGCCTCCCGGACGAATCGACTCACCTCGCTCCGGTCCGCCTCCCCGGGCCCCGAGCGCAACATCTTCACCGCGACCGGACGCTCGAGTTCCGTATCCAGGGCCTGCCAGACCACGCCCATTCCGCCGCGCCCGAGTTCCCGCTGCAGGTGGTAGCGTCCGAACGCGCCCGCCGTCGGGAATGCGGCTTCGGATCGCCCGTCTCCCGCGTCCAGGCGTTCGTCCATCGCCACCGTCCGGGGAAAGTCCTCCGCCCCCGGGCTCGAGGGACGGCGTGGTGGGCCAGTCAACTCGGTGGCGGGGTGTTCGCGGGGATCCACGGCGTGAGGGGACGGGGGCGTCGGGGGCATCCGGATCCTCCCTTCTCCGTCGAAAGGACGGGCAGGAGCCCCTCTCGCACAATCCGTGCCCGCGCCCTCCCGGTCGGGCGAGGTTCCGGTTCCGCAACCACTGCGAAGTTAAAGGGTTGTGTGATGGATGCCGGTCGGACCGGCGAGGGAGTCCGGCGGCTCGGGGCGGGATTGCGCCAGCGCGGGGCATTGCCTCGGAACGGGACGGATCGTCGGGAGCCTCCCGGGGATCCCCCGCGTCGGCGGGGGCGGGGAAGGGCGCTCTTGTCGGCGATGCGGCCCGCGTTCGGCTGCCCATGGATGCGCGACTTGACCCCGGCGCATCCGCGCCGTACAGTGCGGCGGGTCGTCTGCCCCGGAAGGGAGAAGGCGGGGACTGGCGCCGGATGCGTCCTCGTGCCCGCGGCCTGCCCACCGCGCAACCGCGACCCGCGCCCCGGGGCCGCGGCTCTTCCCGCGGTTCTCGCTCGGCACCGGGGATGGCCGGAGGCACTCCACGGAGTTCCCTGACCATGGTCGAACTCACCTCTGCGGAAGCGGGACCCCACGAGCGGGATCGCGTCTTCACCGTCTCCGAGATCACCTCGGACATCAAGAAGCGCCTCGAACAGATCGGGATGGTCTGGGTCTCGGGCGAGATCTCCAACTTGCGCCGACCCCCGTCCGGGCACCGCTACTTCACCCTCAAGGATGCGCACTCCCAGATCAATGCCGTCCTGTTCGCAGGCATGGCGGCGCGGATCCGGGAAACCGTGGAGAACGGAATTCAGGTGCGCGTTCAGGGTCGCGTCGGCGTCTACCCGCCCAACGGCTCCTACCAGATCATCGTCCAGGAATTGAAGCGCGAGGGAAAAGGGTCGCTGCAGGAACAGTTCGACCGGCTGCGCGCGCAGCTCGAGTCGGAAGGCTTGTTTGAAGCCGCGCGCAAGCGTCCGCTCCCTCTTCTGCCGCGCTGCGTCGCCGTCGTCACCTCGCCCACGGGCGCGGTGATCCGCGACATGCTCAACATCTTCGACCGGCGCTTCGGCGCCGTGAACGCCGTGCTCGTCCCGGTGAAGGTCCAGGGGGAGGGGGCCGCGCTCGAAGTCGCCGCGGCGATCGCCCTGCTCAACACCCGCCGGGCGGAGATCGAGAAACTCACCGGCGCCCCGATCGACCTGATCATCACCGGACGGGGTGGCGGGAGCCTGGAGGACCTGTGGGCGTTCAATGAGGAGGGGGTGGCGCGCGCGATCGTTGCGTCCGCCATCCCCGTGGTGTCCGCGGTGGGGCACGAGACCGACACCACGATCTCGGATTATGTCGCCGATCGCCGGGCCTCCACGCCGTCGGTCGCGGCGGAACTCGTCATGCCCGTCCGCGCCGACCTGATCGCCACCCTGGAACGTCAGGGGCGGCGCTTGACCCTCGCCCTGCAACGCCGATACGCCGTCCTGCGCACCCACTTGGATGGCCTTGCCCGGCGACCTTGTCTGCGCATCCCCGAGCAACCGATCCGGGAGCGGCAGCAGCGTCTGGACGAGTGGGCGCTTCGCCTCCCGCGGGCGTTGATTCAGCGGATCGGTCACGTTCGAACCTGGATGCGATCGCTGGCCGATCGTCCGGTCCTCCAGCGCCCGCAGGCGATCGTCGAGGATCGACGGGAGCCCTTGCCCGATCTTGGGTTGCGCCTGGCTCGGGGCCTGCTGACGCAATTGTCCGCGGCGCGTGCGCGGATGGACGCCCTCGCCGGCCGGCCGGTCCTCCAGCGCCCGCTGGAGTTCGTGCGGGAACGACGGGACCCGTTACCCGAGTGGGGGATGCGCTTGGCCCGCGCCTCCGCGCAAGGGCTGGCGGAGGGTCGGAGCGCCCTCGAACGTTGGGGAGACCGGCTGGGCGCCGCCCCGCAGTCCCGCCTGCGCCCGCTCCGGGAGCGGCTGGACGGGTTGCGGGCCCTGCTGGAGGGGCTCAATCCGCATCGGGTGCTGGCGCGAGGCTATACCTTGACGAAGCGTTCGCCGGATGGTAGGGTCGTCGGCTCTGTCTCGGAAGTGAAGCCGGGCGACCATCTTCGCATCGTTTTCCAGGATGGCGCCGCCCGGGTTTGGGTGGAAGGGATCGACACCACCCCGGGGGAGTGAGGCGGAATGTCGAATCCGAAAGACCGGTTCGAGGACCATCTGGCCCAGGTGGAGAAGGCGGTCCAAGAACTGGAAAGCGGCAACCTCCCGCTCGAGGAGTCGATCCAGCGGTACGAGCAGGGGGTCAAGGCGTTGCATCGGTGTTACCAGATCCTGGACAATGCGGAACGTAAGATCCAGGAGTTGGTGAAGACCGAAGGCGGGAAACTGGAAGTCAAGCCCTTCAAGCCGGAAGAGGCGGAAACGTCGCCCAAGCCGGCCCGGGGCGCGGCCCGGAAGGACGCGGATTCCCCTCGCCGCGGATCGGCGGGGGAAGACGACGTCCCGTTCTAGGGATGCCGAATGCAATCCGGACCCGGGCAGGCGGCGGCCGGAGCGGTCGCCGGAATCCCGGGCCTTCGACGCAGGCGCGGCGCTTCGCTGCGCAGGATCCAGGGGGGTGCGGTACTGAGATGCCCACGATGACGGTCCATCGGGCCCGCCGTCGGCCGACGGACGCGCATCCGGCCCTGGGGAAGCGGTTGGAAGCCCTGCGCCGGCGGGTGGACCGCGCGCTGGACGCGTGGCTGCCGCCCGCGGCGGGGCCGCATCGACGGCTGCACGAGGCGATGCGGTACAGCGTCATCGGCGGGGGGAAGCGACTTCGTCCCTGCCTGGCCCTGCTGACGGGCGACATGCTCGGCGCAAGCCCGGCGGACGTCCTGCCTTCGGCCTGCGCACTCGAGATGATCCACACCTATTCGCTCATTCACGACGATCTGCCCGCCATGGACGACGACGATTTCCGGCGCGGCCGGCCGTCGAACCACAAGGTGTTCGGAGAAGCGATGGCGATCCTGGCCGGAGACGGCCTTTTGACTCTCGCCTTCGAAACCGTGGCCCGTCGCACCCGGGACAAGTCGCGCGTGGCGGACCTGGTGCGCGTGATCGGGGAAGGGGCCGGGCACGACGGGATGGTCGGCGGGCAGGTGGTGGACATCTCTTCCGACGCCTCCCAGATGGATGAGGCGCTGCTGGAGCACCTGCATTCCCGGAAGACGGCGGCGCTGATTCGCGCCTCGGTGCTTGCCGGGGCGGTGGCCGGACATGCGGACGGCGCCGCGATGAAGGCGCTTTCGCGCTATGGGCTGAATCTGGGGCTGGCCTTCCAGGTTACGGACGATGTTCTCGACGTGGTCGGGGACAGCGCCACCTTGGGGAAGACCGCCGGGAAGGACCAGAAGTCGAACAAGCTCACGTATCCCGCCGTGCTCGGGTTGGAGCGCTCGCGGGCGTGCGCGCGCGCCTATGCGGACAAGGCCCAGTGGTCGCTGGATGCGTTCGGTGCGGACGCAAGCCTGCTGCGGGCGCTCGCCGACTTCGTCGTGAATCGGTTGCATTGAATTCTTCCCGCTTCTCCGCGCGTGGAGTCGCCCACCGGGCGAAGGTGCGGAGGAGGGGGGCGCCGCGAAACCCCTGTACGGGCGCGGCGGCTGAAACGGACATGATGACCCGAAGAGGTGTGCCATGGCAGGGTTGCTGGCGACCGTCAACTGTCCCGATGACCTCCGCAAGATCCCGCTCGAGCGGTTTCCGGAGTTGGCGCAGGAAATCCGCGACGAGATCATCCGCGTGGTGACCGTGAACGGCGGCCACATGGGCGGCAACCTCGGCGTGGTCGAGCTCACGCTCGCCTTGCACTACGTATTCGATTTCCCGCACGACAAGCTGGTCTGGGACGTCAGCCACCAGGCGTACGTGCACAAGTTGATCACCGGGCGCCGCGACCAATTCCACACGCTGCGGCAGTACCAGGGGATCAGCGGATACTGCAACAAGGACGAGAGCCGGTTCGACACCTTCACCTTCGCGCACGCCGGCACGGGCCTGTCCACGGCCATGGGCCTGGTCTCCGCGGACGACATCCTGCAGCAATCGCGCCACACGGTCGCGGTGGTGGGGGACGGGGGCCTGACCTGCGGGGTTGCGCTCGAGGCGCTCAATCACTGCGGCGCGCTCAAGAAGAACCTGCTCGTCGTGCTCAACGACAACGCCATGTCGATCGCCACGACGGTCGGCGCGCTCTCCAACTACCTGAACAAGATCCGCGTCGCCCCGCTCTACCACGAGGCGGTGACCGAGGTGAAGGGGATGCTCGAACGGATCCCGGTGGTCGGCCGTCCGGTCGAGGAGTTCCTCCACCAGGTCCGCATGTCGATCAAGAAGGTCATGCCCGGCCACCTCTTCGAGGAGCTGGGATACCACTACTACGGGCCCGTCGACGGGCACTCCATGAAGGCGCTCATCGACGCCCTCAAGGACGTCAAGTACCTGAAGCGCCCGGTCCTGCTCCACGTGATCACGGAGAAGGGCCGCGGATACGGGCCCGCGAAGGACGATCCGTGCAACTGCCACGGCGTGAGCCCGGCCCCCAAGGGCAAGGAATCGAAGGTCGAGCCGCCCAAGGCGGAGGCGAAACCCGCCAAGAAGGCGGTCGCGTATACGAAGGCGTTTTCCGACGCGCTGCTCGCCGCCGCGCGCAAGGACACGCGGATCGTCGGTCTCACCGCCGCGATGCCGGACGGCACCGGCCTGACCGTGTTCGGGAAGGAATTCCCCGATCGCTACTTCGACGTCGGGATCTGCGAGCAGCATGCGGTGGCGATGGCGGGCGGCCTGGCCACGAACGGCCTGCGGCCGGTCGCGGCCATCTACTCCTCGTTCCTGCAGCGCGCCTACGACATGATCTTCCACGAGGTCTGTCTGCAGAACGTCCCGGTCTTCTTCTGCTGCGATCGCGCCGGGTTGGTCGGCGACGACGGCCCGACCCATCACGGCATGTTCGACATCGCCTACTTCCGGACGCTCCCGAACGTGGGGCTGATGGCGCCCCGCGACGGGCGCGAATTGACGATGATGCTCGACTTCGCCCTCACCCGCAATCACCCGATGCAGATGCGTTACCCGCGCACCAACATTCCGGACCATGACGAGGTGAAGGCCCCCGCGCCGATCGAGTACGGCAAGGCGGAGATCCTCTCCGAGGGCAAGGACGGTTTCCTGGTCGGCTACGGCGCGACGGTGTACCATTGTCTCGCCGCCGCCGGCCTCCTCGCGGGGGAAGGACTGTCCGTCGGCGTGGTCAACGCCCGATTCGCCAAGCCGGTGGACACCGAACTCTTCGTGCGGCTCGCCGACGAAACGCCCCTGCTCCTCACGGTGGAGGACCATCAGCGGATGGGCGGTTTCGGCTCGGCCGTGCAGGAGGCGGTGGCGGATGCCGGAGGGCGCGTGGAGCGGATCGCCGTCCTCGGCGTCGGCGACCACTTCGTCGAGCACGGCCATCGGGACATCCTGCTCGGTCTGGTCGATCTGCATCCCGAAGGGATCGCCCGGCGCTTCCGTGAGGCGCTTGCGGTCCGGTCGCGGCGGGCCCCCGCGGCGGCCTCCCACAGCAACCCGATTCTGACGTAGGTTGAACGGCATGCCCGAAGGCGCACGGTTCGGCCTCATCGCCGACATCCACGCAAACATCGATGCACTCAACGTCGTCCTCGGCGAGCTCGCCCGGGAGGGGATCGAGCGGATTCTCTGCCTCGGCGACCTGATCGGCTACAACGCCGCCCCCGGGGAGGTGGTGGATGTCGCCCGGAATCCGAATTGGGTGTCGATCAACGGCAATCACGACCGCTACGTGACCGGCGTCACCCCCCTCGATCCCTCCATCAAGAAGGATACCGCGTTCATCATCCAGTGGACGCGCGGCAAGGTGACCGCGGAACAGAACACGTGGCTCGAAGCGCTGCCGCGGCAGCGCGTGATCGACGAAACGATCCTCCTCGTGCACGGATCGCCCCGGCACGAGGACGAGTACATCCTGAGCGTCAACCAGTACAAAGAGAACATCCAGTTCGTCTCGGACAACTTCGTCGGCATCGAGGTGACCTTCTTCGGTCACACCCACGTACCGGTGATCGTCGCGCGCGGGACCTTGATGTCGAGCATCCACGAAAACAAGACGGTCAAGCTCGACCCCGACAAGCTTTACCTGATCAACCCCGGCTCCGTCGGCCAGCCTCGTGACGGCTGCCCGCTGGCCTCCTTCGGCATCTACGATGCCGGAGAGCGCACCGTGACGATCCGTCGCGTCGAATACGACATCAAGGCGGCGCAGGAGAAGGTCCGGGCGGCGGGATTCGACGAGCGGATGGCCAAGCGCCTGGAGATGGGCCGGTAGCCCCGTGCGGGCGGAGGCATCATGTCGATCCGCTGGCCTTGCAAGTGCGGTCAACCGCTCGAAGTCCCCGACGACCATCCGCAGCGGGTCGTCACCTGCCCGAAGTGCATCCGCTCCATCGCCGTCCCCTTCCCCGAAGAGCCCCTGAGTCCGGACGCCCGGCGCTACCTCAAGGGGGCGGAGAACCGCGGCGACACGAAGAAGATGTCCAAGCCGATCAAGTGCACCTACTGCGGCTGGCTGATCTGGCAGGTGGGGGTGAAGGAGTGCCCCAAATGTCTTCGCCCGATCGAGCAGTCGTCCATCGTGACGACCATCGTCGGCGTGGCCCTGCTGGTGATCCTCTCCTACGGCACCTGGGTCATCTACAAGAAGCTGAGCGCCGGGGGAGCGGAGGGGCTGCTGGGGACGCATGCGCAGGCCTTGGTGCGCGACCTCGGAACCGAATGGAAGCGCGTCGACAAGGAGGAACACGCCGACCTGGAACCCATGTTCCCGGCCGTCTTCCGGCCCGAACGGCTCTATGAGGCGCGCACCCATCTCGAAGAATCGAAGCTGCTCGGGACGGTGGACGGACGATTGCGCGCCCGCATGACCTACACCGTGACCCTCTTCGAGATCGACCCGTCGAAGCTCGAGGATGATCCGACCCGCGCCCAGGGGCGTGGCGTGGCCACGGTCGAACAGAAGATGGTGTGGAAGTCCGACGCGGGCCGTTGGGTCCCGGACGGAGACCCGACGGTGGTGGACCGGAAGATGTAGGGTCGGCGCGCATGGCGATCAAGTTTCACTGCGCCTGCGGGAAGAAGATCGAGGCGCCGGACTCCGCGCGGGGACGCAAGGGGAAGTGTCCGAAGTGCGGCCGCGAATTGATGGTCCCGGCGGCAAGCGCGTTGACCCCCGGGGCCGGCGTGCCCGCCCCCGCCCGCCCCGCGGCCCCGCCGCGGCCGGCGGCGCCGCCCGCGGCGGCCGCGAACGACGACGTCACCGAGAAGGTGCCTCGGCGCCCCGCGGCCGCCCCCATGGTGAAGTGCCGCAAGTGCGGCCGGGCCGTTCCGGCGAGCGCGTTCGACTGCCCGTTCTGCCACGCGCCCGTCGACCTCGACAGCGATCCCTACATTCCGATTCCCCCGGCGCCGACGGTCTCTTCACCATCCTTGCCTCCGGCCGCCGTCCTGGCGCCCCCGCCCCCGGGCGCGGAACTCGATGCGCTCAATTCCACCGTGGTCGACGACGTGTTCGCCCAGGCGCGCCCGGCGCCGGCCGCGGAGGGCGCGCCACCCGGACCTGCGCCCGCCGCTGCGCCCCCCCGGGCCCGCCCGCCGACGCGTCCCGCTCCTCCCGCCGACACCCGGGATACGGAACGCGAATCGGCGCCCGCCGCCGCCGGCATCGCGCGCAGCGCCTCCTGCTACCTCGCCTTCCTCGTCGGCGCCGGCGGCTGTGGACTCCAGCTTCTCGCCCTCATCCCCCTCTGGTACGTCCAGACCGGCGCCCTCGCGGAGTACGACGGGCTCGACCTCCGGCGACTGGAACTGCACAAGCTCGCCCTCGCCCTCTACGTGACCGTGCCCCTGGCGTTTCTCCTCGGCCTGGTCGGGCAGTGGGCGACGCGCGAGCGCGAGGCGTACGCGCTCGGCCGGCCGTACGCGGACTCGGGAATGACGTTCGCCTTCTTTTCCTGCCTCCTGGCGGGCGTGACCTGGATCTTCCCCGCGCTGGTGGAGAAGATGCCGGCCGCGTGGAAATAGCGGCACGCGGAGGGATTGGAAGAAAGGCGGCGTCGGGATTCGAACCCGAGAATAAGGGTTTTGCAGACCCTCGCCTTACCACTTGGCTACGCCGCCGGGCGGGCCTATAATCCCCCTTCATATCCCAGCGTGCGGGGGAGCGTCAAGCGATTTCCCGGAACCCCGGCGGGGAGCGCGGACCGGACGGTCTTGCGCGCGCCCCCCCGGCCCCGGCAGGCGGAGTGCGCCGTGGATTGCTTTCTGTGGTTCTTCGTCGGCCTGCTCCTGATCGTCGGCGGCGGGGTCGGACTGCTGCGGTTGCTTGGGCCCGAAGGGGGGAGGGTCAGCGACCCGCAGGTGGTGCCGCTGCTGCGCCAGGCGCTGCGCGCCCTCGACGGCATGCTCGAGACCGACGACTCCGGACGGACCACGGCCCTGTCGTTCGCCTTCGGCCCGTCGCGCGCCCGCCTCACCATCCCGGACCGTCACGGTCCCGCCATTCTGGAGTACTCGCTTCCCTACTATCTCCCGCCCATCTTTGCCCTGCGCCCGGCGGGCGCCCCGCCGACGATGTTCGGCCGCGGCCAGATTCTCCCCGCCGAATCGAAGGATCCGGATTTCGACGGACGATTTCAGGTGCGCACGAACAGCGAGCCGTTGATGGCGGCCATTCGCACGTCCGAAGTTCGCGAGGCCATCCGTGCGCTGCCGCGCTTGCTCCACCCCATGAGCGACCGCATCTCCATCTCGGTGGGGGCGAATGTCCTGCGAATCGAAATCGCCGCCATCGCGGCGGAAACGCCCGATCTGCTCTCGTTCCTGCGCGTGGCGGAGACCGTCGCCCGGGCGTTCTTCGCCGCCCTCGGACGACCGGTGGGCCGGGAAGCCGGGGTCGAGATTCTCGAATCCGGCAATTCGGAACTTGCGCCGGGCGCGTGCCGCGTCTGCGGGGAAGCCCTGTCCGAGCGGCCGGTCTGCTGTCGTCGTTGTCGCACCCCCCACCACCGGGAGTGCTGGGAGTACTTCGGGGCCTGTTCGATCTTCGGGTGCAACACCCGCGATTTCGTGGAAGGTTGATGTGGCCGGTCCGTATCTCGCCTGCGGCGCCTTCCTGCTGGTCTGGGTGGGCGCCGCCGCGGCCATGGTGTGGTTCCTGCGTCGGGAAAAGCAGAGGCGTTTGCACCGCTTCGCCGCCTCCACCGCCCAACAGCTCGGCGGATCCGTTTCCGACGTCCCGCTTCGCCTGGTGCCCGAGATCCGGTTCCCGTTCGAGGGGGAGCAGGCCCTCATCCGGCTCAACCGCGACCGCCAGGCCGGCGGGACCGTGGTCGAATACGAGCTCCCCACGACCCAGGCGCGCATCCTCACCTTGCGGCCCTGCGGCGTCCTGGGGCGGTTGATCCGCTTCTTCCGGATCAATGTGGTGGAGACCGGCGATCCCGGGTTCGACCGGGAGTGGACGGTGGAGAGCAACGACGCGGGCTTCGTCCAGCGCTTTCCGGACGCCGAAGCCCGCGCCCAGGCGCGGGCGATCGCCGCGTGGGTGGCGCCGGAGCCGGTCACCGTCTCCCTGGCCGCCCGACGGTTGAAAGTCGAGACTTCGCGCTCCTTTCTGCAGCAACCTACCCTGGTTCCGTTCGTGGAGGCCTGCAACCAGTTCGCCCGCCTCGTCCTCGTCGCCCTGGGACACGCGCCTGCGAGCGCCCAGGCGATTCGCTTCGTCGAGGCGCCGGATGCGTCGCCGGCGATCGGCGCTTGCCAGGTATGCGGCGACCCGGTCGAAACCGATCGGGTGCTCTGCAAGCGGTGCCGCACGCCGCACCACCGGGAGTGCTGGGAGTACCTGGGCGGATGCTCCACGTTCGGGTGCGCCACGCGGGAGTCCGTGGCCGGTTAGTGGGGCTTCCACCTGGATCTCCTGGGTTGGTCCGGTCGCTTTTCGCGCCGGATCTTGTTGCTCGTCGTCGGGCCTTCACCGGGGCCACGCCTCCACCCCGCGCCCTGCCCGGCCCCCATCTAGTCACGGCCGAACCCCGGAACACAAGATTGAAGACCCCCCCGGACGACCCGTGTTATGCTCGGGACGGCCGCGGGCATCCCTCCGTTCGCCTTGGATGAACGACCGTCATGGGCTTCGTCGAGTTGGTCATGTTTTCCGGCCTCCTGGCCTTCGTGTTGATCGTCTTCCAGTTGAGCCGGCAAGCCAAGGTCATGCGACTCGCGTCCCCGGCCACCTACGAAGCCCGCCTGCGCACTCTTGCGCAGCTCTTGCACGGGACCGTCGTCCTGCAGAATTCGACCGTCGGCGGCCACCTCTGTTGGATGCGCAACGGGCTGCCCTACTACTACTACGAGCGGCGCGCCGGGGGGCGGATGTGGACCGTGCTATCCGTGGGCATTCGCACGAAGTCGCTTCCCACCTACCAGGTGCGTCCGCGGGAAGGAGCGGCGCCCGATCTCCCGGCCTTGCTCGTCCGGCCCCCGCTCGATCCGAAGAGCCAGTTCGACGGACGCTTCCAAGTGCGGATCGGGGCCTTGTCCCCGCCCACCCTCGCGCCCTCGGCGGAGACGTGCGACTCTCTCCTCGACCTCGGGGACCTCTGCTTTCCCGGCGGACCGGTCCTCGAGGTCCACGAAACCCGCATCCGCCTCTATCTGCCGATCGTGGCGGAAAAGTCCGAGCAGCGCAACCGCCTGATCCACCGGGGAGTCGGCCTGATCGAGAGCATCCTCAGGGAATACGGCGGCCTGGATCTCGGCACGACGGTGCAGTTCGTCGACGCGTTGTTCACCGACTCCCGGGGGCAGGAGACCTGCCAGGTCTGCGGGGAGCCGATTCGTGAAGAGCGGGTGGTCTGCGCCAGTTGCGCGACACCGCATCATCCGGACTGCTGGGACTACACGGGGGTCTGCTCGGTGTTCGGCTGCCAGTCGAAGCGCCACCGGTAGCGGTGATTCCGCCCGCTGGGGACGCAGGACGGGGACGTGGACCAGATCGGCTTGACGCTGCTCCTCTTCGGCCTGATCGCGATCGTGACGGCGGCGGTCCGGCTCGTGAGCGGCGGACGGATCGGCGGATACGTCGGCCGGCTGAACCGTGTCGCCGACCACGTGAAGGGGAACCTGGTCCTCGAGCGATCCACGGTGGGGGGACATGTCGTCTGGAGCAGGGCCGGATTTCCGTTTTTCTTCTACGAGAAGGATCGCGTCCCGGGGCGCTGGACCATCCTCTCGGTGGACGCGCGCGGACTCGGGATCCCCGACTTCGAACTCCGCCCCCGGTCCGGGACCGTTCCCTCCCTGCCGCAGCCGGTTCCGCTCGAAGAGAACCGCTTGTGGGCCGGGCTCGTCGCGCGCTACCAGCTCCGCGCGGCCAAGGGGGGGGATCCGGCGATCGGATTGTCGGAGGAGACGCAGCGACTCTTTCTGGAAGTCGCGCTCGGTCACGGGCGAACGCTTCCCTTCCTCGAGGTCCTGGAGGGGCGGATCCGGCTCTACCACCCCGGCCTCCTGCCCCGGTCGGGGGAACGGGCGCGGCTGGAGTCGATGTGTCGCGTGCTCGAGAGCATCCTTGGCCGGCAGTGCGCGACGGGAGTGAAACTCCTCGAGACGGAAGTCGGCGGGTCGACCCATCCGCGCACGCCGCTCTGCCAGGTCTGCGGCGAGCCTATCCTCGGCGGCGGCGTTCGCTGCGTGCGGTGCGACACCCCTCATCACGCGGACTGCTGGGCCTACGCGGGGGGGTGTTCCACGTTCGGGTGCGCCGGCATCACGGCCCGGTGAACGGCGGGCGCGGCGGTTGCGAACATTGCATCCGGCGGAAGCCGCCGCTAAGATACCCACGGTTTCCCGGTCCGGCGGTCGCGCCGGAGCCAAGGACGAATCCGGGAGGATCTCTCCGGTGTCGGAACTCTTCCAGATCCGCGACGATGACCGATACGCCCGCCTGCGCCTGATCTCCTGGTGGGACCAGTCGAAGTTGCGCGCCGCGAACGTCATGGTCGTCGGGGCGGGCGCGCTCGGGAACGAGGTGCTCAAGAACCTCGCCCTCCTCGGCGTGGGCCACGTCACGGTGGTCGATTACGACACGATCGAGGACTCGAACCTCACCCGCAGCGTGCTGTTCCGCGCCTCGGATTCCGGCCGCGCCAAGTCGGCGGTCGCGGCGGAGCGGGCGATGGAGCTCAATCCGGACGTGAAGGTCGAGGCGCTCGACGCCGACATCATGCTCGACGTCGGGCTCGGGCGATTCGCGGATTCCGACGTCGTGATCGGCTGTCTCGACAACCGGGAGGCCCGGCTCTGGGTGAACCGGCAGTGCTGGAAGGTCACGCGGCCGTGGGTCGACGGCGGGATCCAGGAGATCTCGGGGGTCTGCAAGGTCTTCGTCCCGCCGGACAGCGGTTGCTACGAGTGCGGCATGACCGAGGCCGACTACCGGTTGATCAACCTCAAGTATTCGTGTCCGCTGCTCAAGCGCGAGGAGATCCTCGAGGGCAAAGTCCCGACCGCGCCGACCGTCAGTTCCATCATCGCCGGGATGCAGACCCAGGAAGCGCTCAAGCTGATCCACGGCATGGCGGTCGAGGCGGGTCATGCCTTCGTGTTCAACGGCGAGTCGAACAACCTCTACACGACCGCGTATCCGCGCGTGGAGGATTGCCTGAGTCACGAGACGTACGACCGCTGGGAGTCGGTGCCGCTCGACGGGCGCACGGCGACCGCGCGCGTGCTGCTCGGAAAGGTCAGCCGCGGGCCGGGTACCGAGCTCAAGCTCGATCGCGAACTGGTGACGCGGTTCGCCTGCCCCGGCTGCCGGCAGGAGCACAAGAAGCACGGGCTGCTTGCCCGGATGACCGAGCGGGACGGCCGCTGCGAGGGGTGCGGTGAGATGATGCAGATGTCCACCACCCACCGCGTGACCGCGGAGGAGCCGATCGCCGACCTGACGCTGGCGGAACTCGGCGTCCCGGACGACGACATCGTCAAGGTGCGGGATGAACAGGGGGACCGGTATTTCCGATTGAAGCCCTAGCCCGGATTATTCGCGAACAGCTTCGCTGTTCGCGAACAACC
>CAZWCX010000145.1:11038-16696 GCA_964632945.1 uncultured Planctomycetia bacterium | reverse complement strand
GAGGAGGCGATGCCCCAGTGCATCGCCGACGACGAGCAACGAAGCCCGGCGCGAATAGCGACCGGACCAACCTGGGAAATCAAGGTTGAAGCCCCACTAGTAGCGGACGGTGAATCCCGTCCAGATCGTGTCGTGGCTGACCTTGTGTTGCGAGAAGTCGAGATCGTCGGACGATTCGTGCCGGTCGACATTGATGTCCTGCCGGAATCCGTGCTCCCAGGACATGTCCATCGTGGTATTGGCGAAGACCTGATAGGTGAACCCCATGTGCAGGTGGTGCTGCACGATCGCCGGCGTGATCGGCATGTAGGTGTTGTCTTCGGCGAACTCGGTGGCGAAGCTGTACCCGGCCCGCAGCGTCAGGTCCGGACGGACACGGTACTCCCCGCCGAGCCCGAACACCCACTGGTTCTTGAAATTCAGAGGCAGGCTGGTGCGGATGTCGGGGGACGGCGCGCGCGCGGCGTCGCCGGCGACCGGATGCGGATCGTTCGACCCGACCAGCGCGTTGAGCTGGGGGTTCGAACCGTTCTCCAGCATGACGGTGAAATTCTGCAGGACGTCGGCCCACTGGATGTATTTCACATCCACGCCCACCAACCAGTCCTCCTCCGGAGGATGGATCGAGAACCCCACGGCCGACTGGGCCGGGAAGTTGAAGTCACGGATCGAGGCGTCGTAATAGCCGATCAGCGGATTGAAGACCGCGGGACCCGGCACGGGGGGATCCGCGAGCGCGGCGGCGATGCCCCGCGTCAGGATGTCGAGCGTCGTTCCCAGCGCGCTGATTTCCTTGTCGAAATCGACCCGCGCCCGGCCGCCGGTGTAGTCGGTCATCCAGGTCCGCGTCGCGTAGGCCGCCCCCACCGTGAGCCAGGGCTCCGGTTCCCACAGCAGCCCCAGCCGACCGCTCAGGCCGTACGCCTTGGCATCGCGCAATCCGAAGCGGCCCGTCATCGTGCGCGCGTTGTCCGCCGGGGAGACGTTGTTGAAGGGCGGCGCGCTCAGGATCAGTTCGGTCAGGCTCGAGGCCGGGTTCGTGTCGTGGAAATCGCGAAACGTCTGGGCGAAGTCCACCGGAACGCCGGGGAGCGCGAGGATCTGCTTGAGGAGCGACGGATCCTGCCCGATCAGGGTGTTCAGCTTCTGGGTCGAGTAGTTCAGATTGAGCGAGAAGCCCATCGAGAACTTCGGGCTGAAGTGGTACGCAACCGTGGGGGTCAGCGCCAGGAAGGCGAAGTTCGAGTAGTAGGTCGCCTTCTCGGGATAGAGCCGGCTCTTCAGGTGGATGTGCGAACCGGCGCCTCCTTGCACGAACAGACCGACGCCGAACGAGAAGTGCGGGCGAAAGTCGAGTTGCTTCGGCCGCAGAAACTCGTCCGTGAAGCCGAGCATCTCATCGTCGGTGAAGTACTTCCCGCCTTCGGCCTCGATGGTCGGCGCCTGGAAGAAGTCCTCATGGAAGACGATGGCGAAGTTCGGAATCGGATAGACCGCATGGACGCCGATCGTGTCCTCGTTATCCGGATCGTCGTATTCGATCTCGGGGAGGAAGATGCCGAGCGAGCCGCCCATGGCGAGAAAATCGTAACGGGTGATGCCCGCGGGATTCGTGTTCATGGACAACGGGGTGTCGGCGACGCCGATGTCGATGCCCCCGCGCCCGTTCTGAACCGGTCCGACCGAAGTCGGCATGAGGCCGTTGGAGGCCTGCACGAGGGGGGTGAATCCCGCCGTCCAGAGGGCCAGGAAGGCGGCCACGAAGGTGGAGGTGCGGCTCGTGGCTCTGCGACTCACCGTCGACACCTCCTCACCCGTGCGCGGGATCTTCCAGACGCGGGGGATTACAGCAGCCCATACCTTATAAGTCAATCCATTCTTTACAGCCATCCGGGGCGCCGCTAGGATGACCCGGACTTCCCCGTTCATCCGACGGAGGCGCCATGAACCGAGCCCGCATCGCCTTGCTCCTCGCGGCCTGCCTGGGCGGGCCCGCCTGGGAAGCCGCCGCCCACGACGTCATCCTCACGCGCAAGAAGGAGCGTCTGGAGGGCACGATCGTCTCCGAGACCGAGCAGGAGGTGAAGTTTTACCCTTACTTCTCCCGCCTCCCCGGGATCGAGTACGAGGTCGTCACCCTGGCGCGCCGGGAGATCGCCCGCGTCGAGAAGGTCGAAGACAAGCTCCAGGAAACCCGTGCCCGCCTGGCGAAACTCGCCGCCGACGACCTCAAGGGTCGCCTCGAACTGGCCCGCTGGTGCGTGGAGAACAAGCTCGAGACCGAAAAAGCGCACCTGGCCGAGACCGTGCTCGCGGTCGCGCCGGAGAACGCCGACGCCCTCGCGCTCCTGTCGGACAAGGAGAAGAAGGAATTCCTGAAGACCCCGCCGGGGAATCCCGCCCTGCGCGAGCGCCTGACGGCCTACCTCGGCCTCACCGCGAAGGATGCCCGCGCGGCGGAATACGCGGCGCTCAAGAAGGATTTCGGCATTTCCGAGCCGCAGGTGTACTACGACCGCATGGTCCGGTCGGCGCTCCAGCCCAAGGGGCTGCGACAGGACGTCAAGCTGACGCTCCTTTCCGACAAGATCACCGGCGTGTACACGATCTTCGTGCCCGACGGGTACGACCCGACGCGCCCCTGGCCGCTCGTGGTCGGGCTGCACGGGGGCGGCCCGGACGGGGCGGACGGCAAGGGCGTGGTCGGCAGCGGCAAGGAGTTCATGAACTTCATCCAGTCGCACTGCGGTGAGCGCGGATACCTCGCGGTGTGCCCGACCGCCCGGGCGGCCCCCTGGTCGGCGCCCGACAACGACGCCTGGTTTCTCACCGTGATCCGCGAAGTGCAGATGCTTTACCACGTCGACCTCAATCGCGTGTACCTGATGGGCCACTCCATGGGCGGCTTCGGCACCTGGCACTTCGGGCCCAAGTACTGCGAGCAGTTCGCCGCGATCGCGCCCGCCAGCGGCGGCGGCAACAACGGTCACAAGAAGCTCGCGACGACCCACACCGCCGTCTACGTCTACCACAGCAACGACGACCCCCGCTGCCGCGTGGATGACTCGCGCGAGGCGGCCAAGATCATGAAGAAGACCGGCGGACTCGAGTTCATCTACACCGAACTGCCCAACCGGCAGCACGACTTTCCCCAGGAGGTGGTCACCGACATCTTCGAGTACTTCGCCCGCCACCGGCTCTGGCTGCCGCCGGGAGCCAAGAATGCGCGCCCGAGCCGCGAGCCGCGCTCGTCGTTCCTGGTCGCGCCCGCCGCCGACGAGATGACGGCGTTCCCGTTCCCCGACGAAGGGGGCGACGAGGGGGGCAAGCCCGAAATCAAGAAGCTGATGGAAACGCTCGTCCGCGGCGGCGGGAACGGCGAGAAGGCGGCGGAACGACTGGCGGAACTCAAAGACGCCTCCGCGGTGCCGATGCTGGGCAAAGTCCTCACCGCCCCCGGCCTGGCCGGCCCGGACGCGCGGGGGTTCGCGGCCTGGGTGCTCGGCGAGACCGGTCAGGCGACCGGCGTGAAGCACCTGCTCGCCGCGCTCAAGGACAAGGAACAATCCGTGCGCACGCGCGCGGTCGAGGCGCTCGGCAAACTCGGTGACGCCAAGAGCGTCGCCCCCGTGGTCGCCTCGCTCAAGGAACTGCAGGCCCGCTTCGACAGCCGGACGCAGGCCAAAGGCATGGACCTGACCGACTGGGACGCGCTCATGGCGGACCTGGTCGTCTACGCCGGGGCGTTCGCCCGCTTCCGCGAACCCAAGACCCTCGCCGATCTGCACGCGGCGGGCGTGACGAAGATGCTGCTCGCCCCCATCCAGGTCCGGTACGACAAGGAAGTCGAGGCCGGGCCGGCCGGGTCGAAGCGCGCCGCGGCCGAGGCCCTGGTGGCTGCGTTCGAGGCGATCGGAACGCCGGCGGCCGGCGCACCGCTCGACGAGATCGCCCGCGGCATGGAGGGGGAAAGCGTCGCGGAGCTCGCCCGCGCCGCCGCCGCCAAGGTCCGCAGCTAGTGGGGCTTCCACCTGGACCCCGTGGGTTGGGCCGGGCGCTTCTTGCGCCGGGCTTCGTCGTTCGGCGTCGGCGATGCACCGCGGCATCGCCTCCTCCTCGAACCTCGCCGGGCGGGAGTATCGCCTCGGCCGAACCCAGGATCTCGAGATTGAAGACCCACTAGGTCGCAGGTCCCCCATGCCGCCGATGGCTCACGACCCGGACTCCCCGCCCGACCCTCTCCGTCTGCCGGTCGAGTGGGGTCCGTTCACGCTCCACGCCCTCGTCGGCAGCGGCGGCATGGGAATGGTCTTCCGCGGCCAGGAGACCGCCACCGGACGCGAGGTCGCCGTCAAGACGGTCCACCTCGGACCCCGCCCCGCGACGGAAACGCTGCAGCGGCTCCAGCGCGAGGGACGCACCGGCGCCACCCTCCACCATCCCGGCATCGTTCCGGTCCTCGACGCCGGCACGGTCGGCACCGTCCCCTACCTCGCCATGCCCTTCGTGCACGGCTGCAACCTCCGCGAGGCGGTCGCCCGCGGCCGCTTCCCGGACCGCCGCGCGCGCGTGACCATCCTGCGCGACGTCGCCCGCGCCATCGGGCACGCCCACACGGAGAAGATCATTCACCGCGACCTCAAGCCGCCCAACATCCTCATCGACGAAGCGGGGCGCGCGCACGTCACCGACTTCGGAATCGCCAAGCGCCTCGAAGAGACTTCCCCCCTGACCGCCCCCGGGCAACTGCTCGGCACCGTCCAGTACATGCCGCCGGAACAGATCGAAGGGGAACTCGACCGCATCGGCCCCACCGCCGACGTCTATGCGCTCGGCGTCGTGCTCTACGAACTGCTCACCGGCGCGGCGCCGTTCCGGGGAGAGAATTTCGCCCTCGTCGCCGTCGCGGTCTTGAGCCAGGTTCCCCCGCCGCCCTCCCGTCTCGACCCCACGATCCCCGCGGAGCTGGACGCGCTCTGCGCACGCACCCTCGCCAAGGACCCGACGGAGCGTCCCCCCGACGGGAATGCCCTCGCCGACCTGCTCGACGCCTGGCTGGAAGGACGACCGGCCGCCGACCCGGCCGCATCCGCGCCGACTCGGGACCCCAAGGGGGGCTGGCGACGATGGTTCGGTCTGGGCAAGAACTCCGCGGACGGGCCGCCGCCCCCGGCCTGACCCGCCCCCCCGGTGTCATCGCCGCGTTCGAATGCCTGCATCGACTCTCCCTGTACAACCCGGGGGACGCGTGCTAGAATTGCGAACCTATGGGCATCTTCACCAAAGACAAGAAAGTGCGGCTCACGGAAGGCGTCGCCTGCGGCGGCTGAGCGTCCAAACTGGGTCCGGTGGACCTGCATCAGGCGCTGGGCGGACTGACCTTCTTCGCCGATCCCAATGTTCTCGTGGGTCCGCAGACCTACGATGACGCGGGAGTCTATCGCCTGTCGGACGATCTCGCGCTCGTCCAGACGGTGGACTTCTTCACGCCCATCGTCGACGACCCGTACGACTACGGCCGCATCGCCGCGACAATGAGTTCTGCCGCCACGGTTGCCCCGCACTCGCGCGTGCTCCCGCGTGCAACGCTCATTGCCGCGCCGCGCATGCGCTCGTCGTCCAGCGCACGACGCAGTTCCCGGCCGACGACGCTGGCCC
>CAZWCX010000145.1:0-11028 GCA_964632945.1 uncultured Planctomycetia bacterium | reverse complement strand
CACGTACGGGCAGATCGCGATGGCGAATTCGCTGTCCGACGTCTACGCGATGGGCGGGCGGCCGATCAACGCCCTGAGCATCCTCTGCTATCCGATCGAGGATCTCGGCCTGGAGCCGTTGAAGGGCATCTTCCAGGGGGCGTGCGAGAAACTGATCGAAGCGAAATGCGCCCTCCTGGGCGGGCACACCGTCACCGACAAGGAACTGAAGTACGGCGCGGCCGTGACCGGGACCGTCCACCCGGCGCGCATCTGGTCGAACGCGGGCGCGAAAGTCGGGGACGTCCTGTTCCTGACCAAGCCGCTGGGGACGGGGATTCTCACCAGCGCGCTGAAGAAGGGGAAGCTGACGCCGGAGCTGACCGAGACGGTGACGGCGAGCATGCGCCGGCTGAACGGACCGGTGACGGCCGCGCTCGAGGGAATGGCGGTGCACGCCTGCACCGACATCACCGGCTACGCGCTGGCGGGCCATGCCGCCCAGTTGGCGGAGGCGAGCGGGGTCAGCCTGCGGATCGACACGACCAAGGTCCCGTTCTTCCCCGGCGTACACGACTGGGTCAAGCCCGGATTCAAGACCCGCGGCGACACGGTCAATCGGAAATTCATCGAAGGACGCTACCAGACCGCCAAGTCGGTCCCCGCTGCGGTCGAAGACCTGCTCTTCGATCCGCAGACCTCCGGCGGCCTCTTCCTGTGCATCGACCCGTCGCAGGCGAACGAGGTGTCGAAGCGTCTCGCCGATCTCGGCGTCCATTCCTCCCCGATCGGGGAGGCCCTGCCGCGCGGGTCCCACCTTCTGCGCTTCGAATAGGCGGCCATGTCGGTCCGGACGTTGCGCGACCTCTCCGAACGTGATGCCCAACGCCACCTCGACCGGTACGTCCGCGAGATTCCCGCGCGCATGCGCGCGCTCCACGAGCGGGCCTGCGCCGAGCGCCCCCACCTCAAGCCCGACCGGTTCGACCGCAGCGCGGAGAGTCTGGTCGCGATCTGGGAGTGGATGGTCCATCACGTGACCCGCAAGCTGCCCGCGGAGTTTCCGGCCCCCGACCCGTGGTGGGTGCCGGACGAGCCGGGCGCGGCGATCGACCCGGACCTGGTCGAGTGGTCGGACCGGATCGGGCTCTACGTGGCGCACTGCTTCAAGGGGACCTATGCGGACCGCGGCATCCGCTGGAAGCTCGGCTCCGGCGCGACCGACTCGGCGGTGCTGCACCAGCCGGTGCTTTCCGGCTTCACGGCGGAGTTTTGTCCGCGGCTGCGCGTCTATGAACTGGCGCTGAAGATTCCGCAAGGAATCCACGCCGGCCGCATGCTCTGCGATGCCTTCGAAATGTGGTCGGACGACGTCCTTCCGCCCCGCGCCGCTCCGTCGCCCCATGCATGACGCGGCGGCACGACTTCCGCCGGAGACGGCCATGGCCGGCACCCAGACGACCATCACGCGATTCGCGATCGTGGCGATGGTGCTGGTCATCCTCGGCGGCTTTCTCATCCTGATCTCGATGATCTTTTCGCTCTACCGGCACACGAGCGAAATGATGGCGCAGAACGTGGTCCTGCCGGTGCGCACCAAGCTGCTGGCCGAACAGGGGATCCAATACGCGGTCGACCGACTGCGACGGTGGTGCCTCGAAGAAACGATCGACCACGACCGCGCCGACTGGGCGGCCGTGCAGTACCGGGATCGGGACGGGGACGGCGCCTACTCCCCCGACCAGGACGAGGTGCTCGCCTACCGGCGCGACCAGCCCTTGCGGGTGATGCGCAACCCGTCGTATGCCCCGCCGCACCCGCGGTCGCTCACGGATGAACCGATCCGGATCCCGGACGAGAGCGGGGACGGCCGCAGCGACATCGTCGGCTTCTCCCTGCGGGTCCCCTCCCCCCTCGACGATGCCACGGACCTGATCAGCCTGAAGATCCTCGACTGCGCTTCGATGATCTGGGTGAACGGACCGACGGCGGGCCCCGGGGACTGGTCCCTGGCCCCCAACGCGCTCCGCCTTCTGGACAATCTGGGAGCCACCGAGGAGGTCGCGGTGCCCCAGTTGGGGATGATCCTGAACGAGTGGCGGATCCGTCACCGACGCGGCTTCGCCACGCGGCTCGACGTGGCGGATGCGCTTCGCTCGGCAAAGATACCCGAGCGGAAATGGACCGCGGTACTGAACAACGTCACCTGCCATGCCTGGGTGGACGACCGCGTCCTCCACCCTGGGGCGCTCGTCAGCGCCTCCCCTCCCGGCGAGGACGCCTGCCCCGGCGGGAAGTACCGGTGGGGGCGGATGCGCTCTCCGGAAAGCGACGGGATCCGCGTCGCGCGCGGCGGCGGCGCCCATGTGCCCGCGCGCGCGGGACCACCCGCGCTCCTGGCGGGGCTCCTCCCGCGTCTGCGGTTCTGGGGTGGATGTTCGGCCGATTTTCTGCTGTCGGAGTCCTCCACCGGTCCGCTGGAGGCCCCGCCGGTCGCCGGCCCGCAGCCCGGCCCGCCGCGCCTCGGCACCGTCCCGCTCCTGCAGCCGCGCGCGCCCGTGAATGTCAACACGGCGTCCATCGAGGTCCTCGCCGCGGTCTTCGCCCGCCTCGAGGCCTGCGCTCTCGACCGGGCGGAGCGGGCGCTCCGCCCCCTCCCCTCGGGGCCGGGGCGCACGCGCCGATCCCCCGAGTCCGCCGTCCCCCCCATGGTCGCGCGCATCGTCGCGGAGTGGATCCTGTCCCGCCGTTCGGAGCGGCCGTTCCGGACCTGGAACGAGTTCGAGCAATTCGTGCTCGGATTGCCGGAAGAGGACGTCTCGCCGCTGCGAAAGCGAATCATCCTCGCCGCCGTGAACCCCAACTCCCGGCTGTCCTCCTTCAACCCCGACCGCGTGCTCGGACTCCGCCACGGGGACGTGGACAAGGCCTCGCTGGGCGACTGGGCGCGCGGCCCCTGGAACGCCGCGGACAACCTGCCCTTCTGCGGCTGGACGACCGAAATCTGCTTCTCCAGCATGGGCTGGTACCAGGTCGAGTGCCTCGTCCGGCTCCTGGATGCCCCGCGGGAGGGGGTCCATCCCGTGGCCGCGCAATCCTCGCTCGAGGCGGTCGTCCAGGTCTACGATGTGGTCCGTCGGACGACCCAGAAGGACTTCCTGGCGCACACGGTGTCGACCAGCCTGCTTCCCGACGGGTCACCCGCCGTGCTCACCTGGCCCGAATCGACGGAAGATCTGTTGCGCAACCAGGCCGGACCGGACGGCCTCGAGGCGACGGTCTTGCGCCGGCCGGAGCGCGGGTCGGCGAAGGAGGAGGAGTGCCGACATGCGCTGTGCTGGGACGGTCACGTCTCGCTCGCGCCGAGGGACGGGCCCGTGGGGGCCGGGGTATTCCTGCGCGCGGAGTTCGGCGACACGCTCGACGCCTCCGCCTTCGGCCGACCGGTCCCCGCGGCCGGGTCTGCCGACATGCATCGTTCGTTGCTGGACGCAGTGGACCCTTCGGAGTTGTTCCCGGACGGCGTCTTCTGTCACGAAACGAGGCGCCTTTCCTACTCCGCCGCTGCGGACCGGTATGGACAGTCCCTGCCGACCCTGGACGAGCACCTGGGATTTCCGGCGCCGGGCCTGTGGCCGTTGGAAGGGTCCCTGGAGTTCTGGGTCAAGCCGACCTGGAACGGGGACGAATTGTACGATGCCGGCAAGCCGGGGCCGACGCGCCGGGCGGAGGCGGCCGATGTCCGCACGCTCGTGTCGCTGGGCCGCGGGCTCGGGCGGGAGGACGATCCGCGCGCGGGCGATCGGCTGGTGGTCTTCGCGCGCCGCGGGCTCCTGGCGGCGTCGTGGGGGGATCCGCGCGCCGAACCGTCGCCCGGCGCCTTCGATCCGGCCCCGGCCGCCCTGTTTCATTCTCCCGAGCATCCCTGGTGCAACCGGTTCCGCGCGGTGGCCACGCCGATCCGCGACTGGCGGGCGGGGGAATGGCACCATGTCCGGGTCACCTGGATCGGCGCGGAACTCCACCTCGAAGTCGACGGCCGTCGCGCGCTCGGGCCGCCCTTGCGACCGCCCGCGCGTCCCTTCCTGGCGGGGATCCCCGACGGTTGGCTCCTCTTCCTCGGCCACAACCGGTTTCGCGACGGGCGCTGCAACGGCCATCCGCTGAACGCGGACGCCACCCTCGACGGACTCACCCTGTCCGCCCGCTCCACCAAGGGAAAGCAGCCCCCCGATCGCTACCCTGCGGGGCCCGGGCCGTACGGACTGCACCTCCGCTTCGTGCCGGGCGTCGACTTCGCCCGGGACGAGGAGCCGATCTCGATCGCCTCGCTCACGTGGAACGGTCGCGCCCCCTCGTCCGGGGGCGGGATCGCGCTCGCCGTGGGACCCCGACCCGCCGAACTGGCCTCCCTGGCCCTGCCGCCGGGGCCGGATGCGGCTTCGGGCGCGCGCGCCGTGCGACTGTCCCTCCCGCCCGGCGCGGAGGTGTTCGTGACCTGCGCGTTCTTTCCCGCCGCGCCGGGACCGGCCGGAATGGTCACCGAATCGCCGGTGCTGGAAGACCTGACCCTGACCGTCCTGCGGGCCCCGCGCTTCCATTCCTGGTGGATGAGGTGAGGCGATGATCCCCCTTTCGCGGACGGCACTCGTCGCCCTCCTTTTCGCGACGCTGCCCGTGACCCTCGCCGGACCGGCCCTTGCCCAGCCCACCCAGAACCCGGTCCTGCTCCTCAGCGCTCACGTCGACGGCCCCGAGTTGCAGATCGGGATCGAAAGCAACCTGCCCCTCGGCGCACGCATCCACCTGCGGCTGCAGCGTCGCGGGCGCTCCGTCGCTTCGGCCCGCGTGGTCTTGACCGACCGTCACGTCGAAACCCGGATCCCGGTGCCGCCGGGAATCCCGCCGTCCTTCTACGATGTTTCGGCGGTCTGGGTGCCCGAGCCCTCCTCCGCGTCCGCCGCCGGCGACGGGCCCGCCCCCACCGTCGTTTCGGTGCTCGTCGGCACCCGCGAGATGATCCTCGAACGACGCAACGAGGAGCGCGGCTACTACGGGCGGCTCCTCGACGACCTGCGCATGCAGTTCCGTTCGTTCGCCTCCGATCTCGAGCAAGCCGGTCGCACCGGCGCCGACCCCTCCGCTCCGGACCTCCGCTCGGCCTTCCGCTCCTCCCTCGCCCTGGTTTCCAGCTACCGCAACGGCCTGACCGACCGGGAAACCCGCCTCGGCCTTCCGCTCCTGGAAGAAGCCCACTTCCTGGCCGCCGAACTGATCGACCATCTGGCGTCGCTGCATCACGAAGCCCTGTCGGCCGGCGAACCGGGCGCCCTGGACCGCGGCGCGCCGCCGGTGTTCGACGAGGGACTCATGACCGCGTTGCGCAAGGGATTCGACGCCCGCGCGTCGGCCCTCGAACAGGCGCTCGAGTGGGACCGCGCCCTCGGCCATCCGGACCTCGCGGTTCACGTCGTGCGATCCTGCGAGCGGGTGCGCCGATGGCTCGTCCTCGCGCGCTCGCGGGAGACCCTCCGGACCGCCGAGACCGACTGGCGCGCGGTCGCCGCCCCCCTCGCCGAAGATCTGAAACAGGTCGAGGACGACGCGCGCATCCTGACTCCCCGTTCGGAACAGGCGCGCCGCCATCCCGCGCTCGAATCGCTCGTGCAACTCGCAGCCGACCTGCGGTCCCTTTGGCGTGAACTGGAGGCCACCCTCGCCGGCCGCTCCCCCGCCTGGAAGGGATTCGACGAACGCGACCGTTTGGTCCGCGACCGGCTGCGCCAAGTGGTGACGGCGCTCGGCCTCGACTGGGTCGATCCGGAGTGACGATCAGAGCGGACGAACCACGATCCGCTTCCCCTCCTGGCCGATCCGCCCCACCGGGATCGTCGGATCATGTTCCCAGACGCACACCATCCCCTCCTCCAGGGCGCGCGGGATCCAGGTCATCTTCGCCGCCAGCGTGTCCAGCGGAAACAGGTCGTACCCCATGATGTACGGGTAGTCGAGGTGCGCCGTGGTCGGGATCAGGTCCCCCCAGTACACCGCGCGGCGCCCCTCCTCCCCGATCAGGACGATCTGGTGGTAGCGCGTGTGCCCTCCGGTCACGACGGTCCGCAGGCCGGGCAGCACGCGACTGTCCCCCTCGAGGAACTCGACCTGCCGGTTCCCCTCCAGGGGCTCGTAGTTCTCGGGGAAATAGCTCGCCTTGCTGCGCGGGTTCCCGCTCATGGCGAACTCCCACTCCCCCCGCTGGATGAAGTAGCGCGCCCGCGGAAACGTGGGCACCGGCCGACCCGCCCCGTCGAGCCGCGTGGAACCGCCGCTGTGGTCGAAGTGGAGATGGGTCAGGACGACGTGCGTGACGTCCTCCGGCTTCACCCCGTGGCGGGCCAGCCCTTCGAGCAGCCGATCGGTGTGCTGGATGGCGTAGATCTCGCTGCCCTTGGCGTCCCACTTGTCGCCGATGCCGGTGTCGATCAAGACGACGTCGGTCCCGCGCCGCAGCAGGAGCGCGTTCAGCCCCAGGGTGATGCGGTTCTTCTCGTCGGGTGGGGACCGGCGCTCCCACAAGGTCTTCGGCACCACGCCGAACATCGCCCCGCCGTCGAGCCGGAAACAACCGTCCGAAAGCGGCAGGAGGGTGAAATCGCCGAGCGCGATCGGGCTCGGATCGGTCGCGGCCATCTGGGTGTCTCCTTCGCCGGGACCCGGGGAGCGCCGCGGCGTCCGCGGCCCCGCCGGGCGTGCGCCTACTTCTTCAGCCGCTTCTTCGCGTCCTCGATGCGCGCCCGGGTCTCGGCGGTGCCGGGGTGATTGGGATCGGCGACGATCGCCGCCTCCCAGTCCGCGATCGCCTTTTCGAGCTCCCCGCGAAGTTCGTAGATCCGGGCACGATTGAACAGCGCGTTGGAGTAGTACGGGTGCTCCTTCACGCAACGGTCGAAGTCGGCGAACGCCTTCTCCTGGTCTCCGAGCTGCTGCCAGGTCGCCCCGCGGCTGTTGAGGGCGACGCCGTAGTCGGGATCGATCGCCAGCGCCTTCGCGAACTCCTTCAGCGCCTCGTCGAATCGTCCGAGCGCGCGCAGGATTTCCCCGCAGTTCGTGTACCCCTCGGGACGGTCGGACATCATGTCCGCGATCACCCGGAAATCGGCCAGCGCCCCCTCGAGATCGTTGGCGTGATACCGGATCGCGGCGCGGCTGTTCAGCGCGTCGGCCCACAAGGGACGAATGGAGAGCGCCTTCGAGAGGTCCTTTTCCGCCTCCGCCATCCTCCCGAGGCCGAGCAGGGCATTGGCCCGATGCAGGAGGAAGTACGAGTTCTCCGGGTCCTTCTCGAGCGCGCGCTCGTGCGCCGCGATCGCCTCCGCGAACCGATTCATATCGTAGAAGGTCGTGCCGAGGGCGTCGTGCGCGCCGGCATGGCCCGGGTATCGCTCCAGGGTCTTTTGCGCCTCGGCGTGCGCCAGGTCGGGACGCCGGGCCAGACGGAACAACTCGACCTTGCGCAGGTGGGGATCCACGTAGTCCGCCCGCAGCCGGATCGCCTCCTCCAATTCCCGCAGGGCCTCGTCCCCCTGGCCGAGCTTGATCAAGACGCTGCCCAGGCCGCAGTGGGCCTCCTCGAGTTCGGGGGCAAGGGCAATCGCCTTGCGGAAGCACTCCTCCGCCTTCTTCCAGTGCTCCATTCGCTCGTAGGTCCAGCCGAGCTTGTTCCGCGGCTCGCCTTCACCGGGGAGAAGGGCCACCGCGCGCTCCCAGTCCTCCGACGCCTTCCGGTAGTCGCCGTTGACCATCCGGCACCCGGCGAGATTGTGCCACATCCAACCCGACTCCGCGTCGATCTCGAGGCCGCGCTCGAACCAGGGGATCGCGCCCTGGCTGTCTTCCTTGAGCCAGCGCAACATGCCCTGCGCGAAGAAGCCGTGCTCGGACTCCGGGTCCAATTCGACGACCTTGAGGTAGTCCTGCTGCGCCCGGTCCAGCTCCTTCAGTCCGTCGCGGTAGGCGTCCGCCCGGTGGTAGTAGGCGTAGGCGAGGCCCGGGTTGAGCTCGATGGCGCGCGTAAGGTCTTCGACCGCCTCCTGCCAGCGCCGCGCGCGCGCCCGCAGGATGCCGCGTTCGAGCCGGGGGTCGGCCCACTCGGGGTCGGCCGCGATCGCCTCGCCCAGCCCGTCCGCGATCTTCTCCTGGTTCTGCTGCAGTTTGGCGCGGTCATAGAGTTTCCGGGCGCGCGTGCGCCGATCCTCGCGCGCCCGAGCCTCGTCCTCCGCCCGCTTGCGCGCCTCCTGCTCGACCCGGGCGACGGCGGCCAGGCGTTCCTGCTCCCGTCGCGCCTCCTCCGCGCCCTCCCACGAACGCCAGGCGATTCCGGCGATGACGGCCAGGGCCGGGATCGCCGCCAGGGCGAGCACGAGGGTGGAGTGCCGCCGCGCGCGCCGCACCCACAGCCGGCTCCAGGACGGTGGACGCGCCGTGATCGGCTCCCCGGCGAGGAATCGGCCGAGGTCGTCGGCCAAGGCCTGCGCCGTCGGGTAGCGACGCGCGCGCTCCTTCTCCAGCGCCTTCAGGCACACGGTCTCCAGATCGGCCGGAATGGCGGGGTCGATCCGCCGGGGCGGCAGGACCTCCCGGCCGAGGACGGCGAGCAGGATCGCGATCGCGCTGTCGCCCTCGAAGGGGCGGCGCCCGGTGAGCATCTCGTAGAGGATCACGCCGAGCGACCAGACGTCGCTGCGGGCGTCGACCGCGCGAACGTCTCCCTCCGCCTGCTCCGGGGCCATGTACTGCGGGGTGCCGAGGACGGCTCCCGAGCGGGTGATCGGGGCCGCGGGACCCGGAGCCGTTCCGTCGGCCGTGTTCACCTCCTTGGCGAGCCCGAAGTCGGCCACGCGGGGATTCCCCGCGGGGTCGACGAGTACGTTGGCGGGCTTCAGGTCGCGGTGGACCACCCCCAGGCCGTGCGCGTGCGCCACCGCCTCGGCGACGCGCCGGACCAACTGGACACGCGCGGCGAGATCGGCCCGGGTACGCCCGACATGGGTGTCCAGCGCGTCCCCCTCGACGTACTCCATCGCGATGTAGGGCCGACCATCGATTTCACCGACATCGTGGACTTCGATGATCCCGGGATGGTGCAGGCGCGCCGCCGCCTGGGCCTCCCGGCGGAATCGCTCGACCTCTTCGCGCGATGCGGTGGCGCCGCCGCCGAGCACCTTGAGAGCGACGATGCGATTGAGCCCCTTCTGCCGGGCCCGGTAGACGACCCCCATGCCGCCCCGGCCGATTTCGCCGAGGATCTCGTACCGCGACGCGCCGTCGGTGCCTCCCGCCTCGCCGGCGTCCGGCGCGCCGGACCCTGCGGAACGGTTCGTCACGGGCACGGCGGAGGGATCGTCGGAGGGATCGGACACCAAGGTGGGCGGAACCGCCGCGGCGGTGGGCGGCACGCGTGCGGCCGTGGCGCCACGGGCGACCGGGGGATCCGCAGGCAGAGTGAGCGGACCGCCCGGGGGGACCGAGGATCCCGATTCGGCGCCGGAGGACCGGGGCAGGGTCAGCGGGGCGGCGCCCTTCGGCGTCCCGGGAGGGCGGCCCGGCGCCCCGGGGCGGCCGAGATCCATGTCGCTGGGGGGCTCGATGCGCCGGTTCCGACGGCCCCCGCCGAGATCGACCTCGCTCGGGGGCTCCACCCGGCCGCGACGGGCGGCGCCGGGATCTTCGTCCGCATCGCTCCCCGCGCGCCCGACCCGCGTGTCCCAGCTCGTCGGCGCCTGGATGCGCCCGCCGCCCGGGGCCAGGCCCGGCGGGGAGCCCTCATCGGCGGTCGCGGCGAGCGCCGTCGGCGCCTGGATTCGGCCCTGCCCCGGCAGACCCGCGGAATCCCCCGACCCCGGGCGCGCCTGCATCGCCGCTTCGACGCGATCCACCTCCTCGCGCGTGAGGCGGCCCTGCTCCACCAGCATCTCCGCAAGCGGACGATCCGACTTGCGTTCCCGCAGGATGCGCAGGACGGCAATCACGTCGGCCGGGGCGACCAGGCCGAGCGTGACGGCGAGTTCTCCGAAGCGGGCGTCATGGTCCGTGGGCATGGCGTCCTGATGATAGCGCGGGGCGGCAGCGCGCGCAAAGGAAGGCGACCGCGGAATGAAGGCAGGTCCTGGTTGCCCCCGCGGCCGGACGGCGGGTAGAATCCGCGACCGTCCCTGTTGACCGATGGGAGAGCGATGAGCCGTCTGATTTCGGTTCTGGAGGCGATCGAGGCGGGCGACGGGGCCCGGTTGCGAGCGCTCGTGACCGAGGACCCCCGACTGGCGTGCGCGCGCGACGAATCGGGGATTTCCGTCCTCATGATTGCGCTCTACCACCGCAAGCCCGACCTCGTCGGCATCCTGCTCGCGGCGGGGCCGGACCTGGACCTGTACGAGGCCGCCGCCCTCGGACGGGCCGCTCGCGTGGCCGCCATCCTCGACGACAACCCCCACATGACCGACCGGCATTCGCCCGACGGCTTCACGCCGCTCCACCTCGCCTCCTTCTCCGGGTCGGGCGAGACCGTGCGGACCCTGCTGGATCGGGGCGCCGATGCGCGCGCCCGCTCCCGCAACCCCATGAACCTGGAACCGCTGCACAGCGCCGCCGCCCTGGGTCACTACGAGGCGGCGGAGCTGCTCCTCGCGCGGGGCGCGGACCCGAACGCGCGACAGGCGGGTGGGTGGACGCCCCTCCAGTCGCGCGCGCTGCACGGGGACGAACGAATGACGCGACTGCTGCTCGCGCACGGGGGGGATCCGGACCAGCCGGCCGACGACGGCCGCACGGCGCGCCAACTCGCGCGGGACGACCGCATCCGGTCGCTGTTCGACGCGGCGCGCCGCCGCTGATCGGAACGGCCCGCGCGCGCCGGGTGGGTCTTCCATCTTGAGACGGTGGGTTCGGCCGCGGTGATATTCGCGCCCGGTCCGGCCCACGGGATCCGGGTGGAAGCCCCCTAGCCCGGATTATTCGCGAGCAGCTTCGCTGTTCGCGAACAATCCGGCTCCG
>CAZWCX010000144.1:0-16742 GCA_964632945.1 uncultured Planctomycetia bacterium | reverse complement strand
ACGGAGCCGGATTGTTCGCGAACAGCGAAGCTGCTCGCGAATAATCCGGGCTAGTCGCGGACCGCATGGAACAGCGTCCGCGGCCCCCCCTCCCGCCAGGCGCCCCCTTCGTAGTCCCCCCGGCGCTCGACCGGCCGCAGGCCGGCCCGCCTCATCATGGACTCCACCTGCGTGGGGTGGGCGAACGAGCCCCGATACGGGAAGCGACGGATGGTGAGCGTCCCTGCGGCATCGTGGAGGTGGTAGAGGATTTCGCCGCGGGTCGTCTGAGCAGCCGAGTCGACTTCCACCGTGTGGTAAGCGTCGACGGGACCCCCGGTCGGCCCGCAGGGGAGTCGGACATGTTCGACCTCGCCCCCGGTCGAGACCGGGGGGGCGTGATCATCCAGGAGGAACCGGCCCCCGGGTTCGAGCGACTCCGCCGCGGAGCGGAAGCACGCCTCCCAGTCGGTCCAGCGCGGTAGGTCGTGCAGCGAGGCGAAAGCGACATAGACCAGGCGGAAGCGGGAGCGGAATAGGGGACGCATCATGTCGGCGCACACCCACCGGACTTCCGCCCCCCTCTCCCGCGCGTGCTCACGCCCTCGCGCCAGCATGCCGCGGTCGGCGTCGACGCCGACGACGCGGATTCCGGTACGCGCCAGCGGGATCGCCACCCGGCCGGTTCCGCAGGCGAGTTCCAGCACCTCTCCGTCGGTGCGCGCGGCTTCGCGAAGGAACCAGCGGATGTCGTCCCGCAGGTGGGCCGTGCGCAGGTCGTACAGCCACGGGTCGTCGTACCCGAATTCCTCGGGGCTGGGCATGGTGGGGTAGACCTTCGTGCGCTCTCCAGGCCGTTCCGCGATGCCGGCAGGCTAGCGAGGATCCGCGTTCCAGATCCGAACCTTCACCTCTCCGCCCCGGCGAACCGGGACGGGAAAATTGCTCGCCTGCGTCGAGTGCGTGGCTGCGGCGAGGCGCCGGCCGTCCGGACTGAAGGCGATGACCGAATAGGGCGCGCCTTCCGGGTCCAGGGCCAGAATCTCCTGGCCGGTTTCCGCGTCGAGCAATCGTACGCCGCCGTTGCCCCGGCTTGCCACCATCGCCACCGCGGCCAGTCGGCGTCCGTCCGGCGACCACTCCAGGCGCATCGTCTGGTACGGGAGGTCCGACACCTGCAGAAGTTCCCGGCCCGTGTCGATGTCGAGGATTCGCAGCAGGCTCCCGGTGCTCGTCTGGACGGCGAACGCGATCCGTCGCCCGTCGGGGGAGAAGGCCGGGGTCCACGGCTGCGCCTCGATCGAACTCGGGAACGCCTCGACTCTCTTCCCGGTCCCGGCGTCCCACACGTCGGCGAGCATTTTTCCCCCCAGGCGGAAGGAGACCGTGGCGATCCGGGCGCCGTCCCGGGAGTACCTCAACGACAGGACCACCGCGTCGAGACCCTCGAGCGTCCCGAGCGCTGCGCCGCTCTGGGCGTCCAGGAACCGAACCGATCCGCGCGTGAAGGAGAACTCATGCTCCGCGATCGCGATCGTCCGGCCATCGGGCGAGAATCCGATCGTCATCCCGTCGCCGCCCGTTCCTGCGATCCCGTGCGCGCGCTTGCCCTCGGCCACGCTCCAGACGGCGACCGATTCGCGCGACTCCCGCCACGTGGCCCGGGAACCGTGGCGATCGAGGCAGGTCGCGACCAGGGGGAGGCTGCCGGTCTTGATCGAGAGGGCCCCGAGCGGGCGACCCGTCGATGCATCCCAGCGACGGACGACTCCGTCGACGTCGAGCGACACGAGGGTCTCGCCGGTTTCGTCGAACACCAGGTCGGTCACCATCTCCGTGTGCCCGCTCAACGTCAGCGCGCCCGGGGGACGTTCCGGATCCCAGAGGCGCAGGACTCCGTCGTCGCCGCCGGTCGCGATCGTGCGCCCGTCCGGGGAAATGGCCGCCGCCGCTGCGCGCCCCCGGTGTCCGAGCAGATCGGCGACCTGGACTCCGGTAGCCGGGTCCCAGAGGGTGCACCGTCCATCCACGTGCGTGGCGGCGATCCGGACCGGGTTGGCGCCCCAGACGAGAGAGGAGGCGATCCCCGGGGTCTGGATCCTTCGCACATGGACGCCGGAAGGGGCCTCCCAGAGGTCGAGGAAGGAGTGCAACGCGGACGCCGTCGCGATTCGGGTTCCATCGGGGGAGAACGCGACCCAGCGCGACATTCCACCCCGCTCGGTTGCGACCACGCGCGGTTCTCCCCCGCCCAGCGGCCAAAGCAGCAGGGCTTCCCGGGTTTTTTCCACGAGTTCCTTCAAGGCGTCCACGTCCATCCGCCGGAGTCGCTCGAGGTCGAAGGGTTGTGCCATTCCGCAGGCGGCGAGCAGGGACCGGTCGGGGGACACGGCGAACCCCATACACAGGAAGATGTGCCCCGGGGCCCCCAGGTAGACGATCGAAGGCTGGGTTGCCGAGCCGCCGATCGGGGTCGGGATCGAGGCGGGATCGATCGCGGCCCAAGGGCTCGCCGGGCCGCCGTCCAGCGGCAGCGTCGAGGCACGCAGGGTCCGGGCCAGCGGCTCCAGCGACGGGCGGAGCGCGCCGAGCAGGGCGGTGGGGTCGGGGGCGCCGTCCTTGCCGGGCTGAGCGCGCCACAGCAGGACCTGCAGGGAAGTGCCGTCGGGGGAGAAGGCGACCCCGGCCGGTTCCTCGCCCTCCTGCAACGGGGGGAGCGAAACCGATCCGGTCTCGACGCCGGTGGCGGGGTCGAGCAGGCGAATACGGCCGCCGGACGCGGAAGCCGCGAGGCGCCGGCCGTCGGGGGAAAAGCAGAGCGCGGAAGGGGTATGGTCGGGGATCCGCAATCGCTCTCCCGCGGCGAGGCGGGCCAGGTAGTGCCACTCGAACCCGCGCAGGTCGCGGTCGGTGGGGGCGGGGACCTGCCGGGCGAGGAGTTTGTCGAGTCGCGCCAGTTCGCCCCGCTCCCAGGCCACGCGGGCGAACTGGACGTCGGTCACGTAGAGCGCCTGGCGCAACTCGTCGCGTCGCGAGTCCGCTTCCGCGCGGGCCTGCCGGGCGGCGGTCGCGTTGCGCTCCGCCTCCGCTTGGGCGACCACGGCCCGGTCCCGCTCTTCCTTCGCGTGGCGCCACTGCCAGAGGATGCCGAGGGCGCCGAGCGTGATGGAAAGAGTGGCCACGGCGGAGAGCGAGGCAACCAAGGGGCGGCGGCGCACCCATTTCCAGGCGCGTTCCGGCGCGCCGGCGGGACGGGCGTGGATCGGCTCGCCGTCCAACCAGCGCGTCAGTTCTTCCGCCAGAGCTTCCGCCGAGGCATAGCGTCCCTCCGGGTCCTTCGCCATCGCCTTGAGACAGATCGTCTCCAGGTCCCGATCCGCGCCCGGACGGATTTCGCGCGGGGGGATCGGATCGTCCTCCCGAACGGCGATCAGGACCTGCACGAAGTCGTCGTCGTCGAAGGGGATGACGCCGGTGAGGAGGGTGTAGAGGATCGCGCCGAGGGCGTAGACGTCGGTCGCGGTGGTCAACTGACGCGTGGCCCCCGCCGCCTGCTCGGGGGACATGTACCCGGGAGTGCCGACGACGGTGCCCGACTGGGTGAGGCCCGCGCCGGAATCGACGCGGCGGGCGAGGCCGAAGTCGCTGACGTGCGGTTCGCCGAGGCCGTCCATCAGAATGTTGGCCGGCTTGAGGTCGCGATGCAGGATCCCGTGCTGGTGGGCGAAATGGACGGCGCGGGCGACCGTGGTCATCAGCCGAGCCACGGCCCGGGGATCTTCGAGCAGGTCGGGAATCCGGTCTTTCAGGTTGCCTTCGAACAGCTTCATGGTGAAGTAGGCCTGTCCCTCGTGCTCGCCCACGTCGTAGACCGGGACGAGGTGGGGGTGCTCGAGGCTCGCCGCCGCTTCGGCTTCGGCGCGGAATCGCCGACGGTCGTCGGGGTCCGCCAGGTTTCCGCCCAGGATCATCTTCAAGGCGACGATCCGGTGCAGATCCACGTCCTCGGCGCGGTACACGACCCCCATCCCGCCGCGGGCGATTTCGTCCCGGAGGAGGTACCGGCCGAATTGTCGGGGCGGCGCGGCGTGCGGTCCCTCCCCGGTTTCCCGGCGCCCGACTCCGGTTCGAGTCTCGTCCGGCGGACTTGCGGTTTCGTTCGGGGCTCGGACGATCCGCGTGGGCAGGAGGCCCTCGGCGGGACCGCGGGTGAGGGGGAGAGCGGAAGGTTCGGCGGCGCCCGAGGGGGGCACGCCTTCCGCTCCCCGGTCGGCATCGGTACCGGACATCGGCATCTCCCCTGGAACCGGGTCATTGTGCCATCGACCTCCTCCGGACGGAAGCGGATTCCGCGCTCGTGACGCGCGTCCGCATCCCGCGGCGCTCCCCTTGACCTCGGTCGACGGCGCCGAGTATCATTCCGCCTCCCTGAACCCCCTTCGGACCATGACCGATGGAACTCGATCGCATCATCATCAAGGGCGCGCGCCAGCACAACCTCAAGAACGTCACCGTCGAGATCCCGAAGAAGAAATTCGTCGTCTTCACCGGCGTCTCCGGCTCGGGCAAGTCGTCGCTGGCCTTCGATACCCTCTACGCGGAGGGGCAGCGGCGCTACGTCGAGTCGCTTTCCGCCTACGCCCGCCAGTTCCTCGGGCAAATGGAAAAGCCGCTCTACGACCACATCCGCGGAATCGCGCCCACCATCTCGGTCGAGCAGAAGGCCGCGAGCAAGAATCCTCGCTCGACCGTGGCCACGATCACCGAGGTCCACGACTACCTGCGCGTTCTCTACGCGCGCATCGGCTCGCTCCACTGCTGGCAGTGCGGCCGTAAAGTCGAAGCGCAGAGCGCCCAGGAGATCGTCGACCGGGTGGCGAAAATCCCCTCCGGGACGAAGTTTCAGATGCTCGCCCCGGTCGTCCAGAACCGCAAGGGGGAGTTCAAGGATCTGCTGGAGCAAGTCCGCCGGGACGGCTTCTCGCGTGTCCGGCTCAACGGCAAGGTCGTCCAGGTGGACGAGCCGATCGAACTGGACAAGAAGCGCAAGCACACGCTCGAAATCGTCGTCGACCGTCTGGTCGCCGGACAGGCCGAGAAGCCCCGCCTGACCGAGGCGGTGGAGACCGCGCTCCGCTTCGGCAAGGGGAACCTGATCGTGGCCCCGGAGACGGGCGACGAGGTCCTCATGAGCGAGCATCGCACCTGCGCCGCCTGCGGACTCTCCTTCCCCGAGCTGTCGCCTCAGCTCTTCTCGTTCAATTCCCCCCTCGGGATGTGCGCCGACTGCAACGGCCTGGGGACCCGCCTCGAAATGGATGAGCGGTTGGTCGTACCCGATGCCTCGCTCAGCGTCCGCGACGGCGCGATCAAGCCGTGGGGCCGCCTCGACGACAAAAGCGGGGCATGGGGGACCGACCTCATCTTCGCGGTTTCCCGGGAGTACTCGATCGACCTCGCCCGCCCGTTCAAGGACTTGCCGGCCGAGCATCGCGAGATCCTCCTGTACGGCACCGGCGGAAAACGCGTGAAGGTGTCTTGGCAAGGGAAGCACGGGTCCGGCACCTTCGCGTTCCAATTCGAGGGCGTGCTGAATCGGATGATGCGGCGCATGCAGGAGTCGCAGTCCGAGCGCGCGAAGGCCTGGTACGCGCAGTTCCTGTCTCAGCGCGTCTGCTCGACCTGCCACGGCACGCGCTTGCGCAAGGAGGCGGGCGGGGTGCGGGTCGGGGCCCTGACCCTGAGCGAGTTGTGCTCCCTCACCATCGAACGCGCGCACGCCACCCTCGGCGACCTTCCTCTCGAGGGAAATCAGAAGATCATCGGCAAAGAACTGCTGAAGGAGATTCGCGGGCGGCTCAAGTTCCTGCTCGACGTCGGACTCGGGTACCTGACCCTGGACCGGCTCGCGCCCAGTCTGTCGGGCGGGGAGTCGCAGCGGATCCGCCTCGCGAGCCAGATCGGCAGCGAGTTGACAGGGGTGATCTACATCCTCGACGAGCCGTCCATCGGCTTGCACCAGCGCGACAACGGCCGCCTGATCGCGGCGTTGCAGCGGCTGCGCGACATCGGCAACAGCATTCTGGTGGTCGAGCACGACGAGGAAACCATGCGCGAGGCCGACTGGCTGGTGGACTTCGGCCCGGGCGCGGGCGTTCACGGCGGACGGATCGTCGAGGAGGGTCCGCCTGCGCAGGTGGTCGCCCGCAACCGGTCGCTCACGGCACGCTACCTGTCGGGGGAGGCGACCATTCCGGTGCCGGAAGCGCGCCGTCCGGGGAATGGGCGGTTTATCGAGGTCGTCGGCGCCACCGAGAACAATCTCAAGTGCGTCGACGTCCGCTTCCCGCTGGGCCGCTTCGTCGCGGTGACCGGAGTCTCGGGGGCCGGCAAGAGCACGCTGGTCAACCAGATCCTCTACCCGGCCTTGGCGCGCCTGCTCTACAAGTCGGCGGTCACGACCGGCGCCCACAAGGAAATCCGCGGCTGGCAGGTGATCGACAAGATGGTCGACATCGACCAGTCCCCGATCGGCCGAACTCCACGGTCGAACCCGTCTACCTACACCAAGGTCTTCGATCCGATCCGCGACTTCTTCACCCTTCTGCCCGAGTCGAAACTGCGCGGCTTCAAGCCCGGACGTTTCTCCTTTAATGTAAAGGGCGGGCGCTGCGAGGCCTGCCAGGGGGGCGGACTGAAGCTCGTGGAGATGCACTTTCTGCCCGACGTCTACGTCCCCTGCGAGGTCTGCCAGGGCCGGCGCTTCAACGAAGCGACCCTGGAGGTGAAGTACAAGGGGAAGAGCATCGCCGACATCCTCGACATGACGGTCACCGAGGCGATCGAGCTGTTCAAGCACCACCCGCAGATCGCCCGCATCCTCCAGACCCTGGAGGACGTGGGCCTGGGCTACATCCACCTCGGACAGTCGTCGACCACGCTCTCCGGCGGGGAGGCCCAGCGGATCAAGCTATCCCGGGAGCTGGCCAAGCGCGGCACGGGCAACACGCTCTACATCCTCGACGAGCCGACGACCGGTCTTCACTTCGAGGACGTGAAGCGGTTGCTCCAGGTATTGTCCCGGCTGGTCGATGCGGGGAACACGGTGGTGGTGATCGAACACAATCTCGACGTCATCAAGTGCGCCGACCATGTGATCGACCTGGGACCGGAAGGAGGGGAGGGGGGCGGCCGGATTCTGGCCGAAGGAACCCCCGAAGAGGTGTCCCGCGCGGCCGGCTCGCACACGGGCCGCTACCTGGCCCGGATCCTGGGCGGGCGCGGCGCCTCCGGCCCACGCCCCCATCCGGGCCGGACTCGCAGTCGGGCGGGGGCGCGATGAGTTCCTTCTTCGGCGTCGACTACCAATACCGTCCGGGCGACGAGAAGCGCATCGACCTCGCCGACCCCAAGTACGCGCGCAGCGCGGCGAAGTTCTTCCTGACCGTCGGGCGGACCTGGTTTCGCACCACGATCACCGGAATTCGCCACGTCCCACGCAAGGGCCCCGCTCTGTTTGTCGCCAATCATGGCGTGCTCGCCGTGGAGACCCCGTTTTTCATGGCGGAAGTCCTGGCGCGGACCAAGCGCATGGTGCGGGCGCTCGGCGATCACTTCCTCTGGAGCATCCCGATGCTGCGCGAGCGCGCCCTGCTCGGCGGCGTCGTCGACGGCAATCCGCAGACCGCCTTGAAACTGCTCAAGGCCGGGGAGTTGGTCGTCGTCTACCCCGAGGGGGCCCGCGGCGGAGCAAAGACCTGGGGACAGCGATACGGACTGGACTGGACCGGACGCTACGGCTTCGTGCGCCTGGCCCTGCAGGCGAACGTCCCCATCCTGCCCATGGTCACCATCGGCGCCGACGACGCCTACTACGTTCTCAACGATCCGTACAAGTGGGCGCGCCGGCTCCTCAAGAGCGAAACCATGCCCCTCCCGTTGCCCGTCGGTCTCGGCTTGCTCCCGCTCCCCACGCGCTTCACCATGGAGATCGGCCCGCCCATCCGGTTCCCGTACGGTCCCGAAGCGGCAAAAAAAGAGAAGACCGTGCAACGCCTCCAGAAGCAGGTCTGGACGGTGGTGAAGGGGATGCTCGATCGCGGCCTGGCCCGGCGGCGGACGCCGCTCGGGTAGCGGGGGCTCGCGGCGCAGGCGTGCCCGGCCGATCACGCCTCGGGGGGGGGGGCGCCGCACGCGCCGCGCCGGAGGACTCTTCGCCGGCGCGCGCACAGCCAGCAGCCTGCGGGCGGATTCTTCCCGAAGCCGCTGACGCGGCTTCCGGAATCATCCGGCTAGAACCGCAGCCGGGTGTCCACCGTGAGCAGCCAGAGACCATCACCGTCGTCGACGGCGAAGCCGTCGCGTTCGCCGACCTCCGGCCCGCCCGCGCTGCCGGTTCTGGCGTCGTCGTCGTCCCCGTGCAGAAAGCCGTCCTCGCTGGTGAAGAGCCAAGCGAATCCGAGGCCGAAGTCCAGACTCTCCGTGTAGTTCCAGGTGAGCTTCAGATCCCACTCCAGGCCCAGTTCCTTGGCCTCGTCGTCGCCCCCGCCGCCGAACAGGCCGTTGGCCCCGGGGTTGATCCCGCGCCGGGTGGGCAGGTGATTCAGCTCCGCCCATGCCAGGGTGGTCCGGACATGGAAATCGTCCGGGCGATCCAGGCTGGCGCTGAAGCCCATCTCCCCCTGGATTTTCCAGTAGTTGCTGTCGATGTCCAGCCCGAAATGGTTCTCCTCGAGGATCATCGTGGCATCATTGTCCTCGTAGGACACGAAGTCGTGGTTGGTGTCCGGGTGTATGGTGGAACCGTTGGTGGAGATGTCGGCGTTGTCCCCGGAGACGTAGGTAAAGCCCAGATCGACCCACGGCTTGAGTTCATGGTCGAATGTGTACATGAGACCGACGATGCCGGCGTAGGCTTCGTGGTCAATCTCCTGCGAGTCGTTGGGAACTCCCCCGAAACCCTCGACGGAGATTTGGCCGTACTGCCCCCACTGTCCGTACACTTCCAGGTAGGCCTCGAGGGCGGGGGTCAGGTAGTAGTCGACGCCGATGCCGACCGTATGCGCGGCCAAGTGGCCGTCGTCGCCATAGATGCCGGCATAAATGAAGTTGAGCAGGCTCTTCTCGTCGAGATTGTAGTCGAGATTGAATCCGATCACATACTCGTCCCAGCGGTCATCCCTCACGTCCGGGATGGAACCCTGGCCGCCGCTCGCGGAAGTCTCGAGGACGTGAATGTAGAAGAAATCCAGAAACACATTGTCGTCCAGATTGTAGGTGAATTTGAGCCCCCCGGCCTCGCGTGCCTGGTCGCGATACAGCCCCGGGTCGAAGGGGGCGTGAATGTTGACCAGGAACCCGAACTGCTCGAATCCGTAGTACGCGTCGCCCGCGAACGACTCGGTCACCGGAGCGGCGAAGGCGAGTTCGGACTCGCGGATGTCCATGAAGAAGGCATTGCCATTGCCGCGCAGGTCATAGCGGTGGTCCTGGATGCCGAGCTTGAAGGACAGCTGCTGCCACAGGAACTCCTTCACCTCGATGAAGGCTTGGCCCAGGGCCACGGCGAAGTCGTTCTGCGAGCCGACGAGTCCGGTGTTGGATTGAGCCCCTTCGCCGGTGACGCCCAGACCCTGGACGATCTGATCCCGGAGAATGCGGTTTTCCAACTCCAAGACCGCACTCACCTTCTCCGCCAGTTCGACGTCGAATCGGAGGGAGAAGTAGAGTTGAAGGAAATTGTCGGACTCCGCGCGCTTCTCGTTGCCGGATACTCCGGGCAAGCCGAATACCCGGGCTCGCTGGTACTCGTTATCCAGAACGTCGTTGATTCCTTCACTGCGGTGTACGAAGGTGAAATCGAGCGAACCACTGACGGTGATGGCGCGCGCGCTCGCCTCGGATCCACCGGTGTTGACTTGGGCGACCAGAGTGGTCGGCGATGTAAGGAGGGCGGCGAGGCCAAGAAGCGCAATACCGAGCCGTTTCGACATGATCCTTCCTCCTCATCCGGCGACACGGGCCATTTCGATGCGAACGGCCCGCCATGACAGAAGTGTGAATGTATCGCAGGACTTCGATGCGATGCCACGGATTTGATTCTTTCCCGCCGGGAGGTTCCGTGAAGGGACCGGGGTGGGACGATCGCGGATCGTGGTCATTCCCTCCCGGGGGCGTAGAACGCCCGGGACGGAGGCGCGCACCTTCACCGGAGGGCGCTCACCGCCGCCAGGATCCGTCGTGAGGCTCGGCGAGGCCACGGGCGCCTTCCCGAGACCTACTCCGCTCCATGGAGGCGCTGCCGCGCCGGCCGCGGCGCGGCCCGTTGGTTCGCCCGGCCGTGCGCGCTCTCGGGCCGGTCACGCCCGGGTAGGTCCTGGGAACCCTGGCCGGGCGCGCGAAGTCGCCCCGGCAGCGCATTCACGCGGTTCCCCCTGCCGCCCGTACCGGGCTTGCTCCCGGTTGCCCGCGGCTCTACCATAGGGTTGCGGCCCGACGATTTCCCGCCCATGGGGGCCCGGGTCGGTGGAACGTAGGACGCGCAATGCGCGTTTCCCGAAGCAGGTTTGGCAGGTGGGGAAGGGGATGCTGGGTTGCGGCCGTGCCCGGCGGCGGACGCCGCTGGGGTGGCGGGGCGCTCGTGCGTCCGCCGGGCGGGTGGGGCCGGTTCGGGGCAGTCCCGCTCCCGGAAGTCGGCCTCGTTCCGGCGAGGCACCGTGCAGGAGTTCCGCGCGATGGACTCCGATCCGTTGATCCGGTTGCGCGCGGCGGGGGCAGCGGGCGACCTGGACGAATGCCTGGCTGCGGTTCGCGCGTCCCAGGGGGCGTGGCCGGCCCTGCCGGAGGACCGTCAGGACGAGATCAGGCCGGAGATCCAGGCGGCGGTGATTCGACTCGTCGAAGCCGGACGGGCGGAGGCCGCGACGGAGTTCGTACGCCACGAGTCCGTGGACCGCTCGGAACTGTCTCGCCGGCTCTGTGCGCAAACGCGGGACTGGCCGACGGAAACCCTCCTCGAATGGCTCCGGTCCGTCGGCCCCTTGCAATGCGGCCACGAGCCCTGTGCATTCGAGGAGGAACTCGTCCGTCGGAACGACCCACTCATTCCCGCCTTCCTTCGCGATCGGGTGGAAGGGCTGGCCGGGGCATGCCGATCGGAAGGCGAGTCGTACGCGGCGCACGCCCGCCGTTGGTCGGCGTTCCGATACGTGCGCGCCGTACCGAAGGATGCCGAGATCGCCGACCTTCTGGATCTGGTCGCGAAGCGGGACGATCCGGAAGCATGGGCGGACCTGACGCGGTGGGCCGTGGAGTTGCCGTGGGGGGAAGATCGCGCCCCGACGCACCGGTTGGCCGCGATCCTCGCGGCCGCGCCCGACCCCCGGCGGCGCGCCGCCATCGAGCGTGCCCTGGAGAGGACTTCGGTCCCGGGGCCCGCGCGGCGGTGGTTTCTCGGCGCCCTGACGACCCACGATCCTCCGGCGGCGTTTCGGATCGGGCTCACCGACCTGGCCAGGCCGGCGGAGGACGAGGATCGGCTGGAGCACCTTCAGACCCTCGGGGAGATTGCGGAAGCGGCTCGGCGACAGGGGCGGTCCCTCGCCGCCGCCGGGAACGCCCTCGACGGCCTCTCCACGGTCGGCTGGTCGCGGCTCGCCCGCGGCATGTTGGCGTTCCTGATCCGCGACTTTCTCCCCGGGGTGCGCGCTCCGGCGGGCTGCGGATGGGCGGAGAGGGGAATCGCGCGCGCGATTTTCGCGTTTGCCGCGGTGCGCATCGACCATCTCGGTTGTACCGTGGTCCTGCCCCTCCTGTTCGGGGCGCTCTTGCTCGTGTTCTGGGGTCTCGATGCGTGGCTCGGTCGTCCGCCGTCGCCGTGGAGGGGACTCCGCTGGCTGGCGGGAGGCGCCTGGGTGCTCACCGTGGGCTTGACGGCCCGCACTCACTTCTCCGGCCAGGAGACCTGGCACGATGGGCGTCGTCTCGCCGCGGTCTACTGGGCGGCCACCCTGGCGGCGGCGAGCTTCGCCGCCTGGTGCACGTTTGCGGACCGGTAGCCGCCCCGCACCGGTCGGTTGCGACGGCGGCCCGCGCTCGATTCGCTCAGTGCCCGCCCAGGTCGTGGCGAGTCTTCCGGAACCCCGTGCGCAGATCCCGCGCATCGATGAAGTGTCCGCCCGCTCCCTGGCTGACGACGAGCACGCGGTCGCCGCGCAATTCGACATACGCCCGGTGCCAGTACTTCGAATGCGGGACCCCGAGCCCGTCGCAGTGCGCCTTCCACACGACCGATCCGTCCTTGAGGCGGATCCGTGCCACGCTTACCCCGGAGTCGGCGATCGGGTTCCAGGTGTAGACCAGCATTTCCCCGTCGCCCGCGGGGACGGCCCCGGCATGGTCGCCGCGCCCCGCCGCGGGCGCGCCGACGCGCCAGAGGCTCTTCGACGCCGGTTCGAGGCGCGCGCAGCCGGTCGCTCCCACCACCAGCAATCCGGATCCCGCCGGGACGACGCACGCGACCGCTTCCGCGAACTCGTGCACCGCCTTCCCGGACCCGTCGACCAGCTTCGCCCATCCGCCGCCGGGACGCTCTCCCCGGACGAGGAGCAGGGATCCGACGTCCACGATCGGATCCGGATCCGTCTCGTCGGGGAGTCGCAGCCGCCACGCCTCCTGCCCGTCGCGCGCGCGGCGGGCGACCAGGAAGCGCCCCTGCGGGAGCGCGCCCGCTGCGCACGAGGTTGCCAGCACCCATTCCCCGTGCGCGTGCAAGCGATCCCCGGGGCCGTCGGATTCCCAGATCGGCGCGCCGGTGCCCAGGTCGAACCCGAAGAGGCGCGTCCCCCCGGCGACCACGACCCGGTCCCCGACCACCACTCGATCCGGCGGGCGTACCGATCCGGCGGGCGGTGCCGGCGTCACCGACCAGAGCCGCTTCCCGTCCGCGTCGTACCGCACCACCGCGCCTTCTTCGATGCGAACGTCCTCGCCGGCGGTCCCGACCTTCGCGCCCGTTTGCGCATCGGCGAGGAGGTCGCCGAAGCGGAAGACCCCAGGACGTCCCGGTACCGGCGCCGCCCAGCCGAACGCATCCGCGCCTTCGACGGTTCCCACTCGTTCGCCGCTGTCCGGGTTCACCCATTGGTTCCCGACCGCCACCGGGTAGGAGGCCGAGTCCGGCGCGACGGGGTCCTCCGCGACGGCCGGCAGGGAGAGGGAGGCGATCAGGCCCGCGACGACGAGATCCGGGAACGGGAAGAAGCGGGGCATCGGTGATCCTCCAAGGGCGGACTCCCCGCCGCGGCGGGCGTCCGGACTCCTCCTATCATTTCAAGGAGCGGGTCGTCCATGTCCGCGGTCTAGTCGTCGTCCGGCCGGACCGGTATCAATCCTCTCGCCAGCGCGCAACCGCGGCCTTCACCGTCTTGGAACGATCCGCGTTGAGCACCCGGTTGGCCATCTCGTGGCCGTGCGCGTCCTTCTCGACGGTCTCCCAGCTCCCGCGCGTGAATTTGAACTGGATGTCGGCCGCCCGCGGGACCGTGACCTTGGCCTTCCACTTCCCCTTCTCCAACGTCAATGGGACTCCGGCCGGGTTCCAGCCGCCGAGCTCGGGCAGGTTGCCGGAGAGGTAGATCGTGTCTCCCGGCGGAGTATTCCCCGGGACGGTCACGGAGAAGGTGAGGGTTGCGGTGGCGGCGCCGGAGGTTGCCGGCGTGGGGCTGCCGAGGAGAAACAGGAGCGGCTTGGACAAACGGCCCGCCCACGCGGATTCGGTGTGTTTGGCGCCCGGGTCCTCGTAGTAGCCGAGGTCCTTGCCTGCCACGTAGCCCCGCGCCAGGGCCAGGTCCCGGGCCAGGCGTGCATGTTCGACCGGTTCGTTCACGCCGTCATGATCGGCGTCGGAGCCTTCCGCCGTGCCGATGTCGATCCAGACCATCGACGGCCCTTTGGCAGAGGAAGCATGCCACTCGCTCAGGATCTGCCCGTCGTTCCACCAGAAGGAGGGGGAAAGGCAGCCGGCCCGGCCGAAGACTTGGGGCCGGAGGCGCGCGACGTGGAGGGACAGGATTCCCCCGAGGGAACTTCCCATGACCGCGGTGGTGGAGGGTCCGGCGAGGGTCCGGTAGTGCGCGTCGACGAAGGGCTTGAGGTCGAGCGCGAGGAAGTCCCCGTACACGGTCGCCTTGCCGCCGCCGCCGCCCGGCAGGGGCGGGGTGTATTCATCGACCCGCCCGGAGCCCGCATGATCCACCGCGACCGCGATCACGGGCGCGAGCTTCCCCGCGGCGACCAGGCCGTCGAGCGTTTCGTCCACGCGCCACTCCACGCCGAACGCGGCACGGTGGGCGTCGAAGACGTTCTGACCGTCGTGCAGATACAGGACCGGATAGCGGCGTTGCGGGGCCGTCGCGTAGTCGGGCGGGAGGAAGATCGTCACGCGGCGGGGACCGCCCAGTCGGGCCGCGGGAAAGGCTTCGTAGACGTGGAATCGTCCGCCGCTCGCGACGGCCGGCGTCGGATCGGCGGAGACCTCGGCTCCGGGCGGCAGCCACAGGCCGAGGAGGAGGAGTGCGATTCCCACGGGAAGCGGCCGGGCGCCCGCGCGTCGGCATCGAGGAGCGGAGTCGTGCATGAGACACCTCGGAATGAATCGCAGCGAGCGGGCATGGTGCCGGGAGCGGCGCTGGGGCGCAAGCAGTTTCGGCGCGCGGCTCCGTCCGGTCGGGTTCGCGAAACGCCTTGGGTCCCGGGCGGTCTCTGTCTCGTACCCGAAGCGGCCGGTCGGGTCAAGGACCGCAGGGATCTGGGTTCGCTGGACACGGACGGGTTTTTCCCGTCGTGCCGCTCGTCGCCGCGGCCGCCGCCCGCCACGGCGGATCACTCTCCGATCGCGATCCGGATCACCGCCACCGCGACGTGGGCGACGTGGATGAGCACCATGGCGACGAACAGGACGACCGGGCCGACGGTGCGGTCGGATTCCCAGTGTCCCCCGCGCCCGACCTGCGCGCGCGCGGGCAATCCGTCCGCAAGCACGGCGCGCTCCGGCCGGCGCGGATCGTAGAAAACCGGCTCCTCCGGTTCGTCCCCGATCTCGTGTGTGAGGTGCGTCTTGTGGTGGAATCGATGGCGCGCTCCCGCGCTCGTCTCAAATTCGACTTCGAAGTCCCAGACCGGCATCCGGTTGATGCGGGTCCCGGTCGCCTTACGCGCGACGATCCGCCCCGAGGCCACCCTTCCTTCCACGAGCAGCCGAATGGATCGGATCCCGTCGCGGACGCCGATCACGAAGAACGGCACGCCGATCCCCGGGAACAGGAGGACGAACATGACGGCGAGTCCGAACGGGCTGGCCCGGGCGCCGACCATCCGACTGACGGCCGGATTGTCCGGGTCGAATTCGACTTCGACCTGTTCCGCCCGGCCGAAGCGGTCACCGGTGGTGAACGACACGCCCTGGCGTTCTTCGCCCATGGCATCGGTGAAGCGATAGCGATACCGATACACGGGGGTCCCGGATCGATGCTTGCTCCCGCCTTCGGAGTACTGGGTCTTTTCCGAAGCAACCAGGGTTCCGCGCGCCGGCGTGAGCGTGCCGGCGAACCAGAAGCGGAACTCCCGGAGCGACGGGTAGGCGAGGCCCCAGAATACGGCCAGGCCGATGGCCAGGAACATGCTGCCGAAGCAGAAGTAGAAGTTGGTCATCAGCCCCGCCCACAGCGGGAACGGCACCGGTCGCGGGGGGCGGGCGAGATCCTGATAGCGCGGGTGCATGGAGACTCCGGCAGGGGGGCGAGGGAAGGATCCCGGCCCATGCTAGCCCGGGAGGAGGGGCGGGTCCACGGAAATGCCGGCGTCCGGGACGGGTCCGTGCTGGACCGGGGGACGTTCGGGACGTAGACTTCGCCCGTGGCAAGGTCCAGGGTTCCGGGCGGGCGGCGCGCCGGGAGGGTCCGGAGGGCCTATGGCGCTCCTCGGAACGGCATCCGGGCGGCAGCCACCTACGAGCGACGGGAGGAAGCGGTCATGCCCCCATCCTTCATTCCGTATCGGCCTCCCCGCAGGCCGGAGGCCGAGATGAGCGCGCGCGCCGAGGCGTTCTTCGAGGAAATGAACGGACGTCGGAGCGTTCGGGAGTTCGCCCCGGACCCGGTTCCCCGAGCGTTGATCGAGCGCGCGATCGCGACCGCCTCGACGGCTCCGTCCGGGGCCCATCGTCAGCCGTGGCGTTTCGTCGCGGTTTCGGATCCCGCGGTAAAGCGGCGGATTCGGGAAGCGGCGGAAGCGGAGGAGCGGATTTCGTACCAAGGCGGGCGGATGCCGCCCGACTGGCTCGAGGCGCTGGAACCGCTCGGGACCGACTGGCGCAAGCCGTTCCTGGAAATCGCGCCGTGGCTGGTGGTCGTTTTCGAGGAACGGCGCGGGCATCATGCCGACGGACGGCCGCGCAAGAACTACTACACGAAGGAAAGCGTCGGCATCGCGTGCGGCCTGTTCATCGCCGCCCTGCATCATGCGGGACTTGCCACCTTGACCCACACCCCCAGCCCGATGGGGTTTCTGCGGGAAATCCTGGGGCGGCCGGAGCACGAGAGCCCATACATCCTGTTCCCGGTCGGGTATCCGACTCCCGATTGTCGCGTTCCGGACCTCACGCGCAAGTCGCTGGAAGAGGTGGCTTCGTGGGTCTAGCCCGGATTATTCGCGAACAGCTTAGCTGTTCGCGAACAACCCGGCTCCGTGCGGCCGGGAAGGCCCGC
>CAZWCX010000143.1:0-16824 GCA_964632945.1 uncultured Planctomycetia bacterium | reverse complement strand
CGTTCGACAGCGCCGGCGACGGGCCGGACCGGTTCGCCCGCATCCTCTTCGTCGCCCACCGGGAGGAGATCCTCGCGCAGGCGATGGCGACCTTCCGCCGCCTGCGGCCCCACGCGCACCTGGGGCACTACTCCGGCCGCGAGAAGTCCGCCGACGCGGAAGTCCTCTTCGCCTCGATTCAGACCCTCGGCCGGGCGGCCAACCTGCGCGCGTTCCCGCGCGACGCCTTCGACTACGTGAGTTCCACCACGCCCACGCGCGGACGTACCGCAGCGTCATCGACCACTTCACCCCGAAGTTCCTGCTCGGCCTGACGGCCACCCCGGAGCGGACCGACGGCGGCGACCTGCCGGCGCTGTGCGGGGAAAACCTGGTCTACCGGTGCGACGTCTTCGAGGGGATCCGGCGCGCTCCTCCCATGAAACATGCGCAAAGCAGCTACGGAAACCAAAGCGACGACCGAATCCCAAAGACCGCTCCTGCGCCCGAGAGCCATACCTTAACTTCGTGTCTCACCGCATGCCATGCTGATCGGCGAATCGGTGTTCCCCGGACTCGGCACGGTATATTCCCCGACTTGCGAATCCACTCGACTCGTTCCCCACCATGCCGACCCCACAAGAGATGCTCTTCGCCCGGTTTGTCGTGGACTACGGTCTACTCTCCGTGGACGAGGAGGACCGCTGCTGGACCGCGCTCGCCGAGGCGCGCGCGTCGGGCGACCGCTCCGTCGACTTCCCCGCAATGGCCGAGCGGCTGGACCTCCTGAGCCCGCACCAAATCGCCGGAGTCCGGGTCCTCATGCGCAAGGAGGCGCATCGGCAAGCGAACCTCGAGCCGGCCCCCGCCGCCGCTGCCGCGCGTGAGGCCGTGGGATCGCTTTCGCGCCCGGGAGATCCGCTTCCCGTGCGCGTGGACGTCACGACTACCGTGGAGGCAGCTCGCGACCCGGCCGGCAAAGGCAACGGAGCTCGGTCCACGGTCGGCGGATACACGATCCTCCGCGAGCTAGGTCGGGGCGGAATGGGCATCGTATACGAGGCAATCCAGCTTCGCCTGAACCGCCGCGTCGCCTTGAAGGTCCTCGCGTCGCCCGAAATGGAGCGGAAGGGATTCGAACGCCTCAAGCGCGAGGCGTTGGCCGCAGCGAAACTGAGCCATCCGAACGTGGTGCAGGTGTACGACTGCGGGGAGGAAGAGGGCCTGCCTTACTTTGCGATGGAATTCGTGGCCGGGAAGTCTCTCGCCCAGTGGATCGGTTCGCCCGGGCTCACCCCCGAACGAAGCATCCGGTTCGCGCTCCAGGCCGCACGCGGACTCCAGGCCGCCCACGATGCGGGGATCCTGCATCGCGACATCAAGCCGGCGAATCTGCTCGTCGACGGCAAGGATCGCCTCGTCCTCACCGACCTCGGGCTCGCTCGCGACACCGCTGCCGCGACCATCACCCAATCGAACCAGGTCCTCGGGACCCCCCGATACATGTCCCCGGAGCAGGCCAACGGGGTGCGCGAGGAGGTGGACCACCGGACGGACGTATACTCCCTCGGAGCGACGCTCTATGAGATGGCCACGGGCAAGCCGATCTTCGACGAGGCGGACGGGCACATCCTGCATCAAGTGCTCTTCCGCGATCCGCGCCCTCCCCGGCGACACCGGCCCGACCTGGCGGTGGATTTGGAAACCGTTATTCTGAAGGCAACGGCCAAGGAGGCATCTCATCGGTACGCTTCGTGCGCCGAGCTCGCCGAGGATCTGGAACGACTCCTCGATTCCCGCAAGATCGCGGCCCGAAGGGTCCCGCTCCCCATTCAGGCCTGGCGGCAATTCCGTCGACATCGCCGCATCAGCGCCATCGTGATCCCCGCCGCGATCTTCGCGGCCCTGGGAGAATCGGCGCTCCAGCGCTCGGATCCGGCGGACGCCAAACGTGCCTTCGAACGAGCCAGGCTCATCGATCCCGCGCAATGGCGTCCCTGTCTGGGCCTCGGGCTCGTCGCGGCGGCGTCGGCGGAGTGGGAAGTGGCGCAATTCCGCTGCATCCAAGCCATCGATCTTGGGCTGAACAGCCTGGACCTTCTGGAAGCGCCGGCGGAGCTCGCCCCGCTTCGGTCGCGCCCCGAGTATCGCGCCGTGCGCGAGAGATTCGACGCCACGCGAAAGGACCAGGGACGGTGATCGAGGACCACATTCGATACCTGACGTGCCCGCATTGCGGCAGCGATCTCGCTTGGAAGTCGATCCAATGCAGAGTCGGCCGTCGCGTCGCCGCCGGGCTCATGGACTGCGCGCGTGCGGCCGCACGTTCCCCGTGGTCGGGCACATCCCCCGGTTCGTACGACATGAAGGCTACGCTCGCGGGTTCGGAATCGAATGGACCCATCACGCGCGATCCCAATTCGACAGTCACACCGGCACGAGCATTTCAGCGCAGCGTTTCTTCTCCACCACGCGATGGCCGAGCGACATGACGGGCAAGACGATCCTCGAAGTCGGCAGCGGATCGGGACGATTCACCGAGCAAGCAGTCGGGACCGGGGCGATGGTCGTGTCCATGGACATGAGCCGGTCCGTCGATGCCAATCTCGCCCTGAACGGCAACCGGGAAAACTTGCTCATCATTCAGGCGGACTTGTACCGCATGCCGGTTCGCCCCACGGCTTTTGACGGCGTCTTTTGCTTCGGCGTGCTTCAGCATACTCCCGACGTGGAACGGGCTTTCTTCACCCTCCCAAGACTCCTCCGCAGCGGCGGCGAACTCGTGGTCGACGTCTATCGGAAAAAGTCCGGACTCGCGCGTTGGCTGTCGACCAAGAACTGGATTCGGCCCATCACCTCCCGCATTCCTCCGGAACGGCTCTATCCGCTGTGCAGGCGATATGTGGATCTTCTATGGCCGCTCGTCGAGGAGATCCGCCGGATCCCCCGGATCGGGAAAAACCTCAACTGGCTCCTGCTGGTGGCGGATTACCACGGCGTCTACCCTCTGCCCCGCCGGGTTCTCAAGGAATGGACCGTCCTGGATACCTTCGACATGCTGATGCCCGTGTACGACCACCCACAGTCGCTCGACGACGTTCGCCGGTGGTTCGCGCAGGCGGGACTCGTGGACGTCGAAGTGGGGCGCGGATTCAACGGAATCGAGGGGCGCGGTCGGCGCGCGATTTCCCCTGCGGCGACCCCTCCGGGCACGGATTCGGTGGATGACGGCGGCGCTCCGGAACGGGCGGCCCTCTCCCTGCCGCTCGGTGCGCGGTCCACGACCCAGGAAAAGGTCGGCGTTCAGCCCTGACAACCGGACCCCGCGAGTGGCGCGACGATGGCCGCGAGGACGGGCAGGGCACGGGCCCCTCCCCGAACCCGAAGCCCCCCCATCGCTCTCTCGCCCGATTCGACCAGGTCCCCTTCGAGCCGGGATGCCGTACGCATCCCGCGAACGGCGGCCGCTCCCCCTCTCCCAGGGGCGGCTCACCTTCCTCACCTCGGACACCCTGGGGGTGAGGGAGCCGGACGCCTTCGACTACGTCGTCATGGACGAATTCCACAACGCAGACGCACCGACGTACGGCAAGGTGATCGATCTCTTCACCCCGAAGTTCCGGCTCGGCCTCACGGCCACGCCGGTGCGGACCGACGGCGGCGATCTGCGGGGAGAACTTGATCTGCCGGCGCGACGTCTTCGAATGCATCCGCCGCGGCCGGCTGTGCCCGTTTCGCTCCCATGGCGTCCCGGACGAGGTGGACGATCAAGACATCCCCGGGCGCAGTACCCGCCTGGATGAGGAGGAACTGCCTCGGACACGGCCTCCGCCTTTCCGGCGGAGACTCCGCCGAGGGGGAATCCGGTTCCGCTACGGGTTTCCGGGACGTCCTGCGCTGGATTTCCCCGGATCGGGGCGCCCCAGGTGACCCGAGCGGGGGGCGCCCGGACTCCGGAGCCTTCGCCGCATTGACATTACTCTTCCCGCATCGTATCGTGAGCCGCCGCACGCGCCGGCGGCCCGATACGCCACGTCCGGTCCCGGACGCCGCCGAAACCACGCGGGAGGTGGTCCATGCTTGCCCGACGGCCCACGCCCAATCCGAACACGCCGACGTACGGGGACCGCAAGTGAAGCAGGGAGAAGCCCAGGCGACGCTGCTACCGGGCGATCGCGGAACGGGCGGATAGGAGCCTTCGCTTGAGCACCACGGAGTGCGTCTTCTGCCGGCCCGACGAGCGACGCGTCTTTCACCGCGGCCGCCTCATCGTCGGACTCTGGGACGCCTTTCCGGTAAGCCCCGGACATGCCCTCCTGGTCACTCGCCGACACGTCGAGTCGTGGTTCGACGCGAGCCCGGCGGAACGGATCGAACTGCTCGAAGCGATCCAGGCCGCCCGGGACGCGGTCGCCGACGCGCATCCGTGCGACGGATTCAACCTCGGCGTAAACGTCGGCCCGGCGGCGGGTCAAACGATCCCCCACCTGCATGTCCACGTGATCCCGCGCCGGCGCGGCGACGTCCCGGATCCGCGCGGAGGCGTGCGCTGGGTCTTTCCCGAGCGGGCGGTCTATGAGCGGGGGAAGCCGTGACGCCCCCCGGCCCACCCACGGCCGACGAACAGGTCCGCTTCCTGGCCCTGCTCCAGCGCCTGCTTGCGGAGGGGGTCTTCACCGCGTCGTACAAGTACGCGCTCCTCCTGGCGCTCGCCGACCTCGCCGTGGAACACGGCGACGAGAGCGGGTCGGCATTGCCCTTGCCCACCCATGCGATCGCCGAAAAGTTCGTGCACCGGTACTGGCGTCAGGTCGTACCATACCAGCCGCGCGGACGGTCGGGTTCGGCGGGTGCCGTCCTCAAACAGAACACCGGCCAGCGGGCGGAGATCCTGGGCCTCCTCCTGCGCGCGCGTGAGGCGCACGGGGATTCCCTGCCCAGGCTCTGCCGGCACCACGGCGCATGGGCGCCGATCGTCCGCAAGGTCGATGGAGTGGTGCGAAAGATGCCGCTGTGGAAGCTCCAGATTGTGGGCCGCCGACCGTTGGACTTCCTCTACCCGAATGCGGGTCGGGGGGATCGGATCGAGCTGCGCCCCGGCGTCGCGTACTGCTTCCGCAGATTCCACGGCCTGATCACCGACATGGTGCGCGGGGCGTGGCTCCGCTACGTGCGCCGCGTGAATCTTGAGTTCCTCGGCGGCGATGCGGACCTCGCGGAGTTCCTGTTCGGCGCGGAGCGAACGTCGCTGGCCGGCCTGCTCGAGCCGCTGCGCGAACTTCAACAAGGCCGGTGTTTCTACTGCGCGAAGGAACTCCGCGCGTCCCGGGTACACGTCGATCACTTCGTTCCCTGGGCGCGGTACCCGATAGACCTCGGCCACAATTTCGTCCTCGCCGACGGGACGTGCAACTCCCAGAAGACGGACCACCTGGCCGCGCAGCCGCACCTGGAACGCTGGCTGGAGCGAAACGACCGGAGCGGGGCGTGGCTCGCCGGGGCGCTGCAGGGCTCCGGCATGGTGTGCGATCTCACCGCCTCGCTGTCGGTCACGCGATGGGCGTACGAGCAGGCGCTGAATTCGCACGGCCAGGCGTGGGTTCGCGGCAAGGAACTGGTCGCCGTCGAGGCCGGGTGGCTGGCGGGCCTGCCGGCACCGCAGACTTCGCCGCACATCCGCGCATCCTGATCCTTGCCTTCGTGTCGATGCCCCAGATCATCACGCGCGGACGGTTTGCCTGGGACAATCAGGCTCCGGCCCAGACCCGCTCTGCGGCCGGCCACCCGCGGCGCAGGCATCTCTGCACGTTGGAAGCCGTGCGGTTCGAGTGCGAACCGCGGCCGGCGTCGCCGCGCGCACCAGCCACGTCTCCTCATCCGCGATCGAATGCAAGCCGCTCGAACCCGACGAGGTCGTCCCGTCGACGGCACGGAGGCTCGGTCTGGGCGTGGCGGGAATGCCCGAATCAAGAGGGGAAGTCGAAGGCAATCTGAACCTTCGGGAGGATCACGACCGACGCGGCAGCGACGAGGCAACCGAACATTGACGATCTGGAAGTTGTAGAGTTGCGGTGGAGTGGAGACTGACGGAGTCGGTGCCGGAGCGGTGGCGGGAGGTGATCAGGGTGGGTGGGTCATCGGGCGGTGTGAGATGACCCGCGGGGCGGCAATCGATCCGACGGTCCACCCCCCCCTCCCCCTTGACTTGGCTGCGCACCGGATTTTCGGAAAGAACGGCGCGTGGATCGCTCGCATCGATCGGCCACGCGTTGTGATCACCTCCCTTGGATTCCTCGCCGGCTCGAGTCGTCCGGTTCCCTCCGCTCAAGTCCGGACCCGGATGCCCAGAAGGCCAGTCGTGATCTGCCTCCTGGTCACGAACTGCGGATGTCGCGTTCGCGAATCTCAGCCGGTCCCGTAGCCCACCATTGACGGTTCCGATCGCATAGAGTATGTCTCCTGCACCGTCCCGGGGTAGGCGGGGCAAACCGAAGGGAAGACGTGAAGACGCTCCAGAGATCGCGGCATTCCGAGCCTTCGTACATGCCTTGCCTCGCCGGTGTGGCCGCAGGCATCCTCGCCGCAGTCGGGTACCTCTGGTTCGTCTGCGTCGGGATGGCCGAGACAGGTTTGCGGGACCGCATCACGCCGCCGGCGCATCCGCCGGCGACCTCTCGGCGCGACGGCCCCATCTCCGGCGAGACACGCATCGCTCGACAAACGCCGTCCGTGCGCCGGACCGGGCGCGATCTCTCGGCCCCCACGCAAGAAGCTCGACGGGACGACGCGTGGACGCGTTCGACTCCCGGCGAGCCGCAGGAAGTCGTCGATGAGGGGAGCGATGCCCCGGCCGCTCTGTGGAACGCCCCCAATGCCGGCGAAAACGACGACGAAGTCGGTGACGGAGCGAGTGGCGCGACCGGGCCGGATACCGCGGCAGGGACGTCTGCCCCGGCAGGGGCGCGGGCGGAACCGGACCCGGTTGTCCCCGCCGAATGGACCCCCGTCCTCGCACGCAAGCACTGGCTCGAGTACCTCGATGCCCGGCTCGATCTGACTCCGTTCCAGGAGGATCTGCTCCGCGACCTGCTGGACGAGAGTCGACACCCGTTCGCACAGTGGAACCCGGGGCTGCTGAACACGCGTGTGTCAACCGCGACGGATCCGGTGCTCGCGATGCCGTTCGCCGAGCCTTTCCAGGAGTTCCGTCGCTTTGTGGGGCGGGAGCAGGAGCGCATGCTGCTGCAGGTCGCCCCGCGGTGGAATTCCGAAGCAGGCCGACTGGAAGTCCGGATCGTTCCGGAGCGTTAGGTGAAGGAAGCCCGGTCCGTCGGGGCCGGGGCGGAACTACGATTGCGAGGCTGAAAGCATGACTCGGTTCGCGACTTGGGCCCGGATGACCCGCGCAGGACTCGGTTGCCTCCTGATCTTGGGGTGGATGCTGCTCTTCCCGTGCGTGGCTGCAGCGCAATTCACGGACACGGGGGGAGGCGACCACGGCGGTGCGGACTATGTGATGACGCCCGGCCAGGCCATTTCCGGTGTGCATACGAACATCGGGGTGTTCCGAATTCCGGTGGGGGTGACGGCCTTCGTGGCTCCGCCACCCGTGGGAACGGGGGATCTGGAGATCCACGCGCGCGAGATCGTGATCGACGGGATGCTGGATGGGGATGCAGCGGGCTCGGCCGGGGGAGCGGGCGGCGTACCTCCCCGCGGCGGGGCCGCCGGAGGGACGGGTACGACGGGCGGGGTGGTGGGAACGGACGGCACGATCGTGAATGGGGACGGGGGGGGCGGTGGCGGCGGGGGCGGCGGCGGGAATGGCGGGATTGGAGGCGTCGGGGGCGGCGGGGGCAGCAGTGCGGAAGCCCTGGGTTTCGTGGCCGGCCTGGGTGGCTTCGGCGGCGCGGGCGGCGGCGTGGTCGTCGCCGCCGCGGACAATGTGGTGAACCTCGGCGCCGGCGGGGGGGGAGGCGGTGCCGGCGGCGACGAGCCGGGAACCGGCGCGACCGGGCTTCCCGGCGCCGCGGGCGGGCGGGGTGGGGCACGGATTCTCCTGCTCGCCGCCGGAACGGCCGGGATCGTGGTCAACGGCACGGTTTCGGCAAACGGCGCCGCAGGGGGCGCCGGCGGCGATGGCAATACGCTCGGCCCTTCCAACACGACCGGCGGGGGGGGCGGGGGAGGCGGCGGCGCGGCCGGGGGTGGGATCTTGCTGGGAACCGGGTCGGGCCCGATCACGGTCAATCCCGGCGGCACGGTGCGCGCGAATGGAGGCACGGGTGGGGCGGGGGGCGGGGCCCTGTGCACCGGAACCGTCTTCGGCACCGACGATCCCGATCCGGGCGACGGCGGGATGGGCGGAGCCGGAGGGATCGTCAAGGTGCGTGCCGGCGCCAACCCCTTCGTGCAGAACGGCACCGTCGAGGTCCTTGGGGGGGCCGGCGGCGCGCGAGGAACCGACCTGTGCGATTCCGGTGGCCCGAATCCGACCGAAACGGTCGCGGGGGGAGCGGGAAACGTGGGCATCGTACACACGGTGGGCGCTCCGCCGGCCATCATGGCGTCCGCGGGTGGATCCCAGACCGCGGCGCGCAAACGCAAGCGCGGCGGGCGCTGCTACGTCACCGCGGTTTCCGCGGCTTCGCCCCTGGCCGCCTGCGGGGGCCTGCTGATTCTCGCCGCTCTCCTGGTCCGCGGGCGGTGCGGCGCCCGGGCGTGACCTCGGTGCGGCCGGACGCCGTCGTCGAGTGGAGCCGCACGTCCCGGCCGCCGCGACGACGGCAGAATCCGCGTTCCCGCCGGGCCCGGTCGCGGGCAAGTCACCCGGACGCTCGTCGCGCAAAGCGCCGTGCCGAAAGGACCGGCGGTGCAACCCGGCGACCGCCGACTCACTCCGTCAGCTGCACCTCCTCTCCGCATGCCACGCCGACGCCGCCCGGCTCGGCCGCAGCTCCGGGCGCTGCGGCACCGCCAGCCGCCGGCCTTGCATCTCGTAACACACCCGGCCGTTCTGGAACTCGTCCTTCCATCGCCGGCTCACCTCCAGCCGGTACTCCGGCGTCACCGTCACGTACCCCTGGTCGACCCGCCGGTGCAGGTCCGTCTTCAGGATCAGCCCGTTCTGCACGGCGGGGTGTTCGTCGGCAGCTCCAACCCGAGCACGCTCGGCTTCCCGCGAGTCCCGTCCAGCGCAACTTGCAATTCGCACCGGCTTCCCTTAGGGTAGCCGGCGTCGGGGAGCGCATGCCCCGACGGGACCGTATGACCCCATACCCCCATCCTTGCGGCGTCGGGAGGGATCCTTGCCCGCACCTCACGACCTCCTCTTCGCCCGCTGGGCCCAGGAATACGGGCTCATGACCTCCCGAGAGGTCGAAGCCTGCCACGAGGCGCTCGCCGCCGGCCGTTCCGAAGAGGTCCGGGACTTCCGGACGGCGGCCGAAAAGCTGGGCTTCTTGAGCCCCTATCAAATCGCAGGGCTGGACGTCCTCATCAAGGAGGAAGAGGCGGGTCGCGGCAAGGTGGATACCGTGGCCGGGGGTCGCGCCCGGCCTGCGATCCCCATCGCCCCCTTCGGCGCTTCCGCGCGTCCCCCAAAGCCGGGCGAGACGACCGTAGCCGATCCGCACTTCGGAGATCCCAAGCCGCGCGCGGCGGCACGGCGCCGAGTAACCCTGGGCGGGTACACCATCCTACGCGAAGTCGGCCGCGGCGGGATGGGGATCGTCTACGAGGCGATCCAGCTCCGACTCAACCGCCGGGTCGCGCTCAAGGTCCTCGCCACCAAAGACATGGAGCCCGAGGGGTTCGAGCGGCTCAAGCGCGAGGCCCTGGCGGCCGCTCGCCTCCAGCACCCCAACGTGGTCCAGGTGTACGACGCGGGCGAGGACGATGGACTCCCCTACTTCGCGATGGAGTTCGTGTCCGGCGCGTCGCTGGCGAGCCCGACCTTGCAGCAGGAGATCACCTTCGAGCGCGCCGGCCGGCTGATCCTCCAGGCGGCCGAAGGCCTGGGGGCGGCGCACCGCGCCGGGATCATCCATCGCGACGTCAAGCCGGGAAATCTCCTCGTCGGAGAGTCCGATCGACTGCTGCTGACCGACTTCGGCCTCGCCCGAGACACCGCCGCCCAGACGATCACCGGATCCAATCAGATCCTCGGCACCCCGCGCTACATGTCGCCGGAACAGGCGAACGGGATCCGGGAGGAAGTGGACTACCGGACCGACATCTACTCCCTGGGGGCGACCCTCTACGAGTTGGTCACGCGCAAGCCGATCTTCGACGAACGCGACGGGCATATCCTCCATCAGGTGTTGTTCACCGACCCCAAGCCGCCGCGCAAACACAACCCGCGAATTCCGCAGGATCTCGAGACCATCATCCTGAAGGCGGTCGCCCACGACGCCCATCAACGGTATCCCTCGATGGAGGCCTTGGCCTCGGACCTGCGCGCGTATCTGCGCGGCGAGGAAATCGCGACGCGCCGTCCCGGACTGTGGAGTCGCGTCCAGCGCCGTGTGCGCCGGCACCGACAGGTGGCTTGGCTGGGAGCGGCCACGGCCGTGCTGGCGATCGGGTTGCTGGGAGTGTCGTATTTCGAGAGAATGTCGTTGGACCGGAAGTTCGAGCAGGTTCGAAGCACGGCTCGCTCCTTGCTCGGGGGAGGTCGCTCGAGAGAGGCCGCGGACCTCTTGTCCATGCTTGCGCAGACCTACCCCGATCGGGCGGAGATTCTGGTGCTTCGAGCCGAGGCGCGGGAGAACCTGAACGAGATCGAAGCGGCGGCGACGGACTTGTCTCGGGCACTGGAAATCGACCCGGGAAACTCGATGGTCTTGGCGGTCCGCGCTCGGATCTATCGGCAATTGGGGCGCTGGAAGGAGGCGCTCGAGGATGCGCAACGCGGGTTGAAGCTGGATCCCAAGAGCATTCTCTGTCGGATGGAGCGCGCGCGGATCGAACTGGGCTTGGGGGCGGCGGCAGAGGCGCTTCAAAGCGCCGAACTGGTACTCTCCGCCAGCTCGAGTCCGCGCGAGCGGGGTGAAGCGTTCCTCATCGCCGCCCAGGCCCATCGACGGCTGGGCCGTTTCGAGGAGATGGAGAGATCCGTCGCAGAGTCGATCCGCGCCATCCCTGACGCAGACCGACCGAGAGTCCTGCTGGGCGATCGGGAATTGCAGCGCGGCCGAGTGCGGGAGGCCTTGCGAGCCTACACCGACGCCACCGATCGCAATCCCGGGAATTGGCGGGCATTTCTTTCGCGCGTGGAATGCCTTTGGCTCCTCCTGGACGACGACGAGGCGATGCAAGACCTGGAGGAAGCGAGCCGCCTCGCGCCGGACCATGCGGAGCTCGCGATCCATCGCGCACGTCTCTTGAGACCGGAGGAGCGGATCGCGTATCTCGAGCAACAACTTCTCCAACACCCGGCCGATTGGCCGCTGCGCGCCGCCCTCTGTCGAACCGCTCTGGAAGCCGGCAACGGTCGCAAAGCGCTCGGGTGGCTGGAAGCCGCCTCCGCTAGGGGGGAGACGGACGGCGAGGCCGACCTCTTGCGCGCCGAGGCGTTGGAGCGCTCGGGGCAGGCTCCCCAGGCGCGAGCCCTCGCGGATCCGCTGAGTCGACAGGAATTCCCGGATCCCGCCGTCCTTGCACTCTTGGGGCGCACCGACCTGGCACGAGGGGAGCCCGAGGAGGCACGCTCACTCCTGACTCGATCCTTGAACGCGGAGCGCACCCTGGACTCGACCGCCGGTTGGCTCTTGAACCGAGCCGGCGAGACTCTGGACGGGTTGCTCGAGCGAAAGATCGTCGGCAGACGCCAGAGCGAGATCAACCAACTGATTCTGGACGGCCTGCGGGCGTGCGGGCGAGCCTCCTGGCTCCGACACGACCTGTCGCTCCCCTGGTCGGTGCGCGGCACGTTTCATCTGCTCCTCGCGCAATTCGACGAGGCGGCACGCTGCTTCCATCGCGCGCTCGAGATCAATCCCGCCAACCGGGATGCCCGACTCGGTCTGGCCAATCTGTACCGCGACTGCCTGCAGCCACCCGATCTTCAGATGGCCCTTGGGCATGTCTCGGACGCCGTCCGTTTCGGCGGAGACGATCCACTGCTGCTCGCGGAGATCGCCGACCTGAAGATCGCGGCTGGAGACGTCGATACTGGCCTGCAGCGGCTCGGCATCGTCTGCTCCACCGGAGAGGCCCCGGCGGTGGCGTTTGCGTACCGCATTCGGGGATCCTCCCCAGACACCAGGTCCGATGTCTGGAAAGCCGACTTCGGGCGCTGGCGAAACGGATTGCCCGAGATTCGAATGTCCACCCTGTTCTTCATGGTCGGAAAGCAGGTCAGCAGGGACAAGAATCCCGAACACGCGGAAACACTTCTTACCCGCGCGCTCGACTACGATTTCTCGTACGTCCCCATCCACATGGAACTCGCGCAGATCCAGCGCAAGCTTTCCAAATACATCGCCTCCCTGCTTCACCAGTGCCACGCCATACGACTGGACCCCACCCAAGGGGACGACACCTTCACGGAAGTGTATAGAAACCGCCTGGCAGTTCGGGCCACTCTGGCGATCGCACAGAAGGAGATTTCCGCCCTGCGCAAGGAGCGCGACTACGACCCGGCGGCCCGGTTCGCCTATGCGTTCGTGCTCTCAATGGTCGGGAAGCACGAGGTCGCGGCCGCCGAGTGCGATCGCCTGCTCGAAGAAGAGCCCGGATTCGTGTTCGCACGGATTCACTCCGCCTTGGTGAGGTTCGAACTGGGACGACCTGCGGAGGCCCAGTCCATCCTCGATGCGCTCGGAGAACACTCCGGCAAGTTCGGATACGAGTGGTACGTGCGCGCCTTGCTCGCTGCACAGGCGCGCAATCGAGAAGGGACGCTGGACGCGCTTCACAAGGCGCGAGATCGGGCGTTCCTGCCGGGAGATCTGGTCGCCAGTCACTCGGTCTTCGCCTGGCTCGAGGGCGACCCGGCGATCCGGGAGTTGAGGGGGCGGTGAACCGGTGATCATCCTCGGCCTGCACTTCGAGACCCACGACTCCGGCGCGGCGCTGCTCGCGGACGGAGAAATCCGAGCCGTGGTTTCGGAAGAGCGCTTCAGCCGGAAGAAATCCGACGGCTCCGCCCCCCTGCGCTCGATCGAGGCGGTGCTGGCAACCGCCGGGATGACTGCACGCGACGTCGATCTCGTCGCCGTCAGCGGGTCCCCTCCTGCGGAGAAGCGCGCGGAATACGCATGGGTCCAGCGCGAGCTGCGCAATCGGCAGGGCCTCTTCGGATTCGCGTCGTTCGCCGTGCCGCACCGGTTTTTCAAGCAGATCGCCAAGCTGTCGGGCCGGCAGTCCGCTCGGAAGTACCACGCGCGTCTCGCCGAGGTGGTGCGGTACTTCCAGGAGCGCGGCGCCGAGCCGGCATGGAACTTCGTTCCGCATTCCATGGGCCATCTGGCCAGCGGCTACTACACCGCCCCTACCGACGAGCGCTGGCTGGTGATCGACCTCGAAGGCCAGGGTGGACGATCGGCCGGCGCACTCGCGGTCGGCGTGGACGGGCGCCTGGAACCCTGGTGCGCTCTCCCCTGGCCGCACTCGATCGGTCGGTTCTACGCCTTTCCGGTCAAACTTCTGGGCATGAAGACCTCCCGGCACGCCGGCAAGGTCACCGGCCTCGCCGGACGCGGGGATCCGGGGCGACTGTACTCGACCATCCGATCGTGGATCCAGGTGACCCGCGAGCCTTTCGGCCTATGGGTCAGTCCGATCCTCGACCGCCTGCGCGCGGTGTACGAATTCACGGATCGGATTCCGGCGCCGTTCGCAGACGTCTCGCCGGCCGACTTCGCCGCCGCGTTCCAGAAACGATTCGAGGAAGTCTGCGTCGAATTCGTTCGCGAAGCCGTCCGGCGTTCCGGCATCCGCCGCGTCATCCTGGTCGGCGGCTGCTTCGCGAACGTGCGCTGCAATCAACGGATCGCGGAGGAGTGCGGAGCGGAGCAGGTGTACGTGCATCCCGGCATGGGAGACGTGGGTTTGCCGCTGGGCTGCGCGCTTCACGCCGCGGCGGCGCGGCGTCCGCTTCGCCCTCGCCGACTCGCGAACGTGTATCTCGGCCCCGGAGAAACCGATTCCGAGATCGAGCACGCGCTCGCGAACGCGCACATTCCGCACCTTCGAACCCCGCACCCCGCCCGAATTGCCGCCCAGCTGGTCGCCCGCGGAGCCGTCGTCGGCTGCTTCGATGGGCGCATGGAGTATGGCCCCCGGGCGCTCGGCAACCGATCCATCCTGGCCTCCGCCGGCAGAGTCGAAATCAACGAGATCCTGAATCAACGCTTGAATCGCAGCGATTTCATGCCCTTCGCCCCGGCGGTGCTCGCCGAGCGCGTATCGGACTACCTTTGCGCCGTCCCGGGGACCGAGTATTCCGCCGAATTCATGACGATCACCTACGGCGTCCGCGAAGCCATGCGTCGAGAGGGGCCGGCCACCGTGCACGTGGACGGCACGGCGCGACCGCAGGTCGTGCATGCAGATCGCGCGCCTCGACTCCACGCGGTCCTGACCGAATACGAGCGGATCACCGGAATCGGGATGATGATCAACACCTCGTTCAACCTGCATGAGGAACCGATCGTGTGCACGAGCGCAGACGCGGTCCGTTCGTTCCAGGAGGGAAGACTCGATTACCTGGTCGCCGGCCCTTTCGTGGCGTGGCAGCAAGGTCGTGCGCGACCCGCGGACGCCGGCTGCGAAGCGGTGATGGTACCTGCGGAGGCGGCGGCGAGCGTCGCACCGGCGCGAGAATTCCGGGAAGCAGCCGGCCGATAGGGCAAGGGCGGTGTCCGTGGACTTGAGGCGCCGATTACCGGTTTCGGCCGTCCGGGCTTTCGTAGGTCGCACCGGCTCCTGGCGCGATTCCATGTGTTGGTGAACATGCGCTGAAGGGAGACCCCAGATGGCCGGACTGACACTCGCCGAGGTGGCGGCAATCGTCGAGGGGAAGGTCGTGGGAGACCCTTCGCGCCGGGTCGAGGGGTTGAATAGCCTCGAAGACGCGTCTCCCCGCGACATCAGCTTCCTGGGCGAGCCCACGCGGGTTGCCCAGGCCGTCGCGTCCCGGGCGGGCGCCCTCCTGATGCGCGAAATCCACGACACGGGAAAGCCCGCGATCCTGGTCGGCAACGTGCGTCGTGCCGTTGCGCGCCTTGCCCCGCACTTTCACGTCACGAGGAAGAGGGAGCGTCCGGGGGCACATCCGTACGCCGTCCTTGGAGAGCGAGTCGTTCTCGGGGATGGAGTCGGAATCGGTCCGTTCACGCGCGTCGACGATGAATGTATCATCGGCCGCGGCACATCGATCGCGGAGCGATGTTCGATCGGCTCCGGCACACGAATCGGAGAGGACGTCGTCATCCATCCGGGAGTGACCGTTTACCCGGGCACGCAGATCGGCAATCGCGCGGAGATTCACGCCGGTGCGGTGATCGGCGTCGACGGGTTCAGCATCGCGCTGGGGGATGGACCGAACGACCCGGATCCGGACAAGATCCCGTCCCTGGGCGCCGTGCAGATCGCAGACGACGTGGAGATCTTCGCGAACGTCACAATCGCGCGCGGATCCTTCGGCAAAACGATGATCGGCCGGGGAACGAAGGTCGATTGCCTGTCCCACATCGCCCACAACTGCCGGATCGGCCCGGCGTGCGTCTTTGCAGCGTTCGCAAAGCTAAGCGGCAGCGTGGAGGTAGGCGAAGGCGTCGTCTTCGGCGGCGACGTCGGCGCCATCGACCACATCCAGATCGGCCCACACGTCCGGGTCGGCGCGAGCAGCGCCTTGCACGATTCGGTGCCGGCCGGCGCGGAGATCTGGGGCAGACCCGCGCGGCCTCTGCGCACGGAGCTGCGGCTCCAGGCGATCTTGAAGAGACTGCCGGACCTCTGGGGGGCCCTGGCGCGCGCCGCGCGAGGGAGGCGGGAGGGCGAGGCGGGGGAGGAGCGGTCGGGTTGAGGGACAGTCGATCCCGCGCGAGTTCGATCCCGGGATGGGACGGACGGCTGCAACTCCCGCCGAAGCCGTTCGCTGCCTGGGCAAGAGCACGAATGGCGCGTTTCTCCGATTTTCATCGGATCTGGACTCGGGAGATTCGTCAACCGCGATCCGGAGTTCGGCCGGCATGGCCTGCGTCAGTACATGTCCCACCGGAGCCACCGCCTCGATCACGGTTCGTGGTCCTGTTGAGAGACGAGGGGGAATCCGGGACGCTGAGCACGCCGGCCAGCGGAGACAACGACTCGGTGCAGTCGAACCGACCGGGAAGGATGGCGTGTTGAAGCAAACGCGGGCTGCACACACTGCATTCGCGTTTTCAGGCCGGGGCGTTTGACAGCATCTCGGTTCAAGGACTCATCCGATCAGACCTTGCACCTCGCTCGCTATTCCCTCCATTCCTCCCCCGGCATGATCCTCTGCATGAACGCGTCGAACAACGGCACGGTGAACGCAGTGTCCCCGTGACTCGGGCTCCAGATCATCCCTTTGGCGATCAGTTGCGCGCGGGTTGGGCCGAGTGCCGTGACCTTCCGGCCGAGGATGTCCGCGATGGGGTCTTCAGGCTTTTGAGTGGGTCCGGCTCCTTGCGTGGGCGCTTTCTGGAGAGGGGACCCCTTCCCCTCTCCAGACCTCACCTCTCCCCACACCACCCGATACCCCCCTGGCGGGGTGGAACTTGCGCGCTCCCGCGCCAGTTGGGACTCCTGGAGCCCGAGTGAGCCCGCTCACGCTCCCTGATGCCTTGCCCTGCCTCCCCGCTCACGCTCCGT
>CAZWCX010000142.1:0-16971 GCA_964632945.1 uncultured Planctomycetia bacterium | reverse complement strand
CTCGCTCGCCCCCGCGCCCGCTCCCCCAGTCGATAGTCCTCTTCCGTTCGGGTGGGGGGACTGGGGGGAGGGCGCGGGGGCGAGCGACAGGTCTGCCCTCCGCGGTGGGCGGCGCATCCGCGCCACCCTTGCCCTTGGCGGTCGAGTCGTACACGCATGATGTCTCCAAGCCCATCCGTCGGGTGAGCTATCGTCCTTCCGGGCGGCGACGAGGCGCAACCGCGGCTCCCGTGCTGGGAGCGGACTTGCCCTTGGCTCGGTAGCTCTCTCCCGTGATCACGATCTGCGTGGCGCCGTGCGCCAGTCGATCCAGTGCCGCCGATCCCAGCGCGGGATTGTCGAACAGCTCGGGCCACTCCTCCGCCGCGCGGTTCGTGGTCAGGATCATGGCGCCGGCGCCGTAGCGTCGATCGATCACCTCGAAGAGGTCCTCCGCCGCCGGCGGGCGCATCGGCTTGAGGCCGAAGTCGTCCAGGATCAAAAGCTGCGGGCGCACGTAGCTCCCGAGGCGCCGCTCGTACGTGCCGTCCGCCCGGCCGCCGTTGAGGTGGTTGAGCATCGCGCCGGTGCGTGCGAACAGGACGTCGTACCCGCGGCGGCAGGCCTCGTGTCCCAGGGCCTGCGCCAGATGGCTCTTGCCCACGCCGGCGGGGCCGATCAGCCACAGGGCCTCCGCGCGATCGAGGAAGGCGCAGGTGGCCAGGTCGTAGATCTGTTGCCGCTGGATCGTGACGTTGAAGGAGAAGTCGAACGCCTCGAGCGTCATGTGGCTCAGCAGTCCGCTCCGGCGCAAGCGCAGGGCGAGTTGCTTCTGTCCGCGGCGCTCGACCTCGTCGTCCAGCAGGCGCAGCAGAAACTCCAGGTAGGCGCACTTCTCGTCGAGCGCCTGGCGGTTGCGGACCTCCAGCGTCTCCAGGATCCCCGAAAGCCGCAGCGTCTTGAGCTTCGGCAGCAGCATCCCTTTCAGTTCCATGACGACCTCCTCCGCTCCAGGATCTCCTGGGCCGAGCGGGCGAACTTCGCCTCCTGCGGGATCGCCCCGCGCCCGGCGGTCTCGACCGCTGCCCGCTCGAGCCCGCGCTCGAGGATGGTGCGGATCGTGCGGTACGAGACGTCGTCGAACTCCAGCGCGCGACGACACGCGGCCTCCAGTCGAGGGGCCCCGAACCGATCGGCGAGCTTGAGAATCCCCTGGGCCGCGCGCAGGCGATCCAGCGGCCGCTCGCCCAGCAGTCGCTCCGTCAGCTCCTGCGCCGCGGGTCCGATCGCCGCCGCGCGCTCCCGCACGAACTGCGGCGCGGCCATCCATCCTGCCACCTTGTCCGGCGGCAGGTGCGCCGCGTCGGTCCGCCGCACTCCCGGCGCCTTCGCTCGCGCATGCGTCGCGACCCGCTCCTGCTCGAGGAAGATCTCCACTCGCTCGCCGGTCGCCCGCAGCCACAGGGTCCGGCCGATGAAGCGATGGGGCACGCTGTAGTAGGCGCGATCGAAGACCACGTGGCAGTCCGGGTGCAACTTGACGTGCTTCCACTCGACGGGCTCCCCGCGCGTCGGGGGCAGCGGCTTCAGCGCCGGCTTCTCCACCTGCTCGAAGCGCTCCAGGGGCCGCCAGTGCATCGTGCCGTGATCGCGCAGGCCCGCCGTCGTGAGACACCAGCGCTCCAGGTGCTCGTTGGCCTCGAGCTCGTCCCGGAACGTGCGCCCGGCGAGTGCGTTGCGCTTCACGTAGTGCACGCCGCCCTTCTCGACCTTTCCCTTGTGGCGCGGCGTGCGCGGCCGGCACGGAGAGATCACGAAGTCGTAGTGCTCCGCCACCTCGCGGTAGGCGCGGGTAGCCACCGGGTCATGGACCACCGCGCGGGTGATCGCGGCCTTCAGGTTGTCGATCACGACCCGATGCACGACGCCGCCGAAGAACTCGAAGGCGCGGATGTGGCACTCGCACCACGTCGCCAGCGACTGGTCGAAGACGATGCGGGCGAACTGGTGGCGGCTGTGCGCCAGGGTCATGACGAACACCCAGGCGCGTCGCACCCCCCCGCGGGTGGAGTCCAGGATCATCCCCGCGCTGCCGAAGTCAACCTGGGCCTCCTGGCCCGGATCGACCTCGACCCGCACGAAGCCCTCCGGTTGCCTGGCGCGCAGCTCCCGCACGTACCGCTTCACGGCCGAATAGTGCCCGCCGAAGCCGTGCTGCTCCGTCAGAATCCCGTAGATCGCACGAGCCTCGACGTTCTTCTCCACGAGCGGTTCGACCACCGAGTGAAGCCCGGCCACCGACGACTGCGGACCGGCCTTGGCGTCCACGGGATCGCCGGGCAACGCCTCCTGCAAGACTGCGGTGTCGGGCAACGGCGTGTCCAAGGCCAGATAGCCCCGTTCCGCTGCCCAGGATCGGTACTTGGCCACCGTGTTGCGACTGAGCCCAAGGTCGCGCGCGACCCGTCGCTCCGACTCGTTGAGCCGCAGTCGCCGAAGAATCTCACGAACTTCCAGCACACCGGTTCTCCATCCACTCATCCCCGCATCCTCCGCTGGTGCCACCTGGGACACCGCGGAGGATGCCTGGGCGGAGGATGCACGGGAAGGGGAATCCCGGGTTACTCCGGGCGCCCACCGACGCTCCCTGCGGGGGTGGCTCCGGAACCTGACCCTGGGTGGCTCTCGAACTCGGCCCCGGGTGGCTCAGTATGCGGTGGCCGCTGACATCATGAATTGCGTAGCGCGGGCGCCCGGTGATCCCGCGGGATTCGGCGTCACCAGGGGCACGCCCTTGACCCTCCGCTACCGCACCGATAGACTGATTTTTGTGGTCCATTTGAGGTCTCGTGCGTTGCTCGACCCCGCCGAAGTGCTCAAGCAGGCCCTCACCCTCAAGGCCGAAGACCGCGCGGCGCTTGCCGAGCGCCTGCTCGCAAGCCTCGACGACTTGAGCGAAGAGGAGACCTCACACCTATGGGCCGAGGAGGCGGAACGTCGCTTGCGGGCATTCCGGGAGGGGCGGGCGACCGCCATCCCGGCAGAAGAGGTCCGTAAGAGGGCCGAAGGACTCTTCCGTTGACACCCATCCGCTACCATGAGGCGGCCGAGGAAGAGTTGCTGACGGAAATCGGTCATCTCGAAATGCGCAGGGTCGGACTCGGACGACGCTTCCACTCGGAATTCCGTCGAGCCGAAGACAGAGTCTCGGAGTACCCCGCTTCCGGCGTCGAAGTGCGTCCCGGGATTCGGCGGATCAACCTCCGCAAGTTCCACTACGGCATGATCTACGCCGTGGAGTAGGACTTCATCCTCGTCCTCGCGGTGGCGCACCATAGTCGGAGACCCAGCTATTGGGTCGGTCGTGGCGGATCCCTCCGGTCCTGACTGAGGGCCTGGCTCGGGGCGCCACGGCAGGCAAACAGCGCGACGAGGGCGGGGACGGTCGATGGGTCGCGCACGTCGGAGTCCAAAAAGGTCATCGACGGATCATGACTTTCGAGACTCCGCGGAGGCCTTCCGCAGGGCATACAGGATACCCATGAAGATCGGGGTGGCCTTCGGTGCGTTGAACAGCAACGCCAGAAGCACCGAGCCGGCGAAGGCGAAGATCGCCAAGACGCAACCCTGGGCGTAGCTGATCGAGGTGGGGGTCAGGGATCAAGCTGCCCCCTTCGCCGCCCAGGAGGAACGCCGTCGCGCACCTCTCGTTACAGGAGCAACGGCGGGACGCGGGCCGGCTCGGGAATCGCTCTTGAGGGCGAACCCGGAGTGCGCCTCTACCCGACCCGCTCCGGCGCAAACTCCGCCTCCGGCGCGAGCGCAGGGGCAAGAGCGAACGGGCGCAGTTGCTCGCCCAGCGCGCGGGCGGAGGGGCGGCGCGCGGGGTCGAGGTGGAGCCCCGCCTCGACCGCCACGCAGACTTCCGGCGGAAGGTCCGGGCGCAGCGATGCGAGCGGGATGTGCTTGCCGGCGCACACGAGCTTGAGTTGTTCGAGGGGGTGGCTCGCCGGTGGATAGATCGAGCGGCCGGTGAGCATTCGCTGAATCGTGGCCGCCGCGGCGTAGACGTCCATCGCGGGGCGGGCGTCCCGGAATTGTTTCGCCTGCTCCGGCGCCATGTACTCGAGGGTCCCGCCGTATTCGCCCGAGGCGGTCATGCCCTCGAACTGCGATCCTTCGATGCACTTGGCGATCCCCATGTCCGCGAGCTTGATGGAACCCGATTCGTCCGGGACGGTGAGGAGGAGGTTGTCCGGCTTCACGTCGCGATTGACGACCTTGCGGGCATGGCAGTGGTCGAGGGCCGCGAGCATCTGCACGGCGAACCGGGCGGCGTGGGGGAGGTCGAGCGGGCCGCTGCGCCGCCGCAGGAGGGCGCCGAGGTCTCCCCCGGGGACGAATTCCAGGACGACGTAGGGCAGGCCGCGCCAGGATCCGTATCGATGCAAGGTCAGCACGTGCGGGTGATGGAGCCGCATGAGGGCCCGGGCCTCGCGGAACTGCCGGAGGGCCTGCCGCATGACCGTCGCGCGGTCGGCGCCGGGGTCGAGCCGCATGAGCTTCACGGCCACGGCATCGCCGGCCGACCCGAGCGCGCGATAGACTTCCGAGTGCGGCGTCTCCTGGATCAACTCGCGGATCGCCCAACCGGCGATCTCCCGGGGGGGGGCGATGCGCGCTACGGGCGCGGGCCCGTCCGCGGGGGCGGATGCGTCCTCCCGGCAAGGGGAACAGACGTATCCGCCGTCCGCGCACCCCTCCGGATCGGCGTCGCGCGTCTGGTCCGAGACCGGCCGGCCGCAAAGGTCGCAGGCGCGGGCCCGGGACGGGTCGGCCCCGAGCAGTTCGACTTCCATCCCCGACCGGCCGGCACGGAGCACGTCGCGGTTGCGCAGGACGGCCTGCGACACGCGCATCCCGTTGTGCCAGGTGCCGCCGGGACCGTCGTTGTCCTCCAACGCAAGGGCCCCGTGGCACCACCCGATCGAGAAGTGGATCTTCCCGATCGTGGTGTCCTCCAGGAGGGTGACGTTGGAATGAAGGCCGCGTCCCACGTAGATCCGCTCGCGGGCCGGGATGACGAACTCGCGGCCGCGCGCGGGCCCGTCGAAGACGGAGATCCGCAATTCCACGGGCACGCCGTCGCCGGAGGAGGAGGTCACGACCGAGCGACTCCTTCGGGTCGAGACGGTTCCGGGTCCCGGGCGCGGGCGGACACACCGCCGCGCGCCGGCAATCCTGGGTCATGATAGTCGAGGGACGCCCGCGCGTGTCAAGAGCATCCGATGCTTCCGGGCGCTCGAGTGATGGGTCATCCGTGATGGGTGACGGGTGCCCATGGCAGCGACTCGTCACCCATCACCCATCACCTCGTTGCCGGGCTTGCGGCTCTTCCGCGCCACGGACGAACCGAACCGGACGCGTTCGCGCATGGCTCGCGGACTACTCCCGACCCTCCCAGTCCGCCGCGACGCGAAAGCCCACGTTCGCGAACCGGTTGCCGGGCGGATCGTGGAACCGCGAGTCGCAACGAAAGTCGCCACGCGCGTCGTAGGCCCACGAACTTCCGCGCACGACCCGCCGGGTCCCCGAGGCCGGCCCGCGCGGGTCGGTCCGGGGCGACCCGGCGGAGATCTCGCCGTGCCAATCGGAGCACCATTCCCGGACGTTTCCGGCGAGGTCGTGAAGGCCGTAGGGGTTGGGCGCACGAACGCCGACCCGCTCCGAAGCGCCGCGGCCCCCCGGCGCAACGGCAGGGTGGAAGTTGCCCGACCCCGCGGGAGGCGGCCACTCGTCGCCCCAGGGGTAGGTGCGACGGTCGCCGCCCCGGACCGCGTACTCCCACTCCGCCTCGGTCGGCAGGCGAAGACCGGCCGCGTCGCAGAAGGCCCGCGCCTCCTCCCAGGTCAGGTTGGCGGCAGGGTGCTCCGGCGGCCCGGCGACCGATCGGCTCGACCCCCGGGAGCGGAATTGCGCGACCGTCACCTCCGTCTTGCCGAGGAGGAACGGCCGGGAAATCCGGATCGAGACCGGGCCGCCGCGCTCGTCCGGCCCGTCGTGGCCGCCACCGTCTTCGCGCAGAAACTCCCCCGCGGGCAGGAGGACGAGCACGATCCCGGTCGCGGCGTGACGGTACTCGGCGGAGCCTTGCTCGTTCCGTCCGAGTGGAATGAACCGCTCCTCGCCGGCGGACCCCGGCGCGGGGCCATGGGCGCGAAGCGCGAGCCAGCCCAGGCTGAGCGCCAACAAGACCGCCAGCCCCAGCGCGGCGATCCGAAACCGGCGGCATCGCGAGTCAGCCATCACCTCTTCCGCCGACAGGAGCGCCGGGATCGGCCCGGCCGGCCCGAGTCGCCGGACCGAGGCCAGGGCCGCGCCCCGTCGCCGGCGGCGATCTTGTCGGCCGCGGGACGGGTTCGTCAAGCGAATCCTCCGAATCGCGGGATCGGCCGCTTCGGCCGCTCGATTGACGGCGACCCACCGGAGGTGATACCCTCCCGAACGGCTCGCTCCCCGGACCCGGACGATCGACGTTGGAAAACCACGGCCTGCTATCTCTGGAAGACCATGCCGCCACGTGGGGACGAAGGATTCCTCCAGGCTGCCCTCCGGCTCGGCTTCCTTGCGAACGAGGCCCTGCCGGAAATCGAGCGGGAACGGCTCGAGCTCGAGCGCTTCCACGGTCGCGCCGTCGCCGTCGAGCACGTCGCCATTCAGCACGGCTGGATGACCGGAGAACAGGTCGATCGGTTGCGGGAGTGCCTGCGGCGACGCATCATGCTCTGCCCGCACTGCTGGCTGCGTTTGAACACATTCGGTCTCGAGGCGGGGACCCGCGTGGAGTGCGGCCGCTGCAAGCGGTCGTTGCGCCTCCCCACCGATGCCTGCGCCGAGTTGCTCGACCCGCAGGAGGCGGGGGACGCCACGCTCGACATCCCGAATGCGACGCCGGCCCCGGGACCGCCGGCGGACTCGGCGCAGGAGGCGACCGCGCGGCACCGTTCCTCCTTCGGGTCGCGCGGCTTCCGGCTCCTCGAAATGATCGGGAAGGGGGGAATGGGCGTGGTCTACAAGGCCGTGCAGTATCCCCTCCAACGCATCGTCGCGATCAAGGTGATGCGGCGCGATCTGGAGCAGGATCCCCGCCACGTGCGCCGGTTCTTCCGAGAGGCGCGCGCGGCGGCCCGGATCGAGCACCCGAACATCGTGCCGATCCACGAGGCGGGGCGGGACGCGACATCCTACTACCTCATGATGGCCTACGTGGACGGTGTCAGCCTCCAGCATGAGATCGACCGGAAGGGAGCCCTTCCCCCGTCCCGGTCCCTGTCGGTCGCGCTCGACATCGCCCGCGGACTCGGCGCCGCCCATCGCCAGGGCGTGGTCCATCGGGACATCAAACCTTCGAACCTCCTCCTCCGCGCGGACGGATCGGCGTGCGTCACCGACTTCGGCCTCGTGCGCCTGACCGGCGCGGAGGTATCGCGGATCACCCGGACCGGGGAACTGGTCGGAACCTTGCGCTACATGTCCCGGGAGCAGATGCTGGACCCGAGAAACGCGACGCCGGCGAGCGACGTATACTCCCTTGGTGCAACCCTCTACCACATGCTGACCGGCGCCGCGCCGTTCGCGGGGCTGGGCTTCATGGACATCGCGCGCCACCTCCATGACCGCCGGACCCCTTGCCTACCCTCGGGGGTTCCGCACCTGCCGCCCGCGCTCGTCTCGGTCGTCAATCGCATGATGGCCCCGGAACCGGCGGATCGTTATGCCGACGGCGGGGCCGTCTTTCCCGCCCTCGCCGACGCGCTGCGCGCCCTCCACGGGGACGGGCCGGACCTGGACTTCGACCACCCCACGCCGTTCCCCGGGCAAGCGCTGACATAGGCCACCCGGGTCGGTCTTCCGCCACCGAGTGCCGGCGCTCGGGCCGTTTCGGGCCCACGGATGCAGGAACCGGGGTTCGCGGCCACGATGCAATCGCCTGAGCGCCACAACATATTACCGCTCAATCTTTTGAGGATCGTCGAGTAACGCGGTGGCGGTGGGACGCGTTTTTATTCCAGTGGTTCGCCCCACCGGGCTCTGCTTCTCTCCCCCGATTCCTCCTGAGGCTCGATGTCCGAATCCCCGCGTCGGTTGGGTGTCGATCCTCGCTGGCTCGACGAAGCCCTGCGCATCCGCGAAGGCGGCGCCCGCGCGCTCGGGGAGGGCGCCGATCCGGCGACGGCGGCGGAGTGCGATTCGTTGCGCGGTCGAAGCCTGGGCGAAATTCTCGCCACCCGTTACGGCGTTCCCGATGAGGAGGCCGCCTTGTACGAGCGGGGGACGGCGGAGACCTGCATCCCGGTAGTGGAGGAAGGGTCGGTTTCGGCGCGTGCGAGCGCCCCGGGCGCGCACGGGGACGGCGCGAGCGCCGATCTGCCGCCGGTGCCGGAGTTCCGGGGGGACGCCGACACATACGTCCCCATCATCGAGCGGGATCCGACCCGTCCCTCCGTGCCGGAACCCGCGCGCCGCAAGGAGAGGCGTTTCGGACGGTACGAACTGGGGCCGGAGCTCGGCCACGGCGGGATGGGCGTCGTCTACCGCGCCCGGGACACGCAACTCGGGCGGGAGGTCGCACTCAAACACCTGCTGGGTGGGAGCCTCGCGAACGCGGAGCTGGTGGAGCGCTTCCAGCGCGAGGCGCGGGCCGCGGCGCGGCTGTCGCATCCCGGTATCGTCGGCGTGCACGACGTCGGCGAGATCGACGGCGTCCGCTACATTACGATGGAGTTCGTCCGCGGTGGCAGTCTGGCGGCGCATTGGTCGTCCCCGGAGCGTCGGCGGCGGCTGCGGGAGAACCTGGGGCTGCTGCGGGACGTCGCCCTTGCGCTCGACCATGCGCACGCGCAGGGGATCGTGCATCGGGATCTGAAGCCCGAGAACATTCTCCTGGAGCCGCTCGCCGCCGACGCCGGGGCCGCGTCCGGGCGGGCTCCGGAACCGCGCCATCGCCCGAAGATCAGCGACTTCGGGCTGGCACGGCTGGTCGAAGAGGACGGCCATCCGCGGCTCACGCGGGACGGCGCCGTGATGGGGACCCCGGCCTACATGTCGCCCGAGCAGGCGTCGGGTCGTCACGACCAGGTGGATGCGACGAGCGACGTCTACAGCCTGGGCGCGATGCTCTACGAGCTGGTCGCAGGGCGGCCGCCCTATTCCGGCCAGACGGGAATGGAGGTGGTCCTTGCGAAACTGAGCGCCGAGCCGCCGAGGATCCGCACGCACGCCCCGAATCTCCCGCGCGACCTGGAGACGATCGTGGAGAAGTGCCTCTCCCGCCGGCAGCAGGATCGGTACGCCTCGGCGCGCGACCTGGCGGAGGACCTGCGCCGATTTCTCGAGGGGGAACCGATCGTCGCCCGTCCGCTCGGACGCTTGGCGCGGGGCTTCCGCTGGATCCTCCGGCGGAAGGCGCTCTCCGCGGCGATCCTGTGCTCCGCGCTCGGGCTGTCGGCGGCGGGGATCGCGACGGTGCGAATGGGCGACACGCGCGCGCGGCTTCTGGCCGCGATCCAGCGTGTGGCGAACGACAATCTCCAGTCGATCCTCGCGGTGCGCCGGGTCGGCGGGGGGATGGCCGCGGCCGCGCCGTTCCTCGCGAAGGTGGAGGGCGCGGCGGCGGAGACCCGGGCGGAGGCGCCCGAGCGACCGGAACCGCACTATCATCTCGGGCGCGCCTACCGCGCCATGCTCCGCTTCGACGAGGCCCGGGCGGAGCAGGAAGCGGCGCTGCGCAAGGCGCCGAACCACGCCCCGAGCCGGTACGAGCGGGCCCTGCTGCTGGGGCGGGAGTATCGGGGGCGGATCCTCGAACTTCGGCGCGCTTGGCTGCGGGAGGAAGGGGAACGGATCGCGCGCGCAGGCCCGGGGATCGCGGCAGGGGCGAACGGAATCCGCCCCGCGGCGGCGCCCGACGAGGAACTCCTGGCCGGAGGGGACGAGCGCGCGTTGCGCCTGCGCGAACAGGTCGTCGCGGATCTCCGGGCCGTTCGGACTTCGGCGCCCGAGGGACCGGCCGGCCTCTCCCCCGCGCAACGGGAGTGCTTGAAGGCGATTTCCGCCCTGTACGTCGGCGGGGTCGAACCCGCGCCCGCGGACGACGCGGCGATCCGCGCCGCTCTCGAGCGGGCACTCGGGCTGGACGAGACCCTGGAGGAAGCCCACGAGGCGCTCGCCCGGCTCGAGTTCCGCGCCGGCGACTGGCCCAAGGCGCTCGCCGCCTACGCCCGCGGCATCCAGGCCGACCGGGGGTATGTGCCGTTCCACCTGGAGCGCGGGATGCTCCTGCTGGTCTCCGCGGTCTCGCGCCATGCCCTGGGCCTGGACGCCGGGGACCTGTTCGCGAAGGCGGAGTCCGACTTCGCGCGCACGGTCGAACTGGACCCGACGGAGCCCGCCGGCTGGTCCGGTCGCGCCGACGCCCAGCAGGTCCGCGGCGTTCTCCTGGCCGCCGCGGGGAGCGACCCCACGGAGGCGTATCGCGGGGCGCTCGCGGACTACGATCGCGCCCTGGGAGGATCCGAGCCGCGGGCCTCGGACCTGCGGCGCCGGGCCGACCTGCGGGTGAACTGGGCGCGGCACAAGTCCGAGCGCGGCGAGGACGCGCGAGCAGACCTGGCGAAGGCCGTCGAGGAATATGGCCGGGCCCTGGCGCTGGATCCGGACGACGCCGACGTCTTCGGGCATCGCGCGGTGGCCCGCCTGAACGACGCACTCGGGCGGGCCGCGCGAGGCGAAGAGGCGGACGCCTCCTACTCCGCGGCCGAGGCGGACGCGGGAGAGGAGATCCGGCGGAATCCGCGCTCCGCGGCTGCCTGGCGCCGCCGCTCGATGATCCGGCTGCGCCACGCCCAGTACGCCCGCAGTCGCGCGAATCCCTCCGCCGAGCGCCTCGACGGAGCGGCTTCCGACGCACAGGAAGCGCTGCGCCTGGACCCCGCGTCCGCGGAAGCGCACTGCCGGCTGGGGGATGCGCGCCGGGAGCGTGCGGATGCCCGGTTCGCCGAAGGATCCGACGAGGCGGTCACGGACTATGCCGCGGCGCAGGGGAACTACTCGCGCGCCCTCGAACGCCGTCCCGGGTGCGCCGAGGCCCTGCTCGGGCGCGGGGCCGCCCTCATGGGCGAAGGACTGGCCGGCATGGCGCACGGACGCGACGCCGGGTCGTTCTTCCAACGGGCCGCAGGAGAATTCGAGGCCGCGAAGAATGCGCTGCCGGGGTCCGCGGAGCCGTACCGGTTCGCGGGCACGCTCCGGGTGAATCGCGGGATGCACCTCGCCATGGCCGGCGCCGACCCGTCCTCGGAGTTCCTGGCCGCCGTGTCCGAGTTCGACGAGGCGATCCGGCGGACCCCGGCGGACCCGACCGCACGGCTCGACCGCGGGACGGCCCTCCTGCTGCTCGCCGACGAACTCCGGAATCGCGGCCGGAGCGTCGAGGACCGGTACGATCGCTCGGCCGCCGACCTGACCCACGCCGTCGATGGGAATCCCCGGCTGGGTCTGGCCCACTACAACCTCGCCTGCATTTCGGCCCTGCGGTCGGCGGGTCTTGCGGGCGGGGCCGCGCCCCCGGACGTGCCCGCCGGGGAGACTCGGGCCTGGTTCCGCGACCTGGCGTTCCGCCAGCTTCGCTCCGCGGCCCGCGAGGGGTGGCGGGACCCGGCGCAATACGAGTCCGACCCGGACCTCGCCGTCTTGCGCGGGGACCCGGCATGGCAAGCCCTGATGTCGGACCTTCGCGGGGAAGGCAAGTGAGCCAGGCCCCGCAGCCAGAGGTTGTCGCAGGCAGAACGAGTTCGCGTTAGGAGTCCAACCCGATGCGATGGGAAGGGCGGGAATGGTTGCGTCGCGCATGCGCGGTCCTGATGGCGTCGGCGTCCCTGGTGGTGGCGGTCGCCGTGATTCGCCCATCGTCGAATCCCCCGGCAAGGACGCACGCGGAACGGCCGGAGGGCGACCCACGACGTCCGGACACCGACGCGGCTGTCCCGTATGCGGAGGGCCGCGCGCCGACGACCCCGGATTCGCCCGCGTCCGGGCAGGACTCCGGCGGCGCGGAAGCGGAGCCGGTGGCGCACCCCCCCCTCCTGGACGAGGACGAATCCGGCGAACCTTTGCTCCTCCATCCCCTCGAGCTGCGGCGCCGGCGGCAGGGGCAGCCCCCGACCCGTCCGACGGGACGCGGCCCCGCGTGGCTGTCCTCGATGGACGCCCGTCCGGGCGCGACCTACCGCAAAGGGCTCACCCTGACCTGCCGCGGCCACTCCTTGCGCATGACGCTGACCGAAGCGGAGCACGTGGACGGGACGGCTCGCGCGCCGGCGGACATCGCGGCCCACGAGGAGGGGGACGTCACTTCCTATGCCAACGTGTTGCCAGGGGTGGACAGCTACGTCACGCGGGGGGCCTCCGAGGCCGAGGAGTGGCTCGACATCCGCGCTCCGGAGTGGCGGAGCATGACCTGGCTCGTCGCGTCCGATTCGCTCCGCCTCGAGTCCAAGGACGGGTCGCTGGCGGCCGTCGATCCGGCCGGGCGCACGATCTTCCGACTGAAAGAGGTGGTCTACGCCACGCCGGACGGGACCGGCCACGTCGCGGCCTGGTCCTGGGACGAGCAGCGCGGCGGACTCACGGTGGAGATCCCTCCCGGCGTGGGCCCCATCCTCCTGGATCCGGGCTGGGTGGCGAGCGGATCGATGAGCTCGCCGAGACACTCGCACGCGGTCTCCCTGCTCCCCACCGAGGGCGTCCTGGTGATCGGCGGGTTCAACGGTCTCGCCGGATCGACGCTCAGCTCGTGCGAGATCTTCAACGTGCAAAGCGGGACCTGGACCGCCACGGCGTCGCTGGCAACCCCGCGTCGCGATCATACCACCGCGTTTCTCGACACGGGCCTCGTCCTGGTCGCGGGTGGAATGGAAGGCAGCTCGGTCGCGGGGGTCCAGAAGCTGACCTGCGAACTCTATGATCCCATCGCGGGAACCTGGTCGCCCACGGGATCGATCGCGACGGGGCGATTCTATGCCACCGCCACCACGCTGCTGAACGGGAAGATCCTGCTGGCCGGTGGATACGACTACGTTGCCCATCACATCGCTGCGTGCGAGATCTACGACCCCGCGACCGGAACCTGGAGCGCGGCAGCACCGATGGCCATGGGGCGATACGCACACACCGCAACCCGGCTGCCCGATGGGCGAGTACTCGTGACCGGCGGGGCGACGGGGAGCGTCGCGGCCTCCGGGAACACCGCAACTTGCGAGATCTACAACCCCATTCTGGACACATGGACTGCCGCTCCACCCCTCACAACTCCGCGGGGACTTCACACCGCGACGAGTCTCCAGGACGGGAAGGTCTTGATCGCCGGTGGAGTCGGCGCGGCCCACTTCTCCTCATGTCAGGTTTTCGATTCCGCCACCGGTCTGATGACGGTGACCGGTTCCATGACGACCACTCGAAACGGGCATACGGCCAATCTCCTTCCTAATGGAAAAGTGCTCGTCGCGGGAGGAGAGGGAGTAGGCGGATTCCGGAGCAGCACGGAAATCTACGATCCTGCCGCCGGGACCTGGGCCGCCACGGCATCGATGTCGGGCATCCGCGGATCGCACACCTCGGTCCTTCTGCCGTCGTCCCGCATCATCGTCATCGGCGGCTCCACCGGCGGCGCGGGCGGGTCGCTCTCGACCTCGGAGATCTACGACCCCGAGCTATCCACGCAGGCGCTCACCCCGGTGGCGGTGGGCCGGAGCGGACACGCGGACGTCCTCCTGCCGGACGGCAAGGTCCTGGTGACGGGCGGGCGGGACGGAGCGGCGGTCTTGCCGACAGCGATGCTCTACGATGCCGCGTCCGCGACCTGGACGGCGGCGTCCGCCATGTCGGCCGGGCGGGCGGACCATGCGGCGATCCTGATGGAAGACGGCCGTGTCTTGGTCAGCGGAGGCGAAGGCGCGGCCGGCGCCTTGACGAGCGCGGAGATCTACGACCCGGGGACGGACGCCTGGACCGCCGTCCCGGCGATGGCCGGTGCGCGCGCCAAGCACCGCGGTCTCGTGCTCCCGAACGGGAAAATCCTGGTCGCGGGGGGCGAGGGGGCGCTCCCCGGGGTTCCGATCGCCTCCTGCGAGGTGTTCGATCCGCTCACTTCGACCTGGGTCCCGGCGGCTCCGATGGCCGCGCCGCGCGCGAACCTGACGGCGACCCTGCTCGGGGATCGCCGAGTGCTCGCATCGGGCGGGAGCGTCCCGGGGGCGTCCTCGACCTGCGAAACGTACGACTACGTGACCGACTCCTGGTCGCCCGCGGGCGCCCTGGCGACGGCGCGCACCGAGCACAAGGCCACGCTACTCCCGGACGGATCGGTGCTCGTCACGGGCGGCGAGAACGGCGGCGGACCGGTGGGCGGGTGCGAGGTCTATTCGCCGACCACCGACACCTGGACCGCCACCGGGGCGCTGGGCACGGCGAGAGCGGAGCACACCGCCACGCTCCTGCCGATCGGGCTGGTCGTGGTTGCCGGCGGGCGCGGGGCGGGCGCTGCGCCCCTGGCGGGTGCCGAGCTCTACGATCCGGCGCTGCAGGCCTGGCGCCCGACCACCCCGATGGCCGATGCGCGCGTCGATCACGCGGCCACCCTCCTGCCGACCGGCAAGGTTCTGCTCTCGAGCGGAACCAACGCGGGGGGCGTCCTGCCCACGAGTTCGCTTTACGACTGGACGGTGGAAACCGCGGGAACCTCGGCCGTGGTCGCGACCGTCAACGCTTCGGGCGCATATCCGGTGGACGTCCCCTTCGGCGCGGCGATCGACCTGGCCGGAGCGCAGTTCACGAGCGCGACGGGCCCGGTCGCCTACGGCTGGAACAACTCCTCGTCGAACCAGCCGACGATCATTCTGATGGGGTCCGACCAGTACTTCAACCAGGGCGCGGCCGGCTGGGCCGCCGGATCGACGGTCGGCATCGTCGCCCCGCCGCAGACGAATCACCCGGATCGGCCGCAGGGCTACTACCTCCTTTTCGCCGTCTCGAACGGGACCGTCAGCGACGGACGCATGGTGCGGCTGATGGACCCGAATGCCGGCCCGGTCGCGTCCGCGGTCGCCGGCGGGGGAGAACCGGGCGGCAAGCGCCGGAAGAAAGGCGGGTGCTTCGTCGCGAGTCTGTCTGGCCTCTCCGGCCTTTCCGTGCTGCTCGGGGGCCTGTTGCTGGCAGCGGCGCTGACGTTACGGGCACGAGCGCGTCGCGGCGCTTCCCAACCGCTCCGCCCCGATCCCTGACCTCTGACCCCTGGGCTCCCACACGGCCGGACACGATCAGCCGGGAGGAATCGCCGCCGTCGGTTCAGAACCCGCGCCGGCATTTGGCAATCCACCAAAGCCCGAGCAGGATCGTCTGTGCCGTCAGAAAGACCAGTACCGCCTCCAACGCTCGCACCCAGGGCTCCAGGCGCGCCCCCCAGTCCGCAGCGGAAAACACGGAGTCCATGACCTCCCAGCCGCGATGGCGAACGCCCTGCTCCAGCAGCAGTCCGAGCGCGCTGGGTGGAACCAGGACCTTGCCCGCCCGGACGAGGGCCCGACCCGCACTCTGCGCCATGACCGCTCGACTTCTCGCGGCGTTCAGAATCATGGTGAGAGCCAGTGCGAATTGCGCGAGGCTGATCCATGAACTGGACCGCCAGGACGAGAGCGCGGCGGCGATTCCGAGGGAAAGGAGGCACCCAAAGGCCCAGAACCAGGCGGGGTGGGCAGGTTCTTTCACTGCCCCGGGAAGCGCGCGCGGCTGCACGGGCTCCGTCCGCAGGACCGGCTCGGACGGCCGGCGCATCTCGGGCCGCGCGCGCGGAACCGACCGCGGAGCCCGGACCGGCGCCGCCGGCAGGATCGGTAGGCGACCGGCGTCCGGCTCGGAGGCCTCCACCTCGAGCCAGGATGCAATGCCGCGACCGCCCGGCGCAGGGGTCTGCCGGGTCAGGAGCCGTTCCAGGCGCTGGCGCAAGGCGGCCGCCCCCGCCGGGCGCGCGCGCGGGTCCTTTTCCAACATCTCCCGGACGACCGCTTCGAGACCGGGCGGATCGTCCGCAACCCCCAGATCCCGAAATCTTGGGGGCGGATGAGTCAAGATCCGGGGAAGCAAATCCATCATCGACCCCCCCTCGAAGGGATGGCGCCCCGTGACGGCACGAAACAGCATCACCCCGGTGGACCACAAGTCCGTGCGCGCGTCGAGCGTTGTGGCCCCGGTCACCTGCTCCGGACTCATGTATAGAGGAGTTCCAAGGATCCCACTGCGTGTGAGGGAGGATTGTTCGAGCGCCCCGTGCAGTACCTTGGCGAGCCCGAAGTCCAGGATGCGCACGGCCGATCCGTCGGTGCTTTCCTGGTCCCACATGAGGTTGGCTGGCTTGAGATCCCGATGCACGACCCCCTTGCTGTGGGCGTACTCGAGGGCATCGAGCATGACCGACGTCAGGCGAACCGCCACGAGGCCGGGCAGCCGGTTCCGATCGCGCAGGATCTCCGACAGCGGCCGCCCGGGGCACAGGTCTTGAACCATGTAGAGCGAGCCCTGGGCGTGGCCCACGTCACGAACTGGGACGATACCGGGATGCATCAGTCCCATCAGGACGCGCGCTTCACGCAGAAATCGTTCCCGAACCCCGGCGTCCGTGGTGAGCTTCGGGTCGAGGACCTTCACCGCGAAGTCGCGCCGCAAGAGCAGGTGATTCGCGCGATAGACCGTACCGAATGCCCCCGCCCCAAGGAGATCGAGAACCCGGTATCGGTCGTCGAACAGTGAGCCGACGAGATTCGCCCCTCTCGCGGTGTTGGGCGCAGTCGGAAGACGAATCGCAGGAGCGGGGGTTGCGCACATCGGGCAAACCCCTTCGGCGTCTGGCATCGGCCAGTCGCACAGCCGGCACGGGGCTCC
>CAZWCX010000141.1:0-17130 GCA_964632945.1 uncultured Planctomycetia bacterium | reverse complement strand
CGGGCGGATTTTTCACGAAGCCGCTGGCGCGGCTTCATGAATAATCCGGGCTAGAACCCGAGAATCTGCAGGATCACCTCGCGGGACCGGGGGCGGGTATCGAAGTCGATCAAGACCACCTGCTGCCAGGTCCCGAGCAGGAGTTTCCGGTTCTCCACCGGAACGCTGAAGCTCTGTCCGAGGCTGGAAGCACGGATGTGGGAGTGGCCGTTGTCGTCATGCCAGGTATCGTGGTGGTGATAGCGCATGTGCGCCGGCACCGCACGCTCGAAGTAGGCGGCGATGTCCTTGACGAGTCCCGGCTCGAACTCCAGCGTGGTGATCGCGGCGGTCGAGCCGACCACGAAAGCGGTGGCCAGCCCATCCGAGAGTCCGCTGGAACCCACGAAATCACGCATCCGGGGAGTGAGGTCGAGGACCTCCGTGTTTCCCTGAGTGGTCAAGGTCACGCGTTCGAGTTTGACGGGCACGGGCGAATCTCCGGCTAGTGGATCTGGGGACTGGCACGGGGGAAGTCCGGCGAACGGAGGTACGAGGGGACCGCGCCGATCGGGCGCGCGCAACGTAGATTCCACGACGCGTACCGGGTCCGGAAAGCGTCGGTGTGTGCGATCGTCACGAAGTATCTCGACTCCGCGCAGAAGGTCGCGCCCCCCGGTCCGCCCTCTCGGGTGGATGGATTGACACCGGGGGAGTTGGCCCCGTACACTCGATTCAGGGTGGGGTCGCACGGAGTCCCACGGGACGCCGCGGAGGTAACCTATGACGGCGAATCCGGAGTACCGATTGCGGACCGATCTGACGCGTTTCTCGCGCCGGCTCTACGATCGGGGACTCATCACCGCCCAGGACGGCAATCTCAGCGCCCGTATCTCGGAGGGCGAATTCCTCATCACCCCTTCGGGAATCGACAAGGCGGCGCTCGATCCGGCGGACATCCTGCGAATCGACGCCACGGGTCGGATTCTCCGCGGCCTCGGTGCGGTCTCGATGGAGACCGCGATGCACCTGTCGGTCTACGCCGAACGACCGGACGTGCAGGCCGTGATCCATGCCCATCCGCCCACGGCGATCGCCTTCACCCTGGCCGGCCAACCGCTCCGGTCGGACGCGCTCCCCGAAGCCCTGGCCGCCTTCGGTGAAATCGGTTGCGTTGGATACGCTCTGCCCGGATCCGAGGAACTCGCCGCCGCGGTGCGCACGCCGATCCGCGCGCACGATGCCTTGACTCTCGATCGGCACGGCGCCGTCACCGTGGGGCGGGATCTGTTCGACGCGTTCACCAAGATGGAGCGCCTCGAGTTCGTCGCCCTGGTGACCCTGCGCGCCCGATTGTTGGGTCCGATCGAACCCCTCGCCGAGGAGGAGAAGGCGCGCCTGCTCGAGTTCCGCGCCCGATTGGCACGGCGGATCTAGGACCGGTCCGCCCGCTCTGCTGCCGAGTCAGGACCGTGTGCGCGGCCACGGAACGGTCATTCGCGACGGCTCGTCGGGTCACGGTCCTCCACCGCTCCGGTTCCGACGACACGCCCGAATACTTCCGCCGAGAATCGCAAGACCGCAGCGCCGGTCTTCCACGCATCGGGAGGAAGATCCGCCTTGACGCAGGTCTGCGACAGGAACTGGTCGCGGTCCCACTTCCATTCGACCGCCACCTGAGGCAGCAGCAATCCGGATCGGCCCTGGTGGCGAACGATCAATCCGTCCCGGCCCACCTCGATCTCCCCCGGCGAGGCGATCGGTGTGGGTGGGGTGAGCGCGGAGATCTCGAGATCGATCCGCGCGAATTCTTCGGCGGTCAAGGGGGAGAAGCGCGGGTCCTCCACGGCCGCCTCAACGGCCATGTCGCGAACGGCTTTCCACAGGGGATGCCGCGCCTCGACGCACCCGATGCAGCCGCGCAGTTTCCGACCCAGGTGCAGGCTGACGAACGCGCCTCGCGCCGCCAGCAGGGCCGGCGCCGAGATGATCGGCTCCGGCACGGTGCGGCGCGCGAGAAACTGGCGGATCGTCGACTCGGCCAGGTCGAGGAGGATGCGACGGTCTTCCGTATCGAGCATGATCAGGGACTCTGCGGGAATGGAGCCGGTGGAATCGCGTCCATCCCTCCGGGGACCCAGGTTGCCGCAGCGTAGCGGATCCGGAGTTTGGCGGCCGGATTCCCGTGCCGGGGATTCCCCTTGCGGCCGCTCACCGGTAGCGGGAACCCGGGCGGCGTCCAGACGATCCTGCCCCCCAGACCGCGCCCCCGCGCGACCCCACCCTGGTGTGAGTGCGAAACGGGGCAGGTCGGGGCTTCGTCGCCGGGGGCGGGTCAACCCCGCCCCCGGGATTCCTGCGTCGCGGGCGGGTCCGCTAGCCCTTCCGATCGAAGATGTAGATCTCGACCCGTCGATTCTTCTGCTTGTTTTCCTTCGAGGAGTTGTCCGCCATCGGCTTGTGCTCGCCGTAGCTGGCCAGGTACATCCGCGTGCCGCTCACGCCCTTGGACTTCAGGTATACCGTGACCGCCAGCGCGCGGTAGGCGCCCAGTTCGAAGTTGTCGCGAGTCTTCCAGAGCGACGCGGACTTCTGGATCGGATCCGAGTCGGTGTGTCCCTCCACGCGCAGGTAGGCGTCCTTGCCGCGCAGCAGGTCCGTCAACATGTCGAGGGCGTTCCGGCCCCCCGCCTTCAACTCGGCCTTGCCCGGATCGAACAGCAACGACTCCTCGAACAGCACTCCGCCATCGAGCGCGCGGGTCCCGGGAGTCCGGGAGGCAAACTCCTCCAGCTCCTTCTGCAGCTTCGAGCTGGTGGCGCGACTCGCCTCGGCCTCGGTCCGCCAGCGCGCGATCTCGCCGTCCTTGCCGGCCATGTCCCGCATCAGGCGTTCAATCTCGCTTTGCAACGCCTGCTTGTTCGCCTCGCACTCCCGCAGCATCGCGGCAATGCGCGCACTGTCGTCATTGACGGGCTTCTCGGGTTGCGTCTCCTTGCTCCTGCACCCTCCCGACAACGCGGCCAGTGTGAGGCAGCACACGGCCAGAAAACCCCCCCGGACACGCAGCATGATCCACCTCCCTGTAGCGCCTCCGCCCCCCCGCGGAAGCCGACCTCGTCGCGCCGGTTCCACCCGGCGCTCCGTCCCACTCGTTAACTGCCGGACTCGCCCGGCCCACTCTTCGCCGCCCCCTCCTTGAAGAAGTAGATTTCGACGCGGCGGTTTTTTCGCTTGTCCGCGGGATCGACCGGGCGATGCTCGCCGAACGAGCACAGGAACATGTGGTCCGGCGGGACTCCGCGGCTCTGCAGGTGGAGAAGCACGGAAAGCGCCCGATAGGCGCCCAGTTCGAAGTTCGACTTGGATTTCCACTGTCCGGCCGAACGCTGGATCGGGTCGCTGTCGGTGTGGCCGTCGATCTCGAGATAGGCGGCCTGGTCACGGACCAGAGCCACCAATCCATCGAGCGCCGACACGCCGCCGCGATTCAAGGTGGCCGACCCGGGCGAGAACAGCAGTTCGGACTCGAACCGGATTCCCTTGCCCCCGCCGAGGATTTCGACACGTGGGTTGAGGGCCTGGTACTCCTTGAGGCGCCGCTCCCAATCGCTCCCGCCCATTTCGGCGAGATTGAGCTTGGCCTTCAAGGCCTCGCTTTCCGCCTCCTTGGCCGAGGCCAGGGTGCGGTAGTACTCGCTGTCCTTTTCGAGGTCCATGCTGCGGCGCTCTTGAGTCTTGAGCGCCGATTGAAGCCCCTCGGTTTCGGTGACGTAGCGCTGATAGAGCTCGTCGTACTTCGCCTTGGAGACGCAGCCGCCCGCACCCAAGAATGCGATCGTAGTCAGCAGCAGCGTTGCAGAGCGGTGGGACCGGAACGTGGGCGGACGCATGGCGGAACCCTCGCGAGAAGTGCGGGAGGCAACGGATCGCCGGGAGGGGGTGCCGGGGACCGGTGGGGACACCCAACCTCTATCCGATCGACGGTCCGGCCGAAGAATCGTCATCGCCGGAACCGGCGAAAAGGGGAAACCGGAGCGCGGCCCGAGGCCGCGCTCCGGCGATCGATTCGCTCGGGAGGATGCGGGAGAACCGGGTTACTGACCCATCTTTTCCCAGTCGGCCTTGATCTCGTCACCGCCGAAGATGGCGACGCCGATCCCGGCGAGGGTATGGGACATCCCCGACGGCTTGTTCCCCTTGCCCGGGCCCTGAACCATCGCGTACTCGAGCAGGGTCCAGCCGCAGCAGACCAGGAAGGCCGCGGCCAGGCCGAGCATGACGGTGAACGCGGGGCTTGCCTCGGGGGCGCGGGTCGCAACGGCCACCGCGCGCTGACGCGGGGCAGTGCGGCGACGCTCGAGCTGTTCATCGGCCTCGGTCATGGTCCCTTCATCAGAAGCGTTCATGGATGCCTCTTCCTGCTGGAACTTGATGGGTTCGGTCGTTCCTCCGGTCTCATCCGTTCGCTCGACGTACGTCTGCGCCGTCTCCAGCCGGGAATCGCTCCCGCTGGCGACGGGCATGTCGGTGTCCTCGAAGATCATCTCTTCGGTGATCCCCGTGGTCTCGCCCGTCTCCGTCCCCGCGCCCGACTCACTGCTCGAGACGTCGATCGAGGGCACGGAAGTGTCATCCGCCTTGATGACATCCGAGGCGGATTCGGCACCGAAATCGAGCAAGGTCTCTCCCTCGCCGCTCGCCGTGCCCGCGGAGGGCAGGACGATGGTCGGCTCGGTGATTCGACCCTTCTTCAAATTTTCGACATCGTCCCTGCGGAAGATCATCTTGTTCTCGTCGCGGAAGGCGCGGAGTTCGCCCTCCGAGACCATCCGCTTCAGCTCATCCTCATCGAGCTGAAGCTGACCCAGCACGTCCTCAAAGGAAAAGTAGTCAGCCATGACGTATCAGACCTCCTGTGTTGTTTCCCCTACCAGCCACCCTCCGGTGCGTATCGACCGGCCGGACCCGCGGACGGGCCCGGCGTCGAAAGTGCGGTTAGCTGCCGCCGCCCTTCTTCATGTCCTCTTCCTGGCGCTTGATCGCTTCCTGCGCCTCGCTCCGGACCTTGGCGACGTCAGACAGTTGGCGACCCTCTGCCTCCAACGGCACGAGCAGGTCCCACGTGATGTTGCGCACGCCCAAGGGCTTGACGGCCTTGCCCTGGACGCAGGAATACACCGCCAGCCGTTTGCCGTTGGTGTCGAGAACCCAGAGCCAGCTCTCGCCGCTCTGACCCGTCGTGCCGAACCCGGTCACGGCAGCCATGCCGCCCGCGTCCCCGGCGGTCTGCGCGATCGCGGTCTGCGACGGTTGCACGACCAGCAGAACCCCAAGTACCGCAATGATACCGACCAGTACGCCGTAAACGAAATAATGCGACCGCTCCATCGACCCCTCCTTCGGGAAAGCAGGTAGCGCGGAGACCTCCTTTTCCTAACCTCGGATTATACCTTGGGGAAGGGAGGTTGCAAGAAAATAATCACGACTTGTCCAGTCCGGCGCCGCCGCCGCCTGTGAACGCACCCCTTACCCCAAGATCCGCGCTAAAAAGGAGTTCCGTACTTCGCCCAAACCGGGCCTTCGGGCACGGCATGCGATAGTTCTATCGGATCGCGGCCGCCTTCGACTGAAGGCCTCGAACCGCGAACCCGCGTATCGAAATCCTTACTTCGGCTCCTGCGCCTCTCCGGTCATCGGCACGAATCGCACCGGCAGGATGCGTTGCTCGGAGAATCCCGACTCCGTGCGGGTGATCAGCAGCAGTTCCTGGTATCCCGCACCCACGGGGATGACGAGCCGACCGCCCACCTTCAACTGTTCCTTGAGCGCCGGGGGAACGTGGTCGGGCGCGCAGGTCACGATGATCCCGTCGAAGGGCGCCTGATCCGGCCAACCGCGATACCCGTCGCCGGCGCGCACCTCGAGATTCGCGAAGCCCTCGTCGCGCAGCAACTGTCGCGATCGATTCGCCAGGCCCTCGACGATTTCAATCGAATAGACTTTCCGCGCGAGCATGGCCAGGACGGCAGCCTGATATCCGCTGCCGGTTCCGACCTCGAGGATCTTGTGTTCGGAGTGAACGCCAAGCGCCTCGGTCATGAACGCCACGATGTACGGCTGGCTGATCGTCTGGTCGAATCCGATGGGCAACGGATGATCGCCGTAGGCGCGCTCCCGCACGGTCTCCGGGACGTACCGATGGCGCGGCACCGCGCGCATCGCCGCGAGCACGCGCGGGTCGCGCACGTCGCGCCCCTCGATCTGGGTGCGCACCATCGCCTCGCGCGCTTCGGCCCACCGGCCCTCCTCAGGGTCGGTCGGGCGAGCCGCAGCGTCGGTCTTCGCGCCGGCCGGTTCGTCGGGGGAGGACGCCGGGGCGCGCTCGCCCGCCCCGGTTCGCGGCGACTCCGGCGCGGGCTGCCCATTGCAGCCGGCGGCGCCCGCGAAGAGCATCACCCACCAGGCCAAAATTCTGCGCCATCGTTCCATCTCGACCTCCTGCCCTGCCCGGCTTCGCTCCCGCGACCCGAGCCCCCTCACCCTACCGGACGCGCGGAGCGGGATCAATCCTTGCATGCTCCGGTCAACCAAACGCGTTTCAGGCGCGCAACCGCCCGATCCGCGATCCGCGTGGGTTCCGGCACGCGAGAATCCCGCACGGACGCGAGGACGAGCGCGCAGGCCCGATCGAGCCGGATCCGATGCCCGACCGACACGTAGAGCGGCGCGGCGCCCGGCCGGGTTCGCATGACCGCGCCGACCTCGCGATCTCCGAGTCGGAGCGGAACCCGGTCGCCGGACCCCGGTCCGGGCTCCTCGTGTTCACCGACGAAGCGGGACTTCGCGCACCCGATCGTCGGGCAGTCGAGGAACAGGCCCAGGTGGGAGGCCAGACCGAGGCCACGGGGATGGGCCACCCCCTGCCCGTCGCAGAAGATCACATCCGGCCGCGCGCGCACGCGGGCGAAGGCCCGCAGGAGAACCGGCATCTCGCGAAACGAGAGGAAGCCGGGCACGTACGGAAATCGGACCGGCGCGACCGCCGTGCGGATCTCCTGCACCTCGAGCGCGGGCCAGTTCAGGACCACCACGGCACCGAACCCCCGTCCCGATCCGGAATCGTAGGCCACGTCCGCGCCCGCCACACAGACCGGCGCCGGACACGCTCCCGACCGTCGGACGCGACCTGCGAGCTCGCGCTGGAGCTCCGCGGCGCGGTCGAGATCGATCGTCCACGGGTGCCAGCGATGAACCTTCATGCGCACTCCCCGGGCATGCCCACTCCGCCGGAACTCTTCCTGCGCCGGGACCGCGACGCGCGCGCCGAAAACGCAAGAAGGGCGACGCCCCTTCGGACGCCGCCCTCCCGAGTGGTTGCGCGCGCCGATACCGGCGCGAGAGTCGAGTCGCGCTATCCGCAGAGTTCCGCGTTTTCGAAGATGTCGATTTCCTGCACGCCGTTGCCGCGGCAGTCGTCGCTGCTCGGCGTGATGCCGTGCGAGGCCAGCCAGTTCAGGGCGTCTTCCACGATCGCATCTTCGGTCCCGCTGGTGGTCGAATGGGTCGCGCCAGAGTCGGTCAAGGTCAGATTGACCTGATGATCGGAGGTCGTATAGGTGAAGTCGTCCCCATGCTCGCCGAACAACTGCTCGAGGCAGTCGGCCGCGCGCGCTTCATGTCCTCCGCACGCCAGAATGGAAGGGGAAGTGAACACGACCACGCCGAGGATCAGTCCGAGGGCAGCCAAGTGCCGCATGGTTCGACTCCTCTTTCGCATCTCGTAGCCGCGGTTTTCGTCGGAGATCGATGCCTCCAGGGATCGCCACGGGCGCATGCCACGTGCCGAGTATGGGAATGTCATCCGATTCATCAGAAACCACGCGCCCATCGAAGGTTAAGCGGAAACAAGAATCCCACAAGATTGCCCCCCGACAGGAAAAATGTCACCATTCGAAACCGGGGGGTAACGAAGTGTGGGATTTCGTAACATCGGATCGGGAGGACCGTGCCCCCCACCCCAGGGGTCCGCCGCGGATCTACCGTGCCGGAGCCATCCTTGTCAAGGGTCCGGTAGGAGCCCCGGACGACCGGTCGGAAGACCGCTGGGCGGACCTCACCGTCCGGGCGAACGGGCTTCGAGCTCCGCGAGGATGGCCGCGAGCTCCGAGGCGAGGGGATCGTTCGCCGGAAGGGAAAGGCGAGAACGCAGCATTTCGACATCCTCGGGCGACGCCACGTCGGGAACGAGCGCGAGCAGGCGGCGACGCCCGACGGAGTCCGGCATCCTGGCGTAGGCGTCGGCGAGCGTTTCCGCCGCATGACGGTCATGCAGGAGGGCCAGGGTGGCGATCGACTCGAGGGCGGCGGCGCGGTCTTCCCCGGCCGCGAGGCGCATCAACTTGGGGCCGAGCGCGCCGCGGACCCAATCCCGTGCCGAGGGATCGAGGACCCGGCGTCCCACCCCGTCGAGCGCGAGGGCCAGCCGGGCGGTTTCGAGCGACACGTCCGCGGAGGCGGCGGCATCGCGGAGACGCATCCGCCAGATCCCGGGATCGCCCGAACGGCCGATGGCCAAGCTGGCCGCCTGCGCCAGATCCGATCGGGCCTCGTTCCGGAACAGGGCGAGAATGAGGTCGACATCCTCCGCGCGCGCGAACCGGCACAGGAATTCCGCCGCGCGCACGCGCTGCTCGCGGGACTTCGGTGACGCCTCGGCCGCATCGACCCGTTCCACGAGCCGCCGAAACACGCGCGCCAAGGTGGGTGCGACGCCGGCGACCCGCTCCGCGCCGCCGGGTCCATCGGCCAGTCGCGCCAGGATTTCCCCGACCGCAAGCTGATCTTCGACGTCGGGGTCGGTCTTGAGGAGGTGGAGGAGGATGTTGATCTCGCGAGCGCCGAGCGCGTGAATGCGGGACTGCAGGGCGGCCAGGCCGGACCAGTCGCGCCGCGCGCGCAGATCGACGACGGTGCGGACCAATCGTCGCTCGGCGGCACCGCTGGCCTCGGCGGCGGCGCGGACCGGGACTGCGCCGGGAGCCGCGGCGGGCGGGGAAACCGGAGTTCCGCCCGACGCGGAGGAGGCGGTCGCGGGGGGCGGGCCGGAACGGATGGGCCCGGACCCGGGACCGTCGGCACTCGATGCGCCGCGACGAGGCTCCGCCTCACGCCGCCGGACGCTGCGCGGTTCACGCCGCTCCGCGCCTCCGAGCGTCAGCAGGAATCCGACGCCGAAGAGGACGAGAACCGCCGCCGCGACCCAGACCGGACGTCTCATGCGGATGTCGAACCGTCCGCTACGGAGAAGAAGGCAGGACCGGGATGCCCTTGTACTTCTTCACCTCGTCCCAGACCCCGTCGGTGCCCCAGGGGAGGCGCCACATCCCGATCCCACCGAACTTGTGCTCTTTCGCCGCCGCGAATTTCAGACCGTTGCTCTTCTCATCATCGAACCAGAGCTGATACGTCACCCCGCCCTCGGTCATCGTCGCGTACGGGGTCTGGCTCTTTTCCTCCCAGATGGGCGTCACTTTGCCCGCGATCTCGTAGCGGTAGGACTTGGCGGTTCCCTTGGCGGTGGTGGAGGCGTTCAGCGCGGTGGACACGGTCGGCCACTTGTATCCGTACCAGGGAACGCCGAGGATGAGTTTCTTCGGATCGGTGACGACCTTGCTCCAGGAGTTGGACACGGTCGTGCTGAAGATCTTGGTGTCGTACCCCATGGGCCAGAATCCGCCCGTGGTGAGCGGGGCCAGGGGACCGGCCTTGCTGCCGCCGCTCCAGTGGAAACCGTACCCCATCAGGAACAGGCCGTCGGAGAGGGCAGCCAGCTTGGCGCCGTCGTAGCGGGTGTACACGATCGGGTGGACCGCGATGTACATCTTCCGCGAACCGGCGTGCATGGAGGCCGCGACCTTTTCGCAGAAGGCCGTGAACTTGTCCCGGTAGGCAATCGTGTCCGGGACTTCTTCCATGTCGATGGAGGCGCCGTCGAGGCCGGCGGCGACGACTGCGTCGTGGATCGCGGCGACGAGGGCGTCCTGATGGGAATCCAGGACCGACTTGATGGTGGTCGAACTGAAACTCGCGACCGAGAGGACCACCCGCGCGCCCTTGGCGTGGCACTTGTCGACGAAGCTCTTGAGCGCGGCGCTCGTCGGAGTGAATCCCGTCAGCTTTCCGGTCGCATCCGGGTAGGCCGCATGGACGCACACCGTCGTGAGAAGGCCCCGGTCGACATCGGCGTTGAGGTCGACGCCGCTGACATGACCGGTCAGGGCGTAACCCATGACCTCCTTCGGTTCCACGGGCTTGACTTCGAGACAGCCGGCGACCAGCGCGGCCAACATGGCCATGCCGGCGCACCCGGCGAACGTACCCCAAGCCTGTCCCCTCATGCGCGTGCATCCTCCCCCAGTCTTGCTCCGATCCGGGCCGGCGCGCCGCAGGCGCGGATCCGGTCCGGGGCAGGGTATCCCCACGGGGGGGAATTCCTAGCAATTCGCCTGCCTTCCGTCAACGAGTTCGGGAGGAAGTCATAACCGGCTGGAATCAATGGAATTGAAAGTTGACGCGGAAATCGAGAGGCGCCCAGCGACAGGCGGCTTACCGTAAGAGTGTCCGCCTCGACGTTCCCTTTTGAAACATCGGGTCGGGACCGCCCCAGGCCCTGAATCGGGATCCCGGTCCCCGGCCCAGAGGCGGCCGGCGCAGGCGACCGGACGGTTCATGGCGGGGCGCGCGCAGGGCTCGACCCCCCGGAAGGCCGGAGTGCGCTGAGGTGCGGGATCCGCGGATCGCCCGCCGGAGTCCATCCGCGAGGGGGACGGTCAGACGGGCGGGTACTTTCCCGCGGCGTGCGCCCTGGCCTTCTCGCAGTAGTACAGGGCATGAGCGATGGCCGCCTCCGCGCGGCCGGGAGGGACCGCCTTCACTACCTTGCCGGGCACGCCCATGACGATCGACCCGTCGGGGATTCGGGCGCGCTCGGTGACGAGGGCGCCGGCGGCGATGATGCAGTCGGCGCCGATTTCGGCGTGGCCCAGGATGATCGACCCCATCCCGATCAGCGTGCGCGCGCCGATGCGCCGCCCGTGTACGATCGCCCCGTGTCCCACCGTGACGTGATCGGCGATCTCCAGGGGTTCTCCGGGCTCGGCATGGAGCATGGTGAGATCCTGAATGTTCGTGTTTTCGCCGATCAGGATGGCCGCGTCGTCGCCGCGGGCGACGACGTTATGCCACACATTGGCGGACTTCGCAAGGCGCACGTCCCCCACCACCACCGCCGTCGAGGCCACGTAGGCCCCGTTCACTTCCCGCATCGTCGGCGGGCGCTGCGCATCCCCCATGTCAATCACTCCACGGTCGGCCCAGGGTCGGGATCATTTCTTTGAGAGCCGGCGGCGTTTCCGAGGTGACCAGGATATCGTCCTCGGTGCCGAATTTTCGATCGAAGCCGTTGCTCACGAGGACGTAGGCGCATCGGGTCGCGCCGGGGGTGTTCAGCACGTAGCCCTGCTTCCGCGACAGCACCAATCCGGTCGTATAGGAAGCCGGTTGATCGAGCAGGTATTGATACGGTTTTCCGAACGGGTCGACCAGTCCGGCGACCTCGTGCCGGTAGCGTCCGATTTCGGAGTCGGTGCAAACGCCTCCGGGCGCCTGGGCATGGGTGAAGTAGTAGAGGAACGGGCGGTCATCGTCCTGGACCGTCTTGTAGAGGGGATCGGACTTGGGCCGGGTCAGCGGGGAGAGGACCGAGACAAGCTGCTCGTATCCGGTCTGGGGATAGCGGCCTTCCTGGTCATGGTAGCGGTCCAGGATCCTCGCCATCGCCCGCAGCGTGCCGAGGGCCACGGCCACCTGGTTGTGTTCCTCCCAGCGACGCACCTGGGCGAACCAGAAGGACGCGCCGAGCGCGACGACGATCAGGATGACGATCGCGGCCATGGTGAACCCGGCGCGCCACAAAGCGACGCGGGAGACCCCGGGTCCGGGGACCAGGGCGGAAGCGGCCTCGCCGGGTCGGGGATCGGTCATCGGCGGTCCTCCCCGGCGGGAGCGGTCGGCGGAGCCTGGAGCGACTCCAGCAAGTCTGCGAGGGCGCCCACGATCGTCCCGGCGGCGCCCGCCCCGACGGAGTTGGTTTCTTCATAGTGGTCGCCCGGCGGCTCGGGTTCCCACAGGGGGCTCTTGTCGTTCACCTTGAAGTCGTATTCCGGAACCAGGTAGCCGAGTTCGTCGTTGCCGAGTCCGATGAGGAAGGTGAATGGAGCGGCCATGCGCTCGCGCAGGTAGGGCGGTCCCGGCGCGCGTTCGAGGGCGGGCGGGTTCGGATTCCCCGGAGCGACGACCGGCTTGCCCGCACTCCGGGAGCCGTCGTATCCGCCGACGGCGAGTTCGGGGAAGAGTTCGCCCGGAACCGTGACCCATACGGACGGTCCGACCGAGAAGGCGCACACTTCGGTGGCCACATGTCCGACGTTCGTCCGCGTGGGCAGTCCGCGGAACGGGCGCCCCTGCGCATCGACGGCGGATCGCCGGATGGCTCCGACCCGCATGGCGAGGTGGTAACGCGGATTGTCCACCCGGACGAACAGGCGGCGTTGCGCGAATCGCAGGGGCGCCGCGCGAAGGCGGGGGGCGCTCGCGAGCGCCGCCAGCGCGCGATCGGCGATCCCGCGGCCGATCCGCTCGGCTTCGGCGAAGGTGTGCTGGACATCCCCCTGCGCGTTCCGCACCGGATCCGGGGTAAGCAACCCGCCCAGCGCTCCGGAAAAAAAGACTGCGGTGCCGCCCAGGGCTTCCTCCATGCGCCGACACGCGTATCCGCAGTAGTCCGCCGTGACGTGGGGATTTCGGCTCCACAGCGTCTCCGGGTGGCACGCCCAGTTCACGACCGTCCCGATCGCACCCGCGCCGTCGCTCCCTTCGACCACGAGGGCGGAGAGCGTGTCGTCGAAGACGACCGGGTCCCGGCTGTCGCGAACGAACCCGTCGACCGGCGCGCGCGTCTCCGCGAAGGCGATGCGCGCAGGCTGGAGGTCGCCGCACAATCGCACCACGAGATCGGCGGTCTCCTCCCGCACGCGCGCGAGATAGCGCTCATCGACGCCGCTCACCATCGGCAACGGCCCCCACAGCCCCATCGTGTCGGGTCCGTGATGGGTATGGGTTGCCGCGACCACCACGAGATCGACGGCCGCGCGGGCGGCGATCCGCTCGCGAATGCGCTCGACGTCGGGATGGAAGATCCCGACGAGATCCAGCGCGACGAGGGCGAGGGTCGTGCGGCCGTCGTGCAGGACCAGGGCGCGCGCGCAAAGCGGATCGTTCACGCTCTCCGCCCGCCGGCCGGTGCCGAAGCCGGCCAGCCAAACCGGCCGCCCCCGCAGGTCGGGGCTGAGATCGACTTTCCCCGCGGCGGCCCACAGGGACCCGTCGGCGCGCGCCGGGGAGGCGGTCACGGGGAAGACCATGAGCGCGACCGCGAGGAGGCATGCAGGGGCCGGACGAAGCATGGACCTGGCTCCGATGGGCCGGGGAAGGTCCCCACTGTACGGAGCCGACCGGCGAAAGGCAAGCGGATGCGTCCTGCTCTCGCATCCACCGGCGTGGGTGCGGCGGTGAACTCGCCGGGCGGAAAACTCACTCCCCCGGGCTGCGCCGGCGGGGAGGGCGCGCACCGGGGCGGACGCTCCCCGCGGCGACGAAGCGTAGCGGGCGGACCGGAAGAGGACGCCCCACGGGGACTCCCGCGCGCGTTCCGGTCCGGTGCCGAGGGCGCCGGATCAGGGGGTCCATGCGCTCAGGAATTGCGCGAATTCGACCACGGGCGGGAACAACGCCAGCGCCAATCCCGCCCACAGGCGAGGCTCGCGTTCGAGCGGCCGGCGGATCCGCCACGCTTCGAGGAGCGCGTTCCAAAACCAGAGAAGCACACCGAGTTCGAGCACTCCGCCGACGAGCGGGATGTAGACGGAGGCGGCAGTGAAGCCGAGCGCCTCGCCCCCCTTGCGGGCGAGATACAGGATCGTGCACAGGCCGCCCCACTGGAAGAGGCGGGAGGACTGCTCCAGCGGCCGCCCGGGCTCCGGACGGTCGAGGCCGCCCCGATGCCAATGCCGGCGGAGCAGCGCGACGGCGGCGGCCGCGCCCCCCCACGCCGCCAGGGCGATGAGGATGGGTCCCACTTCAAAGCGGGCGCGGCTGACCAGGCGACCGTCCGGCAGGCGCTCCGCGCCCACCATCACCAGCGGCGCAACCCCGTCGGCCGGCAGAATTCGTGGGGTCAGGCAGGCGACGAGCGCCCAGAGGGAGACGGCGGTGGCCAGGGTGCAGACCGCGGCGGCCGCGCGGCGCCAGAGTGCGTCCACCCCGTCGGGTTCTCCCGCCCCGCCTCCCGCGGACGGTTCGGCGGCGGCCGACGACCCGGGACCGGTTCGACTCGCGGCCGGGTCCGGCTCGTCCGCGTCGGCGCAGGAAGGTGCGGGCCCGGGATCCGGCGCCCCGGTCTCGACCACGCGTGTCGGCGGCGTCCCCGACTTCGGACGCAAGCCCGCCAACGCCGCGAGGAATTCGGAGGCCCCGGGAACCCGCCGCGCCGGATCCGGCGCGAGCGCCCGGCGGATCAAGGGATCGAGCCCGCCGGGCGCGCGCGCGAAGTCGCCCACCGGCAGGCATCCGGTGACCATCTGGTAGAGGACGACGCCGAGCGAATAGACGTCCATGCGGGGATCGGGCGCCCCCCCCTGCAGGGCTTCCGGAGCCATGTAGTGCGGCGTCCCCACGGCCACCCCCGAGGCGGTCAACGCCGGCAGCCCCTGCTCCCTCTCGCCGCGGACCATCCGCGCGATCCCGAAGTCCGAGACCTTCGCGCGCCCCTCCGCATCGAACAGGATGTTCTCGGGCTTGATGTCGCGATGCACGACTCCCTGCCGGTGCGCGTACGCCAGGGCCTCGCACACCTGGATTCCGATCTCGAGCGCATCCGCCACCGCCAGCGGCAACCGGTCCGCCAGGGTTCCCCCCGGCATGTGCTCCATCACCAGGTAGACCTGCTCCTCCTCCTGTCCGTAGTCATGCAGGGTGACGATGTGCGGATGGCTGAGCATGGCGAGCGCGCGGGCTTCTCGCTCGAAGCGGGCGCGGAACTCGGGAAGCGCCGCCAGATCCTCGGGCAGAAACTTGACCGCCACTTCGCGGTCGAGGCGGATGTGTCGGGCTCGATAAACGGTGCCCATCCCGCCGCGTCCGATCGCGGGGCCCAGTTCGAGCGAAGCGCCGAGCCGCGGGGGCACGGAATCCCCGGCCAGCAGGCAGGCGGCGCACAGTCCGAATCGGCCGGTCGGCCAGCGGGCGCCGCAACGCGGGCAGGCCACGACCGGTTCGTTCATCGCGAGTCCCTCCCCGACCTCAGGGCACCGCCTCGACGCGCCAGGACTGCAGATCCTCGGCAGTCTCGACCGCCCCCTCCCAGAGGCGCCGGACTTCGGCGGCCGGATCGCGATCCTCCCAGGCCGGATAGAGGTGGGAGACCAGCACGCGCCCGGGACGGGCCGCCCGCGCCACGCGGGCCACGCGCGCGGGGCTCAGGTGGCCCGGGAGCGCGGCTTCATCGGGCGTGCTGCAGTCCGCAATCCAGAGTCCGACCCCCGCGACGAGGCGGACCAGGTTCTCGCACTCGTCCGTGTCGGCCGTGTAGGCGAGACGGGCGCCGTCCGCGTCTTCGATCCGGAATCCGATCGTGGGGGCGGAGTGCGCCATCGGCCTGACCTCCAGGCGCGCGCCGGCCAGATCGATCCTCCCCTCCGTCCGTTCGCGCACCTCCACCGGGAAACGCAACCGGGACAGGTGGGGCGCATGCGCCTCCTGGAGGGCGCGCCAGTGGGCCGCCATGCCGGCAGGTCCGATCAGGCCCAGCGGGGAGCCGCGGCCGGCCGGGAGGGCGCGACAGGCCCAGGCAAAGGCGGCGAGGTCCGCGACGTGGTCGGGATGAAGGTGCGATACCAGGATGGTGTCGACCCGGTCCACTCCCACTCCCGCGCGGGCAAGCTGCCGGACGGTTCCGGAACCGAGGTCCATCAGCACGACAGATCCGTGAAATCGCAGGAGGTACCCGGGCGAGTTGCGCCGCGCCGACGGGACGGCGGTCCCGGAGCCGAGCACCGTGAGCTCGATCATGGCCGCAGCGTCCGCAGGAGCGTGTCGATCTCGCCGTCCGTGTCCCGTCCGTCGGCGACCGTGTCGGAGACCTCTTCGCGGACGAGCGTGCGGAAGCGCTCCCGGACCCGATGAAGGGAGGCCTTGAATTGCGGCACCGTCATGCCGCACTCGGCTGCCGACTCCGCGTAGGAAGGCGCGGCATCGAGCCGAAAGTACCGGAGCATGATCTCGGCCGGCGCCTTTCTTCGCCCCTCGTCGAATTCCGCACGCAGCCGGGTGAGGGCGCGCTCCACGATCCCCCAGGTCCACTCGCGATCGTACGCGGCGGCGGGATCCTCGGCGGCCGCGGGGACCTCCCGTTCCGCGCCTTCCCAGTCGAGGGAGAGGACGCGGGCACCGCCCCCGCGCTTCTGCGCCTGCGCCTTCTCGTGCTCGTTGATGTGCCAGTGGTCGAAACAGGCGCGCAGATAGGTGCGGAACCGACCCTTCTCCCGATCGGCGCGGTCGAGGAAGTCGGATTCCAGCAGGTGGGCGAGGAAACCCTGGACGTCGTCCTTGGCGTGCTCCACGGGACGCCCCTTCCTTCTGACGTAGAAGTAAAGCGGCTTCCAGTACTGCGAGAGGAGTTCCTCGAGCGCCGCGCGCCGGGCCCCGGGGTCGCGGCGCGCTCCGACGATGAGCGTCCAGCGCGTCGGGGGAAAGACGCGCCCGGCGCCGCCGATCCCGGTTTCCTCGGTCATCGCCGTTCCCCTCCCCCGCGGGGCGCCCCGACCGGCCCGGGCCCGGGCCGGTCATCGAGTGGCCGCGGGAATCGTGCCCGAGTGATTCACGAACCGCTTCGCGGTTCGCGAACCATCCGGCTCCAGCCGGCCCAGAAGGACGTCCGGAGCAGGACTGCCTCGCCCCGCGTGCGACACCGCGGGTCGCGCGTCGGTCGCCCGCCCCTCCCGGCGGCGCACCCAGCCCCGAGCCCCCGGGCGG
>CAZWCX010000140.1:0-17375 GCA_964632945.1 uncultured Planctomycetia bacterium | reverse complement strand
AAATCGCCGTCGAGCAGCTTCGCCTTCGGGGCCGCCAGCGGGTCGTCCCCGTCGGACCAGCCGGGCGCGGCGGCGAGCGGAAGCGCGAAGAGGACGACGAGGACGAGGACCCAAAGGCGATGCGTGGGCATGCGTCGCTCCATGCGGAAGGGGTCGTCCGGCGATGCCGGCAGGTCCGGCGGGAGTGTCTCCCCGCGACGGACACGGGGGATTGGAACGTGGAACTCCCCCGAAAGTTCCCGGAGGCTGGAAAAAATAGCAAATCGCGCGGCGCGCGCCAACGAGAAGCGGTCCGGGTTTGGATTGACCGACGCTCTCCCTCGAACGTATAAAGAATCGTCGACCGTCGCTGGGGAGTGATCCATGCCTGCTGCGGGTGTATCGCGCCTCCCCGCTTCTCCGTACTCGAGCCGCTGCATCCTCGTTCTCGCCCTGGTCGCGATCGCGGCGTTCGGTGCGCCGTCCCGGGGGAGGGCGGCCGAGGGGGAGGACCTCCGGCACGATCTTGCCGACGATCACTGCGTATCCTACACCATTTCCCGCCTCGACGGCGCCGATGGGCAGGAACAGCCCGTCCCTCAGCCCGATCGCTCGTTCTTCTTCTTCGGTCGCGAGCTTTCCGAGGGCCGCCGGCTGGGACTGACCATCCGTCGACTCGAGGACGTGCCGTACGCCGCCATTTTCCGCCTGCCGAAGAAGGCGATCGAGACGGGGGAGACGTGGCGCGACGAGGTCACGTTCTCGGACCTCCCGGAACAGGCTCCCCTCCGGCTGGAACTTTCGGTGACGGCGGCGGCGCGCGGGAAGCTGGACGAGCACGAGGTCTGGAAGTTGGAGGGGAAGGGGGCGCTGCCGCGGGATGCGGCCCGGCCCAAGGGCTCGAAGGTCAAGCGCTGGGTGCGCGAAGCCGCGCTCGAGTGGGTCGCCTACTGGGATCCGGAATTGCGCGCCATTCGCCGCCTGCGGTATTTCTGGCGCACCACCGTGGCGCCGATGCGCGGGGACGGGGGGGAGACGAAGACGAAGCAGGGCGAACAGCTCGAGTACCGGGACCGATTGGCCCCCGCCACGCAGCCGCTGCGGGATCGCATTGCGGATGCGATCACGCGCGGGGTCGACAACCTCAAGCGCGCGCAGAAGGAGGACGGCTCCTGGAAGGGAGTCGACGCGGTCTGGCACGAGGGCAACACGGCGCTGATGCTGCTGGCGCTGATCCGGTCCGGGATCTACGCGCATGATCCGATCGTGGCGCGCGGATTCGAGTATCTGAAGAAGCAGCCTTTCCGGCGCGTGTACTCGGTGGCGCTCCTCGTTCTCGCGCTCGAGGCCCGCTACACGCCGCTGGAGGAGATCCGCGCGGCGGAGGACTACCTGGACGATCCGACGCAGTTCAAGCCGCAGGAACGCCGTCTGCCTCCCGAAGATCGCGAGTGGATGCAAAAGGCGATCGACTGGCTGCTGGCCAACGCGCTCAACAAGCGCACCTGGAGCTACGACGAGCCCAAGGGGCGGTATGACAATTCGAATACGCAATACGCGGCGCTGGCCTTCGACTCCGCTGCGCGTTGCGGCGTCGCCATCGACGCCCGAACCTGGAGAGGGGTCGCCGAGCACTTCCTGCAGGTGCAGAACAAGCGGGGTGCGGAAGTGAAGCGGCGCGTTCGCCCGCCGGCCGGTGCGGAGGGGGGGACGCAGGTGGAATCCCTGCCGGCCCGGGCGCGGGGGTGGGGATACCAGGATGCGGCGGGAGACTACGGTCCGACCGGGACCACCTACGCGAGCATGACCTGCGCCGGGTTGACCGCGCTCTACCTGGCGCGCACGTGGCTGGCGCATGTGAAGGAACTGGACAAGGCGCTCGCCGGCCGACTCGACGCCGGGATCCACGACGGGCTGGCCTGGCTGGAGACTCACTGGGACCCGCGCTACAACGCGCCGCGTTGGGACGAGTGGTACTACTATTACCTGTACGGGGTCGAGCGGGTCGGTGTGCTCGCCGGGTCGAAGTACTTCGGGGACCGCGACTGGTACGCCGAAGGGGCGATGGCCCTGTGCAACCTGCAGGCGTCGGGGGGCGGGTGGGGTCGGTACGAGTATGACACGGCGTTTGCGCTGCTCTTCCTCAAGAAGGGAACGGTGCCGGCGCTGACGCGGTAGTCGGTAGCGCGCGCAGCGACGATCAGGCTTCCGGAGGAGGTGGGGCCGTCTCCCGGGGGCCGTGCCGGATCCCCGACGTGGCCCGGCATCCGGCGTGGGGGGAGAGCGCGACCGGGGAGCCGCGGGGATGCATCGGGTCGGGGGAGGGACGCGATCGGGACTCGGGACGTCGCGGTCGCGCGCGGTCGAGCCGTCCCCCCGGGTGGGGCCTCAACGTTGATCTCCTGGCCCGATGGTGCACCGACCGCTTCGCGGTTCGCGGACAATCCGGCTCCGACCGGCCATGGAGGCCGTGCGGAGCAGGACTGCCTCGCCCAGCGTGCGACACCGTGGTCGCGCGCCGGTCGCCCCGCGGTCCCGGCTGCCGACGCAGCCAGGAGCCCGCGGGCGGGTGCTTCCCGTAGCCGCGGACGCCGCTTCATGGATTATCCGGGCTGGCCGCACGCGTATTCCTTCATCGCCTGCGCGGCGCGCTTGCCCAATTCCTCGGGCGGCACGTCTTCCACATGGGTGGCGATCGTCCACTGCAAACCGAAGGGATCCTCGAGCGTCCCGGAGCGGTCGCCGTAGAACTGGTTCTTCACCGGCCGGATCTGCTTCCCGCCCGCGGCGATCGCCTTCGCGAAGCGCGCGTCCACGTCTTCCACGTACACGCACAATCCCACCGGGGAGCCGCCGATGGTCTGCGCGCTGCGCGCATTCATCGCTGGGCACTCGTCCCCCAACATGATGCGGGAGGTGCCGACCTGGATTTCGGCATGGGCGACCTTCCCATCGGGACTGGGCATGCGGAACAACTCTTCCGCCCCCAGCGCCTGCCGGTAGAAGTCGAGCGCGCGCGCGGCATCCCGCACGATCAAGTAAGGAGTCACGGTGTGGTATCCGTCCGGAATGGGCTTCACGGCCATGGTCGTCCTCCCGGATTGGGGTGGGTGCCGACGCGGCCCGGCGGCGGCGAAAGTGCCGCCACCCCCCGCGGGCGCGAGGCGGATGGATTCTAGGAAGAACGGTCCCTCCACCGCAACGACGAATTCGGGCCGCGTGAGTGCCGGGGGCTCGGGAGATCACCGCAGTTGTTGGAGGACCTTTACCGCGTTCGGATGTCCCCGTTCCGCCGCCCGGCGGAACCATCGGATCGCTTCCTCCCGGTCTTCCGGCACACCCATCCCTTTGAGGTGGATCACGCCGAGGTTGAATTCGGCATCCGCGTGGCCCGCGTCGGCCGCCCGGCGGAAGTACCCCATGCCCCGCTCGACGTCCGGGTCGACCCCTTCCCCCTGGAAGAACATCACCCCCAGGTTGTGCAGGGCGCCGCCGTCTCCTTGGGCGCCCGCCTGCTCCAACCACGCGATCGCCTTCGCCATGTCCGGCATCACGCCGACCCCGTCGCGGTGCATGATGCCGAGGTTGTACATCGCCCCCGCGTGCCCGCGTTCGGCCGCCTTGAGGAACCAGGCGAGCGCCTGTTCGTAGTCGGCGGGGATGCCGTTGCCGAGATACATGAAGGCGAGGTTGTACTGCGCGCCCGGCTCTCCCTGGTCCGCTGCCTTGCGAAACCACTCCTGCGCGCGCGGATAGTCGACTTCCGTGCCTTGGCCTTCAAAGTACATCGTTCCCAGGTTCGCCTGCGCCAGCGACAGCCCCTTCTCGGCCGCCCTGAGATTCCAGCGCAGCGCCTCCGCGTCATCGGGTTCGACGCCGCGGCCCTCGTGGAGCATCGTCGCGAGGTTCACCTGGGCTTCGCCATGGTCCTGTTCCGCCGCGCGACGGTACCACTGGACCGCCGCGGACTCGCTCCTGGCCACGCCGTCGCCGTCCCGGTAGCGGTTCGCGAGCCGGTATTGAGCGCTCGCATCCCCGCGCTCGGCGGCCGCCTGGAGATCCTGCAGTTCGTCGGCCCACAGACAGGCCGACCAGAGCGCCAGGCAGCCGAGAATCCGCAGGGTCCTGGTTTTCACGCTTGCCTCCCGCAAAAGGGTGCACCTGGCCGCGGCGTCGCAGCGGCCACGGCGGGGGAAGATTCTAGCGATGGGGGATCGCCCCCGACAAGAAGGATCGAGAATGACCCGTCCCAGGATCCGTTCGGGGGGATTCTCCCCCCGAACGCGGGAGAATGCGCATGGGGCTCGGGTGCTCGCTCTGGCCGCCATCGCCGCCGCCGGGCGCGTCTCCCTGTCGCCTTCCTGGTTCAGGAGCGGCACAGCCGTCACGCGAAGGCGACGCTGCCGGAACCCGGGCCAGCATCGGTGTCTGCTTCAGGGCCAAGAGGCGCGTCGGCACCGGCTTTCCGGGCCGGCGCGGAGGAAGGAACGAGATCCAGAACCGCGCTGTCGCGGTACGGGGTTTGAGGCAATCCCAGGCAGATCGGCTCTTGCAGGGAGGTGCATCATGCAAACGACCAAGGCTGCCACGACCCCCGCCCAGGAGGAGTGGCACTTCAAGGACCACGCGCCGGGAGACCCGCCGGTCGAGGACTGGATGCAGCCCGGGTGGCAGAACAAGACGTTCTGGATCTTCGGGTCCCTGATGCTGATTCTGCTCGTGTTCGAGTTCTCCCGTCTGATGTGGAACGTGAGCAAGGCCTCGCCACCCCACGCGCCCCCGACGCCGTCGGTCCGCCATTGATCCAGGTGGAAACGACTCTCCATTGGCCCGGCTTTCCCCGGGGCATTGCTCCCGCACGGCCTGCCGGGCCGTAGTCGAGGCTTCCCGCGCAGCGTGGGCGGATCCGACTCGCGGCGCATTCCCGGGCGGGCTGCGCGGGAAGGTGGCTGCCTCGGCTCCTCCCGATTTGTCCGGGTCCTCCCCGGGTCCCTTCCCGTCCGTCCGCGGCCGACCGCCTGCCTCCTCCTCCGCCGCTGGACACCTGGACAGATTCCCGGAGGATCCGTATCCTGATTCGCGCAAACCACTCCCGGCGAGGCTTGATCCCGCTTGCCCCGAAGGGGGGTGGAACCGTGGGCGTGGACGATGAACGGTCTCGGCACGACCACCCTGTCCGCGAGCCGGGGGAGGATCCCAGGGTGAATGACGCCGCGATTTCCCGCATCTATGGCGTCGGCGCCACGTTCCCGGATCGCGCCAGCGTGTTCCAGTGGATCCGATGGCTCGCCGTCTCGCTGGGGATCGGTGCGGCGCTCGGATTCTGGTTCCGCACCTCGGACTTCCGATGGCTGACGTTCGAGCGGGCGGTGACGTACGGTTCGCTCCTCCTCGTCCAGGCCAGCTGCAACGCGGCCGCCGGCGCGGCCGGCATGATCCGGGCGGAGCTCGACCGCGGGACGCTGGAGTCGTTCCTGTTGACCCCCTATTCCCGTCGCGATTTTCTTTTCGGACTTGCATGGGGAGCGTCGGCGCGGGCGATTTACATGGTGGTGCCGTTCGTCTGGTTTCTGGCGGGATGGGTAGCGGCGCGGGATTCGGTGGCTTGGGGACTGTGGTTCGCGTCGGCCGGCACCTGGAGCGCGGCAGGGCTCGCGGCGCAAGGGGCCTGGCTGGGCTGCTGGTTGTTCCTCCGGTATCCTGCGCCGGTCGGGACTCCGTACCTGGTCGCCCTGCTGGCCGCCCTGGCGGTGGCTTTCTACCCGATGGTCTGCTCCGTGGGAGTCCTCCTGGTTTTCGGCTGGTCGGCCCCCTGGGAGGCCGTGTTGATTGCCGTTCCGCTCCTGATTGCGCTGCTGTCGCCGTGCGTCCTCCGGTCGTCGCTGGACCGGTTGGAGACTCAATTCAACATTCGCTTCGACTGACCCGGGGGTCAGCGGGCCGCGCAACACTGCCGCCGGTCATTCCCCCTGTGCCGGCAGGAGTCGCCAGCGGGGATCCTCGCGAAGGGGAGCCAGCGCAGGATCTTCCTCCAGTTGTGCGCGCGTGCGGCCGCCGGTCTTCAAGACGGTGTGGAGGAGTCGGAAGGCTTCCTCCCGCGGATCCGACCCGTCCCCCGGAGGGGATGCGGTCGTGAGAAGTCGCGCGAGCGCGAGGCGCGCCTCGTGGAGGACGGCGTCCGGAAGCACGGCTTCGCGGTCCTCGGGGCGCAAGACCGCACCCGGCATCTCCGCCCACCGGATCCCTTCCGCAAGTTCGAGTCGGGCCAACTCCCCATTCCCGAGCTCCCGGGCATGAGCCGCCGCCGCGATCCGGCGCGCCGCTTCGCGACGCCGCGCGTCGGCGAGCAGTCGCCCGGTCTCCCCGCCCGCGTCGATGGGATCGAGTCGCAGCCCCTCCGAGAAATCGTTCGCCGCCGCGGCCCACTCCCGGCGCTGGTGGAAGGCGCGACCCCTCATCTTTCGCGCTTCGCCCGACCCGGGGGCCAGTCGGACCGCCGCTTCGAGGTCCGCGCATCCCTCGGCCAAGATCCGCGTCGCCTCGTCCCGCTCGCCGCGCGCCTCCATCCGGGCGGCCATCTGTCGGCGGACGTCGCCGCGCAGCATCCAGGCCCGCCAGACTTTCGGCACCCGCTCGATCGCGGAATCCAGGTCCGAGACGGCGGCCCGCAACCGATCGATCGGATCTTGCCCGGCGCGAACGAGAACGCGGGCCCACTCCTCGTGGCTCATGGCGCGGGCGACCCAGGCGTCGGCGGATCCGGGGTTGATGGCGAGGGATCGGGAAAGGTCGTCGATCGCCAGGGTCAATTGCGGAACAGGGTCTCCCGTGGCGTTTTCGCGGAGAACCCACGCCCACTTGTACCGGAGCATGCCGCGATACGCCCACACGTTGGCTGCCTGGGGATTGAGTTCGAGGGCCCTGCCATAGGGGCCGAGAGCCGCCTCGAAGCGGGGGATCGGGTCCCTGCCGTGATGGAGGTCGTAGAGGGCGCGGTTGTAGTGAATCCCCCCCAACCAGGTCCACGCCTGCACGAGGCGGGGGTTGAGTTCGGCGGCCCGTTCGAAGGCGCGCACCGAGTGTTCCCACAGGGGGTTCGGATCCTCGCTGCGTCGGATCGCGAGTCCGGCCCGATCCAACTGGACGCCGCCGATCTGTTCCCACACGTCGGCGCGGGCGGGGGCGAGGAGGTGCGCCCGCTCGTAGTCGGCGAGGGCGCGCAGATAGAGGGGTTCCGGATCCCTCTTTGCGACCGCGGGGGAGCGGGCCCAGGCGGCGCGGATGCTCCCGCGCTGCAGCCACAGCTCCGCGAGGTCCCCGGTCCGTTCCAAGGCGGCGTCGAGATCCTGCTCCGCGGCCGCGAATCGTTCGTCGCTCTCCTTCCCCCGTCGGGCCGCAAAGGCGGCCCAATGCCCCCGTACGGACCCCCGCGCCGCCCAGGCATCCGCGAGGCTCGGGTCGATTTCCAAGGCCCGGCTGAAGGCCCCCTCCGCCTCGCGAAACGACGGCACGGGATCGTGCCCATGCGCGGCCGCGTGGTCGCCTCGAGTGGCGTGGACCTGTCCGCGCCAGACATGCCCCCAGGCAAAACGCTCGTCGAGGGCGACGGTCCGATCGGCGGTCTCGCCGGCGGCATCGAGGGCGGATCCGGGGTCCTCTCCGCGATCGGCACGCTGCCGGGCCATGCCGATGCGGAGCGCAGTGAGGTATTGCAGGGCGTTCCGATCGTTCGGCGCCGCGGCCAGGAGGGTGACGAGATCCGACTCGGCATCCCGATGGAAGGGTTCCGGATCCCGCCCGGTCTGCAACGCATGACGGGCCGCCTCGAGATGGAGGACCGAGCGCATCGATCGCGCGTCGATCGAGCCTGGATCCAGCAGCAGGGCTTGGTCGAGGTCCTTTCGGGAGGCCGCCAGGAGGGCGTCGATGTCCTGCGCCGACCGATCCGAATAGGGGACGAGGCTCCGCGCGAGACGTCCGCGACGGATCCAGAAAGGCACGTACCCCCGGTCCGCTTCCAGGGCGCGGCCGAGGATTTCGATGGCGCGATCGCGGCGGCCCGAGTTCTCTTCCAGGGTGGCCCAGGCCTCGAAGGCCTCCTCGAGTCCCGAGTCTTTGTCGACCGCCGCGGCGAGGCGCCGGCGGGCCTCGTCCGGGTCGCCGCCACCGCCGTGGACGATCCGGAGTCCGAGGAGGCAATCGAGCCCGGACTCCGGCACATCCGGCCGCTCCAGCAGCCGTTCGAGATCGATGAGAAGCCGTTCGCGAAGTTCCCGGGCGGCCGGGTCGGCGTCCACCCGGCCGGCGAGATCGGAATCGCGGTCTGCGCGGGTGCGGTTGCCGGATTGGCGTCGCCACGCGGCGACATCCTCTTCGCGACGCAGGACGTCCACGCGATCGCCGAGGGCGCGCGCGGTCAGCACCGCCTGCTCGTACCGTGCGGGAACGAATCCGGGGTCCCGGGCCAGCGCGATTCGCTGCTCCGCGAGCGCCTCGGGAAATCGCATCAGCGCCCGGTACATGCGGCCGAGGTGGTGGTGCGGCTCCGGTCGGTCGGGCAGCGCGCGGTCGGCCTCCGTCACGGCCTCCTGCAGACGGGGCAGCAGGTTTTTCGCCCGGTCGAGCGGCAGGCCGGCCCGGCGCATCTCCAGCGCCGCGGCCACCAAGGTGCCGGCCTTGTCCTGGAGTTCGCGCAGGAGGGTCGACTGCAGCCGGCTCCGCTCCTCGCGTTCGCGCTCCCGGGCGCGGCGATCGGCGCTCGCCTGCCAGGCGAAGCCCGCGGCGAACAGGAGCGCGACGACGACGGCGGCGGCCCCCGCCACGCGCCACCGTCGGAGCCGCGCCCAGCGCAGGACGCGTTGGGGGCGGCTCTCCGGGCGCGCGCGGACTTCCTCGCCGGCGAGAAACCGCGCGCAGTCTTCGGCCAGCTCCCGCGCGCTCGCGTAGCGCCGGCCCTTCTCGCGCGCCAGGGCCTTCCAGCAGATCGCCTCCGCCTCGGGGGGCAGGCGCGAATTCCAGACACGGGGCGGCGGAGGATCTTCCCGCGCGATCCGCAGGATGACCTCCATCACGCTCGATCCCTGATACGGCGGCCGTCCCGTGAGCAATTCGTACAGAATGGCGCCGAGTTGGTAGACGTCGCTCCGCTCATCGACCTCCCGCACCCGACCGTCCGCCTGTTCCGGGCTCATGTACTGGGGCGTGCCCATCAGCGTTCCGCTCCGCGTCGCGGGGGCTGCCGGCGCGGAGCGATCGCGGATCTTGGCCAGGCCGAAGTCGGAGACGCGAACCCGTCCCGAGGCGTCGCGGATCAGGTTCGCGGGCTTGAGATCGCGGTGGATGACGCCCTCGTCATGGGCCGCCTGGATCGCCTCCGCCGCCTCGCGCACCATCCGGATGGCATCGGCGACGGGCCAGCCCTTCGTCGGGGATCCGTCGATGAGCTTGTCGAGGGAGATCCCCTCGATGTACTCCATGACGAAGTAGGCGCGCCCCTCCTCGATGCCGAGGTCGTGGACGCGGACGATGCCGGGATGACGCAGGCGGGCGGCGGCCTGCGCCTCCAGACGGAAGCGCGCCCGTTCCCCATCATCGGCATAGTCGCCGGAGAGCAAGACCTTGAGCGCGAAATGGGCGCGCAATTCGGAATGGTAGGCCTTGTAGACCACGCCGCCGCCGCCGCGGCCGAGTTCCTGCACGAGTTCGTACTTGCCCACCCGGCGCCCGGTGGAGAAGGCCGCCGGCACGACCTGCTCCGGCAGCAGCACGGTTTCCGCCGGCACCCCCCCCTCGGCTGCCGGAGGGTCCGGAGGCCTCGTCGGCTCCCCCTCGGTCGGGGCCGACCGGGGCGCCGTGGTTCCCGCGGCTCGACCCGGCCCCTCCGCTGCAGGAGGGAAATGCGCCGAATCCGCGGACTCTTGCCGCCCGTTCCCCGCCACCGTCGGAATCGGGTTCCGGTCGGTCGAAACCGGTGGCCCGCCCCCCGCGCCCGGGGTCTTCATCCCGCCGGGGAAGTGGCCCGCCTCCGTCGGCGCCGGAGCGGTGCGGTTCCCCCCTGGCGCCGGCGAACCCGCGACCCGGACGACCCCCTCCTGCTCCGCCAGAATCCGCTGCAGGTCGTCCCGCGACATCACCCCTTGATCCACGAGGATCTCGCCGAGGAGAATCCCCGTTCCACGCGCCTCCTCGCGCCGCGCCTGCTCGCGCAAGGCGCGATTCAGTTGTTCGACGGTCAGGAGCCCGCGCTGAAGGGCGCGATCGCCGAGACGCCAGGCCTCGCGCCGGCGCCCCGTATGCGGGTCGAGCACCTCGAGCGCCGCGCCCTGGTCGGCAAGCAGCGTGAGCACCTGTTCGTGGGTGAGCACGCCCTCTTCGACGAGGACCACCCCGAGCGGCGGGGGAGGGGACTCCGCTTCCTGCCGGCGCAACGCCCGGTGGATCTGCTCCTGGGTGGCGAATCCCCGCGCCACCGCGATTCTCCCGAAGAGTCTCTCCGCGGGAATGGGCATCAGCCGCCTCGTTCGGAGCCAGGGAGGGAGGGGGACTGCGGAGGAGATGATAGCAACCCCTGCCATCCAGGACAATCGAGCGATTTCGCGCGCGCCTGCGATTCCGGCATCCTGCCGCGGGTCGAAGACGTCGATCGCCGCAGGCTTGCCTGCGGACCCGGTCTCCCGCAGGCCCCGCCGCAAGCGCGACAGCGTTCCCCGGCCACGGCCACGGAGCGTGAGCCCCGGGGCCGGAGCTTCCCGTTCGCGCGCTCGCCCGGAATCGTGCCCGGTCCACCGGCGCTCGCCTGCTTCGGTCGCCGGCGGCGGCGCCGGATCCGGCCGCCACCGGCCTCCCGCTGCGCCTGCGCGGTCGGCGGGATGCGTCCCGGACGATGCGGGCGGGACCGCGCCGGAACCCGTTCACCCCGGAATCACGGCACGCGCCGAAGGCTCGTCAGGCCGACCCCGCCCGCCCGCTTCGGTGCAACAGTTCGCGCACCTTCTGCAGCAGGATGACCGGGGAGATCGGCTTCATCAGGACCTCCAGTCCGTCCCGGACCGCCGCCTGAACCTCGACCGCGCGATCCGGGTAGCCGGTGATCAGCAGGACCTGCCGGGCCCGTTTCTCGCGCAACAGCGAGTGTGCCGTCGCACACCCTCCCGAACCGGGCATGACCACGTCGCAGATGGCCAGGTCGACCGGCCGGTTCAGACTCGAGAGCAGCTCCATCCCCGCCGCGGCGCTCGGCGCGTCATAGACCGAGTAGCCCTTCCCGCGCAGGACCTCGACGACCAGAGTCCGCACGCCGTGGTCATCCTCGATCACGAGGATGCTTTCGGGCCCTCCGGCGATCTCCGGTAGACCGCGGGACTCCGGGCCCGGCTCCGAGGGTCGGCCGATGCGCGGGAGATAGACGTGAAACCGGCTGCCGTGTCCGAGTTCCGATTGCACATCGATGTACCCCCCGCTTTGTTTCACGATCCCGTAGACCGTCGCGAGCCCGAGTCCCGTCCCGCGCCCCTGTTCCTTGGTCGTGTAGAACGGTTCGAACAGGTGCGACAGGACCTCCGGGCTCATCCCCGTTCCCGCATCCGCGATGGTCAGACAAACGTGAGGGCCGGCCTGCGATCCCATGTGCGTGCGTACGAACCCCGGGGTGAGCTCGACATTCCGGGTCGACAGCGTGATCGTGCCTCCCTCCGGCATGGCATCCCGTGCGTTCACGACCAGGTTCATGATCACCTGCTCGATCTGACCCGGATCGGCCAGTACTTGACCCAGATCCTCGCTGAGTTCCTGACGCAGATCGACGTCCTCGCCGATCAGCCGACCGAGCATCCTGGCCAGGTCGCCGACCAGGGCATTCAAGTCGCACACCCGCGGCTGCAGGACCTGCTTGCGACTGAACGCAAGGAGTTGCCGGGTCAGGCCCGCGGCCCGTTCCGCGGCCTTGGAGACCTCGCCCAGCATCATTCGCTCGGGACCGGTCGCGGCCGCCTTGGCGAGCAACAGCTGGGAGTACCCCGAGATCACCGTGAGCAGATTGTTGAAATCGTGGGCGACCCCTCCCGCCAGCCGGCCGACGGCTTCCATCTTTTGCGCCTGCTGGAACTGCCGGCGCAGGCTCTGGTGGTCGGTGACATCGGAAAGCACCGTCATCACGCCGGTGGGGCGGCCACCCGGGTCATGGAGGCGGGCGGCGGTCAGACTGAGATCGATGGCGGATCCATCCCGGCGTCGTCGCTGCACCAACCGGTTGGGCAGGCTTCCCTCCGTCAAGACCTGATGCAGCAGGTCGCGAAACTCCGCCTCGGTTTCTGCATCGATGTAGGGCGGGAGTCCTCCGATCGCCTCCTCCGCGGACCAGCCGAAAATCTTCTCGGCGGAGGCATTCCAGGTCCGGACGCGTCCGTCCAGGTCGAGGGTGACCACGGCAAGCGGAGAGACCTGCACCAACGCGCGCAGGTGCTCCTGCGACTCCAGCAGGGCCGGGGCCGATTCGTTCCGCGTCGTGACGTCGCGAACCAGGGCGAGCACGCGGACCCCCTCCGGAAATTCGGTGACCACCGCGCCGATTTCGACGCAGCGCAATTCGCCGGAGGGACGCGCGACCCGGAGTCTTACGCCATGGAGAGCGCCTTCCAGCAGAGCGCACTCGAGCAGCATCCGGGCCACGGATCGATCGGAATCGGGAACGATGTCGAGGTACGAGTGCCCCGCGAGGTCCTGCTTCGCTCTGCCGAGCAGTTCCTCCGCGGCGGGATTGACCTCCAGGAACACTCCCTGCGGGTCCAGGACGGCAACGGCATCCTGCGCATGGTGCATCACCAGTCTGCTCAGGATTTCCATTCCGCGCGCCCGGTCCCTTTCCACCTTTTCCGTCTCGACGCGCTGCAAGGCGACCGCCACCATTCGGCCCAGGGCATCCACGATCGGCAGGTCCGCATCCGCAATGACCCCGGTTTCCGAACCGGCGAGATTCAGGACCCCGAACGTGCGATCCCCGACCCGCAACGGAATCGAGGTGTGCCCACGTTGGCTGAGCTCGCCGGTGCGGGGATCGATCAACCGCTCGCATCGCCGCACGGTCATGGCGCGAGGGAGCTCTCCCGCGAGCAGGGCCCGCTGGCAACTGCACAGTTCTCCGGGCCGCAGGTCCCTGAGGCCTCCCGCCGGCACGCCGATCTGGCCGGCGAGATCGAATCGGCCCGTCGCCCTCGTCTGCAGGCACAGCCAGGCGGCCGTGACCTGAGGATAGAGGGCGGCGGATCGCAGCGTCGCACGGGCGATCTCCTCCGTGGTGTTCGCCGAGGTGATGCCGTCCGCCAGTGCGAGCAAAGCCCGCAGGGCCCCCTCGCCATTCACGGACGAGGGGGGATCGGTGCGCGGAGGAAGGGGGGCGATGTGCGCGGGGAGGACATGGGGATCCATGTGCGGGCTCCTTTCCGACGGAGGCAGGCAGACAGGCAAGTGCCTCGCAATTGCAGGACCCGCAATTCGCAGAAACGTCAACCGGGTTTGGGGTCGGCAGATAACGGGATCCTGGCTGCCGGACTGGGGCGGCGGGGTCACTCCAGAGCGGGGATAATCCCCAAAATCGGGAGGATCTCCCCAGCGCGGACGTTGCGCACGGGGCAGCGCTCGGCCTGCGACGCCGCGGTGCCCACCGCCGATGGCGTGGACGGAGATGCGGCGGCTCGGGAGAGGGGGGGGGCAGCCGCCGGTAGCCGGATGCCCAGGGCGGGGCCCGCGAACGGCCCCGAGGCCGGCGGGCCGATCGGCCCTGGGGCCTCGTTCGCGAAATGGGGTCAGTCGCCCGCACTCATTTCGGAGGGCAGGTACTCGAGGTACTCCTCCAGGGTGCCGATCTCCTTCTCGCGCTGTTCGAGGAGCGCAGGCAGGACCTCGCGCAAGCCGACGATGCCGACCAGACGTCCTTGACCCATGACAGGGAGGTGCCGGCAGTGGATCTGCTGCATCATCTGGATGGCCTCGCGCAGGGAGGTCTTCGGCTCCACGAAGCACGGATTCCGGGTCATGACCTCTCCCACGCGGAGCGTGGCCGGGTCCGCATCCGCGGCCACGACGCGGGTGACGAGGTCCCGCTCCGTGAAGATCCCGACCAGTCGCCCGTCCCGCAGCACCGGCAGGGCGCCGATGTCGTATTCGGCCATGATTCCGGCGGCTTCCCGTACCGTGGTTTCGGGCGAGGTGGTGAGGGTTCGGCGACCGCTGATCAATTCCTTCATCGTCTTGGGCATGGCTGCCTTCCTTTCCGAGCGCGCGGGCTCCCTTCGGCGGCAATCCCCGGATCGACACTCCGGGAAGAGTCGCAATCCGCATGCCAGGGGGCGGCTCGAGCGACGATCGGTGGGCCGGTCCGAGATTCCGTACGGGGTTCGGTCCCGACTCGCCTCGCGCCGGCCGTACGCGGCGGTCGGCCGGATCGGAGGCGCGTTCTCCAGACCGCTCGGCTGCGGAAAGCACGGGCTCCGTCGGAACTGCGGCGTCGAACCGTGCGGGACACCTACCCGGGGGTGGACCCCCGAGGAGGGGGATTTCTCCTGAAGGGTCGGAAATCCGACACGAACTTCGGAAGCGAATGACTTCCGGGAGCCTTGCCGTCCTGCCCGGATGACTTCCAATGCGCGGCGCGCCTTTCCGGAGGGGGTGTGCCGGTGGAATCTGCGTGGTCCGGCCGGGTCCGAAGTTGCGCCGGTGAGCGCGACGTCGAACTCGTTGCGTTCGCCGGAGGAGTGAGCCAAGATAAGCCCGAAGTCCGTCGGAGGGTCGGCATCCAGGAGAGGCTTACGGACCATGTGCTTCCCGGTCGTGTGGGCCGACCGCGGGTATTCCTCGTTGGCCTTCCCGAATCGCGCGGAACGGGACTCCGCGGCTCACCGGCTCGCGAAGGAGGGAGACGAGCCTTCGCGTCGACCGTGATCGCCTGCGGGAGGGTGGGGAAGACGGGCCGGCCTCTGGGGGTCGGGCCATCGGCAGGGCAATCCCGAGGGATTCGCCGGATGCGTTGTGGTTGGCCGGGAGGGTTTCCGGGCGTGGGCCGACGCCTCGGATCGGGCGTCGCGGATCGGGCGGCCTGAGGGTGGGGAGTTTCGATGGAATGTCCGCATTGCGGCGGCGTGATGACCGCCGAAGACCTGGTTTGCGCCGCGTGCGGCCGCCCCTCCGAAGTCCGCGAACGACATCCCGCCTGGATGCGCGCGGAAATCGCGGCCCGTGACCGGGCACGCGGCGAGGCTGAGCGCGCGTACCGGGACGGGAGGGTGAATCGTCTCCGACTTCACGTGCTCACCCCCGCCGCCGGCTTTCCGCTCCTGACCTGCCTCCTGGAGCCCGCTTCGTTCTTGTTCTCCGGGGAATTTGTCCTTGCCATGGCGATTCTCGGGCCGGCGGGGGCCGGGTGTGGCTGGCTGGTTCACCGTCTGCGCGGCGATCTGCTGCCGGGAGCCGCGATTTTTGGGGCCTTGTTCGTGGCGGCCAACGGGCTGCGCTTGAGCGTGGGCGCCACACTCCTCTCGGAAGGATTCGGCTTTTTCTATGGGGTGGTCATCGCCGGCGGGATGGGGACCGTGGTGGGGGCGCTTTTTGGCTTGTGGGTTCGCGACGGGCTCCGCCGGGACTGATCCGGGGGGTGGCCGGAGTTCGTCGGCCCCGGCGGGACCGGATGAAACGGAGAAAATGAACAGGCGGGTGAACGCCTTTCGGCCTTCACCCGCCTGACATGATTTCAAGAGGGCGGAAGCACAACCTCCTGGAATCGTCCCCCGAGCGCGGTAACCCTCGGCAGTACTAGCAAGCAGTCCTAGTACCGATCCGGGTCATCCTCGTTGTAGTTGAAGAAATGGCGATCCACAAACACGTGCATATCATGGACGTCCTGCTTAAACGCCCGCCAATGCGCGCGGTTGTGGTCGCGGTCGAACGTGCATCCGACCGTAACCAGTACACCCCCTACCGCAATCAGGGCCAACAGAATCCGCTTCATGCTTCCACCCTCCTTTGATCCTCGTTTGCGGTCCCCCTTGACAGGGTCGACCACGAATTGGGGGGGATTATAGCCGCCGAGAATGTCAAGTCAACAATTATTTTGAAAATTCCGGGGCTAGCGTTGCCGCGATCGACCTTCCATAACGGTAACAATCTTGTCGACGGGGATCCAGACTTTCCGTTGATTCGCCGTCCGAAGCATGATGATCGTGGGATGGACGTGCTCGAGGGCCCCGTCCCAGGTCGCGCCATCGACGGTAGTGACTTTGATCTCCTTGGCGTGGGAGACGCTGAATTCGGCGAGCAGGTCTTCCAGTCCGTGAATATGGCCGCTGGCGCCGGTGGCCTGGCCGCATTGCCCGCAAGGTGAGGCGCGCATGGATCTCCTCGGGATTGACCGTCCAGGGGTATTCATCGGCACCTGGGGAAGGAGGAATGAGACGAAAAATCGATCGTTCCGGCGAGGCCTGGAATCTCCTGCGGGGTTCCGGGCGGCCCACGCGATGCCTCGACGCTCTCACCGATCGGCGGCCATGGCCCGTTTCAGTGTGGAAAAGGGGTTGGTGATTAGCGCGACGCTCCGGGGTTGGTGCTGACCGGCCTGCGGATTCCTGGGGTTTTCTCTGCTCCATGCCACTTTGCGCAGGCGGTCGGGGCGGCTTCTGCCATTCTGACAGAACGGAGCGATCACGCGGGGGCGATCATGGGTACTGGAGTATTTGTAAAATGTTCTTGTATATATGTTTATGGATACACACCGGAACGGGCATGTCAATTGCGAATTGGCGGTGCACAGTCCCACTCTACATGGAGGTTGCGGCATGGCCAAACAGCTCCTGTTCGACCGTGAAGCGCGCGAGGCGATGAAGCGCGGGGTCGAGAAGATGTCCAGGACGATCAAGGGCACGCTCGGTCCGCGCGGGCGGAGCGTGATTATCGACCGGGGTTGGGGCTCCCCGAACGTGACCGAGGACGGCGCGACCGTGGCGGACGAGGTTGACCTGGCCGATCCGTACGAGAACATGGGCGCACGGATGGTCAAGGAAGCGGCCTCCAAGACGAGCGACGATGCGGGGGACGGGACGACGACGGCATCGGTGCTGACCGAGCGTCTCTATCTGGAAGGTCTCAAGCGCATTACGGCGGGCGTGGATCCGGTCGGGCTCTCGCGCGGGATCACGAAGGCGGCGGCCGCCATTTCCGATGCCCTCGAGAAGATGGCGCGGAAGGTGGAGACCAACGACGAGATCCGGATGGTTGCCACGATTGCCGCCAAGAACGATCGGGTGATCGGGGGCATGATTGCCGACGCCATGGCGAAGGTCGGCAAGGATGGCGTGATCACGGTCGAAGAGGGGAAGGGGACCCAGACTGAAGTGAAGGTGGTCGAGGGGATG
>CAZWCX010000139.1:0-17382 GCA_964632945.1 uncultured Planctomycetia bacterium | reverse complement strand
CCCTCCATACTGGAGAGATATCGGCACAATTCGAGATTTAAGACAGAGCCTAGTGCCCGCCCCCGGGCGAACGGAGGGCGCGGATGCGTTCGCGCACTTCGGCGAGCCGTTCGGGCGGGCCGTGACGGGCGTGGATCGATTCCAGCACGGTCCATGCCGCCAGGTCGGCATCGCGCTCGGCGATGGCCTCCTCCACCCAGCGGATCGCCTCGGTCACGCGCACGCCGGCATCGGAAGCGGCCTGCGCCGCGGCCAGGCGGGCAGCGCGCAGCGAGGGATCGAGCCGGAAGGCGGATTCGAGGTCGGGGAGCGCCGCGGCCGGCGCGCCGCGCTGCAGGGCGTCGAGCCCGCGATTGAAGTGCGCGCGCGCGTGCGTGGGGAGCAGTTCGAGCGCGCGCGCGTAGGCCGCGCGGGAGCGCTCCGCGTCGCGGGGCTCCGCGTGCGTGCTCCAGAATATCCCCAGGTCGGTCCAGACCTCTGGATCGTCCGGAGCGAGGGTGCGTGCGGTCTCGAGATCCCTCAGGGCCGCCTCCCGCTCGCCGAGGAGGGCAAGGGCCGCGGCGCGCCGGCGGCGGGGTCCGGGCGAGTCGGCGCGGTCGAGGGCGCGTCCGTAGGCATCCGCGCAGCGGCGCCAGGCCGCCCGGGCGGCCTCCGGGTCGCCGCGCACCGCCGCCAGCTCGCCGGCCGTGAACGCCGCGCTGCCCAGGGCCGCCCAGGCGGCCGGCTTCCCGGGCACCTGTGCCACCGCGCGCTCCGCCGCCTCCACCGCCTCGTCCACGCGGTGCATGTCCCGCAATTCGCTCGAGATTCCGATCCAGCCGGTCGGGTTCTCCGGATCCTTCGCGATCAGGTCCTCGAAGATCGTCACGTTCGAAAACCAGTCCAGGTTCCGGTCCAGGGTGAGGAGCGAGAAGCCTCCGTAGGAAGCCGCCAGGGCCACCGAAAAGGCCAGTCGGCGCGCCAGGACGAGCGCGCCGTCCTCGCGCGGACGCAGCGCCAGGATCCCGATCGCCAGCAGCAGCAGGCCGCCCGCCGACGGAATGTAGTAGATCCGTTCGGCCGCGACGATTCCGATCTGCACGACCAGGTTCGATACCGGCACGGCCGCGAACAGGAACCAACCCGCGCCGTACGCCGCCACGCCGGGACGACGGAGGCCGGCGGCGGCCACGAGGCCGAGCACGGCCGAGCCGCCGAGTCCGAGGAGCGTGGACGACGCGCTCCACGCGATCGGCAGGAGGTCGCCGCGATGGTTGACCGCGTAGTCGGCGGCCAGCGGCCAGGGAACGACATGCAGCCGGAAGATGTCCCCGAGGACCGCGAAGGCGCGGGCGAGACGCACCCCCGTCCCCGCGCCGAGGGCATCGTAGATCTGCACCCCCGTGCCCAGGGCGCCGACCGCTCCCCAGCGCAGGAGGAAAAACGCGGCCACCGCGACCGCGCCGGCGCCCACGCCGATCCAGGTCCGGCGTCCGGTCCCCGCCGCCGGCGCCATCCGGTCCCCCCACCAAAGCAGCGCCGGCGCCGCCAGCGCGCTCTCCTTGGCCAGCGCCCCCAAGAGCACCGCCGCCCCGACCATCGCCGTCCAAACGCGGAACCCGCGCTCGCTCGCGCCCAGCGCCCGCCGGTGCGCCAGGAGCGCCATCAGCACGAAGCCGAACGCCAACAATTCCGCCCGCCCCGCCACCGGGGTCACCGCATCCGTGTGCAACGGATGCACGGCGAACAGGAGGGCCGCCAGGAAGGCCAGCCCCGCGTCCGCGAACAGGCCCACCAGAAGCTCGCGCAGCAGGAGAACCACCGCCAGGTGCAGCAGGAGATTGGTCAGGTGAAATCCGAACGGTCGAGGGCCCCACAAGGCCCAGTCGAAGGCCAGCGACGTCAGCGTGACCGGGCGGTAGTGGAGATGGGGGGAATCCGGTCCCCAGTAAGAGGAGGACCAGAGCAGCGGGAGATTGGCGAGGCTGCGGATCCGCGCGTTTTCGCCGACGAGGGGGTTGTCGTCGAAGACGAACCCGGACTGGAGGGCGCTCGCGTAGGCGAGGCACACCGCGACGGCCAGGGCTGCCGCCGCAACGCCTCGCCGTTCCCAGGGATAGGCGGGAGTGGAACCGGAGTTGTCCGGTCCGGTCGGTCCGGGATCGCCTCCATCCTCCATGGGCGCGCAGGATAGCGCCCGCCGCAGGAGAAAGCAAGCGGCCGCAGGATCCGAATTTCCCCTTGAACGAGGCCCGCGCGACGATAAGATGGACGCTCTCTGTCTCCTCCGGAACCGGAAGGTGCGATTTCGCACCTCCGCTCGGCCCGTTCCCCCCGTTTGAATGGATCGGTGGCGACATGCGGATTCACCAGTGCGCCTCCTGCGGCGCGAAATTCGACGTATCCACGTTCCCCGAGGGCAAGAAGATCCGCTGCGCGCGCTGCAAGGAGATCTTCGTGGTGCCGGCGGCCGAGGCGCCGCCGGAGCTGCCTCCGGACGACGCGGGTGGCGGAGTGGAGGAGCCGGAGGAGGCGGCCACGAAGGTCCGACGCAAGGGGGGGGGCGAACGCCCCGCTGCTGCGGCGGCCCGGACCGTCCTTCCCGCGGGACGTTCCAAGGCTCCGGCCGCGGAAGCGCCGGCGCCGCGCGCCGGGCGGGGGACCGCCACCCAGGAGGCCTCGCCGCGCGGCAAGCGGGGCGCCCGCGCCGAAGTCCGCCCGGCGGGAAAGGGGCAGCCGATGGGCCTCATCATCGCGGAGGTCGTCGGCGGCTTGCTGGTCGCCGGATTCGTCGGCTTCCAGCTCCTCGGCAACAACGGCACGTCGGGAACGACGGAGAGCAACCAGAAGACGATCGCTGCGGCGGCTTCCTACGACGAAGCGGTCCAGTTGACCGATGCGGGGAAGGTGGATTCGATCCTGAAGCTGATCGACTGGTGCGAATCGAAGGGACAGGCGACCCAACGTGACGAGTGGCTCGAGAAGGCCCACGCCCTCGACGCCGGCCACGGCGGGGTCCAGGTCAAGCTCCAGGCCCGGGCCGAGGAAATGGCCCGCGGCCTGCCCGACGGCGATGCCGAGGCGCACTGGAAGGTGGCCGAATGGTGCGCCCGTCACGGCCTCAAGGCCTTGGCCGAGCGACGCGCCGACCACATTCTCGACAAGATCGACAAGAAGCACGACGGCGCCAACAAGCTCAAGGGGAACGTTCTCATCGAGGGCGAGTGGGTCGACGGCAAACTCGCCGCCGACTTCATCAAGGACCGGGAGGAAAAGGCCAAACGCGCCGCCGAACTCGCCAAGATGGGCCCGCGCGGACAGGAAGTCCTGCGCAAACTCGAGGGGATCGACGCCACCTTCGGCAAGGGAACATACGAGTACATGGACTACGGCCCCAAAGGATCCCCGTATCTGCTCGCGATCGAGAAGGACCAGCGCGTCCCCGCCGAACTTCGGCTCGAGGAGCTCGGCGACGTCATGACCCAGCTCTACAAGCTCTACTTCAGCCTGTACGGCGAGAAATACGGGCTCAAGGAGTTCGACGACGCCGTCCTCGTGATCTGGATCTACGCCTCCGAGGCGAACTACCGCAAGAGCGGGGCGCCTCCCAAGGCGGCCGCTCACTTCGAACCGATGACCGGACGGATCGTCGTCAACAACGAACTTCAGGATCCCTACGGCGTCCTCTTCCACGAAGGGATCCACCAGCTCGTGGATTACTCCACGCGCGCCCGCGGCGGCCGGCGCAACAACAAGTTCTGGTTCACCGAGGGCGTGGCGACCTACTTCGAGATCTTCGAGCGCCGCGGCGCCAACTTCCTGCTCGGCCGCACCCGCCCCGGCCAGAACCCGTACCTCAGCACCTCCAAGGACCTCGTCCGCCGCGAGCGCGCCATGCCGCTCGCGGAGTTCATCGACCTCGACTACGGCGCCGCCCAGGCCTCCAATACCACCTACTCCCATTACTCCCAGTCGTGGGCCCTCACGCACTTCCTCAACAAGTTCGAGGACGGCAAGTACCTGGAGAAGTTCGAGGACTACTTCAAGGAGGAGATCAGCGGCAACGGCGGGCCGGATACCTTCAAGCGCATCTTCGGCGATCTCGACGCGCTCCAGAAGGAATGGGAGGAGTACATCCTCGGCCTGAAGTAGGGGACAAAATGGTGGCGACCGCGGGAGCGATAGGGTATAGGAAAAACGCTTGAGGCTGCCGCGCGTGGACGCGGAGTCCCGGAACGAGGGGGCCCGATGAAAAACACGCTCACGATCACCGACAACCGTACCGGAAAGGTGTACGAGATCCCCGTGGCGGAGGGGGCCATCAAGGCCGCCGACCTGCGCGCCATCAAGGTCGATGCGGAAGACTTCGGGCTGCTCTCCTACGATCCCGCCTTCCTCGCCACCGCGTCCTGCCGATCCCGGATCACCTACATCGACGGCGATCGCGGCATCCTCCTCTATCGCGGTTACCCGATCGAGCAGTTGGCCGAGAAGAGCACGTTCATCGAGACCGCCTACCTGCTCATCTACGGCGAACTCCCCACCCCGCGTCAGCTCGCCGAATGGCAGAACCACATCACCACCCATACGATCATCCACGAAAACATCAAGAAGCTGATCGACGGCTTCCATTATGACGCCCACCCCATGGGCGTCCTGATCGCCACCGTCGCCGGCCTCGCGACTTTCTACCCCGACGCCAAACGCGTCCTCGACCGGGACGCCCGCGAGATGCAGATCTGGCGCCTGATCGCCAAAATGCCGACCCTCGCCGCCTTCGCCTATCGCCACCGCGTCGGCCAGCCTTACACCTATCCGGACAACGACCTCTCCTACGTCGGCAACTTCCTGAACATGCTGTTCAAGATGACCGAGCTGAAGTACAAGCCGGATCCCGTCCTGGAACGCGCCCTCGACGTGCTCTTCATCCTGCATGCGGACCACGAGCAGAATTGCAGCACGAACGCGATGCGCGGCGTCGGTTCGTCGCTGGTCGACCCGTATTCCGCTTGCGCGGCGGCCGCGGCGGCCCTGTACGGCCCGCTCCACGGCGGCGCCAACGAGGCCGTCCTGCGCATGCTCACCGAGATCGGCAGCAAGGACAAGGTCGGTCAGTTCATCAAGGACGTGAAAGCCGACCCCAAAAACAAGAAGTTGATGGGCTTCGGCCATCGCGTCTACAAGAACTTCGACCCGCGTGCGAAGATCATCAAGCGCATGGCCATGGAGGTCTTCGCCAAAACCGGTCCCAATCCGCTGCTCGACATCGCCCTCGAACTCGAACGCATCGCGCTCGAGGACGACTATTTCGTCGGACGCAAGCTCTACCCGAACGTCGACTTCTATTCCGGCCTCATCTATCAGTCGATGAAGTTCCCGGTCGACCTCTTCCCGGTCCTGTTCGCGATTCCCCGCACGGCGGGCTGGCTCGCCCAATGGGTCGAGATGCTCGACGACCAGGAAACCAAGATTTCGCGGCCGCGTCAGCTGTACGTCGGCCACCCGCGACGCGACTACCTGCCCATGTCGGAACGCAGATAGGGGATCCCCGATGCCCCTGGCCCCGGACCGCGCCCGCGCCGCGTACGATCGCATGGGCAATGCCCTCGATCGCATGGAGCGGTTCGAGTCGCGCGCGAAGGCCCTGGGGCTGGAATGGCTCTCCCCGGCCGCGGGGGAGCGCATCGTCGAGCTCGGCGTGGGCACCGGACGCATGACCCTCCGTCTTCTCGAGGCGGTCGGCACGGACGGCCGGGTGGTCGGCTTCGACCTCTCGCCCAAGATGCTCGAACTCACCCGCGCGCGGGCGGCCGAGGCGGGGGTGGATTCGCGGCTCGAGGGACACGCCGGGTCCGCCGAGGCCACCGGCCTGCCCGACGCTTCGGTCGACGCCCTCTACACGTCGTATGTCCTCGACCTGCTCCCGGAGTCGCAAATCCGCGCAGCGGCTGCGGAAGCCCGGCGCATCCTGCGCCCCGGCGGGCGCGCCGTCTTCGTCGGCATGACGCCGGGACGGAGCGTCCTTTCGCGCAGCCTCATGTTCCTCTGGGGACTTGCGCACGCCCTGAAACCGGCTTCGGTCGGCGGCTGAAGGCCCCTGCAGCTCGCGCCCCTCCTCGGCGAGGCGGGGTTCACCGACACCCGAAGGGAAGTGGTGGAGCAGTGGGCGTTCCCGAGCGAAGTCGTGTTCGCGCGCAAGCCTCAGTGAGTCCGGGAGTCCGCACGGGACTCCGCCGCCGGGAACCGCGACCTTGCAGCGGCCCCCGGTTCGGTTGCCGCGGGGCGGAGAGGGCCGGGATCGCGGTGGCGGCAGCGGACCGAGGATTCGCCCGGACTCGTGGGGCTTCAACCTTGATCCCGTAGGGTTGGTCCGGTCGCTCTTCGCGCCGGGCTTCGTTGCTCGTCGTCGGCGATGCACCGGGGCAGCGCCCCCTCCTCGCGCCGCGCCGGGCGTGCAAATCGCCTCGGCCGAACCCGGGATCTCAAGATGGAAGTTTCACTGAATCCGGAACGGCCGCCACTCCTCCTTATGGATCACCACCAGGGCGACCCGCGCCGTCGAATCCTGCGCCCGAGTCTGAACCTGCGCGCGTGCGCTTTCGTTGGCGGCAATGCGGAACTCCCGCCAGGTTTCCGCGCCGGGGGCCGCGAAATGAGCCGGGCCCGGTGCGGCAACGCCCTCACCCGACCCGGACCACTCCAGCCGGACCACCGCGATCCCCTGTGCATCGTAGCGGTCGATCATCGCCAGCGCGGCCGCCGGGTCGAATCCGAACGGATCATCGGAGAGGATTTCGTCTCCGGTCATGACCGTCCCCCCGGAGGAGTCGCGTCCCGCCCCGGCTCCCGTCGATCCGCCGCGAGCGGCTGCGGGGGGAGCCCCGCCAGGTCGGCCAGGAGGCCCGGCAGCGGACGTTCCGCCAGCGAGCCGAGCACCAGGTCGGCTTCCTCCAGCGGGAGCCCCCGGGTCACGCCGTTGGGCACCGCCACGCACCGGAAGCCGGCCGCCCGCGCCGCGCGCACGCCGTTGGGCGAATCCTCGAAGGCGACGCAGGAACCCGGCGGCACCCCCAGCCGCCCCGCCACGGCGAGATAGACGTCCGGGGCCGGCTTCGGGCGTCCACCCACGTCGTCTCGCGTACACACCGCGTCGATCCCCTGCAACAACCCGTGCTGCTCCAGCCAGCCCCCGACCCAGTGAAACGTCGAGCTCGACGCCACCCCCGTGCGCAGTCCCAGGCGGCGCGCCGCGTCGATCAGTTCGCGCGCCCCGGGCAGCAGCGGTTGGACCCGGCACCGTCCCCGATGCCGCTCCCGCGCGATTTCGCTCAGGGCGGTCCGGTCGAGTCCCCGGGACAGCAGCGATTCCAGGTGCGCCATCGGATCGAATCCGCCCACCGTGCCGACCCCGATGAGCCAGCGCGAGCGATCGAGTTCGCAGCCGTGTTCGCGATAAATCTCGCTCCAGGTCTCCAGGGCCGGGCTCTCCGTGTCGAGGATGAGCCCGTCGAAGTCGAGCACCACCGCGCGGAATCCGTTCATGAAGATCCTCCCCGTGACCGCCCACCTTACCATGGATCGCGTGGGGCGGAAAGACCCGCCCGCGGCGTCCGCGAGCGGGCGGGTCGGTGCGGCCTTGACCTGGGACCTTCCCTGCGGTACAACCGGCGATCCGTTTGTGGAACCCTCGGAGTATCGTGCATGAAGTCGCTCGCGGTCGCGGTCATCGGGGTCGGGCACCTGGGCAAGGAACACGCCCGCATCTACAATGGCATGAACGACGTGCGGCTGGTGGGCGTCGTCGACACCAACCTCAGCCGGGCCCGGGCCGTGGCCCGCAAGCTCAACGTTCCGGCCTTGCAGGACTACCAGCCCCTCGTCGACACCGTCCAGGCCGTCTCCATCGTCGTCCCCACGGTCGAACATTTCGCCATCGCCCGGGCGTTCGTCGAGCGCGGCGTCCCCGTTCTCGTCGAAAAGCCGATGTGCAAGAGTCTCGATCAGGCGCAGGAGCTCGTCGATCTCGCCCGCCGCAAGGGGTGCATCCTGCAGGTCGGACACATCGAGCGGTTCAACCCGGCGGTCGAGGCTTTGCAATCCGAGATCGTCGATCCCCGGTTCATCGAGTGTCACCGGCTGAGCAGCTTCAGCTTCCGCTCCACCGACATCGGCGTCGTCCTGGACCTGATGATCCACGACATCGACATCATTCTGCACCTCGTCCGCTCTCCGGTGGTCCGCGTCGACGCCGTCGGCGTGCGCGTGCTCTCTCCCGAGGAGGACATCGCCAACGCGAGGCTGGTGTTCGAGAACGGCTGCGTGGCCAACGTGACGGCGAGCCGCGTCTCCTACCAGTCGATGCGGAAAATCCGCGTCTTCTCCGGCGATCGCTACATCTCGCTCGACTACCAGACGAAGTCGGCCAAGATCCTGAAGAAGGGGCCGAAGTTGCGGTCCCCCGATTTCAAGGTCGAGCAGATCGATCCGACCTCCCTCACCAACCTGAAGGACTTCCTGTTCGGGCAGCTGATCGAAACCCGCGAAATCACGATCGACAATGCCGGCGAGCCGCTGGCCCGCGAACTCGGCTCCTTCATCGACTGCGTGCGCAACGGCACCCCCCCGGTCGTGCCCGGCGAGCACGGGCTGCGGGCGATGGAGGTGGCCGACCGGATTCAGAAGGGCATTCTCGAGTCTCACCGATCCTTGGCGCGTACCTAGGCGGCCCATGAAAGTCCTGATGATTGCCGGGGAATCCTCCGGCGACCTTCACGGTGCGGCGCTCGCCCGCGAGTTGCGCGCCCAGGAACCCGGCATCGACCTGCTCGGCGTGGGCGGATCGAAGATGCGCGAGGAGGGGGTGCGCCTGGTGGCGGACGTGACGCAATACGCGGCCGTCGGCGTGGTCGAGCCGTTGCGCAACATGGTCCGGTTCCTCGCCCTCTATCGGTCCTTGATCAGCGTCCTGCGGCGCGAGAAGCCCGATGCGGTCATCCTGATCGATTTTCCGGAATTCAACCTGCGGTTTGCCGAGCGCGTGAAGGACGCGCGCATTCCGCTGATCTACTACATCAGCCCGCAGGTCTGGGCATGGCGGCCCTGGCGCATCCATCGAATCGTCGAGTTGGTCGACCGGATGCTCGTGCTTTTCGACTTCGAACGGGAGCTCTACGCGGGTCACGGCCAGGACGTGACCTGGGTGGGACACCCTCTCCTCGACCTGATGGAGGAGTCCGCGCCCGGCAGCGACCTGCGCCGGGAACTCGACGTGCCGCCGGACTCTCTGCTGCTCGGTCTGCTGCCGGGCAGCCGGGTCAAGGAGTGCGAGCGGCTGATGCCCGTCATGGCGCAGAGCGCCGCCGGGATCCTGCGCGAGCGCCCCGATGCCCGCTTCGTCGTCGGCTGCGCGCCGAACATCGATCCCGCGTGGATCGCGCGCTGGATCCCCCCGGGGCTCCCCGTCCAGGTCCTGCGCGGACGCACCTACGACGTCATGCGCCGGTCGGACCTGTTGCTCGTCGCGTCCGGCACGGCGACCCTCGAGGCCGCCATCTTCGGCACCCCCATGATCATGATGTACAAGCTGGCGTACCTGTCCTACCTGGCCGGGAAGCTGCTCGTGCAAATCGATATGTACTCCCTGGTGAACATCGTGGCCGGACGGCGCGTGATCCCGGAATTGATCCAGCACGCCGCCGCGCCGGAAAACGTCACCCGGGAGGCGCTGTCGATCCTGCGCAACGGGCGGCTGGAGACCATGCGGAAGGAGTTGGGCGACGTCCGCGAACGGCTCGGGGCCCCGGGGGCGAGCGCGCGCGCGGCGACCGCGGCGCTCGATCTCGTGCGCTCCCGCGGCCGGCGGATGTCGTCCATCCCCGGGAGCCGCTAGGCCGGGGACCGGACCACGGCCGGGAGGCCGGGCGGTCCCCCGCGCTCCAGGTATGGATCCGCCGGCGGAAAGCGAGGCCGCATGTCGAAGATTCTCGTCACCGGCGGCGCCGGATTCATCGGCTCCCATCTGTCCGAGCGCCTGCTCCGCCTCGGCCACGAGATCGTGATTCTGGACGATTTCAACGACTACTACGCCCCCGCGATCAAGCGGCGCAACCTGGACTCCGTCCGGGCGGCCGGAAAGGTGGACCTCGTGGAGGGCGACATCCGGGACGCCGCCCTCGTGCGCGAGACCTTCCGCACCGGCCGCTTCGACGTCCTCGTCCACCTGGCGGCCCGGGCCGGCGTGCGGCCTTCCCTCCAGGACCCGGTCCTGTATGAGGAAGTCAACGGACGGGGAACGATCCTCCTGCTCGAGGCCTGCCGCGAGTTCGGCGTCCGCAAGATCCTGTTCGCGTCCTCCTCCTCGGTCTACGGAACCACCCTGCGGGTGCCGTTCCGGGAGGACGATCCGGCCGTCACCCCCGAGTCCCCCTACGGCGCCACCAAGCGCGCGGGCGAGCTGTACTGCTGGAACTGGCACAAGCTGCACGGAATCACGGTCGCCTGCCTCCGCTTCTTCACCGTGTACGGACCGCGCCAGCGTCCGGATATGGCGATCCACAAGTTCACCCGCCTCATCGAACGGGGGGAGGAGGTGCCGGTCTTCGGGGACGGATCCGCCCAGCGCGACTTCACGTACTACGAGGACATCGTCGACGGCCTCGTCGGCTGCCTGCAACTCGAGAGCGGGTACCACATCTTCAATCTCGGGGAGTCGCGTACCATCGAACTGCGCGAGATGATCGCCGTCATCGAGCGCGCCCTCGGCCGCAAGGCCCGCCTCAAGCACCTGCCCCTCCAGCCGGGCGACGTTCCGATCACCTATGCGGACGTCTCCCGGGCCCGGGAATCGCTCGGCTACCGGCCTCACTGGGCGTTCGAGGACGGTATCCGCGAGTGGGTCAAGTGGTACCGCGACGTGCAGGGGTTGCTTCCCTGAGACCGGGCGCGGGGGCCGGCGGCGGCCCGCGAAAGGGCGGCGCCGGCCGGGCCCCGCACCCCCCGGCTTTTTCTTGTCACCCCCGACAGCCGGGTGCTAGCATCGACCCTTCCCTGATCGTTCCCTAACCCCGCTCGGCGGCCCATCGAAACATGGTGCTTTCGCCCCTCGACGTATTCTGGATCGTCTCCGCCGGACTCTTCGGACTGGTGGTCGGCAGCTTCCTGAACGTCTGCATCTACCGGATGCCCCGGGAGTGCATGTCCCTGGTACGCCCGGGTTCCCGCTGCGTCCGCTGCCGCCGCCCGGTGCGCTGGTACGACAACGTCCCGGTCTTCTCGTGGCTGTGGTTGCGCGGAAAGTGCCGGCATTGCCGCATCCCGATTTCCGCGCGCTATCCGCTCGTGGAACTTCTGACCGGCGGGTTGTTCGCGTACACCGCATACACCCAGGTGGCGCGGCTCGACCTGTGGGCCGGCGCGGAGGAGCGGATCATCCTGTTCGTGGTCCACGCCTACCTGGTGGCCAATTTGGTGGTGTCCACGTTCATCGACTTCGATCACAAGATCATTCCCGACGAGATCACGCTCGCCGGCACCCTGCTGGCGCCGCTCGCCAGCGCCGCGTTTCCGTTCCTTCACGGTCCCGAGTTGACCGAAGCGATTCCGAATCCCCATCTGGCCTCGCTGGCGGCCGGGATGGTCGGGATGTGCATCGGCGGGGGGATCGTCTATGCCTTCGGCGTCCTTGGACAGTTGGTGTTCCGCAAGGAAGCCATGGGCCTGGGGGACGTCAAGCTGATGGCGATGATCGGGGGATTCCTGGGCTGGAAGGCCGTCATCCTGGTCTTCCTCTTCGCTTGCGTGGTCGGTTCGCTGTTCGGCCTGCTGATCTTGATTCGCACCGGCAATCGGTACGTCGCGTTCGGACCGTACCTGTCGCTGGGCGCGATCGTGATGATCTTCTTCGCACAACCGGTGATGCATTTCGTGCTCGTGACCTGGCCCGGCATGGTGTCGGGTCCCGGAGGCGGCGGGGGATAATCGTCCACCCGATGGCGGGAGATAGAGGAGAAGCGACATGCGTGGGAACAATCGGTGGGGGGCGGGCCTGGCCATCGCCCTCGGGGTGATGGCGGCGGGTTGCTCGAGCTCGAAGTACGAAAATCAGATCGAGCAGCAGAAGCTCCAGATTTCCGAGCTGCAGCAACGCAACTACCAGCTCGAAATGGACCTCTCGAAGCAGCGCGCGGTAGCCGATGACCTGGCGAAGCGCCAGGAGGCCGCGCCCGTCGACCGCGGCGGGGCCACCCTGGGCGGGGAAACGGCCGGCGTCTCCTTCGGCGGCGGCGGCGCCAGCCCCGGGGTCAGCGAACGCATCGTCCTCGACAGCGAGGTGCTCTTCTCTTCCGGCTCCGCCACCCTGACGACCAAGGGAATCGCCGCGGTCAAGTCGGTGGCCGGCCAGATCAAGTCCAAGTACCCGGGGCACCAGATCGTCGTGGAAGGGCATACCGACAACGTTCCGATCAAGAAGGCCAAGGACAAGTTCGCCAGCAATTGGGAGCTCTCCACGGCGCGCGCGAATTCGGTCGCCAAGGTTCTGAGGGAGAACGGGATCCCGTCCGGGACCATCCAGGTTGCCGGCCTGGGCGACACCAAGCCGGCCGCCTCCAACTCGACCGCCGCCGGTCGGGCCAAGAATCGTCGTGTGGAGATCACCGTCCTGCAGTGAGGCGCCCCCCCGGACCCCTTGGAGAAAGTGAGATCCAGGAATGCCCAAGTACGAGACCAAGGATCTGCGCAACCTTGCGTTCATCGGCCACGGCGACTCGGGCAAGACCTCGCTCGCCGAGGCCATCCTGTTCAAAACCAAGTCCGTCACGCGCCTCGGCAGCGTCGCGGACGGCACGACCCTCTTCGACCACGACGCGGAAGAGAAGGCCCGCAAGTTCTCCATCGACCTGGGCGTGGCCTTCTGCCGCTACAAGAACGTCGAACTCAACCTGATGGACGCCCCCGGATACTCGGACTTCGTCGGGGAGGCGGTCGCCGCCTGCGTCGCGACCGACATCGCCGTGCTCTGCGTCAATGCCGCCGGCGGAGTCATGGTCAACACGCGCAAGATGTGGACGCTGGCGCAGAAGGCCGGCCTGTCGGTCATGATCGCGGTGAACAAGGTCGACCTCGAAAACATCGAATGGGACACACTGATCGCCACGATCCGGGAGAGTTTCGGCAATCAGTGCGTCCCGGTCACGCTTCCGATCGAGCCCGGACCCAAGGTCAAGGATGTCGTTTCCGTCCTGCACCCGGACGCCTGTCCCGAGTCGATGCGGGAGGAGGCCAAGAGCTGGCGCGAAAAGCTGATCGAGGCTGCGATCGAAGTCGACGAAACGCTGATGGAGAAGTACCTGAACGAGGGCGCCATCACCGACGCCGAGTTCGATGCGGTCCTGCCGCGCGCCATCGCCCTGGGTAAGGTCGTTCCGATCTTCGCCACCAGCGTCCGCGCGGACAAGGGGATCGAGGCCCTGCTCGACTTCGTCGCCCGCGACCTCCCGTCCCCCGACAAGCGCCCGGCCCGGGCCGGCGTCAAGACGGACGGCGAGGGCGAGCTGACCCTCCCCGCGCAGGAAAGCGCACCGTTCAGCGCCCAGGTCTTCAAGGTCACGAGCGATCCGTTCGTCGGACGCGTCAGCTACTTCCGCGTCTACTCCGGGTCCCTCGTTCCCGATGCCACCTTCTTCCTCGCGCGCACCAAGGAAGTCGTCAAGTTCGGCAAGCTGTTCCGCGTCTTCGGCAAGGACCAGAAACCCACCGACAAGGTGATTGCCGGCGAGATCGCCGCCGTCGCCAAGATCGAGAGCCTCCAGGTCGGCGACACCCTCTGCGCCGAAAATGCGGGGATCTCCTACGCGAAGATCGTATTCCCCCAGCCGATGGTTTCGCTCGCGGTCGAGCCCAAGAGCCGCGACGACGAGCAGAAGATCCGCGGCGCGCTGCAGAAGCTCGTCGACAGCGACCCGACCTTCCAGATCAAGATCGATTCCCAGACTCACGACATGGTGATCACGGGCATGAGCCAATTGCACCTGGAGATCTGCCTGGCGCGCCTGAAGTCGCGTTTCAACGTGCAGGTCACCACGCGGCAGCCGCGCATCCCGTACAAGGAGACGGTCACCGGCAAGGCCCAGGGGCATCACCGCCACAAGAAACAGGCGGGCGGCGCCGGTCAGTTCGCGGAAGTCTACATCCGCATCGAACCGCTCGCGCGCGGCAGCGGGTTCGAGTTCGCCGACGAGGTCGTCGGCGGTTCGGTCCCCCAGCAATTCATCCCGTCCGTCGAGAAGGGCATCCGCAAGGTGCTCGAAACCGGCGTCATTGCGGGATACCCCTTCGAGGATGTCCGCGTCGCCCTGTACGACGGGAAGGAACACCCGGTGGATTCCAAGGACATCGCGTTTCAGGTGGCCGGCCGCGAGGCGTTCAAAAAAGCGGTCGCCGAAGCGAAGCCGGTGCTGCTCGAACCGATCGTCAACATCGAGATCACCGTGCCCAGCCGGGTCGTCGGCGACATCCTGGGCAACCTCAATTCCCGGCGCGGTCGCATCCTCGACCAGGAGATGGCCCCCGGCGGCCAGCAGATCATCCGGGCGTCGATCCCGTTCGCGGAGGTCATGAACTACTCGAGCGAATTGCGGTCGATGACCGGCGGCGAGGGCAGCTATTCGATCGAGCTGTCGCATTACGATGTCGTGCCCGCCCGGACGCAACAGGAACTCGTGGCGAAGTACCAGGCGTCCCGGACGGAAGAAAAGGAGGACTAACATGGTCTCCCTGGAAGAACTCCTGATGCTGCTCGTCCAGCGCGGCGGGTCCGACCTTCATATCAGCGCCGGTGCCCCGCCCAAGATCCGGATCGACGGGAAGCTCATGAACACGGATCATCCGGTGATGTCGCCGGAGGGGACGCAGAAGCTGGTCTACAGCATCCTGGATTCCAACCAGGTGGCCCGCTTCGAGAAACACCTCGAGCTCGACCTGTCGTTCGGCATCGAGTCGCTCGGACGCTTCCGCACCAACGTGTTCCTGCAGCGCGGCGCGGTCGCGGCCGTCCTGCGCGTCATCCCGGACAAGATCAAGACGTTCGAGGACCTCGGCCTGCCGCGACGCGTGTGCGAGGACCTGTGCAAGAAGCCCCGCGGACTCATCCTGGTCACCGGCGCCACCGGTTCGGGCAAGTCGACCACGCTGGCCGCCATGATCGACTACATCAACCAGACCGAACACGGGCACATCCTCACGATCGAGGACCCGATCGAGTTCGTGCACAAGAACAAGACCTGCCTCGTCAATCAGCGCGAGATCGGCAGCGACACCCACGAGTTCAAGATGGCCCTCCGCGCCGTCCTGCGACAGGACCCCGACACGGTGCTGATCGGGGAAATGCGCGACATGGAGACGATCGAGACCGCCCTCACCGTCTCCGAAACGGGCCACTTGACCTTCGGAACCCTGCACACGTCCGACGCGGTGCAGACCATCAACCGCATCGTCGACGTCTTTCCGTCGCATCAGCAGCAGCAGATCCGCACCCAGCTCTCGTTCACGCTCGTGGCGGTGTTCTGCCAGCAGCTCCTGCCGCGCATCGGCGGCAAGGGCCGCGTCCTCGCGGCGGAGATCATGATCGCCAACTCGGCCATCAAGGCCCTGATCCGCGAGAACAAGGCGCACCAGATGTACTCGATCATCCAGGTGGGCGGGAAGGACGGCATGAAGACCATGAACCAGTCCCTCGCCGAAGCCTACCGGCAGGGAGTCCTCAGCCTGGACGACTGTCTGGGCTACTCCTCGGATCCGGAAGACCTCAAGCGCGTCCTCCAGAAGTAGGAAGGAGAAGCCCGATGCTTCGACCCGTCGCACTCGCGCGCCTCGCTGCGCTCCTGGTCGCCCTGGCGTTCGCTCTGCCGGTCGGTCTCCGCGCGGAGGGGGATTCCCCCAGCCCGGAGGAGGCCAAGCGCAAGTCGTACGAAAGCAAGGTCGCCGCAGCCCGCAAGAAGGCCGCGTCCATGCATGCTTCTCTGGCGGACTGGTGCCACGGGAAGAAGCTCTACGAGCCCGCCTTCGCCGAGTACCAGCGGGTACTCCAGTGGGACCCCAATCACTCCAAGGCGCGCGACCGCCTGGGCTTCTCCAAGCAGGGCGAGGAGTGGATCGAGGATCCGAAGAAGAAGGACAAGGTGAAGCGGAAGGACGAGGCTTCCGACAACGTCCGGTACGCCCTGCTCGACGAGTACAAGAACAAGGCCAAGAAGGACGGGGGCTCGGTGGCCGACGCTTTCTTCGACGTGGGCGAGTGGTGCCGGAAGAACGGGTTGGAGACGGAAGCCAACGAGAACCTGCGCACCGCGATCGACTACGAAAAGGACCATGCCAAGGCCCGCGAGGCGCTCGGCTTCAAGAAGTCGGGCGGCGCCTGGGTCGGCGCGGAAGACCGCGCCGAGAAGGAGGCGATGCAGAAAAAGGCCGCCGCGGCCGAAGGCGGCGCCTCCATCGACAAGAGCACCGCAGACGACAAGGCCGTCGGCACCAAACTGACCAAGCGGCAATCCACCCACTTCTTCCTCCAGACCACCCTGGCCGACCCGGTCCTCGCCGAGTTGGTCAAGCTGGCCGAAACCACCCGCAGCGAGTTCCACACCCTCTTCGATGTGCCCGAGGGCCGCGAACTCGTCGACGGCCTCATCTGGGGGATCCTCCTCAAGGAACAAAAGGAATACCATGCCTGGATCGACGGGATGGTGGACGGCTCGGAGGGCAACCGCGATCAGCTCAAGCGAACCGGCGGCCACTGCAAGTACGAACCGCCCCAATACGTCGGCTACGAAGACGAGATCAGCGGCACGCGGGACTTCGTCGTCCACTACACGACCCACGTGTTGCACCACTACTACATGAGCCCCGCCCCGGGCGTCATGCAGCCCTGGCTGTACGAGGGGATGGCCCACTATTTCAGCCACCGCTTGCTTCGCACCGCCCTGACCAACTGTTTCGTCCAGGCCACCGGCAACACCAACAAGGCGGGCGTGCCGCGCGACTCCGACTACTGGAAACAGTTCATCCGCGAGGCCGTGGTCAACGGCCGCGATCCGGACATGCGGATCGTCATGACCGCCGGCATCAACCAGTTGGACGGGGAAATGCTGGTCAAGGCGTGGAGCGTGCTCGAGTGGTTGATGTCGACGCGCAAGAAGGAATTCTTCTCCTTCTTCGAGGCGCTCAAGTCCACCGATGGATCCGGCCCGCAGCAGGAGGGGGCGCTCAAGGAGACGCTGGGCTGGGCCTACGCGGACCTGGACCATCACTGGCGGGAGCACGTGCGGAAAAATTACTAGTGGGTCTTCAATCATGAAATCCTAGGTTCGGCCGAGGCGATTTTCGCGCCCGGCGAGGCGCGAGGAGGAGGCG